>CAZNMD010000001.1:0-114662 GCA_964574355.1 uncultured Candidatus Saccharibacteria bacterium
ATCTTTCTTTTTCTTATGATGATGTAGCTAAAAACGGAGGTGATGTAAAACCGCCTACGGCATATGAACGTGTTCTTTTTGACTGTATTCGAGGCGATCAAACATTGTTTACTTCAACTGCCGAGGTTGATGCGTCTTGGTCGTATGTTTCGAATGTTGTTGATGTGTGGCAGAGTGGTACACTTTCTGAATATAAAACAAAAACACCATTTCGTGTCTGGGCCAGGCAGTATTTTAAAGAGGGTTTTGGAGATCCTCCAATAAAATAAGTTTTTATTTAATATAGTAATTTCCATAATAATTATGGCAAACGAGCGTACACCTAAAAAAACAATCGGATATCTTGGACTTGGAAAGATGGGTTTGAATATGGCACTGCGACTGAAAGAACAGGGGTATGAAGTTATTGGGTGGAACCGTTCAGAAGAAGGAAGAAAACAGGCAAAAGATGCAGGGTTTGAGGTTTTTGACACGTTAGGAGGTCTTGCTCATCGTTTACCGACACCGCGTATTGTGTGGATGATGGTACCTTCAAATGCTGTTGATCAAATGCTCACGGCTCTAGTTCAGTGTCTTGAAAAGGGTGACACCATAATCGATGGAGGAAATAGTTTTTTTGGAGATACTGTTACTCGAAGCAGTCTTCTAAAGTTACGTGGTCTTCATTTTATTGATGCGGGAGTTTCTGGTGGGCCAGGAGGTGCTCGTACAGGTGCCTGTGTCATGGTTGGTGGCGAAAATGATGACGTTGAAGCACAGGAAGACATTTTTCGTGCGATTGCGGCCCCAGGTGCCTACGCTCATGTTGGTCGAGCTGGTGCAGGGCATTTTGTAAAAATGGTTCACAACGGTATTGAATATGGAATGATGCAGGCCCTCGCAGAAGGATTTGAAATTCTTAAAAAATCACCATTTGATCTTGATCTAAAAGAGGTGGCTCATTTGTATAATAATAGAAGCGTTATTGAGTCGCGGTTGGTTGGGTGGCTTGAAGATGCTTATGAAAAATTCGGCACTGACCTCGATGATGTTTCAAGTACGGTAGCTCATACAGGAGAAGGCGAGTGGACTGTAAAATTTGCTCGGAAAGTGAAAGTCCAGACCCCAATCATTAAACAATCGTTTGTCTTTCGAAAAAAATCTGCTAGTAAGCCTTCATATACAGGGAAGGTTCTTTCGGCACTCCGTAACTCTTTCGGAGGGCACAGTGTTGACACTGATTCATCAAAAAAATAATGAATGTTCATGTTGAAAAGAAAGAGACCTTACCAATTCTTGCCGGAAAGAAACTTTCGCAATTGTTGTTTTTAAAAAAAGATATATCGATTCTTCTTCTCTTGTCTGGAGGTTCTTCACTCGAACTTTTAGAATGTGCCGATCCCTTTTTTTGTGGGAGTAATGTAACTATTTCGGTTATTGATGAGCGTGTTAATCAAGAGGAGAGTAATTTTAATAAACTTTCCAAAACTTCTTTTTTTAAGAATAGTCTTTTGAGTGGATCATCTTATATACATCCTGTAAATACAAAAGATGATACTCCAGATAGTGTTGCGAATCGTTTCGGCGAAGCTATTCTTTCATGGATGAAGCGAAATCCAAGCGGAGTTATTATTGCAACTCTCGGTATGGGTGACGATGGGCATATTGCCGGCATTATGCCGTTTCCAGAAAGTAAAAGTCGTTTTGATGAACTTTTTGATAATGAACATACGTATATTCGGGGGTATGACGCTGGAGCAAAAAGCAAGTTTCCGTTGAGAGTCACTTCAACTTTGTCGTTATTAAGACGGATTACGCACGCAGTTGTTTATATTTCTGGTGAGGCTAAAAAACCAGCTCTTGAGCATGTTCTTAAAAAAGATGTATCTTTATCTGAAATGCCAGCCGTGATTTTGCACGACCTTTCTTCGGTCGATTTATACACGGATATCTCAAATCTCCCCGTGATAGAATAAGACTATGGAACAAGTCATTCGAGATTTTGCTACGCAGTTTTCTTTCGAGCCGATAATTGAAAATGCTGACCGGATGCCAACCTTTAGCGTTCAGGGTGGTTGGAGAGTTGTTGTTGGTGGTATGGGCGGGTCTCATCTTGCCGCCGATGTGTTTTCTTCTATGTATCCTTCAATCCCAATAACAACGCATCGTTCCTACGATTTACCGCTTTCAACCGGAGGTGGGGTAGATCTTACGTTTTATATTGCTTCATCGTACTCGGGCAACACCGAAGAAACTATTTCTTTTTTGAAGATGGCAATTGATAAAAAAAAGAATTGTGCAGTAATTGCAGCAGGGGGAGCGTTGATTGATATTGCAAGACAAAACAAAATACCACTCATTATCCTACCTAATACCGGGATTCAGCCAAGATCGGCTCTTGGGTACTCAATTTTAGCCCTCGCGCGTCTTGTTGGCAGTGATTCTCATATGAAAGAACTTCACACCCTTTCAGCAGCTCTTCAGCCTAATGAGTTAGAAAAAGCAGGAGAAGATATAGCGGCGCAGATGAAGGGTAGGATTCCTGTTGTCTATGCATCTGATATAAATGCTTCAATTGCTTATAATTGGAAAATAAAATGTAATGAAACAGGAAAAATTCCCGCATTTTATAATGTATTTCCTGAATTAAATCACAATGAATTGGCTGGCATGGATGTGTTACCTTCCACAAAAGAATTATCAGAAAAGTTACATTTTATTTTTATCGAAGATGCAGAAGATCATCCTCGAATTATTGTACGCACGAGCGTGACTGAACAGTTGTATTCGGAACGGGGGCTTTCTTTCTCACGTGTTCAATTAACAGGAAAGGGAAGGCCAGCGCGTATTTTTGGTTCACTTCTTCTTGCTGATTGGGTAGCATTAAAAACGGCACAAATATATCGAGCTGAACCAGAGGCGGTAGAAATTATAGAACGTTTTAAAAAGTTGATTGGTTAATTTCTACCGGGTGTATCCCGTTAGAAATAGGTCGCGCCACGCGACCGCGCACAAGATGTTACAATTTGTTTTGTACTTTTGATGAGAAAATTTTCAAATACATATTAACTAATTGATTTCTAACGGGATGTATATTCTTTTTGATATTGGCGCCACAAAAATGAGAATTGCTCGCGCGAGTTCGCTCGATTCTTTTGATACGCCTCGGATTGTTGATACTCCACAATCGTTTGAATCTGCAATGGAGTTGTTCGTAACGATAGCAAAAGAACTTGCAGGAAGTGAAAAAATTGAAGCACTTGCTGGTGGAGTTTCAGGATCTCTTTCGCCTGATCGTCGAACGATAGAAGTGTCTCCTCATTTACCTCTTTGGTCAGGTAAATCTATTCCTGGAGAATTGGAGATTAAGCTTGGAGCACCCGTTTTTATTGAGAATGATTGCACTATTGTAGGCTTGGGAGAGGCTCATGCGGGCGCGGGAATTGGTAAACACATTATGGCGTATATAACCGTTTCTACGGGAGTTGGAGGAACTCGTATTATTGATGGAAGACCTGATGAAACAGCACGTGGTTTTGAGCCGGGTCAACAAATTATTGATACCGATAATTCGCTTTTGCCCGAGTATCGCATGCCAGCAACTCTCGAAAACTGTATCTCAGGAACTGCTGTAGCTGAACGTTCTCACAAAAAACCGTATGAAATTTCTCAAAATGATCCGTTGTGGGGGCAATTAGCCGATTGGCTTTCTGTGGGGCTTACCAATCTTATTGTCATGTGGTCGCCTGATGTTATTGTTCTTGGTGGTTCTATGATGGTTGGAAACCCAGCTATTCCAATGGAACGGTTATATGATAAGGTAAAAGAGAAAGTTGCTATTTTTAAACAGTTACCTGAAATTAAAAAAGCTGAACTTGGAGCAATTGGAGGGATTCATGGGGCGTTAGTGTTTTTGAAAGAAAAATTAAAAAATAAATAGTTTCTACAAGTCATGTTGAAAGAGTTTTTGATGAAAAAAGCGATGGCGGCGCAATTAAAAGATATTCCAGAAGCTGAACGAGAGAGAATTATCGGTATTGTTGAAAAGAACCCTGAATTTTTTGCTCGACTTGCACTTGAAATCCAAGGAAAAGTAAAAGAAGGAATGTCACAGCAAGATGCTACTGTTGCAGTTCTTGCGGTTAACCAAGAGGAGATGCGAAAACTACTTGGGGCTTAAGGAGCTTGCCAGAATTCCTAGTTTCTAGTACCTTATTTCGAGGCTAACGAAAGGAATTCAATGCCGCAGTTATGGCAAGAGTTCTTTCTTGGAGCTCTTGTACTTTTTCTTCTTGTTTTCGTTTACGAACCAATTTTCCGTGCACAAGTGCGGAGATTCGTTAACCCCTATCCAAGGCGGCAACAGGGCGATTGTCCTGCGCGCAGATGCCGCGACTGGCACCCACCGTAGCGATGCGGTAGCGGGTCGAAAATGTCCCGCGGTTAAACGTTTTCATTAGATCGCCCATCTGCGTGGGCGATCTTTTTCTTTTTCACATTTCCGTTTCTTTATGTTATTTTGAACCCTATGTCACTTTCTATTGGAATTGTTGGCCTCCCAAATGTTGGAAAATCAACGTTGTTTAACGCGTTGACTAAAAAGGCGGTACCGGCCGAAAATTATCCATTTTGTACGATTGATCCCTCTGTGGGTGTTGTTGCGGTTCCGGATGAACGCTTAGAAAAACTCACTACGTTTAGTAGGTCGGCAAAAACAATTCCGGCAGCAATCGAATTTGTTGATATTGCTGGATTAGTAAAAGGTGCATCTGAAGGTGAAGGTTTAGGAAATCAGTTTCTTTCAAATATTCGAGAAACCGATGCCATTTTGGAAGTTGTTCGTATTTTTGAAGATGCTGATGTGATTCATGTTGATGGAGGTATTAATCCACGCCGAGATATCGAGGTAATTAATCTTGAGCTTATATTAGCTGATCTTTCTGTAGTAAATAAGCGAATGGGTTCTGTTGCTCGCGAGCTTCGAGCGAATAAAAAAGAGGCAAAGATAGAACATGAACTCCTTGAGCGCCTAAAGATTGCTCTTGAAGCCGAACAATTGGCTTCAGTTGTTATTCCAACAAGTGATGAGGAACCATATTTTAAACAGTTGTGTCTTTTGTCTTCCAAACCGATTTTGTATGCATTGAATAAAAAATCAGGCGGTAAAAATCTTGATGAAGTACAAGGTGAACAATGGGATCGATTAATGGACTTTTTCAAAACAAATAACGCTAACTATATTCTTTTTGATGCTGCCATCGAATCTGATTTGAAAGATTTATCGCAAACAGAAAAGAAAGAAATGCGTGCAGGCTTAGGTGTTTCTGAAGATGGTATTGATCGGCTTATTAAGGCTGGCTACACACTTTTAGATTTGATTACTTACTTTACGACGGGTGAAGATGAGACACGTGCCTGGACGATTAAACGTGGTTGGAATGCGCCCATGGCAGGTACCGCGATTCATACTGATTTCAAAGATAAGTTTATTCGCGCTGAGGTTATTGAGTGGGATAAGTTGCTCGCAGCTGGTTCTTATGCCGCCGCCCGGGAAAAAGGTCTGCTTCGTACCGAAGGGAAGGAATACATCGTAAAAGACGGGGATGTTATTGAGTTTAAGATTTAAACAAGAAAAAAACCGCAAGTCCCAGAGGGAAAAGCGGTTTGTATGAAGGAGTTGCCCTATCCAAGGCTGTGGCGGATGTTTTCACATCTCCCAACCACTAGGTTGTTTGGATCAAAGCATCTCAGACAACATGGTAGCAAGCTACTTAGAATTTGTCAAGTAGGCAAAGATGGTGACGTTATTGAATTCAAAATTTAAGCAAGAAAAAAGCCCATAGGTGTGAACCATAGGGCACTTGCCAGATTTCCAACCTGAGAGGAGCCTCACACGCTTAAGTCGTGTGAGTGAAGATTGCTTACTTTGGACCAACCGGATTTTAAGCCGAGCCCTACCTCGCAATCCATCCTTCCAGGAACCTGACTTGTGCGGAATAGTATAATTTTAACTATACTAAGTCAAGATAAGAAAATGCTGGTGTGATAGGGTCTAAAATTTGATGCAAGTAAAAAAAGAATGATCACCAACTCGAGGTCGATGAGCATAAGAAACCTGAAGTCTTAAGTCACGTTCATTCCATGATACCTATAAAATCAAAAAAACCTCGGCTGGTGTGCCGAGGTTCAATGAGGAGGCTCATGTAGTCCTGAGGGGAGGTTTGCGTCGCGGCCGATAGGTCTTCGGGTGTCGTGCTTTGATTTTTTGAAGGCGACCAAACAAAGTCACATCAAGCGAGGTTGGAATTGTTGACGGAATTCCGCGTTTTTCAACACGAGGAGTTTTCATCTGTGTTTAGATTGTCAAAAAGCTTCTTTTTTGTCAATTTTGTCGGGTGGTTGTATAGTTTCTATCATGGCGTTTCAAAAATATAACCACAAAAAAGTTGAGAAAAGTTGGCAGAAAGAGTGGGAGAAGAAAAAAGCTTTTGAAGCGAAAGATAACTCTGCAAAGCCAAAATTTTATGGCTTGATTGAATTTCCATATCCTTCAGGTGATGGTCTCCATGTTGGACACGTTCGTAGTAATACCGCTATGGATATCATTGCGCGTAAACGTCGAGCGGAGGGTTTTGAAGTTTTGTATCCGATTGGGTGGGATGCATTTGGACTTCCAACTGAAAATTATGCGATTAAGACCGGTGTTGCTCCGCAGATAGTAACCAAGAAAAATACAGATACATTTCGTCGACAATTAAAGTCGATGGGTTTTTCTTTTGATTGGGATCGTGAAGTAAATACGACTGATCCAGCTTATTACAAATGGACGCAGTGGATCTTTTTGGAAATGTTCAAAAAAGGTCTCGCTTATAAAAAGCGAATGGCTATCAATTGGTGCCCAAAAGATAAAATTGGTTTAGCAAACGAAGAAGTCATCGATGGAAAATGCGAACGATGCGGTACTGAGGTAGAGCAGCGCGAGAAGGAGCAGTGGATGCTTGCTATTACGAAATATGCAGACCGACTCGACAAAGATTTGGACACGGTTGATTTTTTGGAGAAAATAAAAATTCAACAGCGAAATTGGATTGGAAAAAGCGAGGGGGCAGAAATTGGTTTTGAAATAGTTTTTAGTCATGGTCAAAAACCGGGACGTATCCTCGTATTTACGACACGCCCAGATACATTGTTTGGTGTGACCTATCTTGTGCTTTCGCCGGAACATCCTTGGGTTACGCTTGCAATTGATGATGCTCATAAAGGAGTGCTTGATAATGCTGATGAAGTAAAGACATATGTTGAGTTGGCGCGAAAGAAAGATGTGAAAGAACGAACATCTGCCGATAAAGAAAAAACGGGTGTTGAGCTTAAGGGGGTTAAGGCCATTCATCCAATTAGTAAAGAGAAAATTCCTGTGTTTGTTGCTGATTATGTTTTGGCTGATTATGGTACAGGGGCGATTATGGCGGTGCCCGCACACGATGAGCGTGATTTTGCTTTTGCTAAAAAATACAACCTTCCTGTAAAAGAGGTTATTGCCCCCCTTATTCATGTTAGTGAAGGTGCGTATGCTTTTAAGCCAGAAAAGAAAACAGTTTCAAGGAAGTGTATTTTAGCGATTGTGAAGCATTGGGAGAAAGATGAGTATCTTGTGCTTGAATCAAAAAAACATACATGGGCAACGTTTGTTATTGGGGGAATTGATGTTAACGAATCTGCTGAAAGTGCTGTGCGGAGAGAAATTGCCGAAGAAACAGGTTTTGTTGATATAAAAGCAATGAAGACTCTTGGTGGAAATGTGTTCGCTCGACATTTTGCACCTCATAAAGATGAAAATCGTTACGCAGAACTTTCCGGATTTTTTGTGGAATTAGGAAGTGATAAACGAGATCGAATTGCTGATCATGAAATAAATCATCAAGTTTCGCGATGGGTAAAAGCGGAAGATATTGCAAAAACATTACATCCTAAAATTACTGATTGGGTTTTTTGGCAGCGCCATAGTGGTAAGGGTGATGCACTGACAGAAAAAGGTGTGCTTATTAATTCTGGAGAATTTTCTGGAATTGAAAGTTCTGAAGCGATGAAAAAAATTACTGAAAAAGCTGGAGGAAAAATGGTGACCACCTATAAATTACGTGATTGGGTTTTTTCTCGACAACGCTATTGGGGGGAGCCGATTCCTCTTGTGTATTGTTCTTCATGCGCTAAAACTTCAGAAGGTAAGGAAAATGCTGGTTGGATTCCTGTGCCGGAAGAAAAATTGCCAGTCAAATTACCAAAAGTAGAAAAATATCAGCCAACTGATACGGGTGAATCACCTTTGGCTGCAATTGAAAAATGGGTTAAGACGAAATGCCCTATATGTGGCGGTAATGCTCGTCGAGAAACCGACACGATGCCAAATTGGGCAGGTTCAAGTTGGTATTATTTGCGATACGTCGATCCTTCCAATAAAACAACCTTTGCTGAAACAGGAAAGCTTACCTATTGGACACCGGTTGATTGGTATAACGGGGGAATGGAACATACAACACTACACCTTTTGTATTCGCGTTTTTGGCATAAATTCTTGTTTGATCAAGGATTGGTTCCAACAGCTGAGCCCTATAAAAAAAGAACCTCTCACGGGCTCATTTTGGCCGAAGGTGGGGTTAAGATGTCCAAGTCCAAGGGTAATGTTATTAATCCTGATTCTCTTGTTGAAACGGTTGGAGCTGACGCGTTACGTCTTTACGAAATGTTTATGGGGCCTTTCGATCAACCTATTGCGTGGTCAAATGATGGTGTTGTGGGTACACGACGTTTTCTTGATCGAATTTGGCGTTTTGGTAACGAATTATCTGATACAAAAAAGGGAAAAACCGCACCAAATCGTAATGTTTCCGAGCAGGTTACATCTCTTTTAAATGCAACAATAAAAAAAGTCTCTGCTGATATTGAAGCTATGAAATTTAATACCGCAGTCAGTTCATTGATGGTGCTTTTAAATACTTTAGAAAAAGAGCAGGCGGATAAGGAGTCTTTTTCGGTCTTTTTAAAGCTTTTGTCTCCTTTTGCTCCATACATGACTGAAGAATTATGGAGGAAATTAGGAAATAAAGAGTCAATACATGTCGCTCCTTGGCCTCATTTTGACGAGACCAAGATGCAAGTGGGGCGGGTGCAGGTTGTGGTGCAGATTGATGGCAAGGTTCGAGCCTCTTTTGCCCCTTCAGAGGCTGAAAATGAAGAGGTTTTAAGGAGGGAAGCGGAGGCTCTGTCAGAGGTTCAAAAGTGGCTTGGAGGTAAGACTATTAAGAAAGTTATTATCATAAAAAACAAAATTGTGAGCTTTGTTCTTGCCCCCTAGCGTGGTATTGACTAGTGTGGTAGTATTCCTTGACCAACAGTTCGGTACGTGATACGTTTTAGTGAAATATAAATTAATAAAAGGTCGTCTATGTCAACTTTGTCGTTCAAACCAAAGCAGGTCGTCAAACGTCTCCTCGGAGCGCTCGCTGAGCGTGCGCGTGATATTATCGTGAATCGATATGGTCTTGGTGATGATGCAGAACCGAAAACACTGGAAGCAATTGGTAAGAAATATGGCATCACACGTGAACGTGTTCGCCAGATTGAGAAATATGCTCTTGCCACACTTCGCAAATCAGCTGAATTTAAGAAGGAGAAAGAAGTTTTCTCTGAACTTCATCGTCTTTTGCATGAAATGGGAGCAGTTGTCTCTGAGCAAGATTTCTTAAGTCACCTTTCAGACGATGTGTCTTTGCAGAATCATCTAAATCTCCTTTTGGTTTTGGGCGACGAATTTACGTATGCGAAAGAAGACGACGACTTTCATCATCGCTGGCATGTAGATCCAAACATTGCGAAACGTGTCGAAGAATCAATCAAAAAGTTGTATCACAGCCTTTCGGACGATGACATTATTCCGGAATCTGAAATTATTGAGAATTTCTTGGAGCACGTTAAAGATCTTTCTGATAAATACAAGAAAGAAGAGATTGTTCGCCGATGGCTTTCAATCAGTAAGCTTGTTTCAAAGAATCCTCTGGGCGAATGGGGCAGATCGTCATCACCAAACATTAAAGCAAAGGGTATGCGTGACTATGCGTTCTTGGTTATTCGCCGACACGGCTCACCTATTCACTTCCGTGAAGTAGCGAAGTCAATTGAAAAGATGTTTGGCAAAAAGGCACACGTTGCAACTTGTCACAATGAATTAATTAAGGATCCTCGATTTGTACTCGTTGGTCGTGGTCTCTACGCACTTGCCGAGTGGGGTTATATGTCTGGTGTAGTTAAGGATGTTATCCGAACTGTTCTTACTAAAAATGGTCCACTCACTAAAGAGGAAATCATTGATAAGGTTATGAAAGAACGATATGTGAAGGAAAACACCATTCTCATCAATCTTCAAAATCAGAAATACTTTATTAAAGGGTCAAATGGTAAATATACCGCAGCTGACCCATGGCCAGCAGAGTCACGCCGACGTGGTGCCCAGAAAGATGTAGCAAAAAAATAGTAATACAATCACAGCAAACGAAAAACCCGCCTTGGCGGGTTTTTCGTTCCCTCGAAGCTCTGTTACAATCTAGGGACTAGATTCTATGCCACAGTTTCTTGTCAGAACCTATCATGTGTTCGCCGACAACCCGCTCATTCAGGGATTGTTTGCGTTTATTTGGTGGCTTGCTCCGGTGTGGATACCTATCATTTTAGGTTCCGTTCTCTTTAAGATGTGGGTGAGTTATAAGCGTCTTGAGTTTGTGAGAAAACAAGGGGCAATGCTTCTTGAATTGAAAGTTCCGGCTGAGGTGAACAAATCTCCTCGTGCAATGGAAATGTTTTTAACGTCTCTCTATCAGACGGGTTCAGCTACGATTTTTGAAACAGTTCTTGGTGGTAAGGTGCGTCCGTGGTTTTCGCTTGAAATGGTTTCTATTGAAGGTGTTGTTAAATTTTTCATTTGGACTCCACCTAAGTTTAAAAAGCTGATTGAGGCTCAGTTGTATGCTCAGTACCCAGGTATCGAAATTCGTGAATCTTCTGATTACACCAAAGAGCTTGATATTGGTGGAGGAATTTCAATGTGGGGAACTTATTTTAAGTTAACCAAACCCGATCCGTATCCTATAAAAACGTATGTAGATTTTGGTCTTGATAAAGATCCGAAAGAAGAATACAAAATTGATCCTATTGTGCCAGTGATGGAATATTTGGGCTCTTTGCGGCAAGGTGAACAGGTGTGGATTCAAATTCTGATTCAAGCACATCGAAAAGAAAAGTTTTCTGACGCTCGAATGTCAACAAAGCCAGACTGGTCTGTTGCTACAAGAAAAGAAATCGATAAGATTAGAAAAAGTGTTGCTGTCAAAAGTGCAGGCGGCCCAGATACTCCTCCTTCGTACTTCAATCTTTCACCCGGACAAACTGAAACAATTAAAGCACTGGAACGTTCGCTCGATAAATTTCCTTTTGAGGTTGCTATTCGTGGGCTGTACCTTTCTAAAGAAGGAGCCTTCGAACCTGTAACGGTAACTGGCCTTATTGGAGCATTTCGACAGTTTTCAAGTAATGGTGACTTAAACGGATTTAAGTTGGGATGGTTTACGGATTTTGATTATCCCTGGCAAGATTTTATGCGTGTTCGTCGTAGTGCTGCAGAAAAGCAGATGCTTAAGGCATATCGTCTCCGTTCGTTTTTCCAACCACCGTATCGCTATTACAATGGTAAGCCTTTTATATTAAATACAGAAGAATTAGCAACGCTGTTCCATTTTCCGGGAGGGGTTGCTCAAACACCAACTTTCGATCGTGTGGTATCGCGCAAAGCAGAAGCTCCTTCAAACTTGCCTATCTAACTAATACCGTTTGCGCATACTATGTCTTCATCTTCGTACATATCCAAGGAATCAGTACGCTCGGCCGTACAAAACGCAATCACCGCGTTTAAAAGATCATTACGGATTCGTTTGGCAGTTGCTACTATCGTCTTTTTGCTCCTAGTTCTTTTTTCTAAATCTTTTATTCCACCTCTTTCAAACAATTCTTTTCCAAAAGTTATTCGAATCCCTGAAGGTATGACGCTTCGTAAGGTGGCTGGCCTTCTTAAAGAAGAAGGTGTTGTGAGTGCGCCGATTATTTTTAAAGATTTTGTTATTCTTTTTGGTGGTCAAAATAGTATTCAGGCTGGTGATTATTACGTCGACTCTCCCAAAGGAGCTTTCTTCGCCGCTTGGCAATTTACAAAGGGTGAAGGAAAATTAAAATCAGTTCGAGTAACTATTCCTGAAGGATCCAATGTTTCTGATATTGCCACTATTCTTAAAAGTAAACTTCTTGAGTTTAATTCAGAAAAATTTATCGAAGAAGCATATCCAAAGCAGGGGTATCTTTTTCCTGATACCTATTATTTTCAACCGGGAGCTTCATTTGAGGAAATAATTGGTATCATGGAGGCAAATTTTAAACAAAAAACTGACCCATTACTTTCAGAGATCGAAGCTTCAGGTCACTCGCTCTCTGATGTTGTGATTATGGCCTCTATTCTTGAGAAGGAGGCGTGGAAATATACAACACGTCAGATGATCGCTGGAATTTTATGGAAACGCATTTCGATTGGTATGCCACTTCAAGTTGATGCGGCATTTACAGAAGTAAATGGGAAGACAACGTTTGGTTTGTCTATTGATGATTTACGGGAAGATCATCCTTACAATACGTACACGAATAAAGGCTTGCCGCCCGGACCAATTACAAATCCGGGCATTGAATCTATTAAAGCGGCAATTGATCCGACAGCTTCACCGTATCTGTATTACCTAACAGATAAAAATAATGTTATGCGATATGCATCAACACACGAAGATCATGTGCAAAACAAGGCACTCTATCTTCGATAAGAGTTTTTTTGAATTGTAGTATTCGAATCGATAGGCACGTGGTAGCCAGTGCGTATAGTTAGGTGTTGAAGATTTCGTTGGATGTAGTATCATGCGTATCTTCTCATGTCAATAAAAGATAAAAAAGTTTTTGTTGGGATTTCTGGAGGTGTCGACTCGGCAACGAGTGCGGCTATTTTGAAGTGTGACGGATACGATGTCACGGGGGTTTTCATCAAAATCTGGAGCCCCGAGTGGACTCGCTGTTCAATGCAAGAAGACAGACGCGATGCGATGCGTGTTTGTGCCGCGCTCGATATTCCATTTCGAGAAATAGATTGTACAGAGGAATATAAACGCGAAGTAATTGACCCAATGATTGAGGCGTATAAACAAGGAGATGTACCAAATCCCGACGTTCTTTGTAATCGGTATGTAAAATTTGGAACTTTTTTTGAGTACGCAATAAAAGAGGGTGCCGATTTTGTGGCAACTGGTCATTATGCGCAAATAAAGAAATCAGGAGACATGTATGAATTAAGGGCTTCAGAGGATACTGAAAAAGATCAGACATATTTTTTGTGGACTCTTACCCAACGCGAACTCGCCAAAACTCTTTTTCCTGTTGGCCATTTAAAAAAAGATGAGGTGCGAAAATTAGCAAAAAAACTTTCTGTTCCTGTGGCGGAGAAAAAAGATAGCCAAGGACTTTGTTTTCTTGGCAGCTATGGCGTTGATGAGTTTCTTTCAACCTATATCACACCACAACAAGGCGAAGTGTTAAGTGAATCAGGAGAAGTTATCGGTACGCATAGTGGTATCCATTTTTTAACCGTTGGTTCACGTCATGGGTTTACTATTACCAAACAAGGAACACACGCAAAACCTTTGTACATCAAATCAAAACAAGTTGCTGATAATACGATTACTGTTTCTGAAAATAAAACCGATGAAGCTGGTAGTAAGATTATTGTAAACAATGTTAATTGGAGCCTCGGTTTTGTTTCAAAAGCAACAACGTTTAATGTTCGACCATATCATCGCGCACCGCTTATGCCTGTATCTGTTGAGGTTTTAAAAAATAACGATGTTTCCTTAACCTTTAAAGAACGTCGACCGGCTTTATCTACTGGTCAATCAATTGTTTTCTACAAAGATGGTGTCTGTTTGGGTGGAGGTATACTCAGTAAGACGCTATAGGAAGTCTCTGCTGTGGGTACGCTGATATATTCATCAGCTGTTATACTATTTCCATGCCATCAAAATCTATTTTAAAAGCAGACGGAACAACTGAATTATTTAGCACTGATAAGTTTGTTTCTTCGCTTACAAGAGCAGGTGCCTCAAAAAAGGCAATCGATACTGTTTTAAAGCGCGTTGAAGACGATCTTTCTGAAGGGATGACTACCTACAACATTTATAAGCATGCCTTTTCTTTATTGAGAGAGACAGAGCGACACGCGGCTGCTCGCTATTCTTTACGTCGCGCTCTCGAGGCTCTAGGGCCATCAGGATTTCCATTTGAATCCTATATCGCTGAATTGTTTAAGGGTCGTGGTTTTGAAACAAAAATTAGGCAAAATCTTTTGGGAACCTGCGTTCAACATGAAGTTGATGTTGTGGCGTGGAATGAAAATAAATTGTTGATGGTTGAATCCAAGTTTCACAATCAGCAGGGAATAAAAACTGATCTTAAAGTTGTTCTGTATGTAAAAGCACGCTTCGACGATCTTGCTTTGCAAATGTTTGAATATGGTAAAAAACGTTCTTTGGATGAAGGGTGGTTGGTGACTAATACAAAATTTACTACTCATGCAATTCAGTATGCGAATTGCGCAAATGTTCGATTGCTTGGGTGGAATTATCCAGAAAGAGGAAACCTGCAGGATTTGATTGTTGAATATGGCCTTCATCCAATTACGTGTCTTTCTGGATTGTCACACAGTGATCAGGTAACACTTTTATCCAAAGATATTGTTTTATGTAAAGATGTTCTGGGAAGGCGTGAAGAAATTGAACAATTAGGTATACATGGCGCTGCGTATGACGCATTAGCAAAAGAGGCTCACGCGGTGTGCGCTATTCAAACAACGTAAGCTTTTCGTTTCAGTTAGGTAATTGAATCAATTCGGCGTCAATATTGCTCACAAAAAGGCTGTGTTATAGTACGCATAATTAATTTAAATGGTTTTTAGACAAGTTTTTTATGAACGACCAAAAACAGCAAAACGGTAATCGTCCGGGGCAGAATCCACAAAATAATAATCAGCAAAATAATCAACAGCGAAAAGATTTGCCTAAATTTGAACCAAAAATGCAAAATTCTCAACCAAAAGCATTTACTAATGCAGATGTAGAACCAGCGGGTCAGAAGTATGTGTCAATTGCGATTATTGCATTCCTCCTCGGTTTTGGAGCTGCAGCATTGTGGTTTGGTGACGCAACAAGTGGTCGTGGTGGTACAAACGCTACATCAACAGCAGCTACTTCAACCGACACTTCTTTTCTAGATGACACAGATAATGAAGGTGACGAAGATTCCATTGGAACAAACACCACACCTAACATTGTTGTTACAACAACTCCAGACGTAACAGTTTCAATTCCAGCAACAAACGGTGATATTTCTGTTACTAATCAAGCTGCCGGAAAGTCAGTTACCGTTGATTCAGTAACACTTTCAAAACCAGCATGGTTGGCCGTCACAGAATCTGTAACAGGAGGTGTTCGTATTCTTGGAGCCAAGCTTGTTGACGTTGGAACAACCAAAAATATCAAAATCGATTTGCTTCGAGGAACACTTGCTGGCAAGACTTACATGGTAGTTGTTCGAGCAGATAATGGTGATCATGTTTTTGTTCCAGCTGCTGATAAGCCAGTCATTGGTTCTAATGGTCAAGAATTTGCATCCTCTTTCACCACCACTCAATAAAAATTTGAACGTAGTATAACAAAAAAGAGCCTAAAAAGGCTCTTTTTTGTTATACTAACTGAATATGGCACAAAAACTCTCGCGTTCAAAGGTTGATTTGTTTATGCGCTGTCCCAGGTGCTTTTATTTGGATGTGGTCATGGGAATCGGCCGACCAAAAATGCCTTCATTTACACTGAACAACGCTGTTGATGCATTGATGAAAAAAGAGTTTGATATTCATCGTGTCGCGAAAACAAAGCACCCACTTTTTGAAAAATATGGTATTGATGCAATTCCGTTTTCGCACGCGAAACTCGAAGATTGGAGAACCAATTTTACGGGTATTCGTTTTGTTCATAAAGCAACAGATTTGCTTTTAACTGGGGCGGTTGATGATATTTGGGTGTCACCAAATGGTGAACTTTTTGTTGTTGATTATAAGGCGACTGCAAAAGATAAAACGGTTGATAAACTCGACGACACGGAGTGGCACGACCAGTATCGTCGGCAGATGGAGTTTTATCAGTGGCTTTTGCGCCAAAGTGGCTTTAAGGTTTCGGATATCGGCTACTTTGTATATGTGAATGGTCAAAAAGATAAAAAGGCATTCGATGCCAAGCTCGAATTTGATGTACATGTGATTTCTTATAAGGGAAACGATGAGTGGATCGAGCCTATACTTCTAAAAATTCGTGAATGTCTCGATAGTCCGGTGCCGCCAAAAGCCGCCGGCGAATGTGAGTATTGTGATTATCGAACTCGAGCAGGGAAAGCCTTGCAAGCACTTATCGTTACGCCCAAAAAAGCAACAAAAGAAAAATCTACTACAAAAAAAGAGAAGAAAGCGGCAACAAAAGAACAAATAGGTCATGCTGCACCAACACTTTTTTAAACTATGAAAACTTTATTTCGTGAAAAAGTGTTACATATAGTTAGTAAAATCCCAAAAGGAAGTGTTTTAACCTATGGTGAAGTTGCAAAACGAGCCGGAAATCCAAAAGCGGCTCGGGCAGTGGGGGCGATTATGAAAAAAAACTATAATCCATCCATACCGTGTCACCGTGTCATTCGCAGCGATGGCAAGATTGGTAATTACAATCGCGGTGGTATGACAAAAAAGATATCGATTTTAAAGGCCGAAGGAGCTATTACATAACTATTAAAGGGATGGAACGAGAACAATTATACGAACGTTTGAAAAATGAAACCAAAGTGTTCGAAAACGAACGCATTGAATCTGCTTTTCGTGCAGTAGACAGAAAACAGTTTGTTGGAACTGATTACGAGATTGAGGCCTACGAAGACTACGCTTTACCAATTGGACACGATGCAAATATCCCACAACCAACAACGACCGCTTTTATGTTTGAGCTTTTGAATATTGAAGAAGGGAATCGTGTACTTCTGATTGGAGCCGGTTCTGGTTGGTCGTCGGCTATCGCTTCGCAATTAGTGGGCAATGAAGGAATTGTTGATGCTGTTGAAATTGTTCCGGAGCTTGCTGAACTAGCTCGTACTAATTTGAAAAAAGCAGGCTTTGAAAATGTGATTGTGCATCAAGCTACTGGAGAACTCGGTCTACCAGAAAAACAAATATATGACCGCATTATCGTATTTGCTTCATCAAAGGAACTTCCACAAGGTTTGCTTCCCCAATTAACTATTGGCGGTATTCTTGTCCTTCCTATTGAAGATTCACTCTATAAAATCTTTAAAACCAGTGATGTGGATTATGACGATGAATCTTTCCCAGGATTTGCTTTCCAGCAACTTTTAACAAAATAGAAAAGTAGACGAGACAAGCTTCTTTCGCTACAGTTACAAGTATGATGCTTAGTTCAGCCGAAATACGAAAACGATTTTTAGTGTTTTTCCAAAAGCGCGGACATGCGATTTTACCGTCGGCTTCTTTGGTGCCGGAAAATGATCCAACGGTTTTGTTCAACACGGCCGGTATGCAGCCCTTGGTTCCATATCTTATGGGTCGCGAGCATCCAGCGGGGGATAAATTGGCTAATGTTCAGAAATGCGTTCGCACGGGCGACATTGATGATATTGGTGACAATACACACCTAACATTTTTCGAAATGCTCGGAAACTGGTCATTAGGTGCCTATTTTAAAGAAGATGCTATTAAATGGAGCTTTGAACTTTTAACGAATAAAGATGAAGGATTCGGTCTTGATCCAAAACGTTTATACGTGACTGTTTTTGCGGGTGATGAGAATGCGCCGAAAGATGAAGAAGCTGCGCGTATTTGGGAATCTGTTGGTATGCCAAAACACCGTATCTACTTTAAAGACGCAAGTGCAAACTGGTGGCCTGCAGTAAAAGGAAAAGATACTTGGACTGGTCCAACCGGCCCGTGTTCGGAAATGTTTTATGATCTTACACCAGAAGGTCTCGGAGATTTGTCACCGGAAGAATACGATAAAGCTGATTCGGAACAAAAAATTGTCGAAATTTGGAACGACGTTTTCATGGAATATGAAAAGCGTGATGGAAAAATTGTCGGCAAACTCGCCAAGAAAAATGTTGACACAGGGGCGGGGCTAGAGCGAATCACCGCTATTCTTCAAGGTAAAAATAATGTTTTTGATACAGATATTTTTGCAGATTTGATGACGGAAACAAAAAAGGTAGCGTCTACCGATCGCTCGCAACGAATTATTGCCGACCACATTCGTTCAGCGACTATACTTATTGCCGATGGAGTTATTCCATCTAATACTGATCAAGGGTACGTCCTTCGACGCTTAATTCGTCGTGCGGTTTTTTCGACTGATGCAAAAAAGCTTACAAAAGAAACTATTACTAGTTTAGTAAGTGTGATTGTCTCTTTCTATAAGGACGTGTACTCAAACATCTTTACTCAAAGTGACAGGATAAAAGATGAAATCAAAAAAGAAGTAGAGAGGTTTGAAAAAACCTTACTCCAAGGTGAAAAAGAATTTGAAAAAGGCGCTGATCCATTTACTCTTTTTACGAGTTATGGTTTTCCGTTCGAGTTAACAGAGGAGTTGGCAGAAGCCAAAGGTATTACTGTTGATCGTGTTGCTTTTGATGAACAATTCAAAAGGCACCAAGACTTGTCACGTGCTGGCGCTGAACAGAAGTTCAAAGGAGGGTTAGCAGATACAAGTGACAAGTCCCTTCAATATCACACAGCTACACACTTACTTCACATGGCTTTGCGAAAAGTGCTTGGTGAACACGTACAACAAAAGGGAAGCAACATTACCCCCGAACGATTACGTTTTGATTTTGCTCACACAGGAAAGATGACCGATGAAGAGAAAAGAACAGTTGAAAAGATCGTGAACGATGCGATTACTGCAAAACTCCCTATGCAACAAGTGACTCTCTCAAAAGAAGACGCGGAAAAAACAGGAGCTCTCCATTTCTTTGGAGAAAAGTACGGCGATCAAGTTTCTGTTTATTTTGTTGGTAATTCACTTGAAACTGCTATTTCAAAAGAATTTTGTGGTGGACCACATGTTACAAATACAGGAGATTTGAAAGGAACATTTAAAATTGCCAAAGAAGAAGCAGTTTCTGCAGGGGTTCGTCGCATTAAGGCGGTCATTGAGTAATTTATTTTGGTGTGGATAGTTTTTTAGGGGTAAGCCCCTTATAAGGCTGTATAATAGGTTTACTATGCACCTCTTTGGCGGCGGGAGTAAAAAAAATGATGTAACGTTGCTTTTTGATATTGCAAATGCCTCAGTTGGTGCAGCCATTGTTGATCTTTCAACTTCGGAAAAACCAAAAATTGTCTACAGTGCCCGTGTTCCTATTGATTTTCAAAGAAGTATTAATGCGAAACGTTTTTTAGTTGCCGCAGGAGCTTCACTTGAAACTCTGTGTGGGCGGATTCTTTCTGAATATGTACAAAAAGGGAAGCACTCTTTGCGCATTAATGGAGCTACCTGCTTATTTGCTTCCCCTTGGCTCATGTCTCAACCGATTATTATTCGGTATGCGCCAGAAAAACAATTTGCATTAACGCACGAACTTCTGGATAAACTCGTTGAGCAAGAACATATTCATTTTGAAAAAGCTTTTTCTCATGACGGAAGAAAGTCCGCTGTCCAAACCATTGAAGCAAAAGTTCTGGGCACAAGATTGAATGGATATGAACTCAGTAGTATTCATGGTCAATATGGTAAGGAAGCCATTATTGATATGTTTTTTTCTGCTGCCTCAAGTGAGGCTATAGCTTTGTTTGAAAAAATAATTCATAACACTTTCCATGTTGGGGAAGTTTCTTTTTCTTCTTTCTTGCTTGCCTACTGGAATGCTATTAGAGATAGTCGGCCAGAAACGCTTGATTTTGTTTGTCTTGATATCACAGGTGAAGTGACAGACATTCTTGTTGCAAATCGTGGAGTGATTACGAATGTATCTTCTTTTCCTATTGGAGCACATGCGGTGGCTCGTACTATTATCAATTCAACTAATATGCCTCCTGAATCAGCCTTATCTGTGCAATCGCTAGCTTCTGGATCAAAAAAGGAAGCGGTTGATCCTGTGGTTCAAAAAGCTATCGGCTCAGCATTAGAAGAATGGATTGGAGCTACGAAAGAAGCATTACTGCAAATTAACACTCATACAATTTTGCCAAAAACGATGTACGTTACGATTGATGAAAACGTTTCTGGACCTTTTGTTGATGCTTTAAAGGAGTTAGAGCACGATGCTTTAGGGGTAGGAAAGGAACATTTTTCTTTGAGCGTCATATCAAAAGAATTTATTTCAACCGATCTTGTATTAGCCGAAGGAGTTGTTGTGGATCCGTTCTTACTTATCGGAGCGTTGTATCTTCGAAAAATCCACAACCATGCAGATGAAAAATAAGAAACTTGTGTTAGTTTAAGATAATCCTCTGTGATACTATAAAATTATGGGAAAGAAACCTATGCAAGATGTTGTGCCTCCTGAACGTCGTTCAATCAGAAACGTTACGTTGCCAAATCGCGCTCAACCAATCGAACCACTTGCTCCTCAAATTACAGAAGAACGAGTTCGTGTGTCCTCAATAGAAAGACGATCAGAACCTATAACAATGACAAAAGAACCCATTAAGGGAAGGGGTTTCCGCATTTTTATGTGGATCATTGCCTGTGTCGCTGTCCTTATTTTTGTTGCAACCATGCTCATGGTATTTGCAAAAGCGACAGTTACTGTCACCCCTAAAAACGCCTCTATTTCTATTGCTACCGAAATCGTTGCTGATCAGTCTGGGGCTGCTGAATCAATTCCTTTCGAAACAATTGCGCTCGGTAAAATTTCAAGTGTTGAAGTTGCCGCAACCGGTCAAACATTTGTGAGTGAAAAAGCTCGTGGAACAATCACTATTTATAATAATTTTTCAACAAATCCTCAGCGTTTGGTTAAAAACACACGCTTTACTACTGCTTCCGGACTTGTATATCGAATTGATTCATCGGTAACTATTCCCGGAAGAAAAGTTGAAGGAGGAGTAACCGTTCCTGGAAGTGTTGACGCGCTTGTTTTTGCTGACGAGGCGGGACCTTCGTACAACATTGCGTCAGCTGAGTTTACTATTCCTGGTTTTAAAGACGATCCAGCTCGATATACAAAATTTTCAGCAAAAACAAAAACTGAAATAAAAGGTGGTTTTATCGGTAATATTCCAAAAGTTGATGAAAGTGTTAAGCGTCAAAAATATGCCGAAATGGAAGCTGTACTTTCTGAACGTCTTACAAAAGAAATTGCCGCAGCTCTACCGCCAGGATTTGTTCTTCTTAAGGGCGCAATTGCGGTCTCAACCTCAACTGGCTTAACTTCACCTGCGGCAGGTGGGGCAATCATTGAACTTGCAGCAACTGCGACAGCTTACATTTTGCCGGAAAAACAGCTTGCGCTTTCTTTGGCACGTGTTGCTATTCCTGAATTTGTGGATGCATCTGTGAGAATCCAAGACCCAAATAGTCTAACTTTAATGATTAAGAAACTTCCAACAACAGAGAATCCGACGTTGGCCTTTTCAGTTGTTGGGGATACCACTATTGTATGGGTTTATGATGAAAAAGCTCTCAAGGAGGCCATTATAGGGCAACCAATCAAAAATACAGGTGCTATTTTGGCTCGTTTTACAGCCCTCTCGGGAGAACCTATTGTTTCAATCCAGCCTTTTTATAAGCGGTCGTTTCCGGCAACACCAACACGTATTACCATAAAAGAGGCTCTTAAGTAGCTCTTGACGTCAAAGGCGTATGTCTGCTAGGATTTCAAAACTGCTTTTTGCAAACAATGGTTGAACAAAAAGAAAAGGCGTCAGCCGTCGGTATAGTGACGGAGGCGTTGCCGAATACGCTCTTTCGAGTGTCTCTCGAGGGGGAAAATGCTGGAGCTGAAATTCTCGCTTATTTGTCGGGAAAAATGAGACTCCACCGTATTCGAGTTCTTGTAGGCGATCGAGTTAAAGTTGAAACAGATCCCTACGGCGGCAAAGGAAGAATTAGTCAACGTTTATAACACATGCGGGTAAAAGCTTCAGTAAAAAAAGTTTGTCCTAAATGCAAAGCTGTTCGAAGGAATGGCCGAGTTTTTATTGTGTGTACTGGTAACCCGCGCCATAAACAGCGCCAAGGATAATTTTTTATAAAACGATGCGTATTTCAGGTATTACTGTTCCAGATAATAAGAGACTCGAAATCGGTTTGACCGTTTTTTATGGTATTGGACGATCTCGAGCTCAATCAATTTTACGCCAAGCTGGTGTTGATTATGGCAAGCGAGCAAATGAAATTTCTCCCGATGAAGAGGGTAAGATTCGAGCTATTGTTGAAAAAATCCGCATCGAAGGTGATTTGAAGCGTGAAATTGCAAGTAATATAAAACGCCTCAAGGACATTAAGTCATATCGAGGTTCTCGACACGCTCGAGGCCTTCCTTCACGAGGACAGCGAACAAAGACAAACTCACGTACTCGACGTGGCAACACTCGAAAGACTATGGGTACTGGTCGCAGAAAGGCAGAGAAGAAGTAATTTATATTGATTTATGGCCACTGAAACAGAAAAAAAAGATACGGCAGTTGCAGCCCCAGAAGCAACACGAACGAGCAGTAAGCGTCGTGTTGAAATTGGCGTACTTCAGGTTCAATCTACCTATAACAACACTCTTTTGACGTTAACCGACACGAAAGGAAATGTTCTTGGTTTCGCTTCGGCCGGAGGTCTTGGTTTCGCTGGAGCAAAGAAAGGAACTCCTTTTGCCGCAGCAAAAGTAGGTGAAGTTGTTGGAGAAAAAGCAAAAGCGGTTGGTATGCGCGAGGCAACAGTTGTTGTTCGAGGAGTTGGTGCCGGTCGTGAATCATCAATCAGAAGTTTTTCTGCAAAAGGTATCGGAATTCTTGGCATTACAGACGCAACGCCGATTCCACACAACGGACCACGACCACCTAGAGCTCGCAGAGTATAACCAACCACAAAAACAATGTATCAACTTAAAAAATATAAAGTAGCTCGCAGACTCGGAGCCCATTTGTTTGAAAAGACAATGGGTGAGAAATTCGCTGTTCGTGCAGAACGATACGGTGGCAAAGCCAACAGAAAGCACATGCGAGGAGCGACTGACTTCGGTAAGCAAATGCTTGAAAAGCAGCGCGTCCGAGCTCTTTACGGTATTCGCGAACGACAGTTTGCTAACTACATTACTGAAATTATTAAAGGTCATTCTGCTAATCAGGCAGCACGTCTCTACGATGTATTAGAACGACGACTTGATAACATTGTGTACCGACTCGGTTTTTGCCCAACACGTCAAGCCGCACGCCAAGCCGTATCTCACGGACACGTTCGAGTAAATGGTGTTCGTGTTAAATCACCTTCTTACCGAGTTTCTAAAAACGAAGTCATTTCAATCAAACCAGGCAGCAAAACAAAGAAGCCATTTGCTGAGCTTGGAGAGGCGAAGAAGGACTACACCGTCCCAACATGGCTTCGTGCTGATTTTGGTACTCTTGAAGGATCCCTTCTAGATGATCCAAAGGAGGGCGGAACTTCAATGATAGACCTAGCGCAGGTGTTGGAGTTTTATAAGCGTTAATTTTGCATTGTTTAGAAAGTGTAGTACAATAGTGAATCTCTGTTTTATTTTATAGGCCACTAATTGATTTTTAATAAATATGGCTGATTATAACGTTGTATTGCCGTCGAAGCCGAAGGTCGTCCGAGAGGAAGGCTTGGTTGGCGTGTATGAGATCGATGGTCTTTACCCGGGGTACGGCCATACCCTGGGGAATTCGCTTAGGCGAATTATTTTGTCGTCGCTTCCTGGCGCGGCGGTCACTTCTGTAAAGATTAATGGCGTTGAACACGAATTTTCAACTCTAAGCGGACTTAAAGAGGACGTTGTTATGCTGATCTTGCGATTGAAAAAATTGCAACTCAAAATGACAACTGACGAGCCTCAGATTATCCGACTTGATGTTAAGGGCATAAAAGATGTTACAGCGGCAGATATCGTCGCTCCTGGTCAAGTTGAAATTTTGAACCCAGAATCTCCTATTGCAACTCTTACGGATAAAGGGGCATCTCTTTCGATGGAAATGACTGTCGAGAAAGGCCTTGGCTATGTTCCAAAAGAACAACTTCATAAAGAAAAAGTTGAAATTGGAACAATTCATCTTGATACAACATTTACACCAATTCGCCGCGTGAACTACGAAGTTGAAAACATGCGTGTTGGCAATCGAACAGATTTCAATCGTTTGAAAATTCACATTGAAACAAACGGAGCAATTACCCCTCGAGCAGCTCTCGAGAATGCTATCGAAATTATGATAAATCAGCTGCGAGCAATTGTTGGTTTTGTAACCGAAGAATTGCACATTGATGAGCCAATTAAAGTTGAAGCATCTGAAGTAAAAGCTGAACGCGAGGAAACAGACACAGAAGTTTTGAAGACTCGTATCGAATCACTTGAACTTGGTGGTCGTGTAACAAACGCGCTTCTTGCTTCAAATATTCGAACTGTTGGAGGCCTTGTTCGAAAGAAGGAGGAAGATCTTTTGGATGTTGAAGGTCTTGGAAACAAAGGCATTCAGGAAATTAAGAAAGCGTTGAGTGATATCGGATTAATGCTCCGTTCATAATCTACTTCTATGAGGCACGCCAATTCAAATCGAAAGTTCGGCAGAAAGACAGACGTACGACGTGCGCTTATGCGCTCTTTGGCTCGCTCTTTGGTATTGCACGAATCTATTGAAACAACTGAAGCGAAAGCAAAAGAACTTCGCCCATACGTTGAGAAGCTTGTAACAAAAGGCCGCAGTGGTACTGTTGCAGCTCGACGTGCCGTTGATGCCGTTGTTGGAGCAGAGGCTGGAAAAAAGATTGTTAGTGACCTCGCTTCTCGCTACGCAAAACGAACTGGTGGATACACACGTATTATAAAATCAGGCATTCGACGCTCCGGTGCTGTTCCAATGGCTCGTATTTCATTTGTTAAGTAAACTTTCATGAAAACTACTACCTATAAAATTGATGCTGCAGGTCGCCCAATCGGAAGAATTGCTTCCGAAGCAGCTTCGATGCTCATTGGAAAGAAAATTCCAACAACAGAACGACATATTTTGCCAATGGTTTCAGTAAAAATTGAAAATGCGTCTAAAACAAAAATGACTGAAAAGAAACGTAACGAAAAGAAATACGTTACCTATTCAGGTCATCCAGACGGTTATCGCGAACGATCACTCGATCAGGTTTTGGTAAAACACGGAGCTAAAGGTGTTCTTCGTGAAGCAATTTGGGGAATGCTTCCAAAGAACAAACTTCGCGCACAAATGATAAAAAATTTAGTTATTACGGATTAATATGACAACAGAAGTAAAAACAGCTCGCTATATTCAGACCATCGGACGCCGAAAAACGTCTATCGCCGTTGTTCGCATGACCGATTCAGCAAAGCAGGTTATTACCGTTAATCAAAAGCCTGTTGATGAATTTTTCAAAGTTGCTTCACAACGAAAAGCTGTTCGTGATGCGCTTGTTATGTCGAACCCAGGTGTTGTCAGTATTGATGCAAAAGTAAAAGGTGGAGGCATGACAGGACAAGCTGAAGCTATTCGTCTTGGTATTGCCCGCGCTCTCATCATTAAAAACGCTTCCTACAGAACAGACCTAAAGAAAGCTGGTTTCTTGAAGCGAGATCCTCGCGCCAAAGAACGCCGCAAATTCGGTCTCAAAAAGGCTCGAAAAGCTCCTCAGTGGAGTAAGCGTTAGTGTAAACAAAAAAATCCCAGTGATGGGATTTTTTTGTTTAGCCAAAAGAGCTATTGCATTTAATTTAATACTATGTTATACATAACATAGAGCGTGGCCGCCGTTTGACGGCACTCAAGGGAGGGAAATCCTAGGTTCCCACAGAGTTGCTACGCATTGACGGATAGCGCCCTTCATACCGTCGTCGCTGTCGCGGGACACCCGCGTACGTGCGCATCAAATACCCGAGCCTACATTTTAGGTGAGGGTATTTTCTTTTTGCATGTTTGACGTTCTGTCGCTATAATGCTCCCACTATGACAGACGAAAATGATATTCAAATAGAAGAAGAGGGCACACAAAAGAAAGGGGCTCATCCTGACGCAGACACATTAGATGATTCCGTTCTCGCCGAAGAATCTTCGCACGAAACAATCAAAAAACTTCGCGAAAAACTGAAAGTTGTTGAGGCTGAAAAAGTGGAGTATTTAACGGGTTGGCAACGAGCAAAAGCAGATCTTATCAACGCCCGAAAACGTGATGAGGAGGATAAACGAGCTTTTGCCAAGCGCGCTACAGAAGATTTGATAGTTGAACTCGTCCCTGTTTTGCAAAGTTTCGAATCCGCAATGGCAAATAAAGAGGCCTGGGAAAAAATAGATAAAAATTGGCGCGTTGGCGTCGAATATATTGCGGGGCAACTCAAAAAAGCTCTCGTTGATCATGGTCTTGCAGAAATTGACCCACTCGGAAAAGAATTTGACCCAACTCGTGACGAAGCAATAGAACATGTTGTGGTTACAGAAGAAAAGAAACATAATGTGGTCACTGAAGTGCTACAGAAAGGATACGAATTAAACGGTACTGTTATTCGTGCTCCGCGAGTAAAAGTAGCTCAGTTTATTAAGTAAAGTATAGTGTTTGACCATAGCTCTTTTGTGCTATAATCACTTTTCAAATGAGTACGGCGATTTTACAAAATCCGGGGTACACCATCGTTGAGCGCGTTGTCACAAACAAGCGGGGTGAATTGATGCGTGTTATTTTTGCTATCGCCACATTCAATGGAATAACGCGAGCTCGAATTATTAAAGCCGAAAAAATTCAAAGTCTTACCGGTGATTCTCAACCGCAATCAACAATCTTTCTCTTGGTAGGTGAGACCACTGTTCCTTCGCTTGACTCCATCCCTGATTTAAAATCAATTCCATCGCCCTACGTTTTTACAATTGATCTCTTTTTTAGAAGCCAGATGACTCGCGCACCTGCGCAGAGCATATAAGCTGCTTAGCGAATTAACTTCTTGGCTTTTAAACAAGAAGGTTGTGCTAGCAGCATAAACCTGTTTTTACAGGTTTTTTGTATTTACTCTTAATTCTTCATTTATTAGTCTTTAGTCTTTTTTAAACTATGGGAAAAATAATTGGAATCGACCTTGGAACAACCTTTTCAGCTGTCTCTGTTATTGAAGCTGGTAATCCGCGAGTACTTGAAAATGCAGAGGGTGCGCGCACAACTCCATCAATTGTCGCAACAAGTAAAACGGGCGAACGATCGGTTGGCCTTCTTGCTAAGCGTCAAGCTGTCACAAACCCAAAAAATACACTCTATCAAATCAAACGCTTCATGGGTCACAATTTCGACGAAGAAGCTGTTCAAAAGGATATAAAAAATATTTCGTACGAAGTTCAAAAATCATCGAATGGTGGTATTGAAGTAAAAATGGGGGACAAGTGGTATCGTCCGGAAGAAATTTCGGCAATGATTTTGGCAAAGCTAAAAACAGACGCCGAAGCTCGTTTAGGCGAACCAGTAACTGAGGCGGTCATTACAGTACCTGCTTACTTCAACGATACACAACGACAGGCAACAAAAGATGCTGGAAAAATTGCAGGACTTGAAGTAAAACGAATCATCAATGAACCGACTGCTGCAGCCTTGGCATATGGTTTCAACAAAAAAAAGAACGAAAAAATTGCCGTCTTTGATTTCGGCGGAGGTACCTTCGATATTTCTATTCTCGAAGTTGGTGACGACGTCGTTGAAGTAAAATCAACAGATGGTGACGCTCACCTTGGAGGTCGCGATATCGACGCTAAGATCTTAAACTGGCTTGCGGAAGAGTTTAAAAAAGAAAATGGGATTGATCTACGAAACGATCCCCTTGCAAAACAGCGACTCGATGAAGCATCTGAAAAAGCAAAAATTGAGCTTTCAACCGCAACACAAACTGAAATTAACATCCCGTTTATCACATCAGGATCTGATGGACCAAAGCACCTTTTGGTTACTATGACTCGAGCAAAACTCGAAGAGCTCACTCAAGAATTCATTGATCGAGCAATGGCGATTACCAAACGAGCCATGGAAGCATCACCATTCAAAAAACCAGAAATTAATGAGGTTGTTTTGGTTGGTGGACAAACCCGAATGCCGGCAATACAGGCGGCAGTAAAAGAATTCTTTGGCAAAGAACCACACATGGGAGTGAATCCAGACGAAGTGGTTGCTATCGGAGCAGCTATTCAAGGAGGTATTCTTCAAGGAGACGTTAAAGATGTTCTCTTGCTAGACGTTATTCCGCTTTCGCTTGGTATTGAAACAATGGGAGGGGTTGCAACAAAGTTAATCGAGAGAAACACAACAATTCCAACCGCAAAATCTCAGATTTTCTCCACAGCGGCAGACAATCAAACATCGGTTGAAATTCATGTCACTCAAGGAGAGCGCGCGATGGCGGCTGACAACAAGTCGCTTGGTAAATTCATGCTCGATGGTATTCCGCCTTCACCACGAGGTATGCCACAAGTTGAAGTTACTTTCGATGTTGATGCCAACGGAATTCTTTCTGTAAAAGCGAAGGAAAAAACGACAGGCAAAGAACAATCAATTCGTATTGAGGGTTCGTCAGGTCTTTCAAAAGACGATATTGCCCGAATGCAAGGTGACGCTGAAAAGAATGCCGCCGAAGACGCAAAAAAACGCGATCTTATTGAAGCAAAAAATGGCGCTGAACAGATAATCTATTCAAGTGAAAAGGCCTTGCGTGATAATAAAGACAAAGTTAGTGCCGATATCGTAAAAGAAGTTGAAGAGAAAATTGCAGCAGCTAAAAAGGAAAAAGATGGTAGTGATGTTGAAGCTATAAAAAAGGCGGTCAGTGAACTTTCTACGTCACTTTCAAAGATTGGTGAAGCAATGCAAAAAGCTTCACAACAAACACCTCCACCAACAGGGGAAAAGAAAGACGATAAGGGAAACGATGGTCCAGTTCGAGATGCGGACTTTAAGGAAGGGGATAAAAAATAGAAATAAGAAAAACAGATAGTAAAAATGAGAAAAACCGCGGACGCATCTTAACAGTTAACAACCTGCGTCCGCGGAGGAAAACCGGATTCTACAAAAATGGCAAAAAATTATTACGAGATATTAGGCGTTAAAAAAGACGCCTCAAAAGAGGAGATAAAAAAGGCCTTTAGAACATTGGCTCATAAATACCATCCTGACAAAAGTGGAGGAGATGAGGCAAAGTTTAAAGAGGCCTCTGAAGCCTACGCCGTACTCTCAGACGATACAAAACGTGGTCAATATGACCAGTACGGTAGTGCCATGCCTGGAGGAGGGGGAGGAAATCCTTTTGAGGGTTTTGACTTCTCAGGTTTCGGAGGAGGTGCTCCTTTTAACGTAGATTTTGGTGACATTTTTGGAGATTTCTTTGGTGGGGGAGGTCATCGTGTAAAACGAGGTCAAGATATCACCGTTGACCTTGAGCTCTCATTTGCAGAATCTATTTTCGGAGTTGAAAGAGTTATTCGGATTAGAAAAGGAACATCTTGCGACACATGTAGTGGAACTGGTGCTAAATCTGGTTCAAGTGAAATAACGTGTACTGTTTGTGGAGGACAAGGACAAGTGCGAGAATCAAAACGGTCTATACTTGGATCATTTTCAACCGTGCGTCAGTGTTTTGAGTGTCACGGTCGTGGAAAAGTTCCAAAGGAAAAATGTGATACCTGCAAAGGGGCAGGTATCACTCGACGCGAAGTCGAAATTACCATTGCCATACCAGCGGGAATTAATCACGGAGAAGCTGTTCGTCTTTCCGGTCTAGGAGAAGCTATTCCTGACGGAGAACCGGGAGATTTATTTGCTCGTATCCATGTAAAATCACATCCAACTCTTAAAAAAGTTGGTGACAACTTAGTTACTGATATTTCAATAAAATTAACAACAGCCCTACTGGGAGGTAACTATCCCCTTAAAACACTTGATGGGGATATTACAGTCACTATTCCGGCAGGAGTTGTTCACTCGGAGGTACTTCGAATTAAAGGGAAAGGTGTACCAACCACAAAAGGTAAACGGGGTGACCTTCTTATAAAAATTTCAATTGATTTACCAAAACGTTTATCAAAATCAGCGGCAAAACTTGTAGAAGAACTTAAAAACGAGGGCTTGTAGACACTTTGTTGTTTTTGATGAATGGGTAGGGTACCTGTATAATACAGGCACTACCATGTTCTCTGATTATGTGCTCTCGCCACTCATCCTTCAATGGCTGATTTGGCCTGTTGTACGCCCTGCATTTTGGTTTTTTGGACGATTTCAAGTCCGAGGATTAGAGAACTTAAAGAATCTTCCTCCTGGGGTTATCTTTGCTAGTAATCATACCGGCGAACTCGACGCCATACTCATTCCGGCAGCTCTGCCGTTTTTTTCAAGATTTCGACCGTTTTTTTATACTTCCCGAGAGCAATCTTTTTACAAAACATCAGGATGGCGTCAAGCTTTTTATGGAGGTTCTTTATTTAAACTTCTCGGTGCGTATCCTATTTTGCCTGGTAAACATAATTACGAACTATCACTCGCTACCCACATTCGAATTGCCAAACTGAAACAAAGCATCATTATTTTTCCAGAAGGCAAAGCTGGGCACAAAGAAATAATGAACGAAGGGAAGGGTGGTGTTGCCTATATTGCCCATGCTACCAACAAACCAATTGTCCCTATTGCGATTTACGGAACGTACGATTTGAGAAAGAAAGAATTTTACGGAAGAAAAAAACAACTTGTTCTTTCTTTTGGAGCACCTATATACTCACAAGAACTATTTTCCGGAAAAACTCCTGTATTAAGCGAAGAACAAAATGACTTTAAAAAAGCATCTCAAAGTGTAATGGATAAGATAAAAGGTATGTATGATGCAATTTCACTAGAATATAAACAAAAAAATAGCTTGGTAAAAAATGATATCTTACTTTCTTAATTAGTTACTTAGTTTCTTAAATTTTCCAAAATCTTTTCTCGGCCTTTACTAGGGCAGAGTGTTTTTTCTTAGGTATTTTTTGGTCGTTATTTTCCGCTCTCACATTCCACAGTTTAGCTTTTTGTAATGCCAACAGAAGTAAGGTTTTTATACCATTGGCAAATTCAACACTTTCTACTGTGCACGCAAATTTTTCTCGCGGAGAAATAAAAGTGGTTTGATTACCATAGACAGCGAGCTCAGAACCAAAGCCACTTTCGGGAATTAACGCGTATTCAATTGAACCCGACGCATTTTTTGTAATTAGATCACGTATTTGAGAGGTATTATGAGAAAGTATTTTTGTAGAGACGTTTCTTTTGGCTTGTCGTTCGCGCACGGTTGAAATATAATTCGGCATCTCTTTTATAAGTTCATTTTCAGTGGCATATGAAAAAATGGGCTCTTTTGATAAAAGCATGTTTTCATAAGCAGTCTTAATACCGGCAATTCCTTCAAAAAATTTAATGTTCGGTTTTGTTGAATCTTTACTTTTTTCTATCGTTTCTAATTCAGAAAGCATTTCGCGTCCAAGTTTTGCGAGTTCAGCATGCTCTCTAGCTGAATCTTCGGCTTTTTGAACTAACCTGTCGGGAGAAGCGGGGGAATAACTACGAACTCCATCACGAATTTCAATCGCAGCTAAACCTTTTTTTGTAAGTGATTCAAGAACAACGTATGCCGTACTCCTGTTTACTCCCGATTTTTTTGCAATGTCACTTGCGGGAACGGTTCCAAGATGAAGAAGCGCTAAATATATATCAGCCTCTTTTTCTGACAGGCCAAACCTTTGAAGTTTTTGTATAGTTTCTGTGGCCATAGATTAAGGTTTTAACATATGATCTTTGCGCGTAAATGATTTTAGTGTTGTTATATACTACCAACAATTGTTTACAAATGCAAGTTTATACTTCATATTGTTGTTACTCTTTGACAACAATATGAACATAACCGTAAAATTTACTACGGAACCGACTTTTCGCTTCGCGATCTGGTCGTTAGTTCTTCAAAACAAAATGGTCTGAAAAGACCATAGTTGGAAGAGTTAGTATGAAAAGATACATCGTTAGTGTTTGTCTGGCCGCAGCCGCTTTGTTTGCGGGGAAGTTGGAGGCGAGTGCGCAAACTTGGCATCAGCTGACTCAAAGTCAGCGAAACACGCTAATATTGGCGCAGGGCAATGTCGATAATGGAAAGATGACAAGTTATACCTGCAAGACATGGGTTCAGTTGAGGGTTATCCCCATGATTTCTGGTGGCGCAGTGACTATTCCACAAAATCGAAATAACTACAGTTGGTTTCCGGCGCCATATGTCTATGCACACCAGCAACCATTCCGTATTGAATGGTCCAGTCCTGGACAGATTGTCCAGATGCAGGTGCCAAATAGAACCACAGGCATACTCGGTCCTCATACTGCAATTATCGCCTCATTTACGAGTTCAGAAGTAATACTTCTTGACTGTAACTGGTACGGGGATGGCAAAGTTCAGTACCATCCTGTCGCTTACAATGACTTTTACAGGTGGGTTCAGAATTACAACTATACGGTGTACACCATTCAGTAGTGTTAACATAGGATTGTTCGCGATGCGGGCAATCCTAACTTTTATATTTCACTTTATGAATAAAACGCATTTTTTCAAATTAACAGCAATGAGCATTCTCCTCGTAGGAGGAGCTTTTGTTGTAAAAGATTACTTAAATTATCAACCGGACGATTGGATAACATACGAAGACACAGAGAACGGTTATAGTGTGAAATATCCACAAGGCCTCGTCGTTCAAAAGATGGGTAATTCTCTTAGAATTGATTCTCCAGACTATACAGTTTCCAGTAGCTCAATATTGATCTCATTCGTATGGAAATCCAACATACAAATTCCGGCGACGCATGATACAACAACTAAAAATGAACTTAATCCTTTTCTTAGAGAGGAGCAAATCAAGATCGATGGTAGGGAAGGGTTTGTCGCCTATAACAACCAAAGAGGTGCCACTTTAAATTTCGAGGACAATATCTCTATGTTTTTTGTTAATACATTAAACATCGATCACGAACGAGTGTGGAAAAGTCTTAAGTTTAATAAAGTGCCAGAAAAACAGGATTATACTGTTGTTGCTAATGGAACAAATAAGACAGTGAATAACAAAACGCTCGGCTTTAAAATTGATGTGCCAAACGAATGGAAGGTGGTTCCTGTTAATAAATTTTCCATGTTCTTTTTTGATGGGGACGGAAACAATCAGAAAATATCTATACCCATATTAACCATTGATGTACGACCTCCCGGCGAAGGTTTCATCCCCAAGAAAGATTTTGTTCCTACGATAGATGAAACAGGAATAAATCTACCAAGCGAGCACAAAGAAGTAACTATTGATGGAAATCGCGCACTTTATACTCACTATACGGAATTCTTTAGTGATCCAGAAACATGGAATCTAAACCTGTATCGAGATGGAAGATTCTATTATATTTCAACAACACAATCTGATTACGAAAAAGTGTGGAATAGTTTCAAATTTCTGAAATAAATATATTTTGGTAATTAAATTTTTACCTCTCCCTCATTTTCGCTTTGGACACAAACCATGGTATTGTTCTGGCGATAAGAGTTTAACCTCCAATGGAAATTAATTTTTACGCGATTATTGACTGGTTAACAGCTGTAATACTCGGAAGTCTTGCCTTTGCTATTTTTCTGGGCAGTAAAAAGCACTCATCCAGAGCTTTTGTTCTAATGATATTTTTTGTGATGATTTGGACTCTGAATGCAGGTATTCGTGCCGCGGTAATAGATTCAACGACAGCTTTATATCTGACACGGATAAGCTACTTCTTGGGCACCCTTATTGCGACATGCTTTGTAAATTTTTTTATTGCTTATCCGGACGATAAAATATTAGGACGTAAATTAAAAATATTCTTAATCATATGTGAAACAGCTCTTTTTTACGTAATTGTACTAACAAATTATGTAATATTGAACGCTGAAAAAATTCCTGAAACCTTATTTTGGTCTTGGAATCACGGATCTTTGTGGATGGTTTTTGCTGGATATTTTTTTGGTTGCTGGACGGCCGGTCTTGTTGTTCTTTTTAAAAAATACAGAGTATCAACTGAAAACGAAACAAAACATAACCTCAAGTTTATGTTTTGGGCATTACTAATTGGAATAATTCCACCCTCTTTTTTTAATATAATTCTACCAGCCGCTGGCAGTTATCAGTTTGATTGGCTTGGACCACCAACGGGTTTGATTTGGATTATTATCATTGGTTATTCAATTGTAAAATATCGCCAAATGAATGTTCGCGTTGTTGCCGCCGAAATTTTTACATTTTCAATAATTACAATCTTTTTTCTAAACATTTTTACCGACTTTCAGTTGGGGATCTTAGGGAGAGTTATATTTTTTGTGACATCAATAATTCTTGGATATTTTATTATCAAAGGAGCCTTAGCAGAAAGAGATCAAAAAGAAACTCTCACATCCTTTAATAAGACCCTAAATGAAAAAGTAGCCGAGCAAACAGTCGAAGTTAAAAGAGCCTATGAAGTTGAAAAGAAGGCTAATCGAGAATTAAAGCAAGTAGACCAAAATAAAAATGATTTTATTTTGATTACCCAACACCACCTTAGAACTCCGCTCTCACAAATCAGATGGTATTCTGATTCTATTATAAATGGTTTGTATGGTGATATTTCTGTAGAACTTGGTGAAGTAATTTCTAAAATTGACAAAGCAGCAGAAAAACTCACAAAGACATTAAATGATTTTTTAGCTATTACTCAGTTAAAAATTGGAACAAAAGTTTTAAATGTTCAGCCCATAAATCTTAAAGATGTTATCGAGACAGTCCTATATGATCTTTCAAGCGAGATAAAAAGAAAGAAAATCACCGTTAGCTTTCCAGCTAATGATAACCATTGGCACCTTGTTTCAGCCGATTCCGATAGAATGAAAGATGTTTTTGCAATAATTTTGGATAACGCTATTTTGTACAACCACCAAGAGGGTGGGAAATTGAGGATAAGCACAGAACAAAAAAATGGTATTCTGATAGTGAACGTTGCGAACACAGGCATAGGCCTTAGTAAAATCGATAAATTGGGTTTGTTGAAGCAAAGTTTTTATAGGTCAAAAGAAGCGAAAAAAGTAAATCCGTCTGGTATGGGGGTAGGATTATTGGTAGCTAAAACAATTGTAGAAGCACATCATGGAAGTATTGTACTTGAATCAGATGGGGTAAAGAAAGAAGTAAAAATTGAAATAAAACTTCCGATAGCGTAGCACTATCCTAAAAATAAATTTAGCTATTCTTTGAACACAAATGCACAACTCAGATATTAAGGGTGTTCTTTCATTTATTGAAAAGAATATTGAATATCCAGACTTTACTCAAATAACAGGCGCTTCTACCAACCCCGAAATCATTGTTAAAGATCAAAAGAAACTGATTTTTTGCTCAAATAACTATTTGGGTATTGCAACTGATCCGCGCACCAAAGAAGTGATGCACCAAGCGGTTGATACCTATGGTATGGGATCAGGCGGCTCTAGATTAGTCTCTGGAAGTACCGACGTACAAGCTCTGCTAGAGGCTAAAATTGCCTTATTTAAAGGGCAACCGGCGGCAATTACGTTTTCAACAGGTTATATGGCGAATACCGGTATTATTCCTGCCCTCATGCAGCCTCCGGGTAGTTCAACCTTAAATTACCTTAAGAATTTAACTATTTTGAGAGATAAGGCTGCAATTATCAGTGATGAGTTAAATCATGCAAGTATTGTTGATGGTATTCGACTTTCAAAAGCTGAAAAGTTTATTTACCCTCACCGTGATATGGAAAAATTAGAGCAACTTCTCGATAAGGTTAAAAAATACAAATACAAAATGGTAGTGACTGATGGAGTATTTAGTATGGATGGTGACATCGCACCTCTTCCGGAAATAATAAATCTAGCTCGAGCATACGACGCTACCGTTATGGTTGATGATGCACACGCAACAGGAATTATCGGAAAAACAGGTAGAGGGACCTCTGAACATTTTGAATTAAAAGATGAACCTGATGTGACAATGGGCACATTCACAAAAGTTTTTGGTGGGGTAGGTGGGTATGTGGTTGGCTCTGAAGAGCTAATCAGGTATTTAAGAGTAACCGCAAGGTCATACATATTTTCTGCACCAATCCCACCTGTCATTGCCGCAGGACTCGTGAAATCAATTGATATTGTTCAAAATGAGCCATCGTTAAGGCTCCGTTTATGGGAAAATGTTACATATCTGAAAAATTTACTGCTTGAATATGGTTTTAACACTCTTGGCAGCGAAACTCAGATAATGCCGATTTTTATTGGTGATGAAAAAAAAGCTATCGCTGTTTCGAGGCGGTTACTGGAACTTGGTTTTTATATTGCTTGTGTACGTTGGCCGGCAGTCTCTAAAGGACAGAGCCGACTTCGTCTTACCTTAATGGCTCACCATACCAAAAAACAGATTGATTCACTTATTCATGCTCTTGTGCGAGTAAAAAACGAATACTCTTTTTAATCAACATGAAATACAGTGATCTTTTTAAAAAGTATCTCGCAATAAAAAAAAGTACAGGTGCAGTGTTTTACGATTCACATGTTCACCCGTTTGAAGTATTTGGGTTAAAAAAAGAAGGTAAAGAAATAGAATTACCGGTAAACTCATCCACTTTTTCTCCAACTCTTTTAGAAAAACTTAAATTTAATGACGTTTCTTTACTTATACTTCAAGGATTATTTCGATTTTTTCCGAAATATATACGAGGAGAAATTCGAAAAAGCTATCGACCATCTGGAGATAAAATATTACAAACATTACTTTCGAATGCTGGTATAGACAAAGCAACACTCGTACCCATTTATCCAGAGGCGTCACCCCATGATATTTATAAAGTATTTACTGATAAGACAGCTATAAGGCTGGGCTCAGTAAATTTTTCATTATCGGAAACAGAACTTATACGAGATCTTGAAAACCAACTAAGTACCTATAAGATTCGAGGAATAAAACTGCATTCAAATATTCAGTCTTTTTACCCCAATCCAAGCGAGAATGAAGAACTTCTTGCTTTAAAATTACGCGCCACGTACAACTATGCCGAAAAAAACGGACTCTATCTCTTATTTCATGGTGGAAGATCGTTTATTCCCGAAAACAGTATTTTTCAAAAAAAAGAATTTGCATTACCTAAACACTTTATTACTGCATTAAAAGAATCGTTGAATACAATTAGGGTACCCATTATCATTGCACATTTGGGAGTTTATAACATTCCTAGTCCCCACATAGATGACCTGCGGCCACTTATAGAACATGATAATGTGTATTTTGACACCGCAGGTGTAAACCCAAAACATGCTGTCAATTTTTTGAAGTTATATGGCTCAAAACGCTTGATCTTTGGCTCTGATGCTCAATATTTTAATTGCAAGCATGCGGTAGTACTGCTTCTTGGAGCACTGAATAAATTTAATCCTAGTGATTTTGAAGAAAACGTCTTAAATGTTTTTAGCACCACATATGAACATCTCATTTTAAAGACCAGCTAGCATATGCAATATATAATCCTTTTTTTTAGTCTCATAAATTTACTACTGGGTATTATTGTATTAATGCATAGTAAACATGAACGAGACAAAGTATCTTTTCTTGCGTTTGCTCTCGTTGCAAGTTTTTGGACTTTTAATAATTTTTTACTCCGACTTAGTCCTGACGTAGCAACAATTAGAATTTCTTATGGTCTTGGACTTACAGTAGCAACATTCGGACTTATTTGGACATTCTTTTTTCTTAAGAAGAACTTACCGAAACTGGTTAAATTTGTCATTGTTCCTATTTCGGCACTCTTCTTCTTTATCACTCTCTTTAGCGATACGATCGTCTTAAGTCTCCGATCAGTTGAAACACTTGGGTATGAGGGTTCATTAGGATCACTTTTTTACCTGTATTCCTTCTATATTTCGCTTGTTTTTCTTTCAATTATTGGTGTTTTGTTTAATGAATATCGAACAACAAACGATACCGAAAAGAAAAAACAAGTCGGAACAATTCTCGCAGGAGCTCTATTTTTTACTGCAGTGTCATCAATTGTTAGTTTTGTTATCCCAATCTTTTTTCAAACGTTACGATTTACAATACTAGACAATTTCAGCTTCTCTATTTTTCTTGGATCAATCGTGTACACAATCCTTAGACACAGATTTTTGGATATAAAAATCGCAGTTACTGAAATCTTCACATTTCTCCTTTGGGGACTACTTCTCATGCGCGTTATTTTATGGACAGATCTTAACGATTTTCTTGTTGGTTGTGTAATATTAATTTCTAGTGTTATCTTTGGAATCTTTTTAATTAGAAGTGTGCTAAGTGAAATTTCTCAACGAGAACATATTGAAAAACTTGCCGGAGAACTCTCTAAAGCTAATACGCGACTCAAAGAAATTGATAAACAAAAATCGGAATTCGTCTCCTTTGCCAGCCATCAATTACGCTCACCTCTCACGGCCATAAAGGGTTATGCATCAATGATTCTTGAAGGTGATTTTGGTGCCGTTACTGACGGTCTCAAAGACGCCGTCGAGAAAATTTTTGAATCATCAAAAACACTTGCGAATGTGGTTGATGACTACCTCAATATTTCTCGTATTGAACTTGGAACAATGAAATATAATTTCATACCGCTTGATTTACGAGAGCTTACAGAAAATGTCATTGGCGAATTAAAACCAAACTTTGAAAAAGCTGGCGTAACGCTTTCTTTTGCTTGCGACACATCACAGACGTATCGAGTAAATGCTGACCCAGATAAACTAAAACAAGTTATTGCCAACATCATTGATAACTCGATGAAATACTCACCTAAAGGTGCTTCAAAAATTAGTGTTTCGCGAGATGATACTCGAAAAATTGCCCGTTTTGAGATCAGCGATAACGGAATTGGAATGTCTTCCGTTACACTCGCAAAACTCTTCAACAAATTCACACGAGCTGATAATGCCAATCAGACAAATATTCGTGGAACCGGTCTTGGCCTCTATGTTGCGAGAGATATTATTGGCGCTCATAAAGGTAAAATTTGGGCAGAATCAGATGGTGAAGGGAAGGGTTCAAAATTTATTTTTGAGTTAGCTCTTATATAAATATGCCGAAAGATTTTTCATATGGTGTAATTCCCGTATACAAAGGAGAAGGCGGGGTCGTTTCTGTACTCATTGTTGCCAAGGGAAAAAAGGATGGGGAAAAATGGTGGGGTTTTCCAAAAGGACACCCAGAATCGACAGATAAAACGATACGAGAAAGCGCCTTACGGGAATTCAAAGAAGAAACTGGTCTTATTCCTACCTTTTTGGGTGAAAAAGAATACTTTGATCACTACATCATTGAACGTAACGGAGAGTTAAAAGATAAAACGGTCACTTATTTTGTGGGCATCGTAGACACAACAGAAGTAACCATTGATAAAGAAGAACTTGATGAATACCGGTGGGTACCAAGCAACCTTGTCGATCATTTTCTTACTCGAGACTCAACAAAATCTATGTACTACCAAGCAGAACATGAAGTAGAAAATATCGGTATAAAAACCACTTAGCCTTAGTCTAATTTGCCGTGAAGATACGAGGAAATTTCAGAAATTTTTATTCGTTCTTGTTTCATTGAATCACGGTCGCGAATTGTCACACACTCATCTTTTTCAACAGTATCAAAATCAACTACCACACAAAAAGGAGTACCTATCTCATCTTGTCGACGATATCGTTTACCAATGTTTCCATTGTCGTCATACATCACTCGACCAAACTCTTTTTTCAATGCTTTAAAAATAGCTTCAGCTTTCTCAACCAAAACAGGTTTATTACGAAGAAGTGGAGAAACAGCAACTAGTACAGGAGCTACTTTTGGTGAAAAGCGCATAACGACACGTTCATCACCTTCTTTTACAACCTCTTTTGTATAAGCACTCGAAAGAACCGCCAGAAGAGTTCTATCTAAACCGAATGAAGGCTCGATACAATGAGGAATAAACCGTTCCTTGGTATCTTCGTCCAAATAAGACAAATCCATGCCGCTATCGCGTCCGTGGGCGCTTAAATCGTAATCTGTACGATAAGCAAGACCATACAACTCTTTGCGACCAAAAGGGAAGTCGAATTCAAAATCAATAGTACGTTTACTATAAAATGCACGGTCAGCATCAGAAATTTCGTTCTCATGAACGTTATTTTTTTGTATACCGACATCAGCATTAAACGCATGAACTTCTTTTACAAAATCATTGAACACTCTTTCCCACTCTTTTGGATTTACAAAATATTCAATTTCCATCTGCTCAAACTCACGCGATCGAAATGTAAAATCACGTGGAGCAATTTCATTTCGAAAAGCTTTACCAATTTGAGCCAAACCAAAAGGAAGTTTCGGATGAAGGGAATCCATCACATTTTTGAAATTCACAAACATTCCTTGGGCAGTTTCAGGTCGAAGATACGAAATTGATGTTTCATCTTGCATCGCTCCAACATGTGTTTTAAACATCATGTTAAATTGACGAACCTCACCAAGCAGATTACCTTCAGGACTTTTAATCCCCTTTTCTTTAATAATTTTTGCCATATCCTCAAGCTTCATTCCCCGAACATCAATTCCAGCATCTTCAAGAAGGTGGTCTGCGCGATACCGCTTACCAGTTTTCATATCATTAACAAGAGGGTCAGCAAACCCACCAACATGTCCTGTTGCTACCCACACCTTCGGATTCATTAAAATAGACGCATCCACGCCGTACATATCGTCACGATCAAGCACAAACCGTTTCCACCACAATCGACGTATATTTTCTTTTAAAGAAACACCGAGGGGACCATAATCCCATGTTCCAGCTAAACCACCATAAATTTCAGAGCCTTGAAAAATAAAACCTCGACGCTTGCATAATGAAACAAGCTCTTCCATTACCTGATTTTTTTCTTCGGTTTTCTTTGCCATATATCGTGATACGTTATGGCGTAATACTATATGAAAATACGTTTTTTGTCCCAGTCCTTTTACAGTCCTTACCTATAAACTTCTCAGACAAAAATCCCAGCACCGAGGTCATACGGGCTCGTGCTTCGCACATACCGAAGGATGCGCTATTCGCGCCCGCACTCGCCCTGGGCTGGTACGGGATTAGTATTTGCACTTCGCAGTTTCTGCTTGCAGAGAAACGTGCGAGCAAATACTAAAAAAATAAGGCCGCCACCTACTTTGCTCACGCAAAACAAGTATTGGCCCATAAACCTACTCGCCGTTACCTGAAGGAAGATTCCGCATCTTTCCCAAAAGGCGACGAAGTTCTTCACCATGAAAATCTCTGACAAGGTCACTGCCACCCGGACATGAAACCAAACCGTCTCTGACAGGATCCATGTGACAAGACCTTTTCCCAACACAAGAATCTCCTCGTAAACGAAACACCGTGAGGACGTCATTGGTTGGTGGCACAGGTCTGCCGCATTTTGTACAAAGCGGCAAAATATAGCCTGGTTCTTTTTGCATAACAATCCTTTTTGTTTAGTTGTTCTGTTCACAATGAGCAGTACGTTTGAACTTTTAAAAGTCCATCCAACTTTACAATACTCTTTTGGTCAAAAAGTACAAAGGAAAAGCTGCTTTAACTGAAAGCATATTTTTGATACGATGGAGAGTATGATTCAAAAGAAAATTCTCCTTTCTGGTGTAAAGCCGACAGGATTGCCACACATCGGCAATTATTTTGGCGCGATGAAACAATTTGTCGATTTGCAAGATGAATACCAGTGTTACTACATGATTGCCGACTATCACGCCCTAAACCTCATACAACGCCCAAAAGAAATGCGAGAACTTACTGAAAGTCTTATTCTTGATTATCTCGCCATTGGTCTTGATCCAAAAAAAGTAATAATTTTTAAGCAATCTGCTGTTTCAGCTCACACAGAATTGGCTTGGATTTTTGACACAATTACCACCATGCCATATTTAATGCGCGCACACGCCTTTAAAGATGCAGAGGCAAAGGATAAAGAAATTAGTGTTGGAACATTCAACTACCCAATGCTTATGGCCGCCGATATCCTTTTATATGACGCCGATGTTGTACCCGTAGGACAGGACCAAAAACAGCATATCGAATACACACGCGACACGGCAGAAAAATTCAATCGCCTATTTGGTGAGACGTTTAAATTACCCAATCCAATTATCTACGAACACGTTGCGACTGTACCTGGAACTGATGGTAAAAAGATGAGTAAAAGTTATGGCAATACGATTCCGTTATTCGCCGATAAAGACGAAATCGCAAAACTTGTTATGAGTATCGTGACCGACTCAGCTGCCGGTGTTCCAACAAATGTCTATGCCATCCATTCACTACTTAAAGACAAAGCTTCACTCGACGCCCTCTATGAGGAGAAAAAAGGGAAGTATAAAGATCTGAAAGACGCTCTCATCAGTGACCTTGAAACCTTTATTGCACCACTTCGGGCTCGTCGTGCTGAACTTACAAAAGACAAGACTTATATTCAGGCGGTCCTTTCCGAAGGATCAGCAACTGCTCGTGAAATTACCGAAGCTAAAATGAAAGTGGTTCGTGAAAAAATTGGAGTAAGCAACTAAGCCTCTCTCAACAAATTTTCAACATCAAGCGGTTCGGTGACCATCTCAACTTCACCGTCATTTTTAACTTTCCATTGATCTTTTGGTCTATCCACGTACAACTCGACACCGATACCATCAGGATCATTTAAATAAATTGCTTCCGATACTCCATGGTCAGCCGCACCACCAAGAGGATAGTCGGCATCAAGCAAGCGCTTTAAGATTTTTGCTAATTCCTTACGCGTCGGAAAGAGGATTGCAAAATGATATAAGCCGGTACGACCGTGAGGAGGAGGAAGGGCACCTTTTCCAGACCACGTATTTAAACCGATATGGTGATGGTATCCCCCAGCCGAAAGAAATACCGCACGGTCGTCGTAGCGTGCCGTGACCTCAAAACCAAGTAAATCGCGATAAAATTCAAGCGATTTATCTAAATCAGACACTGTAAGATGTACATGACCAATGCCAACCTGTGGATGAATACTCATCTAGTCATTTTACACCAGTACACCATTCTTTTGTTCTAGAGTGGCTCAGGTTAGGTTATAATTACGGGGAATCACGTATATCTAAATACGTACCTTTATAAATAAACGTTTGTTTTTATGAAAGCAAAGAAATATATAGCTGAGGCGCTCGGAACATTCGCTCTCACCGCCGCTGTTGCATTATCACTCGCGGGAGTATTTCCTGTATCAACACCGGTTATTGCAGCACTCGTTCTTGGTTTATTCGTCTACTCACTTGGTCACATCTCTGGCACACACATTAATCCAGCCGTCACAATCGGCGCATGGTCTATTGGGAAAATAAAAACTCCTGATGCTTTTGCATACATCGTTTCTCAATTTATTGGTTCTGTCCTTGCCCTTATTCTCGTTAACAGCACCACAATCCCAGTCGAAGCTTCGATGATAAATAGCCTTCCTGTGTTTTTTGCAGAAGCTTTTGGTATGGCATTTTTTACCTTTGGAATAGCCTCTGTTGTTTATGGAAAAACCCCAGCTCCTATGTCAGGATTTGTGGTTGGTGGTTCGCTCCTCCTTGGTATTACATTTGCAGCACTCCTAGGTTCAGATGGTATTCTTAATCCTGCAGTAGCTCTTGGGGTTGGATCACTTAATCTTGTCTACGCACTAGGACCAATTATTGGATCTATTGTTGGTATGCAAACCTATCGGGCACTCGCGAGCGAATAAGGTTCCATCATGTTTTATTCACGTTTAAACTAGAGAATAGCCACTAAGAGCTATACTGAATAGTAAAAAATTATTTTTATCTAATACTAAAAAATATGGACGGAGAAACACAGCAACCAATGCGATCAGACGGAAATGGAAAATCATTAATTTTTATTATTGCAATTCTTATTATTTTGGCTGGCGTTGGTTATGCCATCTGGAGTAATAAGACAAAGCAAGCAGCACCTGTCGAAACAACCCCTCTCACTACGGAAGTTAATTCGAACGCAATTGTGTTCAATATCACTGGAAAAATGTTCGAATATTCGATTAAGGAGATCAGGGTCAAAAAAGGAGATCTTGTTACCATCAACTTTGAAAGTACCGATGGTCTCCACGATATAGTAAACGATGAAATAGGATTTAGAACCGAAGCAGTTAATCCAGGAAAGAAAACTTCTTTAACGTTTCTCGCCGATAAAACAGGAACATTTGAATACTACTGCTCAATTGGTCAGCATCGCCAAAATGGCATGGTCGGAAAATTAATAATTGAATAGTCACATAAAACAACATAAAAAATTCCGCGAAAGCGGAATTTTTTACAATAGATAAATCAAAATGTTATACTGGCTTAACGTATGACAGAAGAAACTGAAAACAAAGAAGAAAAACCTCAAAAAATAACAAAAAAAGGCTTAAAACAAAGCTTTGGTGTTCTTTTGATTTATCTTAAAAAATATCGAAAAGAAACTATCGCTCTTTCGATCTTAGGTATTGTTTCGGCTATTGGAAACGGCACAATTCCTTTTATTGCTGGTCGGTTTTTTGACGCGATCATTAAACCTGACACGGTACCCCTCTTTGGCCACGTCGTCCCTCTTTTTGCTGTTCTCCTGGGCCTTTGGTCTCTCATCCAAATTGTTACGTACCTTATGGATTGGCAAATTAACATCAAGAGTGAAAATTTTTCAAACAGTGTCTGGGTTGATTATTGGGCAAAAGGGGTAGGGCACCTTTTAACCCTCCCTATGGCTTTTCATAAAGCTAAAAAAATTGGTGAAGTAGGGGAAAAAATAAATCGAGCAGCATTTTCTTTGGAAACCATCGTTGGCCGTATCGTTATTGATCTTGCACCTCAATTTCTTTCAATCGCCATCGCTCTTGGTGTCGGTTTTTATATTGAACCGCTACTCGCACTCGTTCTTGTAGCTGGAATCGTGTTGTATACCATCGTCCTTGCACGATCAGTTGCACCAATTGCTGAAATTCAACGAGAGTATCAAACTCACTTATGGGGTGTTTTTGGTGACAGTTTTGACCTCATGGGCAATACCCAAACAGTAAAACAAGCTGGAGCAGAAAAACATGAATTTGATCGAATGGAAAATAAGCTGAAGGGTCCCGTTCTCGGTTTATGGGGCAAAATGAATCGTGTATGGAGTGACTTAACGCTCTATCAACGAATCATTATTCTTGTCACTCAGCTGACTATTTTTATCGCTTCAGTTGTTTTTATTGCTCGCGGTAACATGACGATTGGAGATCTTCTGGCCTTTAACGCTTACGCCACCATGGTCTTTGGTCCTTTTGTAGTTGTTGGTCGTAATTGGCAAACAATTCAAAATGGTGTCATTCAACTTGAAGAAGCAGAGGCGGTTATGAATGAAATACCTGAAAACTACCACCCATCAGGAAAACATATTCATACACCTATACGAGGCGATATCACATTTGAAAATGTTGTTTTCTACTACGACGAAAAGAAGCAAGTACTCCAAGATATTTCATTCAAAGCTAAAGCCGGAGAAATAATCGCCCTTGTTGGCGAATCCGGCGTTGGTAAATCAACCCTCGTCGAACTCATTGGGGGATATCATTTTCCAGTGTCAGGAAAAGTTCTCGTTGATAGTATTCCAATTGAGGATATTGATCTTGTCTCTCTTCGTTCACAAATCGCAATCGTGCCACAAGAAGTTGTGCTGTTTAACGACACCATCATTCACAACATTCGCTACGGAAAATTTGACGCAACTGAAGAAGAAGTCAAGGAAGCTGCAAAAAAGGCACATGCGCATGACTTTATCGAAAAATTTCCTGACAAATGGCAACAAACGGTGGGTGAGCGTGGTGTAAAACTTTCTGTTGGACAAAAACAGCGTGTCGCTATTGCGCGGGCTATTCTTCGAAATCCTCGCATTCTCATACTCGATGAACCAACATCAGCACTTGATGCCGGCTCAGAAAAAATAATCACTGAATCACTTGAAAAATTAATGGAAGGAAAAACAACATTCATCGTCGCTCATCGACTTTCAACTGTTCGCAAAGCAAATAAAATTCTCGTATTTAAGGAAGGCAAAATTGTTGAATGGGGAACGCACGACGAGTTACTCAAAAAGGAGGGTGGGGAATATCGACGACTGTACGAACTCCAGATCGGTTTACATGAATAAATAACAAAAGGACCTCGCATCTGCGGGCCCTTTTTAATTTATTTTTTCTTTTTTCTTTTTTATTTTTTGTCTCTTTCCGCGCATTTAGAGACGCGCTGCGACTATTCGCCCCCTATTCCAACAGCGTAAGCCTCAATGTAAGGCTCAAAACTGCTCTTTGAAGAGCTATCCTGCCACCTAAGTTAGTACTAGCATAATAATCATATGGTGTCAATTATTATTGAATACCTACTAGAAAAAGGATACACTGTCGAAATGTCTAAACAAAAACAAAATCCTAAAAAAGACTCAGGAATCAAGACTAAATGGGATTTAACTCTACTCTATAAAAACGAAAACGATCCGCAGATTGAGGCTGATGTGAAAGCAGCTGAAGCGGCATATGATGCATTTGCTACAAAATACAAAGAGAACTCAACCTATCTTACCAATGAAACCAACCTGAAAGAGGCCCTTGAAGATTACGAAAAACTGTACACGCTTCACGATACAAAAGCCTACCTCTATTTTATGTATCGGATTTCACTGGAAAGCCAGAACACAAAGATAGGAGCAAAGCTTACCATGCTCACAGAAACCCTTAATAAGCATGCAAATAAAATTGTCTTTTTTGATGTCTCTCTATCAAAAATTTCTCTAGACCAACAAACAATCTTTTTGAAAAGCGACCTCTTGAAACCGTACCGCTACTTTCTTGCACGAAAATTTGAAAAAGGTAAACATACGCTCACAGAAGCCGAAGAAAAGATTTTAAATTTGACTGGCTTGCCGTCATACATGCTGTGGGTAAAGGGCAACGAAACAATTCTAGGAAAACAAGTTGTTATCTGGAAAAAAAAGAAAGTGTCACTTTCTGAGGCAATGAATAAAATTGTCACCCTTCAAACAAAAGAACGTCGTGCACTTTCCGCCATTGTTCATGAAAAATTAAAAGAGGTTTCTGATTTTGCCGAAAATGAACTAAACGCAATTGTTATAGATAAAAAAATTAGTGACGAACTTCGAGGTTACAAAACTCCTTTCGATGAAACGATCCGTGCATACCACAATGAACCCGATACCGTGAAAAATCTTGTTGAAACGGTTACAAGACATTTTTCTCTTTCGCATCGTTTTTACAAGCTGAAAGCAAAACTCCTAGGAGAGAAAAAACTTGTCTACGCTGATCGTAGCGCTGAAATAGGAAAAACAAATAAAAAAATCTCTTTTAATGAAGCGGTTGGTATTGTTTCCCGCGGTTTTGCAAAGGTTCACCCAGATTACGCTGCTATTTTTTCTTCAATGCTTTCAAAGGGTCAAATTGACGTCTACCCCTATCAGGGCAAGGAAAGCGGAGCATTTTGCTCTGGTCATAAAAATTTACCAACGTTTGTTCTTTTGAACCAAGTCAACAATTTTGACTCCGTTACCACCATGGCTCATGAAATGGGTCACGCGATTCACTCTGAATTATCGAACCAAAACCAGCGGCCGCTCTACAGTAATTACTCTACTGCCGTTGCCGAAACAGCAAGTACTTTCTTTGAAAATTTTGTTTTCGATGAAATTTTTGAAACACTTTCAAAAAAAGAAAAAATTGTTGCCCTTCATGATCGAATTACCGATTCGATTCAAACAGTTTTTCGACAAATCGCCTGTTTTAATTTTGAACTTGAACTACACACAACCATAAGAGAGCGGGGCACTATTTCAAAAGACGAGATCCTTGTGCTTATGAACAAACACATGCAAGCGTACCTAGGTCCAGCTTTCAAACTAGTTCCTGATGACGGTTATATGTTTGTTGCATGGTCACACTTGCGACGTTTCTTTTATGTCTACTCATATGCTTTTGGAAAAATTATTTCAACCGCACTTTATGAGATGTACAAAAAAGATGTAGGTACAGAAAAGAAAATTCGACAATTTCTTTCAGCGGGGGGTTCAGCTTCACCTGAAGACATTTTTGCATCAATCGGTATTGATATTCGAAAACCTGACTTTTTTGAGCTTGGACTCAAAAAAATTGAGGCGGATATTATTACACTTGAGAAGTTAAGCAGTTTATCCGCGAACAAGCTATAATATCTTTTATGTCACGCACACTCATTGGCGAACTCCATGCTCATATTGGCACCGAAATAACTCTCAAGGGCTGGGTTGATATTCGACGCGACCATGGCAAACTTGTCTTTTTTGATTTTCGTGACCGTTCTGGAAAAGTACAGATGGTCGCACTTCCTAACAATAAAGAAGCTCATGCAGCGGCCCAAACAGTTCGACCAGAATGGGTATTGGAAATAAAAGGGAAGGTTAATGCGCGTCCAGAGCGAATGATAAAAAAGGAAGAACTAAATGGCGATATTGAAATTGAAGTGTTGGGTATTACCGTATTAAACGAATCAGGCACACCACCTTTTGATCTTGGAACTGATGGACGAGACATAAACGAAGAACGCCGACTTGAATACCGCTACCTCGACTTACGTCGCCCACGCCTTCAGAAAAATATTCGTATGCGCCACAAAGTAAGCGCTTTTATTCGAGAACAACTCTCAAACGAAGATTTTGTTGAAATAGAAACACCACTCCTCTCTAAAACAACTCCGGAAGGATCACGAGACTATGTTGTTCCGTCACGTCTCTACAAAGGCTCTTTTTACGCGCTTCCCCAATCACCTCAGCAATATAAACAACTCTTAATGACCGCGGGCTTTGAACGCTACTTCCAATTTGCACGTTGTATGCGCGATGAAGATACTCGAGGGGATCGACAACCTGAATTTACCCAACTCGATCTTGAAATGAGTTTTGTTGAACGCGAAGATGTTATGGCCCTGAACGAAAAACTACTTATCGAACTTATTGAGAAACTTTATCCAGAAAAAATTATTCAGGAGGTTCCTTTTCCACGCCTTACATACAAAGAAGCCATGGAAAAATACGGTAACGACAAGCCAGACCTAAGGCAAGATAAAGCAAATGAAAATCTTCTCGCCTTTTGCTGGGTTGTTGATTTTCCTTTCTTTGAAAAAACAGACGACGGATCGTGGACATTTACCCATAATCCATTTTCTGCACCAAAACCAGAACATCGAACATGGCTTATGGAGAAAAAGTCTGTCGGTGACATTTTAACGACTCAGTACGACATCGCTCTCAACGGCTTCGAAATTGGAGGCGGATCAATTCGTAACCACCAACCAGAATCACTAAAAAAGGTATTCGAAATCATGGGATATACAGAAGAAGAAATCGAAGAAGATTTTCACCACATACTTGAAGCATTTTCTTTTGGAACTCCGCCTCATGGTGGTATTGCCTGGGGTTTTGACCGTCTTATGGCTATTCTCGAAAACGAACCGAATATCCGTGAAGTTATCGCCTTCTCAAAAACTGGTGAGGGTAGGGACCCAATGATGAAATCTCCTTCAACCATTACACCCGAACAACTCATCGAACTAGGTATCACCGTCAAAAAAGAAGAAAAGAAATAACGTAATTAAAAAATCTCCGCGTATAAGACGCGGAGATTTTGATTTTACTTCTCGACTTCAATCGAGGAAGAAGATCCTTGTTCCGGAAGGCCACTCCGTGTCTTCCGTGGGCTCTTGAGCGTCCAAGAGCCACGAACCGTCACCTTTTGACGTTACAACAACCAAATGACCCATCTGATTGGTCCCCATCATGTAAAGCAGGTTGGGTTGACGCCGAGAGAGAACCACCCCCAACGACAAGGGAGCCTTGAGTAACCCAAACAAGTGTACCGTGTGAGGAAGGCGAAATGATCCATAATGGACCACATCATGAATGTCCCTGTTTCTTGCCGGGCAAACCGTAGTCAATGGCCTGATTCTGGATTCCGGTTCACGGTTATACTTTCGTCCACAAAAGTAGGGACGAAAGTTTTCCGACATTTCCGCTAACGGAGCTTGAAAATCTGTCCACGGCGTAAAATCTTCGACCGCGGACAAGGTAAACACTGAACCAGAGGGACGAAACAAGTCTCGTCGCCGACCACTTCCATTTCTGGGACCTGTTGCAGCTAACACACCGGTCCCAACCAGCGAATCAGAAACATAAAAACGACCCATAGATCAAACCTTTCTATTCTATTTTTTTGAGTTTAGCCCCAAAACAGACAGCATTGCTATCTGTTTATATCCTATAATAAATTACTCTTAATATTACACTTTGTCAACTATTACAGCCTTCTGTTTCCCAAAAAAGAACTGCCCGAAGCCCCATCTTCAGTGGATATACACCCTAACAATTGGCCACAAAATAGGGTAAAATGCGAGAGTGAACGAACAATATACGGTTAAAACAGAGGTTTTTGAGGGGCCCCTCCATCTCCTCCTGGATCTTATAGAAAAGCGGAAGCTTTTAATTAACGACGTCTCATTAGCCCAGGTAGCTGATGATTTTATTGCATACCTAGAAAAACAGGATGCGTTCTCAATGAAAGATACTGCAGAATTTATTCTTATTGCCTCAACGCTACTTCTTATAAAATCAAAATCGCTCCTTCCAACACTGAACCTGACAAACGAAGAGCAGGGCGATATTGCAAATTTAGAATTGCGCCTAAAACTCTACCAACGCTTCAAAGAACTCGCGGGACATCTTCGATCAGTATTTGGTAAAACCCCTCTTTTTTCTCCTGAGCCTCGTCCTCGCGAAATTGTTTTTTCAGCGCATGCACGAATTACAAATGGGAATCTTCTTACAGCTATACGGGAAGCTCTCAACAATGTTCCTCGGCTTGTTCATACTCCGAGCGTCACAGTAAAAAAAGTAGTTTCTCTAGAAGAAATGATTGTTAACCTTTCTGATCGTATTAAAGGCGCCCTTACCATGAGCTTTCGTGATTTTTCTGGAATTGGTAAAAAAGAAAAAGTTGAAGTTATCGTATCATTTCTCGCCATGCTTGAATTAGTAAAACGTGGTGTTCTTTTAGTAAAACAGGAGAATCACTTTGACGACATTACCATTGAGACTGATTCTATTTCTATTCCAAGCTATGCCTGACCAAAACCAACAACCCCTAGCCCTTTCTTCTCAACTTGAAGCCGTATTGTTTTTCCATGCAGAACCGTTAAGTTTAAAAGAGCTTACTGTCATTTTGAAAGAACCGATAGAAACGGTGAAAGTGGCTCTCAAAGAACTAGAGACGGCTTTATACGGTCGAGGTATTTCTCTTATCCAAATTAACGACGTATATTCCCTCGGAACCGCAAAAGAAGCTTCTTCTTTAATCGAAGAAATGACAAAAGAGGAGCTCTCAAAAGATATTGGAAAAGCGGGCCTTGAAACATTAGCAATTATTATGTACAAAGGCGCCGTTACACGAAAAGAAATTGATTTTATTCGTGGAGTAAATTCAACATTTATTATCAGAAACCTTTTGATTCGCGGCTTGATTGAAAAAGTTGAAGACGAGGGGGACAAAAGACAATTTCGATACAGAGCAACTATTGATTTACTTTCTCATCTTGGTCTTTCAAAAACAGAAGATTTACCTGAATTTACCACCATGAAAACTGAACTTGAAAAACTACACGAACATACGGAGACAAAACAAGAGTTACCTGTACTCCCTGAATAAATATGGATACATACGAACAAAAAGAAAATCTATTTGAAACAAAAGAGCTTTTACAGTACTCACTTTTTTTTGTTGGTATTATTTCTGTTTTTCTCATTACAAAATCAATACATCAATCACCAACCTCAGCTACTGCATTAGTAACTACAGCAACGGAAACAGCCATTACTCCTCCAAACCCATTTGAATCTGTTTCATTTCGTTCTCAAGCAGCGGCAGTATACGACGTGAACTCTGAAAGTTTTTTATTTACAACAAACGCTGATGCACCACTCGCACTTGCTTCGCTAACAAAACTAATGACCGCAGTTGTCGCTGTTGAATCTGCTCCAGAAAACAAAACAATTACTATTCCTCGCACCGCATTACTCAAAGAAGGGGATAGCGGGCTTCAGTTAGGTGAAACCTGGAACCTTTCTGAACTTATTGATTACATGATGGTTGTATCATCAAACGACGGAGCAGCCGCTCTCGCTATTTCTATAGGTGCCCAGCCACTTCCAGGCCAAGGAGATGGAACACCAACCCCCTATCCTGATCCTGAGGCTCGATTTATTTCAAGAATGAACGCTACAGCAAATCGTCTTAACCTGAGAAATATGCATTTCAATAATGAATCAGGACTCGATAGTACCGCCAACCAAGGAGGAAGTTATGGCTCAGCTCGCGATGTGGCAAAACTTATGGCATATACACTCATTAATCATCCAGAAATTTTGAAAGAAACAACAAAAACAAAAACAACTATATCCTCTCTTGAAAAAACAAGAGAGGCAATAAACACAAATCCTTTTGTTGATACAATTCCTGGCATCATTGGTAGTAAAACTGGTTTTACTGATATCGCCGGAGGTAACTTGGTTGTCGCCTTTGATGCTGGATTTAACCAACCAGTTGTCGTTGTTGTTCTTGGTTCAACTCCTGAAAGCCGTTTTACTGATGTTGATACACTGATCTACGCAACAAGACAGTGGTTTGCTAATCAACCTTAAATAAAGATTTTATGAACTTTATCATTACCGATTTTGTAAAACTACTTTTACCAGCAACACTATCTTTCGTCGTTGGTATCGGGCTAGCAGTTATTCTTTCCCACTATCTATACAAATACAAATTATGGAAACCAAAAGCAGGGAAAATTGATCTTTCTGGCAACGAAACACCTATATTCAACGCCCTTCACAAAGACAAAGAAATAAACACTCCGCGAATGGGAGGCATTATTGTATGGCTGTCACCTCTCGTCACTGTTATGCTTTTGTGGATTGTTGCATTTGTATATCCTGCAGCATCATTTGTTAAACTTGATCTTCTTTCACGAAATCAAACATGGCTACCTCTTTTTGCATTGGTTATTGGAGGGCTCATTGGAATAATCGATGACTGGTTTGAAATAAAAGGTTTTGGCGGCAGAAAAGCGGGAGGGTTGTCTCTAAAGAAACGACTCTTTCTTGTTTCTCTTATTGGACTCGTCGGCGGTTTTTGGTTTTACGAGAAGTTAGATGTTATTACAATTGGTTTTTCTTATTTTGGCAGCAGTGAAATTCCACTTGGAATACTTTTTATTCCTTTCTTCGTTATTGTTACTGTAGCTGTGTATTCGGGGGGTATTATTGACGGAATTGATGGTCTTGCCGGAGGAGTTTTTGCAACTGTATTTACTTCATATGCCGTTATTGCTTTTGTGCAACAACAAATAAATCTTGCAGCCTTCTGTTTAACCGTCGTCGGAGCAATACTTGCTTTTCTCTGGTTTAATATTCCACCAGCCAGATTTTATATGTCTGAAACAGGAAGCATGGCCTTAACAGTAACTCTTGCCATCGTTGCATTCATGACAGATAGCCTTGGCGAGGGAAGAGGTGTTATCGTTCTTCCCATTATCGCTCTTCCTCTTTTTCTAACAACTCTTTCAGTTATTATTCAAACACTCTCTAAAAAAATCCGTGGCAAAAAGGTGTTCCTGGCAGCACCAATACATCACCACTTTGAAGCTATTGGCTGGCCCGCCTACAAAGTTACTATGCGTTATTGGATTTTTGGGGCCCTCTCAGCATTTATTGGTATAGCGCTCGCGTTGATTAATTAATCAACAAAAAAAACAATGGCCGTGCAACAAAAAGCTGTCGATAAAATCCTTCTTGGAATAATTGGAATATTCATTGTTGTCGGTTCTGCCTTTTTCATATCAGCTTCTCTTGGATTATTAGCAAGAGAAGCAGGACCGAGCGTTTCACACCTTGCTGTTAAGCAGCTTGTTATTGGTCTTTGCTTGGGTAGCCTTATTTTGTATATCTTTTCTCGCGTCCCCGTGCTTTTTTGGCGCCGTAATGGTTTCTTTTTGTATATTGCAGGACTTCTAGCCTGCCTTTTAGTATTTATTCCAGGCCTTGGATTTGAATTTGGCGGAGCACGACGTTGGATTATACTTTTTGGAATCTCTATTCAACCAGCCGAACTACTCAAATTAGGGGCTGTTGCATACTATGCAGCACTTCTTACTGCGGTTGGAAAAGGAGTACGTGATTTTAGAACCGGCGTCCTTCCAATTTTTTTTGTATTACTTCCCATCATTGGCGTGCTCTTTTTACATCCAGACCTAAGTACCCTCGCTGTCACCGTCGCGGCTTTGTTTGGAATGTATATAGCCGGAGGAGGAAAATTTTATCACGCAACACTTATTGTTCTTTTTGTTGGACTTATTGGTATTGGAACAATACTCGTCAAACCATACGCCATGGAACGAGTCCAAACATTTCTACACCCAGAAGCTGACACGGCAGGATCAGGATATCAGATCAATCAATCTCTCACCGCGATTGGTGCCGGTAACTTTTTTGGAAGAGGATTTGGCCAAGGAATTCAAAAATTTCGCTATCTACCAGAACCTGTTGGAGATTCCATTTTTGCTGTTATAGGCGAAGAATTTGGGTTTATTGGAACAGGAGGGCTCATTCTTCTTTACCTCGTTTTTACAGGGCGAGCCCTCACTATTGCCGCAAAAAGTCGCGATCGCTATGGTGGACTCCTCGTTGTTGGAATTGTTATACTAATAATTACTCAATCATTTTTTAACATGGCATCAATGCTTGGGCTTGTTCCTCTTTCTGGTATGCCACTTGTCTTTGTAAGCCAAGGAGGAACGGCGCTCGTAACGGCTTTAGCGAGCGTTGGTATAATATTGTCAGTCTCAAGAATAAAACCTCTATCCACTACTCAAACATCTCTATGAAAATTGTCATGACAGGAGGGGGAAGTGGCGGCCACTTATATCCCATTCTCGCTATCGCAGACGCAATCGAAGAAATCGTAAAAAAAGAACACCTTGTTGAGCCAAAAGTTTGGTTTGTATCTTCTGAAAGTTACGACAAAGGACTTCTGTATCAGCATGGATTACGCGGAAAAGTAATTCAAACAGGGAAGCGCAGACTGTATCGTTCGTCCAAAAACTTTTTTGATATTTTCAAAACGGGCCATGCTATTATTCGAGCCCTTTTTTTCCTTTTTAGAACTTACCCCGACGTCGTTTTTGGAAAAGGTGGATATGCAAGTTTTCCCTCCCTTTTTGCGGCTCGCCTCCTTAGAATTCCGGTCGTTGTTCATGAATCAGACACAGTACCAGGACGAGTAAACTTGTGGGCAGGCAAATTTGCTAAACGAATTGCAGTTTCTTACCCCGAAGCAGCAAAATATTTTCCGGAAGATAGGGTGGCCTGGACAGGGAATCCTATTCGAAAAAGCATCATTACTCCGATAAAAGATGGCGCGGCTGCATTTTTAAATCTTGAATCAGATATACCCACCGTCTTTATTGTGGGAGGTTCACTTGGTTCACAAAAAATTAACGAGGTTATTTTAGACACACTTGTTTCCATTCTTCCACAGTGCCAAATTATTCACCAAACGGGCAAAGAAAACTTTGCAGAAATTACCCGCTTAGCCGAAGTTGTTTTAGAAAACAACGAACACAAAAGTCGTTACCATCCTTTTGCTTATCTCGATGATCAAGCCCTGCAACTTATAGCTGGAAACGCAACGCTGGCCATAACTCGGGCCGGTTCAACTCTTTTTGAAATAGCCACCTGGGGAATTCCCTCTGTTGTTATTCCTATTACTGAATCAAACGGTAATCATCAGAAAAAAAATGCTTTTGCTTATGCACGAACAGGGGCTGCTGTTGTCATAGAAGAAGCAAACCTTGCACCCCATGTTCTCTCAAGTGAAATACTACGCCTCCTCAAAGATGAAGTTTTGCGACATAAAATGCGTGATGCTGCGAAATCGTTTGCCCGTCTCGATGCCGCAGAGCTTATCGCACGAGAACTTATTGACGTTTGTCTTAAACATGAATAAGTAATGACTGCTTCAAAAAATAAAATCGTTGTCCGTATACCACCGTCACCTACAGGAAACCTGCATGTTGGAACAGCTCGAACAGCTCTTTACAACTACTTGTTTGCAAAAAAACAAGGAGGACTCATTCATTTGAGAATGGAAGATACGGATAAAGAACGATCGAAGTTAGAATTTGAAAAAAATATTATCGAAGGATTAGAATGGCTTGGTATAGAACCAACAAACAAAACGCCCGTTCGACAATCAGAACGAGGGGAACTCTATAAAAAAATACTACAACAGCTTATTTCGGAAAAAAAAGCCTACATATCAAAAGAAGCTCCCAAAAATGAAGGTGACCGATCTGAGGTAATCCGTTTCAAGAATCCAAACAGCACAATTACTTTTACCGATTTAATTCGCGGCGACATTTCTTTTAACACAACAGAGCTCGGAGATTTTGTTATCGCCAAAAGCATAGATGAGCCGCTCTACCACCTTGCGGTTGTGGCGGATGATATCGATATGGGAGTAACTCATGTTATTCGAGGAGAAGACCATATCAGTAACACCCCAAGACAAATTCTTCTTATTGAAGCCTTGGGCGCGCCACGACCATCGTATGCCCATATCCCACTTATTCTTGCGGCAGACCGTTCAAAAATGAGTAAACGCCATGGAGCTACGGCTGTAACCAGTTATCGTGACGCTGGTTATCTTCCAGAAGCTCTTATTAACTTTCTTGCCCTTTTAGGATGGAACCCTGGAACAGAGCAGGAGCTTTTCTCTTTGGAAGAGCTTATTCAAGCATTTGATTTATCAAAAGTTCAAAAGGGTGGGGCAATCTTCAATAACGAAAAACTCAACTGGTTCAATCGTGAATATATTAAAAAACTATCACCAGAAAAACGGCAAACGCTCATTAAAGAAGCTCTTAAGGCGGGAATAAAAAAAGAAGTCTCCATTGATGATGAGATGCTGCATCGTTCTGATGCGGTTATTACTGAACGTATCGCAACTTTTGGAGAAATAACGGAACAGGCAAAAATAGGAGCTTACGATTATTTATTTGAAAGTCCTTCCTTGGTACGTGATAAAATGCTCTTTAAGGGCGAAGGCGATTTTGCCCTAACCGCAACACACCTTGAAACAGCAATAAAACTCCTTGAGGAAATCTCAACGGAAAACCCTAACGCAGAAGAGGTAAAAGCTGTTCTTATGCCGTACGCGGAAAAAGAAGGTAAGGGAAGTGTTCTTTGGCCAATTCGTTATTCATTAACAGGCCTTGACCGCTCACCAGATCCTTTTACGGTGATTGCTCTTTTAGGTAAAACAAAATCAATCAATCGTCTCACGCTGGCAGCACAAATCGCCCTGCCAAAATAAAAAGAAGGGGTGTTCCACATACCACAAAAAAAGATACATACTTTAGGTATTGTCGCATCTATTATTGCGAGTGTTTTTTCTTTTACAACTTATGTAGTTGCACAAACAACTTCCGCCTCAGACCCAACAGCCCTCAACGAAAAAATTGAATCAAGAAGAAAAGACATTGAAGCACTTGAAAAAGAAATAGAGCAAGATCGAGCTGAACTTTCAAAGCTTGGTGGTCAAAAAAACTCTCTCGCAAATGAAATTAAGGTTCTCGACCTTACTCGAACAAAACTACAAAAAGAAATTTCGGTAACAACCAATAAAATATCTATTACTGACTCCGAACTTATTGGATTAGGTGACAGCATAGCTGAAAAAGAAACTCGACGAATAAAAACCGTAGCCTCCTTGGCTCAAACAGTGAGATCATTACGAGAAACAGATGATTTATCTCTTGTTGAAACTCTCCTTTCAAGTAAGACACTTTCAGAAATTTGGGAAGACGTTGATATGATTAACTCTCTTCAAACAGCGCTTTCATCTAACCTTTCTTCGGTTATCGCCATAAAAGCAGACCTTGAGATAAAAAAAACTGAGACTGAGGGTAAACGCAAAGAATTAGCTTCTTATCACAGAACACTTGCTGATCAAAAATCAGTCGTCGACTATACAACTCGACAAAAAAATACCCTACTCGGAAGTGTAAAAAGCAAAGAATCAGAGTATCAAAAGCTAGTAGCGGCCAAGCTTGCAAAAAAACAAGCATTCGAAAAAGAATTGCTCGATATTGAAGCTGAATTACGCTACATTACCGATCCTTCGATGATACCTCCTGCACAGCCTGGGATGTTACGCTGGCCACTTGCTTCAATAAAAGTCACTCAACAGTTTGGTGACACAGATTTTTCTCGAGCTAACCCAGGTGTATACAGCGGTAAAGGACACAACGGAGCTGATTTTGGTGCACCAATCGGAACTCCTATCCTTGCGGCACAATCAGGGGTTATTGAAGGTGTTGGCGACACCGACAAAACCTGCCCTGGGGCTTCGTACGGAAAGTGGATTCTTATTCGACACAAAAATGGCCTCTCAACGCTCTATGCTCACCTTTCAGTAATTCGAGCAGAAGAAGGACAATCAGTTGAAGCAGGGCAGACTATTGGATATGTTGGTCTTACCGGCTATACAACTGGTCCCCATTTACACTTTACGGTTTATGCAACAGCTGGTGTTAAGATTGTAGACAGAAAAAGTGCCGTATGTGGTGGCACCTATCACATGCCCATAGCTGATTTACGCGCCTACTTAAATCCACTTCTTTATTTACCCTCTTAAGAACCTCCTTTACTTGCAAAAGTAAAGTAATTAACCTCATGCATCACACAACAACAGACAAGGGCGGTTTTATAAAAATGCTTATTCTTATAGTTATCGCCGTTGGTACACTTTGGTACTTCAAAATCGACGTTCGCGGTTTAAGTGGCATAGAACCAGAGTCTCGTTACAAATATGTTTGGCGAGCCAAAATTGATTACTATTGGTACAGCTTTTATGTATGGTATGACTCACAAACCACATCCAGTAAGCCAATTGGCTGGATTCAAAATAAAGTAAACTCATTGATCAGGGAGGATAAAATAAATACTCCCACATCCACCAGTACTCAAAGTCTCCTTTAAACAACATCGGCTTACTGAAACCTGAACCAACCACATTAAGATACCAAACCTTTTCTGTGCGGTATCAGAACTTTTTTACTCTTGGTCTATGTCGTAAAAGATATATTGTGCGACACGTATACAAGAAAGAACGCTCGCAAAGACTTATCCTTCAAAATGTGAAACTTCTCTACCCTCATGACTATGCTGGCTAAAAGACTTCAGACTACACATTTAGAATACAAAGATATTTTCATATCTCTTCTCTTTTAAAAAATGATATTCTTCGTTCCAATCGCAAAAACAAAAAATCTCCCGGAAAGGGAGATTTTTTGTTTTTGGAGTTATGAATTTGCAGCATCCCAACAAGCTGATGATGCATTCCAAGGTTTTACTCCCTGTTTTTCAAAAAGATATCGCGCATAAGCCATATTGCCGCGAAGCGTGTAAATGTCGTACCCGAGATCTTTTGCCTGCTTACCGTGGTAGCGCTCATTGATCTGCATAATACCAACATCTTTCGAATCAACTTTTCCTCGAAGCACTGAACCGTTTGTATCATTGTGCTTGAATGTTGACTCACAAAACGCAATACGAGCTAAAACGGGCTGATGTTCGAAAAAAGCTTGAACGTACTCTCGACGGTCTTCTATAGGAAGCGTCGCATCAAGTGTCTCAATTGATAATAGATCAACCCCTCCTTTTTCTTTTTGTGAAGTATCTCCCTCAACATCTGTGACAGAGAAATTTGATAACTCTCTCACTTCAACAACTTGATTCGTCGCATCAACAAGCATAAGAGGTGTTGGATAAGACGTTGTTGATTGGGCAGATGTTGCCACAAACATAATGCCTATAAACAATTCTTTTACTATATTCATATATTTTTGTTTTGAGGTGTCCTAAATAACAGACCTGCCACAAATTAAAAATCAGAGTCGTTCGGCTCTGATACCCTACTATGTTAGCATAAAGAATATACCCTGTCAATAGTCTAAAACATAAAAACAACAAAATAACGGCTTAGTTTAGCCGTTTAAACAGAATCCCTAATAGGCCACATTTTAACGATTTTCGCTACTTTCGATGTACCGAACCTCAAATTTGGTTTTTTCTCCTGCCTCTGCTGAAACAATTGCATCTTTTAGGTTTACACTCGCTTTACTGCCAGGCAAAACACGTACTTCATACTCACCAGAAGGTACTACTACCTCAAAAGAGCCGTTTTCATTAGACTCAACAACTCTTTCAACTTTACCGTTTTTAAATAGAGCAAATTTTGTCTGATAAGGTCGCGGTGGACACTTTTGACGTTCCGTAGTGCTCCCTACACTGCTCTCATCACACGCTTCATCCAAAAGAACGATCCCGTACAAAGTAGACGTTTGAGTCACCCTTTCTCCATTTGAAATCTTTTTTTCTACAAGAATCTCTTGCTTGCCTATCTCTTTAAAGCCGAACACGTCAGTTACAGTAGCAAGAGCTATAATTCCAAGACTTAACGTTGTGTACAAAATAACCACCACCGTCCGATTTCCTCTTCGTAAAGGAATAATCCGATCGCCATATACCTGATCCCAGGTCTTAAGTCCTTGTACAACTCCAACAATCAAACCTACCGCAACAAGAGCAAGATACACATAATTAAAAGGGTCTTGTTTACCAAAAGCATATCCAAGGGTTGTAGAAATATCGTCAATCGACTGAAAATCGAGCATGGTAAGGTATGCAAATTCTGTTGACCAGGCAACAATAGCACCTATCACCAAACCCAACGCAGCAAACAATACTACATAAAAAGGCCTCTTCATGTAAGAATTTTAACATGACATCGGTTTAGTTCCGATATCCTTTTATCTGTGTTTTCTCAAAAAAATACTATTTTGTTCCCTTGCAAGCGGTTGATGGTTTATACCCCTGCCGAACAGCGGCTTCAGACGAAGCAAAACGAACAAGATTCTCTGGCTTAATGCGACTTACAGCCGAACACCATGGTAAGTAGTACACCGTTCCATTTTTACTCGCGACTACCTCTCCTTCACCTTCTATAGAAGCCGTAGTTGTTGTCTCAATTGCTATAGGTATAAAACTATCAGCGACCTTGGCAACATATGACCCATTCTGAAGATAAGGACCGACAATTTGGACCTTATCAGAGCTTTCACGAGAAAGAGAAAGTCGCCCAAGAGAAAATGAGGTTATTCCAACAAAAATAAGAACTAACGGTATGTAAAAATGGGGTAAATACCTCCAAACACGGCCAAGAAGGGCCCTTCCCTTGCTTTCTTTCAATTCATCAGGTATACTCATTCAACTTTGATTATAGCAAACACGACTAACCATGGCATCAACTAAATCCGGCGGAACAGCAAGTAACCTAAACGACTCCAACCCAAAGTACCTCGGGGTGAAGCTTTATGATGGTGAAAAGGCTCAAATTGGCTCAATTATTGTTCGTCAACGTGGAACGAAAATCCTCGCAGGAAAAAACGTTGGCACAGGCAAGGATCACACCCTCTTCGCTTCAGCGACAGGCACGGTTTCTTTTGGAACTAAACGAAGTATGCGCTTTAACAACAGACAAGTTATTAAACGAACAGTGAGCGTCATTCCGTCCGAAGGAACACCTACCTCAAAGAAACCAAAAGAAAAGAAAATTACCCCAAAAGAGACGATCAAAGTTGAAGCACCAAAAACCCCGAAGAAAAAAGCAGCTGGTACCAAATAACAAAAAAGCTCCACACGGTGGAGCTTTTTTGTTATTGATTCTTTTGTTTCTTTTGGGGCAAAATTGCGTCCAATTCTTCAAGGGTCACATCAGCCCCAACTATTGCGATTGAAAAACCTTCATCCGAAAGCATGCCGGCTACCACATGCTCGGGCGGCTGCTCTTTATTTTTTCTATCTTTTTGATCCATTACAATCAACACCTAACTAGCCAACCTACCTAATTATTTACTCTCAGCAACGATAGTTACGGTAATAGCACCTTTTTTATCTCCTACCTGAATATGAACACGCTCACTACCAACCTTCTTAAGGGCCGCTTCAAGCTTGATATGTCGTGGCTCAAAAGAAACCTTATATTTATCCAAAATTGCCTTAGCAATATCTACCTCATGAACAGCAGCAAACAGATGTCCTTGTTCATTAACCGCACGAGAAATGATAACCTCTTCGCCATTTACCTTCCCCACTTCAGCAGCAATTAATGACTCAATAGCCGCTCGCTTTGCCTCTTCTTCTGTTTTTATCTTGGTAAGACGACGAAGGGCCGCTGGAGTAGCTGTCTCAGCCTTACCCTGTGGAATAAGCGCATTCGCAGCGTAGCCGTCAGCTACGTCTTTTACCTCATACTTGCGTCCAACCTTTGCAATATCGTGCAATAAAATGACTTTCATGCAGTTAAATCGTTATATGTGATTATGTGTTGTGCTATCGTAACCCGTTTTTAGCTTATCTGCAATATGCCAAACAGAAAGGTGATTAACGAGCTTTTGTTGTTGTTGCGGAAGACATACTAGGTTTTTTCCCTGTTTTAAGAAACTCTGCTGCAGCCTCAAGTTGAGTATCTTTTTTTGCCTCAAGATCTTCTTTCGTTATTGTAATCTGAATATCAGGGACAATACCATTCTTACTAATTGAAACCCCACTTGGTGTAAGCCAACGAGCAATAGTTACCTTAAGTGCGGTGTCTTCCGTAATAGGAACAAGCTCCTGAACTGAACCTTTTCCAAAAGAGGTTTTACCAACCAAGGTTGCTCTCTTATGATCACGAAGTGCTCCTGCAAAAATTTCTGACGCAGAAGCTGAACCCTCATCAATCATGACAACAATTTTTATATCATTACCAAAGACATTATATCCACGACTTCGATATACCTCCGATCCTTCATGAGCACCTCGATCCTCAGAAACAATCAACTCACCTTGCGGCAAAAACCAACTAGCCATATCAACAGCAGCTTCAAGATATCCCCCCGGATTAGATCGAAGATCAATAATTAAATTTTTATTCTCAGAAACAACGAATTCTCGGAGGGCTTCACGAAATTGATTTACCACAACTCCAGAAAAACTATGCACTCGGATAACAAAAACTCCATCTTTGCGAGCAATAGTTTCAACCGTTGGAACGGTTATCACGTCACGCACAATAGAAACTTCAAAAGGATCACTGGTTCCTGCCCGAAACAAAAGCAAACGGACCGTTGTTCCTTTTGTTCCTCGAATCTTTTTAACAGCGTCATCAACACCCATCCCAGTTGTAAGAATGTCATCAATTTTCAAAATCTTATCACCAGGTTTTATACCTGCTCGCTCAGCCGGATTTCCTTTCAAAGGAGCGACGACCGTTAACACTTCTTCCTTAATTCCAATTTCCATTCCAACTCCTTCAAACTGTCCACTAACCTCTTCATCAAATTCTTTCTTTTCTACGGGTGGAAAAAATTGAGTATAAGGATCACCAAGAGATGCCGCCAATCCAGCTATTGCACCATACACCTTCGTTTGATCGTCGGTTGTTGTCGAACTAACGAAACGATCATTAATAACATTCCAAGCTTTCCAAAATGAGCCAAAATCAATATCACTTGACCCAACAAGAGGTTCTTTATTAGCAAGACCGATAACCTTATCAACCTCTCTTGCGGCTGATTCTGCCCCAAAGTAATACCCAAGAGCCCCAACAGAGAGAAGTGAAAAAACAAAAATGAGAGTAAACGGCAAGGTGCGCCCGAATGAAATCGAGCGGATTTTTTTTCTTATTTCAATCATGTATGGGCATTATCTCAGGTTTTAAACAAAGCAGTCAACCATATCGCTAAACAAGAGATACGCGTGTTATAATTTTTTCATGTTACAGCGACGAACACATCGCGACTTAGTTTGGATTGACGTTGAATCACCAACCACGCACGACATTCGACCACTCGCAGAAGAATATGGCATTCATCCACTCGTAGCAGACGAACTTCTCGGCCCTTCCCTGAAACCAAAAGTTGATTACCACGGAACACTGATTTATTGTGTTCTCCACTTTCCTGCACTAAAACATAGCCATCGTGAATCAACTGACCAAGAAATCGATTTTGTTATTGGAAAAAATTTCCTCATTACAGCTCATTATGACACCATCGATCCCCTTCTTAAATTTTCAAAAGTTTTTGAGGTAAATTCAACACTCAATCACGACACCTTAGGAGAACACGCAGGATACATTTTCTATTATTTAGTTAAAAAATTGTATCGATCTTTACACAATGAACTTGCAATAATCAGCGGTTCACTTTCAAAAATAGAAAAAGAAACGTTCAGAGGGAGAGAGCGAGATATGGTCATAGAGTTATCTAAAACCGCACGCGACATTTTAACTATGAAACGAGCCTTATCTTTGCACGGTGATGTTTTAAGCTCTTTGCGCCACGCAGCAAAAAGAATGTTTGGTGAAGAATTTGATTTTTATCTTCGTGATATTGAAGACGAATACACCAAAGTTATTCATTCATTACGAGACCTCTCGGAATCTTTGCATGAACTTCGAAGTACCAATGACTCACTTTTAACAACCAAACAAAATCAAATTGCCCAAACATTAACCGTTATGGCGTTCATGGTTTTGCCAACCTCACTTATTGCAACGCTGTTTTCAATGCAAGTTGAATCTATTCCCTTCACTGGTCAACCAAACGGTTTTTGGCTCGTCTTTGGAATAATTGTCACAGTGATTTTATTTATCTATCTATTCTTTAAGCGCAAAGAGTGGATCTAACACATCTATGAAACACTTTTTAGATCTCTTTTTTCATAGACAGCAAAAAGAACCCAACAAGCACGAACCTCGAGGCAGCGTCGTTCTTTTTAATACCAAAACAAAAAAGAAAGAACTGTTTGGAGCGCTCACTCCTCCCAAAGTACGAATGTATAATTGCGGACCAACTGTCTACGCTGGTGCCCATATTGGGAACCTGCGCTCGTACGTATTTGCTGACACACTACGAAGAACACTCATAGAAGCAGGTTTTGAAGTAGACCAGGTTATTAACATCACCGACGTTGGACACCTTACTTCCAACGGTGACGAGGGGGCGGACAAAATGGAAGAAGGTGCAAAATTAGCAGGACTTCAAACCCAAGCAATTGCCGCAAAATATACGGCACAATTTCTTGACGATATCACGTCTCTTAATATTGAAGCCGAAGACGTTTCATTTCCTCGGGCGACAGATCATATTCCTGAACAAATTGCCCTCATTAAAACACTTGAGGAAAAGGGCTACACCTACAAAACAAATGATGGGATTTATTTTGATTCGTCACTCTTTAAGCACTACGGAGCTCTCGGCGGTATTGATCTTCAAGGATTAAAAGAAGGGGCTCGTGTAGAAAAAAATATTGAAAAAAAGCATCCAACAGACTTTGCTCTCTGGAAATTCTCTCCCGCTGATTCAAAAAGACAACAAGAATGGCCCTCTCCGTGGGGAATTGGCTTTCCTGGTTGGCACATTGAATGCTCAGCGATGTCTATGAAATACCTTGGCCCAACACTCGATATTCACACAGGGGGTATTGATCACATCCCTATTCATCACAATAACGAAATTGCTCAATCTGAGGCCGCAACCGGCCGTACCTACGCTCGTTTTTGGATGCACAACGAACACCTCATGATTGAGGGGAGAAAAATAAGTAAATCACTCGGAAACACAGTGGCTCTTTCACAAATAAAAGATAAAAACATTTCGCCACTTGCGTATCGATACTTTTTACTAACCGGACACTATCGAACTCAAATGAATTTTACCTGGGAGGCCCTTGAAGGGTCTTCTGTTGCACTCTTTCGATTAAGAAAATACTTTGTTGAAAAACTAAGCTCATCAAAAGGTGGAACCCCCGATGAAAAAATTTTAGCCGAATTTCGTGAGCGTATGAACGACGACCTTGATAGCCCTCGAGCAATTTCTCTCTTGTGGGAAACTGTTAAAAATGAAAAACTAAAACCAAACGTAAAACGAGAAACCCTTCTTGTGATGGACAAATGGCTTGGCCTTGGATTACTTGAATCAAACGACATCATCGAAGACATGCAGTTGTATGATGATACTGACCCTTCTCTGCCAGAAGAAATTCGAGACCTTCTTTTAAAGAGAATGACTGCTCGAAAAAATAAAAACTGGACTGAAGCGGACCAATTTCGAGCCTCATTAAATGAAAAAGGTTATGAGGTAACAGATACAGACAAAACACAAAGAGTTTCGCTTAAAAAGCGCTGACATAAACATTTTCTCATCAATACGCTATACTAGCGAAAGATGAATACACCTGCCTCGTTCATTGTAAGGAAAGGCCTAAAAAACCCTTCGTATAGAACGCTTTTTCCGTCGCCTTTGTTACGTTTTTATACCAGTGGAGAGAAAAAATTCAGAAGGATTTCACTCGATATAGAGATCGTCGCGCAGGCTCGACGTGAATTACGACGTTTTGCCAAACGGCTCTCCATTTCTGATCTTTGTTCTTTGTGTCGGGCACTCAAAAAAGGAGAGCTAACTGAATGCGTTCGGGATGATAGCTTTGTTGGAACAATAATCAAGTACCGAAAGCGCCGCCAGCGAACCGACAGGTTGAATCCAGATGATTACAATCACCTAGAAGAAAGTAGGGCTCTTGTTTACTGGTTTAAACAACACGTGGGGAGACTTCCTCCGGATAGTGATGACTATGTCGCAACCACTATCTGCTGGCTGGAGCAAATCATCAAAGAACGACGCTCTGGAAACTGAAACCAGAATTAATTTCCGTCGCCTATTCGAAGGCGACGGTTTTTTTATTAAAACAAATCTTTATCCACACGCATCCACATGTTCTGCACCTTTTTTATGCTTCCCGCAAGATAAAGACAGCTGTTACAATACACCGACAAATGACCAAACGCCCCTCATCAGGTTTACGCCTTCCTCCTCAATCACTTGAAAGTGAACATGCACTCTTGGGCTCCATCATGCTCCGCCCTGATGCAGCGCTGGATATTATTCCAACTGTTCCACCCGGTTCATTTTATGCGGAAAAAAATCGCCTGATCTATCAAGCAATGATAGAGCTAGCCGATATGCACTCACCAATCGATCTTGTTTCGATTGCCAACCATCTTAGTGGAAAAGGAATTTTGGAATCAGTTGGGGGGAGAGCATACCTTGCTGATCTTGCCGGAAGTGTCCCTTCTGCGGCAAATATTGAATACTATGCAGAAATTGTTACTAGTAAATACCTCTTACGAAAACTCATTGAGGCTTCAGAAGGAATTTCAAAACTTGGCTACAGCGAAGATCGTAACGTCACAGATCTTATAGATGAAGCTCAGCGAACCATTTTTGAAGTAGCGAACGCCTCCACTCACGGAGTTAAATTTATCGAACTGAAACACGCACTTGGTGACGCTTGGACACGCCTCGATACACTTCATAAAAACAAAGGTGAACTCCGCGGTATTCCAACAGGATTTAAACAAGTTGATAATCTTCTTGCGGGACTCCAACGATCAGATCTCATTATTCTTGCCGCCCGTCCTTCTGTTGGTAAAACTTCTTTTGCCTTGGATATTGCCCGCCAGACAGCAATTCGTCACCAAAAACACGTCGCTATTTTCTCTCTGGAAATGAGTTCGCAACAACTTGTTGATCGTATGTTGGCAGCCGAGTCTCAAGTAAACGCATGGAAACTTCGTACCGGAGCATTGAGTACCGAAGATGAGTTTGGTCGCATTCGTGACGCGTTAAATACGCTTTCGACCGCACCCATCTTTATAAACGACGAAGCAGGAATTACCGCCATGAAGATGCGTTCCATTGCCCGACGCCTCATGGTTGAGAAAAAATTAGATTTGATTGTTGTTGATTACTTGCAGCTCATGATGCCAATGCACACACGCTCATCAGATTCTCTTGTTCAGCAAGTAACCGAAATCAGTCGTTCATTAAAACATCTTGCCCGCGAATTGGATGTTCCAGTTTTAGCACTCTCTCAGCTTTCACGTGACGTTGAAAAACGTGGTGGTAAACCTCGGCTTTCAGATTTGCGTGACTCTGGTTCTATTGAACAAGATGCCGATGTTGTTATGTTTATTCATCGCCCAGACCGTTTCAATGAAGGTTCAAATCGAACAAACATCGCGGAAATCCATGTCGAAAAACACCGCAACGGTCCAACCGGACAAGTTGATTTATTTTTCGACGACAAACGTGCAACCTTCCTCGATCTTGAAAAAGACGACTTTGGAGCACTTGCTGCCGGTGTTGATGACGCCTCTTTGGCTCCTGGTTTTTAATCCATGAAATCAATAGACGAACTCGCAGAATTATTTAAAAAACTTCCCGGGGTTGGCCCACGCCAAGCACGACGTTTTGTCTATCACCTCCTCACCGCGTCAAGAGATGAAGCTGCCCGAATCGCCGCTCTCATCAAATCCATGCACGAAGAAACGCTCGTTTGCACAGAATGTCATCGATTTTTTCCAAAAGATCTAAAAGAAAATCGTCTCTGCAAAGAGTGTCGAGATCATAGCCGTGACGCAACTCTCTTGGCAATCGTTCCGAGAGATTCTGATCGTGAGGCTATAGAAAAAAGTGGTACATACAAAGGATACTACTTTATTCTTGGTGGCTCTGTGCCAGTACTAGGAGATCACCCAGAAAAAAGAATTCGGCTCCCCGCCCTTCTTACCCTTATTAAAAAAAGAAAAGCGATGGGACTCAAAGAAATTATTATCGCCATGGACGCCAACCCTGAAGGTGATCACACCGCAGAATTTCTCGCATCATGCCTTGAACCTTTAGTAAAAGAATTTTCTCTTACCATAACCACACTTGGTCGAGGCCTCTCAACCGGCACCGAACTTGAATATGCAGATTCTGACACCATCAAAAATGCCTTTGGAAATAGGCTTAAAATTTAACAAGCTTTATAAAGACTTGTCAATATATCCCACTTTTGCTATAATTCGTAGCTGGAAGGAGCACTCATGAAAAATGTTATTGACGATGTTATCCTGCGCCTGCTGCATCAAGTAACAACTCCTCGTCAGCACGAAAGCAATACCTGTCCAAAATGTGAAGGTACCGGACTTAATCTCCGGGATTACGCCTACGAACTCAAAGACTACAAGATGGTTCCTTACCATCCAAAGTGTCTCTTGTGCAAAGGCACAAAAACCGTGGACACCGTTCCGGTCATTGGCGTCAACGTCGGGGTTCCAGACGCCATCGCCATCTAGGTCTCATCGAGACCAAACAAAAAAACCGCCTCGGGCACTCCGTAGCGGTTTTTCTTGTTCTTTATTATTTAATGGATTCAATCATCACCTCCATAAACGGCTGACGATGACCATTCTTTTTCGCGTTGCGGCTCTTTTGTTTATACTTCATAACAACCACCGTCTTTTCACGTCCAAGTTTTGTAATTTTTCCAACAACCGAAGCTCCATCAATATAAGGCGTGCCAATAGTAGTAGCTCCACCATCATCTACAAGTAATACTTTATCAAAAGTGATGGTTTCTCCCTCTACTTTTCCAGGCAAAATCTCAGTGTGAATAGTGTCACCTGCTGCTACCCCATACTGCTTACCACCAGTCTCAACGACGGCGTACAAGCTCGAATTTGCTTCAGTTTTTGCTGTTTTTTTAGCAGGCATGTCAGTAATGAAGCATTCTACCTAATTTTAAGGATTATGCAAATTTCTAACCCTAAAAAGCCGTTTTCTGGGAAAAAATCAATAGTACAGCCTTATTCTTCAAGATCTGGCTTATCTAATACCTCTACCTCAATACCCGGTGCCGCACCTGCAATACGAAGCACATCCTTATCAAGCTGACGAAAAGCTTTACCCGATGCGTTGTAATGATTCACCACTGTCCCGAGCGCATTTCCAAGCTTGGCGTGATACTCCTCATAACCTTTTAAATGCTTTCCTAGCTCCTCAACACGCTTTCGAATCTCTTTAGCCGTTTCCTCAATTTGAAGCGCCTTAAGGCCCTGTAAAACGGTCTGGAGGTAGGCCAGGAATGAGGTCGGAGAAACAATTATGACGTGATACTTTCCGGCCGCACGCTGGACCAGGTTTTCCGTGTCATCGGTGACTGCACCAACCTTATTGATCAATAAATCGTAATAAATTGCCTCATGGGGAATAAACATGAATGCAAATTCGGTTGTCCCCTGCTCTGGTTGAATATATTTTGATGTTTCAACTATTCGATTCTTCAAATCGTTCGTAAATACTTTCTGAAGCCGGTCTTTTTCACTCGGATCCCTCGCCTCAACAATACGATTATAATTTTCAAGAGAAAACTTTGAATCAACCGGAATAACTTTGTCTTTTACAAAAACCGCAGCATCAACAATCGTGCCGTCTGGAAACGCGTACTGCATTTGATATGAATCCGGTGGCAACACATTTTTCAAAAGCGTTTCAAGGTAATACTCGCCAAGAACGCCACGTTGTTTTGGATTTTTTAAAAGATCGCCAAGATTTTGCAATTCTGATGCGAAACCAACCATTTGTTTTCCGGTCTCCTCAACGCGCGTGACCTTTTCAGTCATGGACGTCACTTCTTTAAGAAAGCGGTCGACAAGCTTTTGCGATTCACCAAATTGTGAACGCATAGCTTCGCTCATAAACTTATTTGTCTCCCCAATTTTACTATCTACTGTCCGAGACAATGAATTCATCTGATCCAACAAAAGCCGCAATGAGGAGTCATCTTGTTGAACAGGTTTCTGTTTTCTTACTAATAAGAAAATAACAGCCACAAGAAGTGCTGCAATAACTGCCAAAAATCCAATCAGTGCTGGGTCCATAAGTAGCATTCTAACATCCACGCTTGTATATCAAAACCTAAAATAAAAACCTCGTGGTAGTGCTACCACGAGGTTTATGTAAAACGACCCACTCCTTTACTCCAAACGGACACTCACCGTACGTTTTGTGAGCATCGAAGGACGAACGAGGAGAATCGTTACGACAATGCTTTCGATCACAAAAAAGGTGATCGGCTGAGCAGCATCTGCAAAGGTCCACCGCGGAATGGCGATGACGGCACAGAAACACGACAACCAAAAAAGAGTCCACGCCAACTTGTTTTCCCGAGCTGGATCTTCCCACGCAGATTGAAAAGTTGGAAGCGCACCGATAAACAGAGCAACTTGTGCAACTCCGATTCCAAAATTTGCCTCCTTGAAAACCACCCAAAGAACAATGGCAAACGCAGCGCCAACAAGACACAGCTTATCGAGCTTCGTCCAGCCAGGTGTTCCGTGCATGATCGCGAGTACAACAACAATCCATACTCCGATAACGGCTCCAATAATCTGGCCATTGACCGTACCTTTTGCATACATACCAGCAAACGTAACAGTATCCAGAACTCCCCAGATAACCCACGAAGCCTTGGCAGGCTTCGTTGTCTTTTGAAGAATGGCAAGAATGTATGGAACGAAAGCAACAAGAACCAACAAGCCCGCAATGAATGACAGCGTTTTCACTCTCTTCCTTTTTTTGTTTTTTTACGAAGAACGTATGATAAAATAATAACAGTTTAATTTAATACTGTCAATAAATGTCTTCCTGCACAAACATCTTCAACTAGATTTTTATACCTGAAAGCGGTAAGCTCTACCTATCAACTAAACACTACTATCAATGTCACTTCAAACCGATATAAAAGCAGGAATCAAAGAGGCGATGATGAAAAAAGACGAAGTACGATTGACCGTGCTTCGCTCTATTCAGGCTACAATCACCAACGAAATAATCGCGAAAAAAGCAACGGAACTTCTCGATGAAGACGTTCTCACCATCATCCGCCGATCGGTAAAACAACACAAAGACTCAATTGATCAATTTACGAAGGGTAACCGCATGGATTTGGTTCAGAATGAACAAGCTGAACTAACCGTTCTTGAAGAATTTCTTCCAACAATGATGAGCCGAGAAGAAATCAAAAAAATTGCTGAAAAGAAAAAAGCAGAACTTGGTATCACAGACAAATCAAAAGCCGGAATGTTGACGGGCGCTCTCATGAAAGACTTGAAAGGTCGTGCAGATGGTAGTGATGTAAAATCAATTGTTGAAGAACTTTTAGGGTAAAAACCTAAGGACGCCTGCCCCGTAGTGAAGCGAATCCCTGAGCTTCTACTACTGGAGTTAAAAGCTGTTGTCGAGAAACCGCTCGGATAAGAATACAAAAACCCGCTACGGTAGTAGCGGGTTTTTAAAGTCTCAAACGATGGACCTGTCACTATCGCCTTTTCGGCATTGTCGCCCTCACCGAGGGCTGACGATCATCCGGCTCGAGCATCATGTAACGCTCACGTCGTGCCTCAGGATACCGAGGGACATGCCGATAACGGTGCTCCTTACCAGAGTGCCTGTTGCCAAGCCCCGCCGATGCTAACCTTGCATTGTTGCTCATAGTAATTAACCGATCCGTATAGAATACTCACAAAAATGAAGTTTTTTGTCAATCCACAAACTTGACAATAGAGATTTCTCTACTATAATTTAAACCAGATTATGAGCACCCTAAGACGTCGGAAAATCCCGTCGAGGTGGTGGTTTAGTCGAATGAGACAGGCGGCAGCAGGAACACTTTCTGCTCCAACTCCAAAAACAACTTTGGGAGTTCCCTACTCTCAAATCGAACTCGCAGCAAAACTGACAGCCAACCCTGATGATGACGTACAACACCGCACCGAAGTATTACGCGGCGAATGGGATTAAATCCCCCCACAACACAAAACAGAGTCGCAAGACTCTGTTTTATTTTACTTACTCATTTGAATTTATAAGTGCATCAATTGCGGCAAGACGCGCAGTTTGATTTTCAATTTCATCCCTTTTTTCAGCAGCTAACAACTCACCAAGTGCCTGCACGTCAGACGGAGGAAGCACATCAAGCCGTGCAATAAGGTCACCTTTAAGCTCGTGACTAAAAAGTCCACTCCATCGTATTAAAACTGAAAGCGCTTCTTTTTTAGTCATTATTTTTTACTTGGTTTGCTTCAGGTAAAAATACTGAAACGGCTTCATCTATTTCCTCTTGATGGGCCTTATATGTTTCATCATCTAATTTCATTGTCTCCCGCAAAGATACAAAGGCATCGTGTATAGCTTGCTTATCACCTTTAAAAAATTGATAGAGCGTTTCGTACAAATGAGACGGCATAGCGCCTCCAACAACTTCGGTTGCTTCTGTTGCAAGTGCTCCAGCAAGAGGAACATCTGGTGTTAAAAAATTCAACCGTCTAAACCAGCGCAACTTTGCCAACGACTTAAACGCATCAGCACTCCAAGAACCAGTCTCTCCAGCGACCGGAACAATATCAAGAAGACTGATCCCCGTATTTGCCATCGTACGCAACAAAGCCTTTCCCCCTTTTTGAATTGAAGGATTTCGCAAAAGCATTTCCCACTTTGAATACGTCACCGCATACTCTCCAACAAGTTTCGGAGGAATTTCTTGCGGACGTTCTAGAGAAGCCTCCCATTCATTTTCATTCGCTATTTCATTTTTTGGTATAGATTCCATGAGTTATATCTCTATATTACGTTGATTCAATCTCGGTGAAAAGCATCGTATTACATCAACTGCCCAAAGGGGTAAAGAGTGGAGAAAATATTCGTCTGTTACCTTGGTTTGTTAATAAAAAAATACAACAACAGATACGAGCTCAAAATTGACATATATACTATTTTATGCTAATTTAATAGTAGACTGCACCTCTCCATGAAAAGTCACGTAGGGCCGGAAACCTTACATGATGAGCCGGAAGCTCCCTGGCATGTGCACATGAAAGGTACCTCACAACATGACGACGAAGCAAACAGAGTTTGAAATAGTGAAATATTTTCTCAAACACAACAGCTACGGGCAGGCACGGATTCGAGCCGTTCACGCCAACGTTGTTGCGCGTCGACAGTTCGGACAGAGCCTACTGATCACATTGTTGGGCATCTTCGTAGCATTGGTGGGAACACTCATCAACAACGCTCCCCAGATTCCCCACAATGTAAGAATCGGAGAAGTGCTCTTCGCACTTGGCGGAGGTTTAACTATCCTCTTTATAATCCGTGGCGTAATCAAGCTCTACAATGTGCGCAGCGGCTGTGATTACGAAAACGGTGCTTGGGAAGATGGCCTCCAAGATATTCTCGAAACCATCAAAACCTTCGAGAAACTTTTCGGAAAACGTCCGGAAAAACTTGGCCTTCAGGGAACAGCCCGTTTCCTTACCCATGAAGCAGGAACGATCCTCCGCCTGAACGCGCAACGACGAAGTCCGGAAGAACTTATTTTGCGCAAACGCTTCAGGGACATGCACGATGTGGCAAGCAAGCTCATGCCAATGTCGAGCTACGAGGAAATCTACCACGCTGCCCAAAACAAGCAGCAACGACCAACCTTCATTCCTGGTTTTACCAGCTGACGTGGTCTTGATGCCTCATTGTTCTTTAGAACGACACAGCAACCCTACCCTAAACCGGTGGGGTTGTTTTTTTGTTTACGTGAACCTACGGGGACCGCTCCGCGTATCGATCCTTACAGGATCAGTACAGGTTTCCCATTTTTTCACCATCAGAATGGCTCAAAAATATGGGAGAACCTTTTCGATTCCTACAGGGAAACGCGGAGTACCGCTTTCGGTCAGGAATATTTTATTCGCCGTCGCTCATAAAATTTCCCGACCCGGACTCGCGCTTCGCCCAAGCTTGGGCTCAAGGCACTCCGTCTTTCGATTCCCCGTAGCGTCTACAAAAATATAGTCGGCCAATGCTTCGCGCTGGCCTCATTATTTTTGTGACCCTACGGGGAATCGAACCCCGATTTAAGCCTTGAGAAGGCTCTGTCCTAACCGTTAGACGATAGGGCCATATCTGAATAAAAAAATAATAGCTTAAAATAATGCCTTTATCAAGATGGAATTGACATTTGCCAATATATTTGTTATTATTTTAAATAGAGGTTGATATCACTTCAACCGCCCTAAACAGTCACCACACAGGTGACAAGGAGTATAGATGAAATTGAAATTGATGATGCCGGCAATCTACAAATTGACTAGGTGGTCGGCAAACGAGGCAAATGTTCAGGTACCAAAGGCAAGGATATGGGGATGGCACAGAGTTGACGACCTCATTGAAGTCGTCAACAACATCCGAGAAGAAAAGGGGCTTTCCCCTTTAACCCCGCAGCAAATGGGGGAAACATACCTTCTCAAGGATCTGCCGATCGACCAGGAAGCGATTCCTGAGGCTCGCAGCTGGTGCCACCCGTTGTGTTTCGCAATGGAGGATCCCTCGGATGGGACATTCTATCCAACCCTCATGAACTGTCATCCAACATTTTGGCTCCACCATCTGAAAGAAGACTACAAATGGTGTAAGGACAAATTTGTCCCAGCCGGAGTCGGCATGGCCCTCATCAAAATGGTGAAAGCTTAAGGCTAGCACCGCACCCCGCTCTCGATTCAATCGAGAGCGGGTTTTCTTTTTTATTATACTCTCTCACTTCCCCTTTTTTATTCTTACCTTCTCCCCCACTCTTCTTCTTGTCTCACTAAAACATCTTTTGCTATTTTTGGATCAGCTAACAGGGCAGCTGAAACGCGTTCCATTCGAGCACCTTGAGAACCTTTTACTAAAACAACATCACCTTTTGCAACAATCTTTGAAAGATATTCTGCTGCCTCTGCTGAATTTGAAAAAAAGACAACGCTTTCTTTTGCTTTTCCAGATTTAAGTAAAGCTTCCCCTGCTCCACGTGCTCGTAAACCAACAGCGACAAATAAATCTACAAATGTCGCTTCTTTGCCAATTGCTTCATGCTCAGCAATTGAATATTTTCCAAGTTCGAGCATGTCACCAAATGCAACAATTTTTCGCCCCTGTACCGTAAGGCTCGACAAGGTATGCAACGCTTCTCGAGCGGCCACCGGAGATGAATTGTAACTATCATCAATGATCACTGACCCCTCTTTACCTTCCAATAGCTTCATTCTTCCCGGAGGAGACACGTGAGTAGCCAGACGATCAGCGGCTTTACGAATATCAAAGCCGGCAGCTTTTGAAGCGGTAAGTGCGGCTAAAAGTGGATAGGCATGATGTTTACCAAGCGACCCTTTATAGGTCATAAAAAAAGATTCCCCTCCTGATAAAATCTTCATTGAAAAACCAACTGGATAGCGCCGCCCATCTTTTTCTTCATAAACCACCTCATACGTTTCTGCACGAACAGTTACCCCCTCAGAAAATCCATACGTGAGCATAGAAACACCTCGCTTCTTCACTCCATCAATAATCAATGGATCATCTCCGTTCGCGATAACGGTTCCGCCTTTTTGAAGTGAGTCAACCAAGGAAAGTTTTTCTTCCACAACCTTTTGTGGCGAAGAAAAATATTCAACATGTACGGGAACATTTGGAAGACGCGTCAAAACAACCATATGCGGTTTAACCCAGGAGGCTATTTTTTTAATATCACCTGGCCGGTCAGCCCCAACCTCAAGCACAACCCACTTTGGATAGGTCGTAAAACCAAAAATAACCTTAAGACCTTGAAAAATATTTACCGTCCAGGCAATAGGATCGCTCCAAGCGTTTTTAAGACCAAGAATAGTAAGAGGCACACCAATCTCACTATTAAAAGATTTTTCACTTTTTCGCGCCTGCACAAAACCAGAAAACGCAGTAAAAACTGCGTCTTTTGTTGAGGTCTTTCCAACACTACCGGTAACTGCAATAACTGATGGCTTAAACCTTTTTAAAACCGCCCGTGATTCTGCTTCCAAAATCGTGGCGATTACTTTCTTAAAAACAGCCTTCATAGATATGGAATAAATATATCAGATGAATGGCTATTTTCATTGTGCATTTTGATTCGAATCTCTACCTCATCATACATTGACTAAGCTACATTATTATGTTAATATTCTACTTAGAGCACTCATACGTGCACCCTTATGCAACAGGTAAAGTTGCATCAATAAAGGACATTGATAATGAATACATTGGGTCTTCCCCAATTGATGGATAAGTCGTACTTCGACAGCGTCAGCCAGCTGATGAGGAAACAAGGTCTTCGTGAGTTCGCTCGCGTCGCTATCAGCACAGATGATGTGCGGTATCACGTTTTAGCATCAATTGCTCGGAGCACCTCACTCTTCTTCTTACTCTCGCAACGCGCCTTCATGGTACAACTCACTTACACCGAGAGTAACCACGAAGACGAGCAGGAAAGACTGTACTATACCGGAAAACCTCCACAGGGGGTGCACGGGCATTGGAGCATACACTTCTACCATAAGTTCCTGGAGTACGGTAAACTTCTGGATCGAGTAAAACACCTAGATCACGAATGTTGGGACGATGAATTGGCAAAAGTGCCTTTTCACGGACACGGTCCGAAATTCTCTGGGTTTCAGTGGTACGGAAACAAATACGAAGAACCTGGTCAAAATCCACAAGGTCTCGACCTTGGGAGATTAGCACAAGAAATAGGCTACAATACCTACCTCTGTGCCGACTGGCTCGCGGGCCCACAATTCGACGACCTTCAAGTCACATGCTTCCCTCCGTACTACACGTTCCCCGGATGTGAAAACATCTTCTGGGATCGGTTCGGAAGGCACAACCTTCGGCCACTCATCAAAAAGGCTTGGGGTTCGGAAGGACTCAGGAGATAACTGACTCTTTTCATTTCAGTTCAAAGCCGCAGAGCAATCTGCGGCTTTTTTATTGACAAATATACTTATATATGATAAATTTTCTAGCAGGTAAAGTTCCTCGAAATTAGATTTCTGCACTTCGTCATAGCAGAGAGCAGCTAACTACTTAGCATTTCTCTGCTATGACGAAATCAAACGGTTTCTCTGGCAAACGTTTACTCAAACGTTTCAAAACAGAGTACGTATGGCGACAACGTCACCGCCTAGTACATATGCAACCAATCATTCAGTTTTACTGGCAACTCCTCGAGCACTGCAGGAATGACATTGGAGGAAGTATACTCACACAAGGAATTCTTTCTTTGGCAAAAAAAGCAAAACCCTCGTGGATAGCGACCGAGGAAAATGTCCGCCTTGTGAGGGAGTGGTACCTTGATAGCAACGAGCTCAACTCGGGAACCAACGCAAAAGAAAAACGTCTCACCGCCCACAAGCTGATGCTGGACTTGTTGGCGGCGGCCTTCAAAGACCTCTCTCCTCTCAAAAATCCTGCGGCAATGGCACTCTTTTTTGAGATCAAGCAAGCGTTTTGTCTGCCCGAAGATGTCTTTGTATGGGCACGGAATATCAAGCAGCGCGAAGATGGTAGTGGAGTCATCATTCTCCACGTAAGTGATGTTGATACATTCAGACGCACTATGGAGGCCGGGCGGATGGGTGTCAGAGGTCGAACCCTCGAAAAGGTTCTGCTCATCGATGGATCAGAGTAATCAATTCCAAAATAAAAAGTTACAACCCCAAGCTACGCGCTTGGGGTTCTTTTTTATATTCCGAATATTGTGTCGTCATTCCGATGGCGCACCTTAGGGTAATTTGGTGCGAGGCTTTTGTACTAGAGAATGTAACGGAGGCCGATGAGGCCGAGTGTAGGGCGGCGCGAGCACGCGACGACCCGCATTCTCTGGTGCAAAGGCCGAGTTAACGGTCTGGAGGAATATTGTAATACGACAACAAAAATCTCGCTGTATCCATTGTTGGTATCGTCAACGTTTCAGATGCATACGTGGCACCTTTAGGATACACAGCATACATAAACACTAAAAATTTAGGATCGTACGCAGGAAAATAAGCGAAAAATGAGTGAAGGTATCGATCATCATAATATCCTCCCGAACTGTTAGCCATTTGAGCCGTTCCCGTTTTTGCAGCAACCGTATATTTAGCCAGTTTTGCTTTACCGTGCAAAAGAGCGTCATCAACCACCTTAACCAACATGCGAGTAATCGTCTTTGATGTGTTTTCTGAAATCACACGTCGCTCAGACGTATAATCTGGCCGACGCACCGAACCATCTTCATATCGAATTTCTTGAATTAAATGAGGATTTGGAAGTATGCCACCATTTCCAAGAGCCGAAAGCGCTCGAGCCATCATAATAGGGGTTACGGCGAAACCTTGACCATATGACGCAGTTGCAACCGTCACATCACGCTTATTAGAAAGGTTGGCCACAAGTCCCGCAGATTCATTTGGTAAATCAATTCCTGTTTCTTCACCAATACCAAAACGATGTAAGCCCTCTATAAATTTGTCATAGCCTAATTTCAAACCAACATAAGCTGCGCCCGTATTCAACGATTGGCTTAAAATTTCTTGCATTGGCACGGTCCCCCTTCCTTTACCATCAAAATTTTTAATAGTCTTTCCGTCCAAATCAAGAAATCCGGCATCAAAGTAGGTTGACTCTGCATTTACAATACCAGCATCAAGACCAAGCGCTACCGTAATTGGTTTTGCAATCGAACCCATTTCATACACATTTTCAACAATTGGATTTCCAAACACAGATGGATCCGTAACTTCACCATAAAGATTTGGATCAAATGACGGAAGTGAAGCCATGGCCAACAGTGCACCTGTTTTTGGATCCATAACAAGAGCCCCTACCTCATCAGCTTTCCAATTCTCATTAAATGACTCTAATGTTTTTTCTATTTCGAGTTGAACTGACGGCTCGATTGAAACAATAATATTTCCTGGACCCTCAAGTGTGACCTCTTCTTCTTTTGGCTTATCTTCAAATAAGGTAGCGAAAAGTGACGAATGAACTCCTGTATTACTGCGACCTAACACATGTTCATAGTACCGCTCGAGTCCATAACGTCCGGTTAACATATCACCCTCCCAACCAACAAATCCCAAAAGATGCGACGCAAAATCACCGGCCGCATAGATACGCCAATGTTCATCACTAACAATGGTCCCTTCAAGTGCCCTCTCTTCAATCAATCGTGCAGCATCGCGTGGAACACGTTTGGCGACTTCTTCATATGTATCATTTGTTTTTGCTGCTTTTTGCAAAAAAATGGCCTGATCAAGAGGTACGATCGCAGCAAGAGACTGAAATGTTGTCTCGGGGTTTTTTATAACACTCGGATTAATTGCCAACGTGGCTCCCGATGCAATCGTCGCCGCACCAACTTCAATACCTTTTTTATCTAAAAAATAAATAGATCCGCGATCGAACAGATTTCCAGAATTTCTTCGATATTGTCGGTCAGCAGCTTCACGATATTCATCACCATGAACAATCGTGACCATATATAGTTTCACTAAAAGAATGAGGCCTGCGACAAGAATCAAAAAACCAATGAGACGAAGCCTGAGCGAAAAATCATGACCAAGAGCATCGCGGCTATGACTCATGTTGCATTGATGAACTCAAACCAACTACTGGCTTGAGAGAGTAAAACCAGGCCCAAGAGAGCCACGAATAACGAAAGAAGGGTCGACAGGAACAAAACCAAGCATTTTTGCATTATCTCTATTTACTGAATCTAGCAAAGCGACATACACAGCCTCTTTTTCAGCAACATGAGCAACTAGCTCCACAAGATCAGATAAGCCTGTGCGTCTCTCAGCCGCCACAACAGTCGTCCCAACCATAAAAGCAACGTAGGCACCGGTCGCGATAAAACCAAAAAGTAAGAGTCCTATAAAAATCATCTTTCGCAATTCCAACGAAACCACTTCCCCAACAGCAAGATCGGATACTCCTCTATTTATTTTTTTAATTACTGTCATCATGTGGTTATTTTTTCTATTTTTTCAAGAGCTCGTAATTTTGCGCTGCGACTTCGTGGATTATTTTTTATCTCTTCTTCGGTTGCAACAATTGGTTTTTTTACAATAAGTTTTCCTTCTTTTTCTTTAGCTCTCTCTTTCATAAATCGTTTTACTATTCCGTCTTCACCGCTATGGAAAGAGATAACAACCAACCTTCCCCCAACTCGCACATACTTCCACAAACCCAAAAGTGCCTCCTGAAGAGCGCCATACTCGTCATTAACCGCAATACGAAGAGCTTGAAACGACTTAGTGGCAGGATTAATGCGTCCATGAGTATACGAAGCAGGTACTGCATTTTTAATAACATCAACTAATTCAAACGTTGTTTCTATAGGTTTAACCGTTCGAGCTCGTACAATAGCTGCTGCAATTCGATGAGCATATCGTTCTTCGCCATATCCAAATAAAACATTTGAAATATCTGCTTCTTTCCATGTATTAAGAATTCTTTTTGCTGTCAACGCGTCAGCTTCTGGTTTATCAGATAACGTCATTAAAAGGGGTTCATCTTTTTGAAAAGAAAAACCGCGACCACTTGATTCCAATTGATCTGAGCGCATTCCCAAATCAAGCAATACCCGATCAACACTACTTACTCCCGCCGATTCGAGCACAGACGGTGCCGTTTTGAAGTTAAAAGGATAAAAACGAACATTTGCAACACCAGCGGTACTAATTTTTCCTTCAGCGGCAGCAATAGCCTCACTATCAACATCAAAGCAGTGAAGAGAAATGTCACCGTGAACACGTTTCGCAATTTCAACAGAATGCCCTCCTCCGCCAACAGTACCATCAACAACAACATCACCCGGCTTTGGATCCAAAAGATCGACGGTTTCATGAAGCAAGACAGGAATATGAATTGAAATAGCTGTCATGTCCTTTGTTTAAATAAATCCAATATCACCAAGTTTTTGAGCCAATGTATCGCCTTGTTGTTCAATTTTTGCCTTGTACGTTGCCCAAGCTTCTTTATTCCAAATCTCAACACGCTCTTGAACACCAACAAACACAGCCGATGTATCAATCTTTGCAAACGTGCGCAAAAAATCAGGTATTAAAATTCGTCCCGCCGAATCAACTTCAACATCAGCAGCACCACCAAAAAGAAAACGAGAAAAGCCACGAGATTCAGCGCTTCCCATTGAAAGGTCCTCGAGTTTTGCTGAAAATTTTTCAAATGCCTTTCCGGAATATAAAAACAAACACGCGTCTAGTCCGCGCGTGATCACAATTTTTTTACCTACCTCGCTTCGGAATTTTGCCGGCAACGAGATGCGGTTTTTTTCGTCAAAAGAATGAGTATATTCGCCTATAAGCATGATGTGATTCGAGCAGAAACTGCGTGTGGCGTACCTTGCGCGCTGCTGTCCGTATTAGACAACGCACAAGGTACACCGATTCGCAGTATGTGATACATTTTTGATATACCACAATTTCCCACTCAATGATTATTCTATTACACTCTATCCCACCATGCTACAGATTTATCCACAAAATCGCCCTTGTTAGGGCGATTTTGTGTGTTCTGATTTTCTACAAAAAGTTAAGAACTTTTATCTTTTTTTGGTCGTACCAGAGGAAACAACTGCGTCTCTCGTACCGGTCTACCAGACAAAAGAGCAAAAAGACGCTCTCCAAAGCCGTACCCACAGGTTGGAGGCATTCCGTGCTCAAGCATTTCAACAAATTCATAATCACTCATCATGGCCTCATCATCACCCTTCTCTATCAATTTTTGCTGTTCTTCAAATCGGGACGCTTGATCAATTGGATCATTTAGTTCTGAATACCCACGCCCAAGCTCACTTCCAGCAATAAGGGGCTGAAACATTTGAACAGTCTTTTTCTCAGCTGAATCCAACTTTGCAAGTGGAGCAACTAAAACAGGGTGACCAACAAGAAAAGCTGGTCCAGATATATTTTTACGACAATATTTCCACAAAGTATCAGTTAATCGTTCTTTATTTTTTCCTGCATACTCAACATGTAACTCATGAAGTTTCGTTTCCATCTCCTTTTCAGTTGCAGAAGCAATATCAACACCTGTTTGTTTTTTAATTTCTTCAATATAGTCAATTCTTGGCCACTCGCCCGCTAAATCAAAAGTGTGTCCGTTTACATTAAATGCGGTTGTTCCAAAAACCTCTTTTGCAACCGTTTGATACAAATCCTGCACCAATTTCATACCCATCTCAAAATCTGTATACGCGGCGTAAAATTCAACATTAGTAAACTCTTGAAGATGCTCAGGACTTGTTCCTTCATTTCGATAAATACGACCAATTTCAAAAGTTTTTTCAAAACCAGCTGCCATAAGACGTTTTTGCCACAATTCACCAACAGAAATACGCAAAAACATATCCATATCATAATCGTTGTGGTGCGTCTTAAACGGTCGAGCCTCCGCTCCACCAGTTGTAACTTCAAGTGTTGGAGTTTCAACCTCAAGAAAACCCTTACCCGAAAGATAGGTGCGAATAACATTCCAAAATTTTGCCTTACGTACAAAAAGTTCTCGTTCATCAGGGCGCATCAAAAGATCAAGATATCGTTGTCGTAAACGCTCTTCTTCATTTTGGAGACCATGCCATTTTTCAGGAAGTGGCCGAAGTGATTTCGCCCCCATTGTCCAACTAGTTACTGCAACGGTCTGCTGACCTCGTTTAGTAACAAACAAGGTTCCAGTAAAAGATACAAAATCACCGATATCGACAACTTCAGTAAAAAAATCAAAAGACTCCTTGGGAGTATCACCTTCTTTTAAGAGCGCCTGAAACATACCGGTACCATCGGTAAAATTAACAAAAATCAAACCTCCCTGAGCACGAATAGCAAGTATTCTCCCAGCAAGAGAGAGCTCACCTTTCGTTGCAAGCGTCTCGAATTCTTTTATTGCAACCTCAATTGAGGCATCACGAGGAATTTTTGCCGGATACGGATTAATACCACGCGCACGAATTGCGTTTAATTTTTCAAGTCGGCCATTTCTTATTTCTTCGAGTGAGGCCATCCCGTTAGAAGTCAGTTAGTTATGTAATGGCATACCTAGCAAATAATTACCAAAATCAATCTTTACTTATGTTTTCCCACAACCTACGGTCGCGTCGCGCGACCTACTTCTAACGGGACACGTTAGTCGATACTCACTATTTTACCAGATTGTTTACCTCCTGGCGTCTGCCACGAAACCTCATCACCCTTTTTCTTCCCCATAAGTACTTCTCCAATAGGTGAGTGGGCAGAAATTTTACCACTTGAAACGTCAACTTCTTCAGAACCAACGAGCATATACTTACGTTTTTCTCCCCCAACTGACAACGTTACCACTGAACCAATACTCACCGATGACGTTTTGTGAGTATCAATAATAGAAGCATTTTTAATAAGCTCTTCGAGTTTTGCAATTCGGTCTTCGGTATTTGCCTGCAATTCACGAGCTTCGTGATACTCAGCGTTTTCTGAAAGATCCCCCAACGATTTTGCATACTCTAAACTTTCCGCTACTTCTCTGCGCTTGCGGGTTTTTAAATCTTCAAGTTCTTTTTGAAGTTCTTCAAATTTTTCTTTTGTGAAATATTCTATTGAATCAGCCATATATTATTGTTACTGCCGTCACCTGAAGGGTAACGGCATTTGGGAGCTATTGTATCACGTGCTACGTCAAGGTCAATTTACAAAAAATAGCCCTTATTCTTTAAGGTACTCTGGAGCTTCATCTCTAATCCATTCCATTACTTCTCGCATAGCAACAACGGCACCATACAAGTTTGATCGTGGACCACGTTCCATAAGTACCACAAACGCATACCGCGGTTTATCATAAGGAAAATATCCTGTAACCCAGGAATTCACTTCCTCCTTCTTCGTCCCAAGCTCGGCCGTTCCAGTTTTAGCACCAATCTTTACTCCGCTAATATTAAGTGCAGCAGCTGTTCCCCGTAAAACGCCTTGCCTCATACCCTCACGAACAATAGCAAGATCTTTTTCTGGAAGAGAGAGCGTGGTACTTGTTCCTTCGCGTAAATCATTCCCATGAGCTACAATCGTCGGCGTAACCAATATGCCACCATTACCAATAGCGGCAACAGCCCGAACAGCTTGTATGGGAGTAACCTGAAAACCATACTGCCCAATAGACGTATTATAGGTATCTCCTAGCCGCCACGGTTCATTTGGAAACACATCTTTCTTCCACTCTGGATTAGGCACAACCCCCTCAACTCCTGAAAAAAAATCACCCGGAACCTCGGAACCAAAACCAAAACGTTTAAGACCTTCTGATACTTTATCAATACCAAGCCCTTTTTGATCTTCATACCCTCCGCCCACAGTAAAAAAATACACGTTACTAGAGACCGCAAGAGCATCTACCATATTTACCCATCCATGCGCCTTCCAGTCACGAAAAATGGTGGGCAATGTTGGATTATAAGGATTTGGAATAGAGATTGAGCCAGTTGAAAGAATCTCTTTGGTTGGAGAAATAGTTCCGTATTGCAAAGCGGTCAATGCAACATACGGCTTTACAATTGAACCAGGTGTATACAAACCATTAACAGCTCGATTTAAAAAGGGCGAACGAAGGTCATCATTATATTTTTTAATTGCACTCGTATTTGTGGCCAGAGCCATGATTGCTGGAGAAAATTCAGGATAACTCGTTAACGCAACAACTTCTCCCGTTTGAATATCCATAATAATCCCCGCCCCACCACGAAAACCAACTCGCTCACCTAAATCATGAATTGATTGATACAGTTTATTTGTCAGCTTTGCATCAATCGAAAGAACAACTGATCGACCATCTTGGGGTGGCGTAAAAACACTCTCAGACTGAATCTCTCCATGAACATCAGTTTCTACTAATTTTTGACCATTTGTTCCTGTTAAAAAAGAATCGAAGAAAAGCTCAGCCCCACTTCCTCCAACATACGAAAGAGAATAATACCGACCAGACGTATCACGCTTAGGAGGGCGAGCATAACCAACAACATGAGCAAGTCCTGGTAAAGCAAAATATGTTCGTGGAGTAAAATCTTCCCCGGCTTTTGGAATATCATTCCAAGCCAAAAGTTCTTCATTTCTATCAAAAATAACCCCCCTATTTGCAAAGGCGGTATATTCACGAAGCCGATTACTACGACTCAATTCTTCGTACGAATCACCACGAACAATTTCTAACGTATAGATTCTAAACGTGAAAACAGCAAAAACAATAAAAGAAATTCCCGCAACAAAAAAGACAGCGAAGCGCGAGATAGGCTTCTCGATTCTTCCTTCGAACCGTTCAGTTTCAAATTGGGGAAGATTTCTAGCATCAATCAAAACCTCATCGGGATTTATTTCACCACTTTGTCTTTTGCGTGATTTTAAAAATCTAAAAAACCTCATATACCCACATTAAAAAGAATCTCCTTTTTTAATACGCAAACGCTTTCGCACAAACAAACCCGCAAACAAAAAAATGACAGCACCGATTGTCATGAGCGCATCAATACCCATAACATGGCGATAAGGAACACTATAGAGTGCATCATGAATAATTGAAACAATCACACCCTCAACAAACCAAGAAAAACAAAAAGAAGAAACGATCACAAAACTCACAAAAAGCCACCACGGTCCATACAGTGCGGCAATAAATATGACACCGTCAACAATACATCGAAGAAAAACTATGTGCGATTTGGACAATGTCTCATTCATTTATTTTGATGCTTTTGACTCATCAGGAAGACTTCGCGCGGGCACAATTTCAACAAAACCTAATTCATTCATATTAGCAGCAGGACGAATAATCAATGTTTTTAATGATCCAGCCGATTGCGTACCAATTGTTTCAACAGTCCCAACAACCAGAACGTTTTCACCAGAAAGTCGCACAGGAGAACCTATTTCAACTTCTAAATCCTTTGGTACAGTAGCATGAATAACACCACCACCCGCACCATACGCGTCAACTGTCTGATTTCCTTTTAGCACAACGGCGTGAACTTCTCCGCTACTAGAAAAAAGTACCGCTCGAGACAATGATGAATATACTGTTTCAATTATTCCAAGGGCAATACCACCAGGAGACATCACAATACTTCCCTTTGTAATACCTTGTTTTGTACCAGCGTCAAGAATAATACTGTCATACAGAGAAGTTGGCGGTTTTGCCAAAACAAACGCCCTCACACCTTCATCATGAGAAATAGTATTGAAACCGCCTCTCAATTCTTTAATATCCTCAAGAAGAGCTGAAATAATAATATCTTTCCCTCTTTCTTCTGCGATACGTTGTTTCAATTTTTGATTTTCAATAAAAAGAGAAGATTTTAAACTAACTGTACCAAAAAAACTTATAACCGTATCGAGAACAAGTCCGCGGCCCTCAAGTGCAGGCTTAGCAAAAGAAACAATAGGATTAGCAACCTTATCAATGACTGTAAATTTTATAACCACAAAAAAAAGGACGACACACAAAAGAAACACCACCCAGAAAGGCAGCGAACGTCTTCCTCTTTCTCTAAAGAGATCCCTTTTCATCATCACTCGTCAAAAGAATGTCCTTATGACGGACCAAATCTTCAAGAATAATACCCGTACCACGAGCAACTGCCGTCAGTGGATCCTCAGCAACATGAACAGGAATATGAGTGTACTCATGAAGCGCTTGCGGCAATCCGCGAAGCAATGCCCCTCCACCAACAAGATAAATTCCGCGCTGCATGACGTCAGAAATAACCTCAGGAGGAGTTGTTTCGATGACTTCCTTAACAGACTCCAAAAACACTTCCATCGATTGACCAATCGCCTCTCGAATATCACCATCCGTAATAACAACTTCTCGAGGTAAACCACTGACTAAATCACGACCTTTCATAGAAGCTTCCATTGGTGTATCACCGGGTAAAACTGACCCAATTCCTATTTTTAAATCCTCAGCGGTTTTTTCACCAATCAAAATTTTAAATTCGCTACGAATATACGACATGATATCTGTATTGAGTCGGTCGCCGGCAATTTTCAAATTTTTTGAACGAACAATACCACCCATCGATATAATGGCGATATCAGTCGTTCCACCACCAATATCAATAATCATGCTGCCAACCGGCTCATGAATCGGTAACTTAATACCAACAGCAGCAGCCATAGGCTCTTCAACAATGTATACCTCTCGAGCGCCAGTATTACGAGTTGCATCACGAACCGCTCGAACTTCAACGTTTGTCACCCCTGAAGGAACACCCACAACAACCCGCGGTCCAAAAATCTTTTTTGCTTTTTCTTCAGCTCGTCTAATAAGATAGGCAATCATTTCTTCGGTTACTTCAAAATCAGAAATAACCCCATCAACAACCGGACGAACCGCACGAATATGTGCAGGTGTGCGCCCGAGCATTGCTTTTGCCTGTCTTCCAACCGCAACAACTCGGCCGGTTTTATCGTTCACAGCAACCACAGACGGCTCATTAACAACAATACCCTGTCCTTTTACATAGACGAGCGTATTAGCTGTACCAAGATCGATTCCAATATCATTCGACCATATACCTTGAATTTTTTTCTGGAGCTTTGAGAGCATGACAGAAGCAGTCTATGCTGTATTGCGAAGACCTGCAATCACCGCAGAAAGCGCTTCTCCAAGGGAAACAAGCTCGACTGAATTGTTACCCCGACCACGAATTTCAATCTGTTTTTCAAGAAGTGTTTTTTTACTGATAACCACCTGAACCGGAATACCAATCAAATCAGCATCAGCAAATTTTTCACCCGGACGACCTGCGCGATCATCAATAAGAACTTCAACACCTTTTTTATGTAACTGTTCATACAATACTTCTGCTTCTTTCATCACATCAGCATCATCAACTTGCAATGGTAAAACATGCACAGCAAAGGGTGCGACCGCTTTCGGCCAAACAATACCCTTTGAGTCAGACATGACTTCAACAATCGTACCCATCAAACGACCAGGCCCAATTCCATAACTCCCCATGACCACAGGAATATCTTTACCCGCCTCGTCTTTATAGGTAAGTTTCAGCGGCTCTGAAAAACGCGTACCGAGAGAAAAAATATTTCCAACTTCAACTGCCTTCTTTTCTACTAATTCCTCACGCTTAACACCTAGATCTTTTAACACCTCATCAATGAGCACTTCTTTATTTATCGCAATCTTTTTCTTCTCATCAACATAAATAATATCCTCACCAGCATCAGTGATCGTCTGAAATTCGTGACTAAATTTTGAAAATAATCCGCCAGACGCAAACGTGACATACGTCTTATCACCAAGCCCGACACGATTAAAAACATTTATATAAGCCTGCTTAGCTTTTTCATAAAAAGCATCATGTTCTTCTTTCGTCTTGGAGAACGAATACAAATCTTTCATCAAAAACTCTCGCCCGCGCATAATTCCGCTCTTGGCGCGTTGTTCGTTACGAAACTTCGTTTGAAATTGATAGACATGGCGAGGTAAATCGCGATAACTGGAAATATGATCTCGCATCAAATTTGTTAGCGGATCTTCGTGCGTAAAACCTAAACCAAGTTCATTGCCGTTTTTAAGTTTTGTTTTAAACCAATTATCAACAACAGCATCATCCCAACGATTCGTTGTCTTCCACACTTCTGGGTTTTGCAAAGCGGTAAGAGAAAGTTCCACACCGCCAATAGCATTCATCTCTTCACGAATGATTTGAACAATTTTATTGAGAACAATATACCCCAACGGTAAGTAGGCATACACACCAGCCATTTCTTTATGAACATACCCAGCTCGAATTAAAAGTTGTGCGTTCTTCGCAACTTCATCGGTTGGCGCTTCGCGACGTGTTTTTGTAAAAAGAGTTGATTGTCTCATAATATATCCTCATTAAAAACGCTAAAGAGAGCGCCAATAACGGCTTAATAGTACAGTAAAATCGGCCTCAACGATACGTATTGACGATATATATTTATAATTGTATTAACAGTAGACCAATAACTTTGGAAAATGAAAATAAATCTTCCCCACTGACGGCTTCGGCTATCAACAAAAACCCCGCTCCTTCTGGACGGGGTTTCTTTTTGTTAAAAATTATTTTTTAGTATCCTCGTTGATGTACAACAAATCAGAAACATTTTCAATAGCTGAATCAGGATCATTATCATACTGATCGAGTAATTCTGGTTTTATTTCAATCAAATCACCGAAAGCTTTACCGAACTGATCAATCCACCGAGGTAACACACTCTCAACATCCTCAAACCCAAATCGTCTAGCGCACAACTGAACCTCCATCCTATTACGCAACAAAAGAGCCTCTTTTGGAGTTCTTTTACTTTCTGATTCAGTGGGAGATTTTTCAAAACTCATAGTAACTGGAAAAATAATCTTAACCGGTAATCAAACGAGCAATATCACGATATGTAACAACCAACATCAAAAGCATAAGGAGGGCAAAACCAACAAAGTTTGCTGTCTGAGCAACTTTTGCCGGAATTCGGCGTCGGGCAATTGCTTCAAGTGCCACAAAAAGAATTCGACCACCATCGAGTGCAGGAAACGGCAAAAGATTTAGCACTGCAAGGTTAATAGAAATGAAGGCGGTAAATGTAATGAGATAGGCAAACCCAAGTTCTCGCACCTCACCAACAACGGAGGCAATACCTATTGGACCCGAAACAGCAGCAAAATCAGCTTCACCACGAAAAGCTTGGCCGAAGAACTGCCACATACCAACAACAATTTCTTTTGCCATAACAAAAGTTGCTCGCCCACCTTCCAAGATTGCCAAATGGATCGGAAGTCGCAGAGTTCCCACAACATCAATTGAAATACCAACAGCTCCACGAGATTTTTCCCCTTCCTCAGCATCAACAATTCCCTCTTCAGCGACCGCATTGAACGTAAGCTGTTCTCCTTTGCGCTTCACCAAAAAACTAATCTCTTCATTTGCGTGAGGCGCAATAAACGAAGAAACTTCGTCTGATTTTATTGGGTTAATGCCTTTTTCTTTTGTACCGAGAAAAAGAATTTCATCGCCTGACATCAAGCCAGCTTTTTGTGCCGGAGACTCGGGGCGAACACCCGTGATAATAAGTCGAGCATTCTCTACGCGATCAGCATATTTTGTCCCCTCAACTGAAGATGGTAACCCCCACAAAAATCCAGAAGAAAGAAGTACCCACGCAAAGAGTACATTCATCACAATACCTGCAACAAACACACCTGCCTGCAAGGCACGATTCTTGTGCGCTAAACTATGAGCCGCATCCGGATCCTCAGTTACCTTATCTTCAGAATCATACTGTTCACCATGAATAGAAACATATCCACCAAAAGGAATGAGATTAATTGCATAATCAGTCTCACCAATTTTTTTACCAAAAATACGCGGAGGAAAGCCGATGGCAAATTTATCAACACGAGCCTTTACTGCTTTGGCCGCTAAAAAATGCCCGAGCTCGTGAACAAATACGAGAATGGCTAAAATAACTATAAATATGATTGCGGTGGTCATCCTAGATAAACAAATTATTCAGAGATTTCTTTTTCTTTTCTTGCAAAAAGCCCTTCAAACGTTTCCTGAGCTTTTTTTGTCAGCTTTTCCATCTCTTCTTTAAGACGGAATTTTTCATCTTCGCTCATACCGCCCTCTTTCTCTTTTTCCTGAATATCCTTCCACACTTCATCGCGAGCAACTCGAACCTTTTTACGAGCCTCCTCTAATTTTTCTCCACCCACCTTCAAAAGCATAACTCGACGCTCGGCGGTAAGTTGAGGAAACGAAACACGTACCCCTTTATCATCAACCGCAACAGCAAGACCGAGTCCTGAATTGGTAATTGCTTCAGCAATATCTTTCCCTTGCGAGGCATCCCATGGAGAAATACGAATCGTTCGTGCATCTTCAATTGAAATAGCGGCAACTTCACGAAGTTTCATAAGAGTACCGTACGCCGAAACCATAACTGAGTCCAAAATCGCCGGCGAAGCACGGCCGGTACGTATTGAAGACAGCTCACGAACAAGCCATTCCTCAACTTCTTTAATCTTTGCCGAAAATGGTTTCCAATCGTAGGCCATAGGTACGTAAGATAATTATGCGATTACACATCCAATTATATCACTTTGCCCCGGATAAGAAATGTCTCCTTTAATCTCCTTTTATTGTAAAGAAAGAGCGATATGCTCCAATATCATCTTAACCGACGGAGAACGATCCGTGAGATATTTTTTGGCCATAGCAATATCTGCAAAAAGAGAACCTTGATCTAAGATACTCCTGTTTGTATGTAGTAATCGCTCTAATTCGGCAAGAAAAACAATCACATCGGCCTTACTTTTTTCGTCATCAGAAATTTCCGCTGAAAACTCCTTTATCATTTTCATACGTTTTGCAATGGGTGCTTTCAAAAACATTTCTGCTCTTTTTTGCATATCATTCTCATCAATTGCCCCAGCAACAGAATGAACAACGACACGCGACCGAATAGTTGGCAAAAGGGTATCTTGTTGCGGAATAAGAAAAAAGAAAAAGGTTCCAAAAAGTGGTTCCTCAAGAGACTTTAAGAGTGCATTTTGTGCTTCACGCGTAAGGAAATTTGCTTCAACAATAATAAAGCGGTGGCCTGAAATTGAAGTAATTGAAGACACCGAAGTAAGTGCCCTACTCTCATCAACTCCCATCACATCAAACGAAAAAGAAAGCACATCAGGATTTCCAGCCACAGAAAAAGAAAAAACAGACTCTATGTATAAATGAAGTGCCTCCTTCGTACGTTTTCTATCACCTACAATAAAGTGGGCATGATGAAGCTTGCTCGGTTCTCCGAGAGATTGTTTTAGCTGAGTAACAATATCCATACCCTTTAGCGTAGCGCAAAGGAGAAGAAAAGAAAAAGCCTCGGTAAAACCCTCTCCCGCTATCTCTCAAGTGTTTTCGGATGCTTTACACTCCAGGCGTAAAGAGCCACCGCTGTTGAAACGGCAGCATTGAGTGACTCACATTTTGGATTAATAGGAATTGAAAGCAAAATATCACACGCTGTGCGAGTTTTTTCGCGCAAACCGTCGGCTTCGTTACCAACAACAAATACTGTTGGTGCATCAAATTTTTCTTCTGTTAGTGATTGCTTACCTTCCCCGGCTAAGCCGTAAATCCAAAAACCTTTATCTTTCAAATCACGAAGTGTGCTATTTACGTTTCCAATTGAAATAAGAGGAACACGAAATGCCATACCAGCAGAAACCTTTACCACGGCTCCGGTAATCGGCGCTTGATTGTGTTCAGGAATGAAAACACCAGAAATTCCAAATGCGGCGGCCGAACGAATGATTGCGCCAACATTGTGCGGATCTTGCACTTCACCCAATACAACAAACGCAGTATCAGATGTTGCTTTTATTTTTTCTTTGAATGCCTCATAGGAAACGACGAGTTTTTCAACTTCAATCAAAGCGATAACTCCTTGATGTGCAGCAGTATCAGTGATTTCTCGTTCATCTTTACCTCCGCCAAGAGTTGATACTGAAATACCAGTTTTTTTTACAAGCTTCACGAGGTCAGGATCAGTAGCTGCCTGCGATGACAAGAATACCTTCTTCACTACCTCTGGTCGATTAGAAAGTGCCTCAACTAAGGCGTGTTTACCGTATATATAGACTTTATCTGCTGTTTTTGCCATATACGATGAGTGTACATGAATAAAAAATTATTGGCTAGTAAAAACTTGACTTCATTACAAATATAGTATTTATTCATCCTAGAGAAAGGACATTGAAATGTTACCGATTGATCTTGTACTTGTTCGTCACGGACAATCCGAAGGCAACGTCGCAAAGCGACTCTTTGAAGGAGGAGATAGTAGTGGCTACTCAACCCTCCAAGGAAGACACACGGCTCGATATCGTCTTTCAGAACTTGGCCGCCAGCAACCTGCCGTGATTGGAAGGTGGCTCCAACAGGAGTTCTACCATCGAAAATCCGCCGAAGGACCTGATATTGGTTTCGACCGCCACTTCACGTCGGACTACGTTCGAGCACTTGAAACAGCATGGCGACTTGATCTTCCCAATGCTGAATGGCATCGGGATAGTTACCTCACTGAACGTGATTGGGGCGATCTTGATTCCTCCCCCGAGGATGTCAGACAAGAGAAATTCAAAGCTGCATTGGAACAACGAGACGTTGAACCTTTCTTCTGGCGACCTAATAACGGCGAACGATATGTCGAACTCAACATGCGAGTCGATCGTGTCTTGAATACATTCCATCGCGAATGCAGTGACCAACGTGTATGTGTCGTCTGTCATGGCGAAGTCATGTGGTCATTTCGTATCCGCATCGAACGAATGTCGCAGGAGCGATTTCGGGAATTGCATTTATCGAAAAACCCAGCTGACAGAATACATAACTGTGAAGTACTTCACTACACACGGCGAAATCCCGTTTCAGGAAAACTAGACCGACACGCAAACTGGATGAGGCGAATAAGACCATTCGAAGATGCGTGGACTACCGGCTGGCAGGAAATTGTTCGACCTCGTTACACAAACGAAGATCTTCGCAGAATCGTCGAGGAAACTCCTGTTTTGCTTTCGTAGACAGTACAAATACCGTGAACCGTGCCAATCCAGATTGGCACGGTTTTTTTAATAAATAGATTTCTACGTCTGGATATAAATAATGGAATCTCTAATTATCACTCTCAACTATTCGCATAAGTTCATCAGCAGCATCTGATACATCCATATGGCCGGTCATATCTCTTTCGACTCCAGCCTTTTTAAAAATATTTGTTTTAATTGGACCTGGGTAGTATGAATCAATTGAAATACCGGAACCTGCCAAATCAAGTTCGAGGGCTTTTGTAAATCCAGTAACTGCCCATTTTGAAGCACAATAGACTGCATGATCTTTTTTGACGATCCGACCATCCTCTGAATTTACATTTACAATCCGGCCCGCTCCCTTCTCTTTCATATAGGGCAAAACAGCTCGCGTTACAAGTATCGTGCCTAGTGCATTCACACCCATAACCTTCTCCATCCAAACAGGATCAGTATTTTCTAAAGCGCCCTCGATCCATACACCGGCATTATTTACTAAAATATCTATGCCTCCGTGTTTTTGGATGACTTCCAAAACAGCTTTTTCAATCTCCTTATAATTACAAACATCTGCCACAACAAAACCACAACCAATTTCTTTTGCCGTCCGCTGAGTTTGTTCCAGGTCATTGCTTAAAATAACAGTGTTATATTTTCCAATACATTTTTCCGCCAGTGCCCTCCCTAACCCATCACTGCCACCAGTAATAAGAATTGTTTTCATTATCTCATTATCTCAATTCTTATTACGCCTTTCTAGTAAAGAAAACTTTGCATATGCGAACTAAATATACATTTGCATACCTCACAATTTAAACACCGACTGCTTGCAAAGCACGCTTGGCATAATAAATAACGTTTTTTGGAATATCACTCAATTTTTCAATATCATTTTCACCGCACCATTTCCATTCATCGGATTCTTTTTCAGGAATCACTTTATTTGATGCGCTTCTAGCAAAATAAACCAAAGTCACATGTTCATGTGTATCAGAAACTTTGTGACGATTTAGTCCAACCGGCGCGATAAGTTCTTGATAGTCTTTATCATCGCGATTAAATTCCCGACTATCAACAAGCTCAACGTTCAAACCAACTTCTTCTTTCACTTCACGTAGCGCCGCCTCATTCGGATCTTCATTCAATTCAACATGTCCGCCAACCGAAAGCCAAATGCCATATTTATCGTGCTTTCTCAAGAGCACTTTATCTTTATGCACAACAAAGACCTCAACTGTAAAATCAATTTTGTCGTGTATGTGTGGCATAAAATTGGAATTAATCTAATTCAACACTTACTGTAAACAGTTATTATAATATGAAAATTCATACCTCTATTCGAGAAGAACAGTGAGGTTAATATATTCATCCGTCCTGATTATCTCTTACTTATAATCGCCTTTTTGTAAGTTGAAAGATGTTCAAGGGCGATACCGGTACCACGAGCGACGCACGTGAGAGGGTCTTTAGCAAGTTGAGCTTTAACGCCAGTGCGACGGAAAACGAGTTCAGGAAAATTACGAAGAAGTGCGGAGCCTCCAGTCATCGTAATTCCACGATCGATAATATCAGCCGCAAGTTCTGGTGGAGTTTCCTGTAAAACATCTTTAATCGCTTTAATCATTTCACGCAATTCTTTCGTGAGCGCTTTCACAATCTCATTCGTTTTTACTTCCGCGGTGCGAGGAAGACCTGTGAGAAAATCGCGTCCTTTGATAATCACAACTAATTCTTCTTCGACTGGAATTGCTGATCCAACTTCGACTTTAATACGCTCAGCCATGGAATCCCCGATTGCGAGGTTAAATGTTTTTTTTATGTAATCAGCAATCGCTGCATCCATTTTGTTACCCGCACACTTCACCGATTTTGATGACACAATGCCACCAAGAGAAATAACCGCAACATCGGTCGTACCACCACCAATATCGACAACCATGTGACCAACCGGTTCTTGAATAGGAATGCCTGCACCAATCGCAGCCAAAACAGGCTCTTTCACAACATACGCATTTTTTGCGCCTGCCCTGATAGCAGCTTCGATAACAGCGCGACGTTCGGTCGAAGTCACACCCGCAGGAACCGAAACCATCACATCAGGACGAAAAATATTCCAGCGTCCCAAAGCTTTGTTTATAAAATAACGAAGCATTGCTTCGGTCACGCGATAATCAGCAATAACTCCATCTTTCATTGGACGATAGGCAACAATATTTTCTGGAGTTCTGCCAATCATGGCTTTCGCAGCATTACCAACAGCTAAAATGCGATTGTCTTGTTCAGAAACTGCCACAACAGTTGGTTCTGCAAGAACGATACCTCTTTTCGGAACAAAAACGAGCGTGTTTGCCGTTCCTAAATCAATACCAATTTTTTGAGGAAAAATACTCATCGTTTGTGAGTACAGCTTAAAGCTTATACATAGAAAAAGAAAGAGCGCTGCATATAGCAACGCTCTTTACAATAACCGGATGAACCGATTACTGATACTTGCAAGGGTTCGGATATTTGACCCGATTCCACATGATCCGACGCTTGTGTCCTTGAAACCAAGGATTTTGCTTGTCTTTGCGAACGAAAGGAATCTGAAACAAAATCCAGACTCGAACCACCAAATCATGGGCGCGACGAAGGTACGACCCGCGCCACGTTGTATCGATCAACATTCTTTGATAATACGATAATTTTTTCATTTGTACTCCTCACAATATTTATCATTTTTATAATCATTTGTCAAACATTCTTAAACTATCTGCTAGTGTCGACTAAGGTTACGTAAACATGCTTTGATATTGCTGGATCGAACAAAAGAAACCCCGCACACAAAGGCCTTATGAATAGAAAAAAACACCTCGCCAAACGCATTACTAAAAGGAAGGTGCTCCTGAAGCAGGCTCAACAGAAACATCCGAGAGAAGAGACGGTCTGAAATCAAAGGGGCGTCTCTAATCTTCTAAGACGCAAAAACACCCTCATCAATGATGTAGGGTGTTTTCTTATTATTCAGTAGGTTCACACACTTCCATGACCCGCGTAATCGGTACACCAATACCACTCAAGCGTTCTTCTATTCGTTCATAGCCGCGATCAATATTATAGGCATTAGCCACACTCGTCTCTCCTTCAGCAATAATACCCGCAATTACATACGCAAGCCCCGCACGTAAATCAGGCCCTTCAAGCTCTTTACCACGAAGCGGTGTCGGTCCTTTTATAATCGCGTGTTGTGAATCATACATTTTTATATCTGCCCCCATTCGAACCAAATCCTGCGTATACGAAAGACGTCCCTCAAAAATAGTTTCAAACAATGTGCTTTCTCCTTCTGATTGAGTAAGAAAAATGGTCATCGGTGCCTGAAGGTCAGTTGGGAAACCAGGATACTCGTGTGTTCGAATTGAAAGTGGCTTGAAAGAAGTTCCTTTTTTTGGTGCCGTCACACGAACAAAATCATCACCAACCTCAAGGGGTACACCAACATAACGAAGCGATTCGATAAGAGATTCGATATGTTTTGGATCACATCCTTTAACGGTGACATCACTAGCGGCCAAAGCGGCCAACAAAATAAAACTACCAGCCTCAATTCGATCAGGCATTGTTTCGTACACTTTTTTTGCTTTCAATTTTTGACCACCAACAATGGTAATAGTCGGCGTCCCTGCCCCCTTAATATCTGCACCACTCTCATTTAAAAATTGAGCAAGGTGAGCAATTTCAGGCTCCATCGCACAATTCTTCAAGACAGTCACTCCTTCTGCTAACGTTGCAGTCATCATAAATGTCTCAGTTGCAGTTACTGACTGCACTCTGAAAAAAAGTTCTGTTCCTTTTAATTTTCCTTCCTTCGCCGTGATAATGAAACGCTCGTCCTCTTCCTTCACTGAAGCTCCCATCTTTTGATACCCTTCAATAAAAAGATCCACCGGACGAGTACCAATAACACACCCACCTGGATACGGGAAAGACACCTTACCAAAACGTGCGAGTATCGGACCCGTAAGTACAACTGACGCACGCATACGTTTTGCGAGGACACGATCAAACTCATATGAAGTAAGCGCGTTTGCATCGAGAGAAAGAGTTCCATTATCTCGGGTAATTGTCGCTCCTAATTTTTCCAACAATTCAACAACACGAGAAACATCTTCAATGTGCGGAACACGGGTGTATTCAATGCTTCCATCAAAAAGTGGCGCCGCAGCAAGAGCTTTCAAAACAGCATTTTTTGCACCCGCAACCTGTATCTCTCCTTTGAGAGTTCGTTCACCAGCAAGCCCTTGTATAACAAACGTTCCCTTTTGATGCGTAACCATAGAAAAGTATTGTACCCTGGAGCCCTAAAAAAGAAAAAGCAGGCCTTTTATAGAAAGACCTACTTTTTAGAACAGTGACCGCTGCCTAATTCAAAACTGCAACAGCATGTTCACGAGCATTCTTGCCCATCGCATATCCGAGCTGAAAAGTCGGAGTATACCCACGAAGGGTCCAGTCTGGGATAGAAATCCCCCGAATCGAACTAAAAAATCCAACATTCCATGAAGCCAATGTGGACTTAGATCGATTTTGCATTGGACATGCTCCGAGATGACCAGTGCTTTGGCCACAAAATCTGCACGTATCCATAAAAATCCTTTCTAAGGAAATTATCCCAAACAAAATACTTAGCGTCAATAAAACAAAGTTCCTATCATCCCCGCTTGATACCTCACATTGCTAACAAGAACGCTTTATGGAAAGATAGGTTATAAGAAGTTTAAATACACCCCCTTTTCCTAAAATAGGGCTAGTTTACGTACATAACTGCAAATTAAACATCATGAAATTAAATAAAAAAACATATTGGATAACGGCCCTTTCTGTCATTGTTGTACTCTTCCTTATTACTCTTTCGATATTCTACTCAAAAGGTTTTCGATTTGATCTTCACCGATCACTCAACGTTATCAGTTTCATTAAACCAGGTGATGTCGTTATACAAGGACTTCAGCGAGAAGACCGGGTCTTGATTGATGGTAAGGAAGTACCAATAACAATCTCAAGTTCAACTGCAACAGTTTCACTTTCAACGGGAGAACATCAAATAATTGTTTCTCGAAACAACGCCTTTCCGTATGCAAAAACATTATGGACAAACGAAAATGAAGGAACAACCATTCACCCATTTCTTTTGCCCCTCACCCCAATTGCCAGAAGTGTTCGCTTTGATAATGCCGAAGGAAAATCACTTCTTGATCTTATAAAAGCACGAAAGGTTCCAACCGAAACAAATCCTCGACGTTCAGAAGATCCAAAAGGAACCGGTGATGTTGTTCTTGCATACGCAACAGGAACGTCAATCATTGCCGTATGGAATGGAGATGTAAAAAATACTCCTCCAGCATTTTGTACAGGTGACACAGAATCAGGTTGTGGACGATATCTTCTTGTAACAAAACTGACCGAACCCCTTGATGGACTAGAGTTTTATCCTCAACGAAACGATGCGCTTATTATTTCTACAGGAGGAAATGTTTACGCAATCGAACTTGATCAGCGACCAATTCAAAATTTCCAACCAATTTACACAGGCAAAGGAAAAACACTCTTCATGGCTGTTCCTCAGTCACGCGGCATTTTCATCCTTGCCACCTCAACACTTCTTGGAATTGAACTTCCGGAATAAACCGGCATAAGAGGCAGATTTCACATGTACGTTGTTGAAATCATACCCATCACAAAAGGTGTACCGCAAGACACTCTTACCTATTTCACCAGTAAACCAGTTGCAAAAGGCGCGTTAGTTGAAGTTACTGTCAGAAATAAAATAGTACCTGGTCTAATCGTGTCTGTCCGCGATGCCATCAATGAAAAAACTGATTTAAAAGCGGCCTCTTTTTCAATTAAAAAAATTGGAAACAATATCAGCTCTTCTATTTTTACAGAAGAGTTTTTGGAAGCAATTCAAAAAACAGCCGACTACTTTGCAGGAACAGTCGGAACAACATTAAAAACGCTCGTGCCCGCTGTTGCTTTTCTCTTGGCTTCTAAAGCACAAGAAAACGCATCAACTTCTCCTATTACCCAAAAACCAAAAGAAAAAAAAGAAACTGTCGGAGGCGTTAGTCCTCATAGGCTCGTTCTACAATCCGGTGAAATCGAACGCTTTAGTCATTACCGGAGCATTGTACGAAGCGAATTTGCGCAAAAAAGGTCAGTTTTTATGGTTTTACCAACCACAGAAGAAGCGAAGCGTGCGGCCGAACATATTGAAAAAGGAATCGAACATTACACCGTTTTATTTCATGGAAAATTAGGGAAAGCAGACCAGATAAAAGCTTGGACAAAAGCAACAACAAGCGAGCATCCCCTTCTTATCATTGGCACAGCAGGAATTCTCTCAATACCCCGTCTGGATATTGGGTTTATTATTGTTGAACGCGAAAGCTCAACTTCACACAAGTTATTGAGTCCCCCATATCTCGACATTCGCTTCTTTGCCAGAGAGCTTGCAAAAGCAACGGGTGCAACACTTCTCCTTGGAGATACTCTTCTGCGAACAGAAACTGTTCATGGAGTCGAATCAGGCGACCTTTTCGAATTCGCACCAATGCAATGGCGTGCACGAAGCACCGCTGTCTTAAAAATAGTCGACATGAAGACAAAAGTGAGTCCAACACTTGCCCCCCATCAACGAGAGAAAAAACCATTTCAGGTTATCGGAGAAGACGTGGCTCTCCTTGTCCAAAAAACACGCACCGAAAATGCACGAATGATCATTTATGCCGGACGTAAAGGGCTCGCAAGCACGACAGTCTGTGCGGACTGCAATACTGTCGTATCCTGCAATCAATGTGACGCGCCAATGATACTCCGATTAGGTAATATTGATGAGAAAAAAGAAAACTATTTTGTGTGTAATAAATGTGGCGAAAGACGTCCAGCAGCTGAGCGCTGCAAACATTGTGACGGATGGAGGTTAACACCGCTTGGTATTGGTACGGAGCTCGTCGAAAAAGAATTAACTGAACGCTTCCCTGGTATTTCTCTTATTCGAATCGACAAAGACACAACACCAACAGAAAACGCTGCACTAAAAGCCGTTGCAAAATTTAAAGCAACTCCCGGAGCAATCCTTATTGGAACCGAATTAGCGCTCCTCTACGCAGAAGGACCTATTGAATATGCGGCAATTGCTTCAATCGATTCTCTTTTTGCTCTTCCTGATTTTAGAATTTCCGAAAAAGTATTTTCTCTTCTTCTTCGACTGCGAAATCTTGCCGAACGTGAATGTATCATCCAAACACGTATGGCAGAAAATCCACTCTTTGAATATGCTCGTGGGGGAAACTTAATTGATTTTTCAAGAGCAGAACTTGCCGATAGAAAACAATACCACTACCCCCCTGATCGATTACTTATAAAAATTTCAGTTGAGGGAAAACAAGAAGAAATTTATGAAATGATGACAGAGTTAAAACAGCACCTAGAAAAATCTGATTTTGAATTAGAAATCTATCCAGCCTTTATTCGTACAATCAAAAATAAATTTATCCTCCACGGACTCTTACGCCTATTACCAGACCAGTGGCCAAACCAAAAACTCCGAGATCTATTAAAATCTCTCCCTCGAGAATTTTCAGTACGAGTTGATCCTGAGAGCTTGTTGTAGTAAGTACAACATTTTAATATATTGTCAAATACGTCACTTTCAAATATACTACTTTTATGGAACGAAAATTACCTCATTCGCCAGTACCTATTATTCAACAGGGCAACCCTATTTTACGTAACGTTGCGAGAAAAATTGAAGATAAGGAACTTGGCTCACCTGCCCTCACAAACATCATTACACGCATGAATGCCGCTTTAGACAGCCAAGAGGATGGCGTAGCTATCGCTGCACCACAAATAGGAGAATCTATTCGACTCTTTATTGTGGCAAAAAAGGCTTTTTTGTTAGGCGACGAACAAAAGGAAGAAAAAAAACTTCCTACTAAAAATGTAGTCTTTATAAATCCAACGATCACCCGTCAATCAAAAGAACTGCAAGAGATGGAAGAGGGGTGTCTTTCCGTTCGTTTTCTCTACGGCTCGGTCAAACGAAAAACAAAAGTAACCGTTGAAGCGTATGATGAAACAGGTAAAAAGTTTACCTACCATGGTTCAAAATTACTTGCCGAAATTTTTCAGCACGAAATAGACCACCTGGATGGAATTCTTTTTATTGATAAGGCAACAAACGTACGAGAGTTACCACCTGAAAAATAAATGGATTCAAAAAATTCTACGTCTCCAAACATCGTATTCTTTGGAACTTCACTTATTTCAGTTGAGGTTTTTAAAACCTTGGTAGCGCGTGGTATTAAGCCGCTTTTTTTAGTGACAACACCAGACGCTCCACAAGGTCGACACTTAAAACTCACCCCATCTCCCGCAAAAGAATGGGCGATAAAAAATGGTATTGAAGTACTGCAACCAGAAAAATTAAAACTGCCACCTTTCAAGGAAACACTTGCCGCTAAAAGCCCACAAAATGGATACGATGTTTTTATTGTTGCCTCATACGGAAAAATTATCCCGAAAGAAATACTCGAAATTCCCAAGCACGGCATTTTGAATGTTCACCCATCCTTATTACCTAAATACCGAGGCCCTTCACCAATTCCAAGCCAAATTTTAGCCAATGACAAAGACGTTGGTGTGACCATTATGAAGATGGATGAAAAAATGGACGAGGGGCCAATTATTGCTATGCAATCAATTCCTCTTAAAACCTGGCCATCAACAAACGAACTAAAGAAAACATTAGGAGAACTTGGAGCAGTCATGATAGCGGACATTCTTCCAGACTGGATAGCTGGAAAAATTACCACCATACCCCAAGACCATTCAAAAGCAACATACACAAAAAAGTTTGAAAAAGCGGACGGAGAAATTTATTTAGACGGCGATCCCTACAAAAATTATGTAACGTTTCAAGCCCTAAAAGATGTAACCAGCGTTTTCTTTTTTGAACATCCTCAAGAAAAAACAGGGCGCGTTAAAATTACCCAAGCTTCTTACCAAAATGGAATTTTCGCCATCGAAAAAGTCATACCCGAAGGAAAAAAGGAAATGACCTACGAAACATACTCGAAACGTCGTAGTGCCTAGTAGAGAAGAATTCTATCTACCACAACAGGTGTAACAGGAATATCCCCTGGTTTTGTTTTTACTTTACTAATCGCCTCTACCACCTCCATCCCATGAACAATTCGTCCAAACGCAGTATGTTTACCTTGTAAATGAGGGGTTGCATCAGCAGTAATAACAAAGAATTGACTACCGTTAGTATTTGGTCCACGATTAGCCATAGCTAGCACTCCTCGAACAAGCGGAACAGTATTAATTTCATCTTTAAACGAGTACCCAGGGCCACCTGTTCCATACAATGACTCTTCAAACCCTTTTGAAAGAGGATCACCTCCTTGAATCATAAAATTCTGTATTACCCGATGAAATTTTGTACCATCATAAAAACCGTTTTCAACAAGACTGACAAAATTCTTGATGGTACTTGTCCCAAGACCTTGGAAAAATTCAACCGTAAACTCACCTTTTGAAGTCATAAACTTCGCATGGTTGTACTGTCGTTCAAACGCAACCGTCTCAACAAAGTAATCTTCATAGCTTTCAGCAAGCGCGAGAGCCTTATTTGCAACGTAAAAGATAAACGCAGAAAAAATGGTCAGCGCCAACAAGATCAACGCCGACACATTTCGATCAAATCGACGATTTAAAACAGAAAGAATCGGTGAACTCATATACCAAAAACTTACGCGTTTATTCCTGGAATGTAATAGACACCCTGCTCAATTTGAATTGTAGCGAGTTCACTATTGAATCTTGAATAAAATCCAGCAGCTGCAATAGTAAGCAATAGCAAAAGAATTGCAGATTCATTTCTTCCAAATCGATACATGAGTACACTCTTGAGACTTTTTGATTTCATGAAAATTCAAGGGAGTTTATAAGAATAAAATGACTACTCAAGTATACCTTGCTCGAAATAAGGCAACAATCAACTAATACACAGGTCAAAAACCTGCTTTTTAAACAACCAGAGTATTATGAGTAAGCTATTTTCTGTCCTTCTCTCCCAAGCCTTTCAACATCTCCTTTGCTTTAGCGGCACCCCGGCGAGCAACCGTAATCACCTTATCCTTACTTCCACTTAATTCTTGTACAAGCTGATCACGAACATCATCAATTGCAGCATATAAATCGCTTTTCTCAGAAACAGACCGATAATACTTACCTCCGACATGTAAATTTATTTCTGCACGAAACACATCACCCGTGCGATGATGTTCAGTCGTACGACCAACTTCAACATCAAAAAGAACCGACGACGGATCACCAAAAATAAATTTTTCAACAGACTGCAATTTCTTATCAAGATACTCCGCCGCTTCCGGCGTAAGCTTCATGTCCGTGACTTTGATATTGGTTTTCATACTTAAAAGTATAACCCTATAAGACCTTTTCGAAAATAACCAAACTTACCAGCATAGAAAGACTTACAAATGACCCATAATAGAAACTTTTTTATTTCTTCGATGATGACCAGAAATCAGGCGAACGGCCTGTATGGGAACCTTGAATTTCTGTGCAATAAGTTGAAGAACCCGACGATTAGCGGCGTTTTCTTTTGGCTTTTCACGCACAGAAATTTCAAGTTTTCCCTCCTTCACAATCGTAACAACATCAGATGAAGCATTCGTGAGGACTTTAACCTGGAGGACTATTTGATTCTTATCATCTTTCATAATGTATCCAATATTTTCTCTACTTTAAGTGATGAATACGCGTAATATCTCTTGGTGTAAAAAGATTTACTGTCCAACGTCCAGCAACCTTGAAACGTTTTCGCCACGATGGGTAGTTAAATAAATAAATAGTCCGCCATAACCACCAAGCAAATCGTCCGTAAAATCGAAAACTCAATACTTCTGCGGCCGCATCCCACTGACCCAAAGAGAGCAGCAAACCTCGAATCCTATAAGAAAACGGGACAAGGGGCTTACCTTTAAGTAACGCAGTGATATTTTTCGCTACATGTTGAGCTTCCCTTACTGCAACCTGTGCAAGCATGGGAAGTGGCTGATCAGCATTTTTCATGCCAAACGTAGCAGCAACATCACCAACCGCAAAAATATTCACATTACCTTTTACTCGCAAGAATTCATCAACAAGTACACGTCCAGATGTATCAGTTTTCATCTCACCAAAAAAAGCAGGAACAACTGGCCTTACCCCTGTCGTCCAAACCAAAAGAGCCGCAGGAATTTCTTTGCCATCATCCAAACGAATTGATGATGTTTTTACATCAGTCACTCCTTTCCCTAACACGAGCTTCACTCCCTTTCTTTGGAGGGAATCTGCAACATACGTTCGTACTGAGGGATGAAACTGGGGTACAACTTCTGTACTTTTCCCGACAAGTGTTATTGAAACATCTTCTTTTTTAATACCAGCATCAGCAAAATATGCACACAGAGAAGTGCGAGCAAATTCTGCCATTTCAGCAACAACCTCAACACCCGTTGGTCCAGCCCCAACAACCACAAAAGAAAGTTCCTTGCGTCGAACCTCTTTATTCTGTGCAGCAACCGCATGTTCAAATTGATCTATTAGTTTATTTCGTATCGCATTCGCATCCTTAATTGATTTTAAAGTTAACAACGATTGTTCCCCTACCCCAGACACATGTGGGCCTGCCGACAGAGCACCCGTTGCAAGAATAAGATAATCAAAATCGTACCGTTCACCATTAATCGCTTCCACAACATTTGATTTTGTATTGATGCGTTTTACTTCGGAAATAACAACACCAATACCACTTCCACGAAACACTTCTCGTAGTGGCTCAATCACGCTTTCAGCCGGCAAGCTCCCCGTTGCAACTTCGTGCAAAAGGGGCGTAAAAAGAAAATGATTATCTTTACTAATAAGTGTAAGCTCAATGAGCCCCTTTTTCACAAGAGGCACTAAATATTCAGCGGCATACACACCACCAAATCCTCCCCCAACGATAACCACTTTCTTTTTCATAGATAGAGTCATTGTACCTTACTGTACATACTACAGCATTTATGAGAAAAATATTTCAAATTATGCATTAAGGACAATAAATCACTCGCCCCTTCTTACACAATTGCGATACAGTTAAAAAAGTGTTCGACTAAAAATCTGTGGACAAAAAAGAGATAGTAGTTATATTCTTACACACTTTTCGAAACATTCTTTTTTTGTGTTGTAATACAAAAAGTTATTGCGAAATTAAAAATAATCCGTAGGATTGCTCACGAAGACTTTTGTTTTTATAAAAATTCTTCAACTTACCAAAACGTCATTACCCTCTTGTACTCATACTCTTTGGTATTTAAATTTACTTGAAATAGGTGAGCGAGATGGGCACAAAAGCTCCAGCTTAGGCTGGTTCCCAGGGTTTTGTGCCCATCTCGAGCTCGTATCTCAAAATAATGCACTCTTGGTACCTAGAACCACACGCCAAAAATAGTGTGTACCCCAAAGACTCCTAATAAATCTTTCTGGATTCAAGAATTTTTGTTGCCTGTAAGCCTGGCAACGTGTATTCAAACCAGGCCTTCTTTTTACTATTTCTTGAGAAACGAACTAAAAGCAACTCCTTTAAGAAACTGTCCTTAATTTCAATATCAGCACTATCAAGCAAATTAACCGTAACAGGAATTGCATCATCCGATAATTGCGCTAAATATCGTGTATCAAGTTCCGTGGTCTTTTCATAACGGGCAATATTTTTCTTCGCAATAAAAGCATCAGGGTTTATCACATTCATGGTAAACAAAAGAAGGACAACGCAATAAAAAATCTTTATCGATAATTTGTGAATGGTACCACCAGAAAGAATATGATGGGAAAGCAAAACAAGAACAACTCCGATCCAAATCATGAAAGCATAACTATATAAACGAATCGTAGAGAATCCATACGCCTGTTCATACAACGAAAGGCGCACAAAAGCTGAAACAAGAATAAGAACAACTTCGGACACCAAAATAGTACTTAAAACCTTGAACGAGGTTAAGTGTGCACTCTCTTTTTGTACAACAAGCCGTTCAGTTATTAAAATAATGGCAAAAGAAAAAAGAGCAACAAGCACAAGCTCAAAGAAGCCGCGCCTAGCGTACTCAGCATATGTTAATCCCTGTGAAAGCAAATGAGCTTCGCCTCCAAAAAGATACGTGAGTTGTAAACCAATAAACAACAAAAACAGGCCTCCCATTGATCCCAACACGATTTTCATTTCTAAATCTCCAAACTTCCGACTCCATTCGCTCTGTGGTGCTATCTCCTTATGTTCAGTTCGAAACATGAAACCAAAAGCTCCAATAAAAAATGCACCCACTATGACACTCATCACGATACGAGCGATGACTTCAGGATCAACCTCAAAAAAGAACACGTTCGTAAGAATTTGTTGAAAAACAAGATCAGCAGACGCAAAAAGCAGACCAAAAATAAACAAAACCACAAGGGCCAAAAAACTCCCTCGTACTATCTCTTTATAACGATTCTTATCATCTGCATTTTTTCGAAATACAAAAATCTCTGCAAGAGTATCAAAAAAGGGTTTAATAAATCGAACCGGCAAAAGAACGACCCGTATAAAATCACCGAGTACATACTTTTTAATTGTTTGCCCCGAAAAAGACGAAACAACGATAAAAAGAAGTAATACTGTGCCCACGCCGTTAAAAAACGTTAGCAGCATACTTGATCGTACAAATACCATGAACGAAAAAAAGAGAGCGAGCACCAATAGTAGAACATGAGACTTCTCGATTTTCTTTGAAAATAACCTTGTCAAAAAAAGTCCGACAACAACCACCAGAAAGAAAAAAAGAGGGACATTACCCCCAAGACTTTTTTCAAAAAAGAGCGTCGTAAACATAACTCCCAATAAAAGAGCCGCCCCCAAAAGCGCCATCATGTTCTGTCTTAGTTTTACAATTGAATCCATGTCTTATAAGTAACGCGTATCAAGCTCACTTTGTTACAACATATCACCCCATAAACAACTAAACTCGCTTAAAATCTAGAAAAAGACTCCTCGAAACCATTTCAAAAACCTAACAAAAAGTGGTTCTCTTACGGAAACTTCTTTTGTTGCCAAAATAATAGATGCGCTCATGTCTACCTCGTCCTTCGTAGAGGACATTTTTTCCGGAGAAGTAGAACTCACGTCCGATGATTTAATCACCTCAATCGACTCAGCTTCAACAATAACTTCTTGAGAAAAATTATTTGATGTTGAGGCCAAAGACGTTTTAGGTACTGAGGAAAAATCGTGGGCAGTTTCAACTATTACATTCTCTTTACTTGCTTGTATTTCAAAAGCAGCCGATCGTCCATCAATATAAGAAGGTACCTTTTCTTTAACATAAGCGACAAAACTATCTATGGCCGCACCTTCATATTCCGGACGAACAAGACCCTTTATTTCAGTTTCATATGTAGGGCTAATTTTATAGGGAAAAGTAATTTCACTATTCGGCACCCCAAGAGTACTAGCCATCGTGTTACTAATTAAATCAGAATCAGCCAATTTATTTGAAACAGAATCTTTGCTCTTTAGTAATTCAAAAAACTTCCGCATCCCTTCTACTCCAACTTTGTTAAAAAAATTTGTCAAAATGACTCCACCATGAGTATAAGAATCATATACCGTATAAGAGGAATAGCCTTGAAACAAGTAATCGAAAGGATAACTATACTTTTTGAATAACTCAGAAGAATTCATTAAATGAGTCCTTTTTGAAATATCGGCAATCGCCCTTTCTCCCTCATCTTTAAAAATGTAAGATCGTGCTTGATTTTCCATAAAAACAGCAAGGCCCTCTCGAAACCAAGGTGCAACATAAGAACCTGTTCGAAATAATTTTTGTTGCAACTCAGCCACATGAGTTATTTCATGCACAAGTATATTTTGTATTTCTGCAAAAGATTGTCTGCCTAAAAAATCATCGTTATACAAAATGATATTTGGCCGCGCAACAAGCGCCTCAACCTCATATCCAACATCTGCACCAGCAAGATCACTAGAGTAAATAATTATATCTTCGGGCAATGTCCAGCCAAGACTGTTGGCAAAAAGATTATCTAAAAAAGTCATCCGAGAAAGAGCTTCATCGAGCTTACGTACAGATGTCGACGAACCCACGAGAGTAAAACGACCAACTTTTTTAACTTCGTTATCAAATCCACTATCTGTAGGAACAAAAGCAACAACAACAGGCACAGGCCCACCATAAAAATCTTTAGGATAGGAAACCGACAACGAAGAATCTGAAATTTCAGCTGGAGGCCATACTGATAGAACTTTCCACCCCACAGGAAAATTAACTTTTAAACGCGGAGATCGAAAATAAGAACCATCAGCAATCCAAAACTCATAAAGTGCAATCGGTTTTTTTAGGACAGTTGCAATATCATAAGTAACAAAAATATTTCGCACACCAGAACCACTTTTATAACTTCGTAAAATAGAAACATAGTCTGGCGTCCGATATATTTCATGCTCACCATTCTCATCTGAAATATTTTTGACTCGATACGACATCATTCCCGTAGAGCCAAAATCATCACTTTCTCCAAAACCATAAGCGGAATTAGTGTGTGACAAATCGACCTGTAATGTCCATAAACCAGTTGCTGAAAAATCAGGATTAATGGTCGCAACCACATCTTGATAATCAATCTGAGATGCTGTCATTGCAAAAACTGAAGCAGGAAAAAAGATGAGACTTGAGAAAACTAAAAGTAATGTATACATCATCTTATTGACCATTGACGATAAATGAATCCAGCGTCTCATCGATAACACTTCGGAGTCCTGGATTAAATGCGACATATCTGCCAGATACGTGATATACCGTATTTTTATTAAAAATAAAATCGTCAATCTGAATATATTTTAATTTTTCTCTCGATATATAACTCCACTCAACAGAATATACGGTCATACCGCCGCGCTGTTTTATTTTCCCTGAAATAAACTTACCCCCAATCGAAAAACGCATTGCTTGATCAACATAATAATTGACCAAATCTTTCTCACTCAAACGCGAAACAACACTTTGCGGAATAGCAAAAATTCCCGCTATCGTCGATTGTTCAACAAACACAGCCTTAGTCTTTCGACTAAACTTTTCTGCCCTATCAACAAGGACAATTTGTTTAAATTGATCTCCCCCTAAGGCTGTATATTCTGACTCCTCTACTGTCCAATTTTTTGGCTGAAGCACTTTTATTGTTTGGGTAAAACCAGTATAGAGAGAATCTATCGAATTTGAAGAATCGCCAAAAACCCCGGTTGTTGGCCATATAATCATCCCCAGAACAAGCAAAACTACCCAATGAATCTTCTTCATAATTGCAAGCATACACCTAAGGTATTCAAAAAGAAAACGTAGTCAATCACGCCCAAAAAACACGCCAGAAATAGCTAAAAACCCACACTCATGCAACCTTCATAGAAAATTCGTATTATAATGGTATCCATGAATACATTAGAACGACCCCACACAACACCGAAGGATTTCTTTATCCATCTCGGTTCTATTATTGGTTTATACGTAACTGCGGTTAGTTTACTCGCCCTGCTTTTCCAACTTATTAATACGCTCTTTCCTGATGTAGCTCTCTATGAGTATGCAGGCAATTATTCTTCAGGGATTCGATTCGCCATCGCCTCACTCATTATTGCATTTCCGTTGTACATCTGGCTCATGCGGATGATTTCAAGGGATATGACCGAACGACCAGAGACTGCGGAGCTCCCAATTCGAAAATGGCTTACTTACTTTACGCTTTTTATCGCTGGCGCGACGGTAGCTGTTGATCTTATTGTTCTTATTAACACATTCCTTTCCGGCGAATTAACTGTTCGATTCTTACTTAAAGTTATTACTGTTCTTTTGGTCGCAGCAACAATCTTCACATACTATCGCTTTGAACTAAAACGAGATAAGTCGGTCATTCAGCCACAAATAAAGATGCTTGGCATTATCGCCTCAATCGCTATTCTTCTCTCTATTATAGGCAGCTTCTTTGTTATCGGTTCACCTCTTACCGCCCGAAGCGCGCGCCTTGACGATCGAAGAACTGGAGACCTTCAAACTATTCAGTGGCAAATAGTAAACTACTGGCAACAGAAAAAAGCGTTACCAAAAACATTGGATGATCTCACCGATTCTATTTCAGGCTTTTCTGCACCGCGCGACCCTGCAACAGACACAGTCTACGAATATACCGCAACAGGCCCACTCACCTTCTCGCTGTGCGCAACCTTCGACCTTGATAGTACCGCATCAAATATCTCTCGACCGGTTATGTACGACGCCTTTGAAAATTGGCAACATAAAGCTGATCGTCAATGCTTCGACCGAACAATTGACCCAGATCGATACGGACCAAATACAACCAAACCTATTCCTATCTATTAACCGCCGTTCGACAAAAACACCCGCTGGAATGCATTCCAGCGGGTGTTTTTTCGTTCATTTTTCATGAATAAAAAATGAACGAATACTTGCCAAATTACATAAAAAATGATATTAAAAAGGAAGATATTACGAGAAACCTTAGGGTTTTTCAACATTCATTATACAGATCATCGACAACCACATACAACAAACAAAAAGGAACGTATGCGCCCCAATACCAAGAGCGGACTGTTCATCATTTTGATGGGCATCTTCTCAATCCTCATACCCTGGCCACTTCTGGCACAGGGTCCTGTGTCACCAAATTCAACGGCGGTGATCAGCGTATCAAAAACCAATCCGTACCAAGAAGAAAAATTCGAGGTACAGTGGATGTTATCAAACCCACCCGGACAATACGACTGCATTGGAGTATTTCCAAAAAGTGCTCCAGAGCAAGTCGTTTGGCGAGTGGCTACCCACGATTGGATATACGCTCGAACGGGTAGCAAGACAACGTTTCAAATCAACGAAGCCGGTTCATTCGAGATTCGATACATGGTGTTTGATACAACAACACGAAACACCTACAACACGCAGGCACGAAGTCCGCTCATAACGGTGCTTCCTTTACCGAGCGGAAACGAATCAATCGTCATTGTTTCAAGAACAAACATCAACGTTGGTGATTCGGTTCAGGCAACCTGGATTGGAACTCGCCTAAACACGACGACACACTACGTTGGGATATACAAAACCAACGTCCCCCTCTCACATACAGGTTGGCAAGCGATCAAGTATGTGAATGCGGTGCGCTGGTTCAAAGATCAAGTTGCGGACTTCTTTTTTGAAGAATCCGGAACATTCGAAATTCGTTTGGTTGCATGGAATGAGCGAGCACAGACAACAGAAACGCTGGCGGTGAGTGAAAAAATCATCGTCGAGGAGCTCATCCCCGACCCAAGAGACATTAGAAATTTTGGACGGGCGGGAAATGGGCCGATCATTGCCTTTGGTGACAGTATCACTGCAGGCATTGGCTATGGAGCAAGCTCGTCAAACCGAACCTTCCCTGCGGCACTTAGCCGTTGGCTCTACAACCCAACACCCATCATAAACATGGGAAAGGGTGCGGAGACGACAGCTGCCGCTCTGGCACGATTACCGAGCGTTCTCTCGCAAAATCCGAAGATTGTTATCGTAGGACACGCTGGATACGATTTTCTCCAACGAGTTCCAACACCGACAACCTTCAGAAATCTCCGAGCAATGATTGATCAGATTCACGCGCAAGGAGCAATGGTCATTCTCCTTGGAATTCAAGGAGGAGGATACTTTGATAACGGAGTGAACTATCGAGAATTGGTAATGCAAACAAGCTGTGCCTACGTTCCAAACGTCCTACGTGGCATCCTTGGAAATTTGGAAAAGACAAGCGACCCTGTTCATCCTAATGATTGGGGATACGACATTATCGCTGAGCGAATCGCACCATTCATCGTTACGCTCACAAGTTCAACTGGCCCTGGCCCAAATCATGGACCAGGACCGACACTTATCATCACTCGCGGCAATGGTACTATTTCACTCTCGGCCGATCTTGGGCCGGAGCCTCACACACTCCTTTGGAGTAATGGTGTAACAGACGCATGGTTTCCTGTACTCCGCGACATTAGAGGAAACAACCTTACCTTCGAGGTCCCCACAGAAGGTCCACAGCTCTTTTTTCAACTCGTCCCCGAAGGGCCGAGATAGACAACCACAATAAACCCCCATCCACCCCACAGGTTGATGGGGGTTTTTACATTTTCTTTTTATTTATGAATAGCTGAAAGAACAGTTTCCAAATCAACAATACTCACAGGTTTTGTTAAATGAAAATTAAAACCCGCTTTAAATGCCCGTTTTTTGTCTTCTTCTTGACCATAACCAGTAAGCGCAATAATTGAACCTGTAAAGCGAAGTTCATTTCGCATCGATTGCGCAACGGTATACCCATCCATATCAGGTAAACCAATATCAAGCACAATAACATCCGGCTTAAACTGTGCCGTTTTCTCTTTAGCCCCCTTACCATCAAATGCGCACTCGACAGTATGGCCTTTTATTTTTAAAAGCGCTGCAAAACCTTTTGCGGACATAACAATATCATAAAC
>CAZNMD010000002.1:0-92725 GCA_964574355.1 uncultured Candidatus Saccharibacteria bacterium
ATCTTGGGTACCGCTGAAGCTGAACATAAGTACATTAAGCAGACTGGTGGAAAGGGTCAGTACGGTCACGTGAAGTTGAATATAAAGCCGATGAATATGGAGAAGCCAGAAAAGATTCCAAAGAACGTGAAGCGCTACGACCACTTCGAGTTTACCGATTCAATCAAGGGAGGTGTTATTCCACAAGAATTTATTCCTGCTGTTGAAAAAGGCGTTAAAGAAGCTATGGATCGAGGTATTTTGGCAGGCTTCCCTATGGTGGATGTTTCTTGTGAATTGACGTACGGTTCGTACCACGATGTTGACTCATCAGAAATTGCCTACAAGATTGCAGGTTCACAGGCGTTTCAAGAAGCTGCTCGTGCCGCGAAGCCAGTTATTCTTGAACCGATTATGCGACTTGAAGTTGTTGTTCCTGATAAGTTCATGGGTGATGTGACCGGACACCTTTCAAGTAAGCGTGGTGCAGTTGAGAATGTGGATGAGCGCGGAATGAATAAAGTTATTCACGCGAAAGTTCCGCTTTCAGAAATGTTCGGATATACTACCGCCCTTCGTTCGATGTCGGAAGGTCGTGGATCATCAACAATGGAATTTGATCACTACGAAGTTGTTCCAGCAAACGTCGCGAAAGAAATTATCGAAAAAAGAAAGTAGGGAAGAGAAAAATAGCCGGATTCGCCAAAAGCGAATCCGGCTATTTTTAATACAAAGAACAGCTAAAACTATTGACTAAACTGGAATTTGTGATATTGTTCAAATCGGTTCGTCTCACAAACGTCTACGTTACAAGACACACAGAAAGGAAGTTCGTGAAAAGATTGTTTCAGTGGCTCTTTGTTGTTGGTTTGTCGGTTTTGGCTGTCGGATGTTCCAGTGTTTCTGGAACTCCAAAGGTGGTGTCATCGACGCCGGTTGATGGTGGCTATAAGTACAGTCAGCCGCCGGAAGCCCAAAATCTGAAGTATCGAGGTAAGGCCTATCGAAATTACTTGAGGCAAGTTGAGGCGGATAACCTCCGTCATCAGCTGTGGCTTCAGACCGAGGAGCGTCGAATTCGGGAAATCGAAGCCCTTCAGCGACTTCGAGAGGAAGCGAAGCAACGTGGCGTTGTTTTACCTCCCGCTTCAACGCCTCCTGCGCCAACGGCCGAGCCGACGAGTTATGTGCCCCCGGCTTCATCGACCAGAGGAAGTTCTGCTCCGATGATGTCGGCAGTTCCCAGGCAGTATTTCATTGATCAGTTTGGGCGACGTTGTTTCACTGATCAGTATGGCAGGACGTTTGTCTTTGTTCCTCACGGGCAACCTCCGCCGGCCGATGCCTTCTTCGCCGGAACGCGATAGAGAAGGGGTTTCCCTTATTATGCGCCGTCTTTTTATAAGGCGGCGTTTTTTTATTGTCATGGTCCCAAGGGCCAAGCACCCTTTTCCCTAAGGGGTACGAATTGACTTCATACTAGGCTCTGTTATGATTATGGATACGCATTTTTTGCGCTTATTTTCTTATTACACGCTGGTTTTTGTGTGAAATAAGGGTTCTTTTTAGCCACATTGGCAAAATCGAGAGTGCAAAAGTGTTATTAACCAATTTGGCGTCTCCAAAAAGAGCGCTGGCCATGGATCGCCGTTCAATCTTCGCACTATCGCGCGCGAGGGTAGCACGGGGATCCCCGGTTTAGTTTAGTAAAAAAATATATGGCAGAAGCATTTAATCGCAGTAAGCCTCACGTTAACGTCGGTACTATTGGTCACGTTGACCACGGAAAGACCACTTTGACGGCGGCTATTCTTGAGACACAGGCTCGTGACGGTCTAGCAAAACCAAAGGCTTATTCAGATATCGCTAAGGGTGGTACTGTTCGTGACGACTCAAAAATCGTTACCATTTCTCTTGCTCACGTTGAGTACGAGAGTAATGAACGCCACTACGCTCACATCGACGCTCCTGGTCACGCTGACTATATTAAGAACATGATTACTGGCGCAGCGCAGATGGATGGCGCGATTCTCGTTGTGTCAGCAACTGATGGTGTTATGCCTCAGACCCGAGAACACATTCTTCTTGCTCGCCAAGTCGGTGTGCCTAAGATTGTTGTTTTCTTGAACAAGTGCGATATGGTTCCTGAAACCGATCTCATTGACCTTGTTGAAGAGGAAGTTCGCGATTTGCTCACCAAGTATCAATTTGATGGAAAGGGTGCAACAGTTATTCGCGGTTCAGCTTTGAAAGCTCTTGAAGCAAAGGACAATACAGACGAATGGGCAAAGAAAGTTAAGGATTTGATGGTCGCTTTGGACACTCAGATTCCTCTCCCAACTCGTGAAGTTGATAAGTCATTCTTGATGCCAATCGAAGACATCTTCTCAATTGAAGGTCGTGGCACCGTAGTTACTGGTCGTATTGAACGAGGTCGCTGTAAGGTTGGTGACGAAGTTGAAATTGTTGGTTTTGTTCCAACAGCAAAGACAACCATTACTGGTATCGAAATGTTCAACAAGTCACTCCAGGAAGGTATGGCCGGTGACAACGCTGGAATCCTCCTTCGAGGTACTAAGAAAGAAGATGTTCACCGAGGACAAGTTCTTGCAAAGACTGGTTCAGTTAATCCTCACACCGAATTTGAATCAGAAGTGTATATCTTGAAGAAAGAGGAAGGTGGTCGCCACACTCCATTCTTCAATGGATACAAGCCTCAGTTCTATATTCGAACAACTGACGTGACTGGTGAAGTTACGCTTCCTGAGAAGACCGAAATGGTTATGCCAGGTGACACCATCACTTTCAAAGTGAAATTGGTTGCTCCTGTCGCTCTTGAAGACAAGATGCGATTCGCTATCCGTGAAGGTGGTAAGACTGTCGGTGCAGGTGTTGTGACGAAAGTTGTAAAATAAAAATCGTCCACCCACTATTCAATGACTACCGAGACACTAAAAGAAAAGAAGGCGCCAGCAAAGAAGCGTGCTCCACGTGCGTCGAAAACAGCAACGAAAGCTGAGGTTGTTCAGAAATTGCGCATTCGCGTTCGAGCATACGAGCACAAAATTCTCGATGCGTCAGTCAAGCAGATCATTGATACTGCACTTCGACACGATGCGACTGTTTTGGGACCAGTACCTCTTCCAACTGAGATCAAGAAGTACACAGTGAACCGCGCAGCCTTCGTCTATAAAAATGCTCGCGAACAGTTTGAGATGCGCATCCACAAGCGACTCATCGATATCATCAATCCCGCAGGTAAACTCATTGAGGCTCTGACAAACATGTCATTGCCAAGTGGAGTGAATATCGACGTCAAAATGATGTAACTTAAAGACCACCCGATAGGGTGGTCTTTAAGTTACATCAGGTATTCATGGTCCTAAATTCATTGTACGCTAGTATCCAAGTGTTTCTATGAAATATTTCACCGTAAAAGAAAATTTGGAAAGATATTATGGGGCTGTGATAAAAGAGCCTAATTTAGACGAATATATAAAGAAAGTAGCTGATTATATTGATTTTGTACATTCAGTTGGCAACTTTCGTGCTCAGATTAGAAAGTTTCAAAAAGAAAGTGAGCATTCAATAAGTAAAGTTTTATTAGAAAAGCAGATTCTGGGTGAAAAATTAGCTAAATTTGTCAATGAATTAGACGCAAAGTTGGTAGAAGTTCGATTAAAAAACAAAAAAATCGATAATATTTTTACAAATGACATTTATCCAATGTTGGAGGATCAGAGTAGTTCTTCTATGGGTAAGGAGATGAGTGTTTTGACTGATGTTTACGATATTCTTCGTATTTTACAAGGAACATCTGACGAAGTTTGTGTTAGTGGATTAGCGGAATTGCATAATTATCAATGGAATTTATCAATTGATAATTATATAAAATCTTACGAAACTCAAAGCGAGTCACATGATAGTTTGAGGGAAAAAGAAATTTGGGGATGTTGGATGTATCTTAAAGCCGTATCAAGTGCGTATTCTTTTATTCATACTCACGATTATAAAGGGTTAGAGCCTGGAAGAAATTTTAAAGATAAAAAAGTTGAGTTATTTTATTATAAAATTTTTAATGCTGTTCGCTCTGGATATGTAGAATCTCGTAAAGAAATAAAAATACAAATTAACAGTAAACTTGAAAGAACACATACTTTTTTATTACGAAAAAATAGCGAAGATGAAGAGGCAAAAATTTGGACTAAAAGAGGTGTGGCAAATGTGTTTGCGGCCGATGTGTCAAATTTTATTGTTAATATTGTAATCGCCGTGGTCTCTGTATTTCTTGGTTATTGGCTCGGAATGAGTTAGGTGACGAAATTTAGCTTATGGAATAGAGAGTAAAATTGGGTAGACGCGTGGGGTTTTAGTTTTTAGTGATTTCGGTTTTGGGTGTTGGTTTGCTTTTTTTAAACACCTCTGATAAGGTAGACGAACATCACTGTGTGGATGGCGGTCGGCCAAAGGGGTCGGTACGGTACACACGAAAAATACATGAAATTCATTTTAGGCAAAAAACTGCATATGTCGCAGGTCTTTTCAGAAGACGGTACCGTTTCTGTGGTAACGGTTCTTGAAGCTACCCCAAACGTTGTAACACAGGTTAAAACAGTCGATTCTGATGGCTATAACGCTGTTCAGGTTGGTGTTGGTACACGAAAGGAAAAGAACCTCAGTAAGGCCGTAAAAGGTCATTTGAAAGGTGTTGGATCATTTACAGAACTGAGAGAATTCCGCTTAGAAGCCGCCCCAGAACTTAAGGTTGGTGACAAAGTATCAGTTGATACCTTTGCGGTTGGTGACGATGTTTCAGTAAGTGCCACAACAAAAGGACGTGGTTTCCAGGGTGTTGTTAAGCGCCACGGTTTCCATGGTGGTCCACGATCACACGGTCAGAAACACTCAGAACGTGAGCCAGGTTCAATTGGTGGCGGTCTTCGAACCCGTGTTCCAAAGGGAATGCGCATGGCTGGACGTATGGGAGGAAATCGTGTTACGGTAAGTGGCCTTCATATCGTTGGAGTTTCAGCCGATGCTGGTAAAATCCTTGTTTCTGGAGCGGTTCCAGGCAAGCGCGGTACCGTTGTTGAAATTCGATCAACTGCCAAATAAAAAAGATAAAAACTACTATGGACGCAATCGTTTACAACCAAGAAGGTAAGAAAACAGGAAAAGTAGAACTCCCTGTAGAGCTTTTTGGTGCACCATGGAAAGCCGACCTTGTTCATCAGGTGGCTGTTTCGATGCAATCAAATGCTCGCCATAGTAATGCTCACACAAAAGACCGAAGTGAAGTTCGCGGAGGTGGTAAAAAGCCATGGAGACAGAAGGGTACCGGCCGCGCTCGTCACGGTTCATCACGCTCACCTATTTGGGTTGGTGGTGGTGTGACACATGGTCCACGCAATGAAAAGAACTACATCAAGCTTATTCCTCGCCGAATGAAAGGTGTTGCGCTTGTATCATTGCTCAGTAAGAAATTTAAGGAAGGTGAGATTGCGTTTGTTGATTCACTTTCACTCAAAGGTAAGACAAAGGAAGCTCGAGAGGTATTTCTTGCTCTTTCAGGTGTTGAAGGTTTTGATACATTGAAGGGTAAAAAGAAGAACGCGTTGCTCCTTGTTGTTCCAGAGAAAACCGCTGTTCTTTCCCGCGCATTCCAGAATTTTGGAAATGTTGAGCTTACTGATATTCAGAATATGAATTTGCTTTCTCTTTTGGCATATCGATTTATTGCCTTTGTTGAGCCAAAAGAAGCACTTTCTTTGATAGAAAAGCGTGTCGAGGCACCAAAGCGAACAAAGAACGTCAAATAAACCCATGGCCCTTTTCAAAAAAACCAAAACAAAAGAGGTTGTAGCCGAGAAAGCATTAAGAACAACAGGATCACTTGCTGCTCCTCGAGCCCTTTCTGATATTTCAAGTATCATTGTTCGACCTCGCATCACTGAAAAATCAGCAGGTGGTCATGAGCAAGGTGTGTACGTTTTTGATGTTCGAGTTGATGCAAATATTTCTTTGATTAAAGCTGCAATTATTGCTCTTTACAAAGTTACTCCACGAAAAATTAATATTGTTACCGTTCCAATCAAGAATGTGATTGTTCGTGGTCGTCGCGGAACAAAAGGAGGCGGCAAAAAGGCGTACGTCTTTTTGAAGAAGGGCGATAAGATTGAAATAGCATAAATTTTATGAAACATTACTCATCCCACACACCTTCGAGACGTAATATGACGACGGTTCCATACCGTCAGTATTTGACGACAGATACACCAGAGAAATCTCTCGTTGGAGGTTTTAAGCGTGGTGATGGCCGAAACAATCGTGGTCGCGTAACCATGCGACACAAGGGTGGTGGTCACAAGCGAAACTATCGAAATGTTGATTTTGTTTATGACAAGATTGATATTCCTGCAAAAGTATTAACGATTGAGTACGATCCAAACCGTACAGGTTTCATCGCTCTTATTTGTTACAAAGACGGTGAGAAGCGCTATGTACTTGCTCCAAAAGGTCTTTCTGTTGGTGATACGGTTATTACCTCAAAGAATGCTGAGTTGAAACCAGGAAATCGTCTTCCTTTGAAGCAAATTCCTATCGGTACCTTTGTCTACAATGTAGAGGTAAAGCCAGGTGGCGGGGCAAAAATGGCCCGTTCAGCAGGTGTTTTTGCTGAAGTTATCGCTATTGAAGGTGATTACATCAACTTGAAGATGCCTTCAAGTGAAGTTCGAAAGATTTTGGCTACAGGGTTCGCTTCAGTTGGACCAGTGAGTAACGAAGAAAATCGTCTCGTTAATCTTGGAAAAGCTGGCCGATCAAGGTGGCTTGGTATCAAACCAACTGTTCGTGGTACTGCGATGAACCCACGCGATCACAAGTATGGTGGTGGTGAAGGACGACAGGGACGTGGTACTCGCCGAGCGGTGGATATTTATGGAAACCCAACGGGTAAAGGTCAGAAATCCCGCCGACCAAAGAAATACAGCAATCGACTTATTGTTTCAAGACGAAAGGTTGGCAAGAAGCGAGAATAAAAACAAAAACATCCGCCCAAGCGGATGTTTTTGTTTATGACTTTCTCTTTAATTAGAGTGATACTTGGCTTTGTGCTTGGAGATCCAAACTAAATACGCCTGCTCCAACAATGAAGGCAAGTGCTATAAAAAGGATTGCTCCAATAAAAACTGAGAAAAAGGCGGTCATAATTAACGTGTGTCCCTTGATATGTTTCATACGAAAACCAGTGAGTTTAAAAATGTATATACTAGAAGCATAGCAGCTATTGCTCCATATACAACGTTGTGGTGTGGATAGTCTAGGAGAGTATACCTTTTTTATGGCTCATATTCCTTATTTTGATTGTAAACATTGAAAGGGTACTAAAAGTTGACAAGAGCCTTGTGTTTGCTAGTATTGTGCGCACAGCTCCGGATGGGCTGATTTATTTTCCTTAAGCCGCACCGGCGTTTTTTCCTACGATGTCACGATCCCTCTCTAAAGGGCCCTATATTGATGAACGGTTGATCAAGAAGGTCGCCGGAAAGAAGCCAACAGAAGTTGGGGTTATTAAGACATGGGCACGAGCCGCAACGATTAGTCCTGAAATGGTAGGTTTCCATTTTGGTGTTCACAACGGCAAAGACCATATTGACGTACTCGTGAGTGAAGAAATGGTAGGTCACAAGTTGGGAGAATTCTCTCCAACTCGCAAATTCGTTAAGCACGGAGGAAAGATGCAGAAGGATTTGGAAGCAGCAAAGAAGGCTTCTGAAATCGCAAGTGCTCAGTCTGCAAAAGAATCAACCACCGCAAAGAAATAAACTAATTTATGATTACCGCATCACTTAAAAATTACAGACAGTCCCCTCGCAAGGTTCGCCTTGTGGCAGATTTTGTTCGTGGAAAGCGTGTTACTCAAGCACTCACGACTCTTTCATTTCTTTCAAAAGAAGCAGCTTTTCCTATTAAGAGTGTCATTGAATCAGCTGTTTCGAACGCAAAGAACAATAACCAAGCAGATACATCATCCCTCGTCATCAAGGAAATCCGCGTTGACGAGGGTATTGTTTTGAAACGACGTATGCCTCGAGCTCGAGGTAGTGCCTATCCGTTCAAAAAGCGAACGAGTCACATCAAGGTCGTCTTGGAATCAGCACCAGAAAAGGTTGCTAAGGTTAAAAAAGCTAAAGCGGTAGCAGCAAAATAGACTCCCATGACACACATCGTTCATCCTTATAGTCATCGCCTCGGTACCATTCGTGATTGGAAGTCACGATGGTTTGCTGGGCGAGGTGCATATCAGCAAAATCTTAAGGAGGACCTTCTATTGCGAGAGTATCTTACAAAGAAGATGCGTGGTTTGTATGTTTCAGGTATTGATATTGAACGAGGTCAGAAATTGACTCGCGTTATCATCCGCACTTCACGACCAGGTATGCTTATTGGCCGAAGTGGCGAAGGTGCAGAGAAACTCAAAAAAGAAGTAAATGCATTTTTGGCTTCACAAGGAAGTGTTCAAAAAGACGTCAAACTTGATATTGAAGAAGTTCGATCTCCAGAATCAAATGCTGCAATTGTTGCATACATGATCGCAGAGCAGTTGGAAAAGCGTCTTCCTTTCCGCCGTGTCATGAAGCAGACGATTGAAAAAGTTATGGCTAACCGTGATGTGAAGGGAGTGAAGATTTATTTAGGAGGTCGTCTTGGTGGTGCTGATATGGCTCGACGTGAAGAAATCAAGAAGGGCCGAATTCCTCTTCAGACATTCCGTGCCGATATTGATTTTGCTCGTGAAAAGGCTCACATGACCTACGGTGATATTGGTATCAAGGTCTGGATTTACCGCGGAGAGATTTTCAAAGATAAAGAGAAGGATAAAAAGGAGCCTGTTCGCGGCAAAGAATAAACTACTATGTTTTTCCCTAAAAAAGTTAAATTTCGAAAGTGGCAGACGAAGCGTGTCGGTTCGACACGAGCGAATGCTATTGAACGACGCGGTACCAGTGTTGCGTTTGGTTCGTTTGGTTTGAAGACGATGACTTCTGCTCGAATCAAGAGTAATCAGCTCGAGTCTGCTCGAAAGGTTATGAGTCATTACATCGGAAAGACTGGAAAGATTTGGGTTCGTGTATTTCCTGATCGACCTTTCACTTCAAAGCCTGCTGAAGTGGGTATGGGTTCAGGAAAAGGAGATCCGCAGGGTTACTGTGTTGAAGTTTTGCCAGGCCGAGTCCTTTTGGAAGTAGATGGTGTTACTGAAGCTCAGGCCCGTGAAGCACTTCGAAAAGCTGCAACAAAGTTACCGATAAAAGCAAAGATTGTTGTCCGCTATTAATCTGTAGTTGACTAGAACACAAAAAATACGTAATATTGCCCAACTTAGCCACTTTATGACCGAATATACAAAGAAAACCGAATTAGACCTTTTGAAGCTTCTCGCTGAAAAACGTGAGGCTCTACGAGTCTTTCGCTTTGGTGGTTCAGGTGGCAAGCAAAAGGATGTAAAGGCAGGAGCAACAGCGCGAAAAGAAATTGCTCGCATTCTAACGACATTGACGGCTAAGGCAAAAACCCGATAAATTTTTATGAAAACTTCCAAGAATACAGAAATCGTTAAGAAGGGTGGCCAAACATTTGAAGGTGTTGTGGTTTCAAACAAGATGAAAGACACCATCGTTGTTGAGGTTAGTAGTTTTGAGAAGCATCCAAAGTATAAGAAGTACCTTTCTCGATCAAAGCGCTTTAAGGCGCATGATGCAGGTAACACCAAGAATGTTGGTGATGCAGTAACCATTATTACCTGTGCACCTATTTCAAAAGATAAGCGATTCCGCCTTATTTAATTTATATGATTCAACCTCGCTCAATTGTAAAAATCGCTGACAACTCCGGAGGAAAGATCGGACGTATCTTTAAGGTGCTTGGCGGTTCTAAGCGTCGCTACGCTGAGATTGGCGACATTGTTGTCCTTTCTATTCAGCGTGCTGAACCTCGAAAGCAGGTTAAGAAGAAGGGTGTGTTTCCAGCTATCGTTGTTCGACAGAAGAAACCTTTCCGACGTAAGGATGGTTCATATATTCGCTTCGATGAAAACGCAGTTATTCTTCTTGATAAAGGAAAGACTGAACCTATCGCTGGGCGTGTATTCGGACCAGTTCCTCGAGAGATTGCAGAGAAGGGTTTTCAGAAAATTTCATCTTTAGCACCAGAAGTGCTCTAAACTTATATGAACATACACACTGGCGACACCGTTATTGTTAAGACAGGGAAAGACCGAGGAAAGACCGGTAAGGTTCTTCGAGCATATCCTAAGACCAACTCAGTTGTTGTCGTTGGGGTCAATATTGTTAAGAAGCATACTCGTGCAAAGAAGACCAATCAGAAAGGACAGATTGTCGATAAGCCAATGCCTCTTGATGTAAGTAACGTTGGTTTGATTGATCCAAAAACAAAAAAGGCAACTCGAGTTCGCATTGTTGAAGAGAAGGGTAAACGAACCCGCGTCTCAATGTCTGGAGCAACGATCTAACCATTTACACTACTTCCATGAAACAAGTAAAAGAATTACAAAAGAATGCCTTTGCGACACTTAAGGGCGAACTCGGATACAAAAACCCAATGCAGGCACCGCGTGTGCTCAAGGTAATTGTTTCTGTTGGTATTGGTTCAGTAAAAGATAAAAAGAAAGTTGAGCTTATTGCTGACCGACTCGCTAAAATTACTGGCCAAAAGCCAGCCCTCCGTGGTGCTAAAAAGTCCATTGCTTCGTTTAAGGTTCGCGAAGGAGATCCTTCTGGATATCAAATCACGCTTCGAGGTCCTCGAATGCTCGGTTTCTTGGATAAGCTCCTTCATGTTGCCCTACCTCGAACCAAAGACTTCCGAGGTATTTCAGAAAAAGCTGTTGATGCTATTGGTAATATCACCATAGGTATTAAAGAGCACACCATTTTCCCTGAGACGAGTGATGAAGATATTAAGGATATTTTCGGTCTCGCGGTCACTATCGTCACCACTGCCAAAACCAAGAAAGAAGGACTCGCCTTCTTTAAGTATCTTGGAATTCCTTTGAAGGTGGTGGAGAAAAGATAGGGGAGTGGTTCGTATTTTATTTCTTTTTGGTGAAATAAAATAAGGTTTGACATAGCGGTTTCTTGTTGTTAGCATGGAGCACTAGCTTTGGAAGCTGGCTCTTCGGTTGGTCGCGGTTCCTGTTAGGGCCCCGCGCTTCGTTTCGAAGAAAACATATATTTATGGCAAAAAAATCAGTTATCGCACGTGCAGCTCGTAAGCCCAAGTTCGCAACTCGGGCAGTTCGACGTTGTTTCCGCTGCGGTCGAAAAAATGGTTTTATGCGCGCGTTTGGTTTGTGCCGAATTTGTTTCCGTGAGGCTGCAAACGAAGGTTTTATTCCTGGAATCAAAAAATCCTCTTGGTAATTTATGTCATCTGATTCAGTTTCAAATTTCATCATTTCAATGAAAAACGCCGGTCGAGCCGGACGCGACCGTTTTTCTGTTCCATACAGTACTCATATCAATAACCTTGCTGTGCTTTTGGTAAAGCACGGATATTTAAAATCAGCAGAAGTTCACGGCAAAGATGCTGTTAAAGAAATTGTGGCAACTCTCGCTATGAGTGGTGGAGTTCCAAAAGTTGAGGACGTGAAGCGTATTTCGAAACCATCTCGTCGAGTGTATGTTTCTTCAGATAAAATTCGCCCAGTTAGAAATGGCCGCGGTATTGTTGTTTTATCAACAACAAAGGGTGTCATTGGAGGCAGGGAAGCTAAGGCGGCTAAGCTTGGTGGCGAGGTAATGTTTGAAATTTGGTAATTTTATGTCACGTCTAGGTAAAAAAATTATTGCTATCCCTTCTGGCGTCACCGTTGATGTTTCAGGTTCGACCTGTAAGGTGAAAGGGCCGCTTGGTGAATTGGTTCGAGATTTTTCTTTTCAGGGCGTTTCAATTGCCAAGGAAGCTGATGGTATACACGTTTCAATTTCAAAAGACACAAAAGCTGTTAAGGCGATGTGGGGCACAGTTGCTGCTCATGTTCGAAATATGATTTCTGGTGTGGTGAAACCGTACGAAAAGAAACTTTTGATTGAAGGTATCGGTTTTAAGTGGGAGGTAAAAGGAAGTAATCTTGGTCTTTCTCTGGGTTTTTCTCACCCAGTTACGCTCCCTATTCCTGAAGGGATTAAGGTTCTTATTGATAACAAAGGAGTCCTAACGGTTTCTGGTATCAATACAGAGCTTGTAGGAGAGTTTACTGCACGCATTCGAGCTTTGCGAAAACCTGAGCCATATAAAGGTAAGGGTATTCGTTACCATGACGAGGTTATCAGAAGGAAGCAGGGTAAGAAGACTGTGTAATCTAGATTTCTATATAACGAAATTCCCATGGCTCAAATACGATCTACAACTCAAAACGAAAAACGCGAACGACGTCACCTTAAAATCAGGACTCGTATTTTTGGTACAGCGCTTCGACCTCGCATTTCTGTCTATCGTTCAAATACGACACTTCGATTACAGTTAGTTGATGATCAGTCAGGTAAAACATTGAGTGCTGCTTCAACGACAGAAGTGAAGGGTGGTTCAATGCTTGAGAAGTCTAAGGCGGCAGGAGAAATGCTTGCAAAACGAGCAGTTGAGGCAGGTGTTACTTCAGCCGTTTTTGATCGATCAGGATATGTTTATACCGGAAAGGTTCGAGCTGCTGCTGAAGGAGCACGAGCCGGTGGATTGAATTTTTAATAAAAAAACCTTATGACCGAACAAGCTGCACCAGAAATTCAGAAAGTAACTCCTGCAAGAGACGACAAAGGCGCGTCACGTGGAAAAAACACGTCAGGTAATCGACGTGGTTCAGGTGGTGCAAGTGGTGGTGGACGACGCCAACAGCGTGAAGCACGACCTCGACCAGAGTTTGATCAAAAAATTCTCGATATTCGACGTGTGGCTCGTGTTGCTGCTGGAGGTCGCCGCTTCAATTTTTCTGTAGCTGTTGTTATTGGTGATAAGAATGGTTCAGTTGGTGTTGGTACAGGAAAGGCGGGCGACACCTCATTTGCTATTGATAAAGCAGTTCGATCAGCAAAGAAGCAAATGGTTAAATTGCATCTTACTAAAGAGGGTTCAATTACTCATGAAGTTTGGACAAAGTATGCGAGTGCCCGTGTCATGCTTCGACCGGCACCAGGCAGAGGATTAGTTGCGGGATCTGCTCTTCGAAATGTACTCGAATTAGCAGGTGTTCGTGGTATTACAGCAAAGATTCTTTCGCCTTCAAAAAACAAACTTAACATTGCACGTGCGGCGATTATTGCGCTTGCTAAAGCGAGTGTAAAAGTAAGTAAATAAAAAACTGCCATGCAATTTCACTCACTCAAAAGAACCCATAAGAATCGCAAGACTGTTTCAGTTGGTCGTGGTGGCCGACGTGGCAAGACCGCTGGTCGTGGCACAAAAGGTCAGAATGCCCGCGCTGGAAGAAAGAAGCGACCAGAGCTTCGAGATTTAGTTAAGAAGATTCCAAAACTTCGTGGATATCGCTTTGCTTCAATTCAGACGAAGCCTTTTTCTCTCGCACTTCGAACAGTTGAAAGACATTTTAAGGCTGGTGAGACTGTTAATTTTGAAACGTTGGTTGAGAAGGGTTTGGTAACCAATGCTCGTGCCCTTCGTTCTGGAGTTAAGATTGTTGGTAATGCGGTTAAGGTAAAGGTGGCTGTTGTTGGTTGTCTCGTATCGAAAGGGGCAAAGGCAGCAATTGAGGCAGCAGGCGGTTCAATCGCGTAAACATTTATATGGGAGCACTTCTTTCAAAAGCAAAACTCATCTTAGAAGATGCGACATTACGTCGTCGCCTCTTTTTTACACTAGGAGCACTTGTTTTGTTTCGAATGCTCGCCAATATTCCGATGCCGGGTATTGATGTTGCCCGACTCGCTGAGCTTTTAACGAATAACCAATTTCTTGGTCTTTTCAATGTATTTTCTGGTGGCGGCCTTTCAAATGTTTCAATCGTGATGCTTGGTGTTGGTCCATATATTACAGCAACAATCATCATGCAGCTTTTGACCATGATGTTTCCAAAGTTGAAGGAGATGTATCACGAAGAAGGGGAGGCTGGTCGGGCTAAGTTTTCTCAGTACTCACGACTTCTCACTATTCCTCTTGCGATTGTTCAGTCGTTTGCCTTTCTTTTTATCCTAGAGCGACAAGGGATTGTGCCAGCGCTTGATCTTATGGGTACCATTACGAGTGTTGCAACTGTTGCTGCAGGATCGATTCTTCTTATGTGGATCGGTGAATTGATGACTGAGTTCGGTATTGGAAACGGAGTATCTCTTTTGATTTTTGCCGGTATCGTTTCATCACTACCTACAACAGTTAGTCAGTTATGGTTCTCGTTTGACGTCTCACAGGTTCCGCTCTACGTAGCCTTTGTGTTGGCTTCATTAGCTATCATCATGGGTGTTGTTATTGTGACAGAGGCTGAACGACCAGTGCCAATTACATATGCCAAGCGTGTTCGTGGAATGAAGGTGTATGGTGGTGTTTCAACATACTTACCACTTCGAGTAAATCAGGCTGGAGTTATCCCAATCATCTTCGCCCTCTCTTTGCTTATTTTGCCTCAGATGCTTCTTCAGTTTTTGGTTAATGTTCCTGCTGCCTGGGTAAAGACCGCATCTCAGTTTGCACTCGATCTTATTAATGATCGTTGGCTCTATTCACTCATTTACTTTATTTTTGTTTTTGCATTTACCTATTTCTACACTGCTGTTACGTTTGATCCAGAAGCAATTTCAACAAACCTTCAAAAGAGTGGAGCCTTTATTCCTGGTGTTCGACCTGGCCACCCAACAGCTCTGTATCTTTCTCAGGTTTTGACTCGTATTACATTTGTTGGAGCACTTTTCCTTGCGGTTATCGCCGTCTTACCGTATATCGTTCAGTCGGTCACAAACATCCAAGCTTTGGCTATCGGAGGTACGTCACTTCTTATCGTAGTTTCGGTTGTCCTTGACCTTGTTCGCCGCGTGAATGCACAAATCACGATGCGCGAATATTAAAACTGTTCAACTCTTCTTTTTAAAAACACGATAAAAACACGGCCGTCGCCGTGTTTTTTCTATACTCATAAAATTTTTTGCTAAAAATTTTATTCCGTAATGTTTTTAAAAAGAAGAGTTTCACTCAAAGTACCTTAAGGCGCGCTTCGCGACTCAATATTCGGAATTTCCTGCTGAAAATTTCCTTTGTGTTATACTCAGGTTCTAGATTAATGACGCCATAAAAATGACGCCACAAACATTTGTAATGATTGGAAAGTCTGGGTGCGGCAAAGGTACGCAGACTGAAAAAATTAAGGAGTATTTAAAACAACATGATGCAGATCGTACTGCTATCCATGTTGAAACGGGGAAGCTTTTTCGTGAGTTTGTGAGTGGTGAAAAGCATACACAAAAGCTTGCAAAAGAAATTGCTGATGTTGGTGGTTTACAGCCGGAGTTTTTAACCGTTAGTATTTGGTCAAAATTTTTGGTTGATAATATGACATCAGATTGTCATTTGATCTTTGATGGCACTCCTCGAAAATTTGATGAAGCACATGTGCTAGATACTGCGTTTGCTTTCTATAAACGAGAAAAACCTTTTATTATTTTCATGGATGCTGAAAACGATGTTGTTGTTCCGCGTCTTTTGGCTCGTGGTCGCTCAGATGATCATGAGGAAGCTATAAAAACAAGACTCCAGTGGTTTAATGATCAGGTGACGAAAGTTGTTGATTATTATCGTACCAGTCCGAGTTATCGGTTCATTCGTATCGATTCATCTCAGTCTATAGACCGAGTATTTCATGATATTTTGTCTGCAACGGGGCTAGGTGTGTAAGGAGTATTTCTTTATTTGGCTATGCCAACCACATTTAAAAGTGCTGATGAAATAGCAACCTTGCGAGAGGGTGGTTTGCGGCATGCGGCTATTTTAGCGGAATTGGTTAAGAATGTTGCCCCAGGAGTAACGACAGAAGCGCTCGACACTTTGGCTTTTGATTTAGTAAAAAAGGGTGGTGATCATTCAGCTTTTTTAAATTATCAGCCAGAGAGTGCTGATCGTCCGTATCCGGCCACGTTGTGTGTTTCTATTAATGATGAAGTTGTTCATGGCATTCCAAACGAAGGAAAGAAAATTTTAAAAGAAGGCGACATTGTGACATTGGATTTAGGATTAAACCATAAAGGTCTTATTACAGATGCTGCGGTTACAGTTCCTGTGGGGAAAGTTTCTGATGAAGCGACACGACTTATGAAAGCAACCAAGGAAGCACTTGATGCGGGTATTGCCGCAGTGTTACCCGGTGGTCACATTGGAGATATTGGTGCAGCAATTGAAGCTGTGGCAAAAAAATATGGCTACGCAATTGCTGAAGGTTTAGCTGGTCATGGTGTTGGGTATGCAGTTCATGAAGATCCTTATATTCCAAACGAAGGAAAAGTTGGTAAAGGAGAACTGTTGAAGCCTGGTATGGTTTTTGCGATTGAGCCTATGTTTACGACAGGAAAAGGAGCGGTGAAGCTTTCGTCTGATGGATATACGTTTCATACCCGAGATGGTTCACTTGCTGCTCATTTTGAGCATACAGTGACTGTTACACAAACTGGTGTTTTGGTACTCACAACACGCTAGAGTTTTTCCTGCGCTATAATAAGAGCATGAACGAACCTGGGAGAGGCTCGCATGAACGACGATTCGAAACAGCTGAAGAAGAGCTGGCTCATTTGCGAGAACGAGTAGGGGAATATGAAAGAGACGCCCTTGAACATGGGCTTTTGTCGCCTGAGCGTGCGGCTCGTGAGGCGGTGCGTGATTATGCAGGGCTTCAACCTGAAATTGTTTTACATCCCGAACATCAAATCGAGGAAGGTCTCGCTGGTGATATTGCGCTTGGTCTTTTGCCTGAAGAGCACGATAAAAAGGTTGCTGAATTAATTAGTTTGATTCATGAGCGCGGTATAAAAAATACATTGTCTATTGTTGGGAAAATGAACGATCCACATCTTTCCGATGATTTGGAAAGATATCTTGTTCAATATATAAAAGCCGGTTTTCCTATTGAAGGTATATCTGAGAAAGATCCTTTGTTTAAGGCCCTTTCGATGACGTTATATGAGATTACGTTGCCGGAATCAAATGTGAGTGAGAATAGTCGACAAGGTGTTCTGAAAGAGCTTGTTTCGGCTATGGAACATTTTTATTCTGGCATGCTTTCAGTTTCGAACGAGTCGGGTGGGCCAGGCTACTATACGATTGAGCTTGCGGTTGCAAATCATAGTAGTGATTTTGTGTTTTACTCCGCTGTCCCGAATGGGAAGCGTGATCTTTTTGAAAAACATATTTTGGCAGCTTTTCCGGATGCTCGGATTGCAGAAAGAAAAGATGATTACAATATTTTTAATGAACAAGGAGAATCATTGGTTTCAGTTGCGTCACTTCAAAAGCGAGCGTTGTTTCCAATAAAAACATATCATTTGTTTGAACACGATCCTCTTTCGGCGATTATGAATGCGTTCTCAAAAATTGATCACGATGGTGAGGGTGCAGCAATTCAGATTGTGATTAAGCCTTCAGGGCCGGATCGACTTGCTCGTTATAAAAAAATGATCGATGACATTACTAAAGGAGCAAGTGTTGATGATGTATTATCTCGACCTGAAACAGTTGGTGAGCACGCGCTCGATTTTGCCAAAGCTTTTGGAAGAGAATTGTTTAGTTTTGCCACTGCAAAGAAAAAGGTTGAGAAAGTTGAAAAAGATGAGCGTTTAGAAGCAAAAAAACATGAAGAAGCTCTTCGTATGAACCAAGGGGCTCTTGAGATTTTACGAAGAAAGGTTGAAACGCCACTTGTTGAAACAAATATTCGTCTGATCGCTTCGTCTCATAGTGAGCATGATGCCGCTGAAATTTTAACTGATTTGGAGTCTGCGTTTAATCAGTTTGAACTTACGGAGGGCAATCGGTTTGTCTTTACTCGTCCAACAAGAGCGACAAAAAATGATATTTTGCACCGTTTCAGCTATCGACTTTTTGTTCCAGAGCGTTCAGTTCCTCTCTCTTTAGGAGAACTTGGAACGGTGCTTCATTTCCCAAAAACAACAAAGGCAGCTGCTCCTCATTTGAAAGTTGCGAAAGCGGCAACTGCTCCGGCCCCTGTGGGCTTACCAAGTGATGGCGTATTGCTTGGTATGAATCGTGACCGAGGAGGGGACAGAGAGGTGAGGATGACAGGGGAGGATCGATTGAGACACCTTTATGTTATTGGTCAAACAGGTACCGGTAAAACAACACTGCTTAAGCAGATGATTGTTCAGGATATTAAAAATGGTGACGGTGTGTGTTTTATTGATCCGCACGGTTCCGATATCCAAGATATTTTGGCCAATGTTCCCAAGGAGCGTTATGAGGATGTTATTTATTTTGACCCTGGTTATGTCGCGCGGCCAATGGCGCTCAATATGCTTGAGTATGATGGTCGCTATCCCGAACAAAAGACATTTGTGGTCAACGAAATGCTTTCAATCTTCAATAAGCTTTTTGATATGAAAACAGCGGGAGGACCAATGTTTGAGCAGTATTTTCGAAATGCGGCGATGCTTGTTATTGATGATCCAAAAGCAGCAGCGACACTGTTGGATTTGTCTCGTGTGTTTTCAGATAAAGAGTTTCGTGCAGAAAAATTAGCTACCTGTACAAATCCGATCGTGGTTCAGTTCTGGAAAGAGATAGCTGAAAAGGCAGGAGGGGAAGCGTCACTTGCCAATATGGTTCCGTATATCACTTCAAAGTTCGATGGTTTTCTTTCGAATGATATTATGCGACCGATTATTGCTCAGGCTCACTCATCTTTCAATTTCCGTGAAGTGATGGATAACAAAAAGATTTTACTGGTTAATCTTTCAAAAGGTCGGCTTGGAGATATTAACTCACATCTCATTGGTCTTATTTTGGTTGGCAAAATTTTAATGGCGGCACTTTCGCGAGCCGATTCGATGGGGACAAAATTACCAGCTTTCTATTTGTATGTTGATGAGTTTCAAAATGTGACAACTGATTCAATTGCAACCATTCTTTCTGAAGCTCGAAAATATCGCTTATCGTTGCATATAGCTCATCAGTTTATTGGACAATTGCAGGACAATATCAAAAATTCTGTTTTTGGAAACGTTGGTTCGATGGCGGCGTTTCGAGTTGGTGCCGATGATGCAGAATTTTTGGAGCGTCAGTTTGCTCCAGTTTTTTCAGCAAATGATTTACTCAACGTGGATAATCACAATGCATTTATTCGTATGCTTGTTGATGGAAAGCCGACGCGTCCATTTACCATTGAAACGTTGCCGCTACCGTCAGGGCGCACAGACCATCTCGATAATCTCAAGGAGCTTTCGTATTTGAAGTTTGGTCGGCAAAGAAGTGAGGTTGAGGCAGAAATTATGGCTCAGTATAAAAAGACAAGTGTTGTAAAGCCAGTAGTAAGTACAGAGGGAAAAGTTTAAGTAGATTCTATAAATAAATTTCTATGTCACCTTTTGAAAAAATAAATGAGGAAAACGAAGTTCCTGTTGTCGAGGCTGATACTTCGAGTATAGAAACAATCGAACCTTCTGTAGATTCTAAAGAGCAGGAAGAACCTAATTATTCTGTGGAAAGTCCAAAGTCGGTAGAAGTTCACGACGAGCCGGTAGCTGTTTTTTCTGATTCTGACGCTGATCGTTTGTATGCAATTCGAACGGAGCTTTCTGGTGGTGTAAATATGAACGAAGTGAGAGTTGAAGAGCCGGCACCTGTAAGTGTTTCCGAGAGTGATTCTTCCTCTATAGTTTCTAGTAAAAAATCAGGAGGAATTGTTAATACGTTGCGTCGATGGATGGGTATTGCTGGTGTTGCTGCGGTTGGTTTTGGGGCAATGTCGGAAAGTCAGGGGCAGTCTCTTCCTGAACGCGAAACTAAAAAAGAAAGTGTATTGGGAGGCGTGCTTCGTTGGGCTCAGCGAGTTGATGGTGAAATGGCAATTGAAAAAAAGATGTATGGAAACCGATGGTCGCCAGGTCCTAATGAGCACACAGAGCTTCGAACCATGAAAGGATATGCTGCAGATGTTGTGGATGTTGTTCATGCTGATCAAAATGGAAATGTGGTTCGGGTATTACAAAGAGCTGTGCACAGGAAAAATGTTCCTGTTGGTGTCACTGTTGGTATTTCAGGAGGACATGGGCAGGGCAGGATACTTCCGGGTCAGCGCCGACATGTTCCAACAAATCTCTATCAGGCAAATATGATGAAACAACAAGGAGTGAACATTGGAACTATGGTTCGAAGTAGTACGGGCAAGGTAACTATGGAGGTTAAGCCGGTGAAAAAATAAAAATGTAATAGAGTTTGCTTAGTGCCCCCTTTTCCCTTACTATAGAGCCCTGGTAAGGATTTATTCTCATTTTATTTATATACAAATGGCAACGAAAGCGACAGGTAAAACGGCTGAGAAAAAGCATCATAAGTATGAACGAACGCTTGTTATCATTAAACCTGATGGTGTTCAGCGGTCTTTGGTTGGCGAAATCATTAAGCGTTTTGAGCGAGTTGGTTTGAAGCTTGTCGGTATGAAAATGGCAGTCCCTTCAAAAGAACATGTTCGAGCTCATTATTCAATTGATCCAGAATGGAAACGTAAGGTTGGAGAGAAGGCAATCGAGGCTTATGTAAAAAAGGGTCAAAAACCACCATCAACTGACCCAATTAAGGTTGGTGATCGTGTTATTGATGCATTGGCAAAATATATCACTTCAGGTCCGGTTGTTATTATGTCGTGGCAAGGTGCACACGTTGTTGAGGTTGTGCGAAAATTGGTAGGAAGTACAGAGCCTCGAACTTCGGATGTTGGTACTATTCGCGGAGATTTTGTTCTTGATTCATACATGATGGGAGATACTGATGATCGTGCGGTTCGAAATCTTATTCACGCTTCAGGATCTGTTGAAGAGGCAAGTAAAGAAATTCCTCACTGGTTCTCTGATAAAGAATTGATTGATTACAAACTTGTACAGGAAGCAATTTTGTACGATGTAAATTTGGATGGAATTCTTGAGTAATCTATACAATAAAAACCACTCCTCAAAGGGAGTGGTTTTTATATGTTTCAATTGCGCACGTTTTTTCTAACACGACAACTTGCATTGCTTTTTCTCAGGTCTATAATTCAAAGAGGATTGGTTGGCATTTTCCGACAAATATTTTTTCAGGGAGTTCGATATCATGTCGCTTTGCTGAGGGTCTTCTTAAGGGCGTATCGCGTATGTGCCTTTGAGTAGACCTTCAAAAGAGCTTACATTGGGAACACCCACCTGGCGTCAAGCTAGGGGAATGCCAATCATCCTTCGAGAGCGTCTATTCTTCACTGAATAGGCGCTTTCCTTTTGTGATTAGTAGAGAACAAGCAAAATGAGAAAGTTCCTTTCTTGCGAGGCTCTCAGTTTCTTGGAGGCTTTGCTTCGGAAATCTTTATTTTTGTACAACCTGCTATAATTCTTCTACATGCGCTCACGTTCATTCTTTATTTTAATTTTTTTGTTTGCTGTTTTGTTGGCCACACTTCATTTTGTTGGTTCGCAATTCGAGTTTTATCTTGATTTGTGGTGGTTTGATATCATGATGCACACATTAGGAGGGGCAATTTCTGGAGGGTTTACACTTATTGTTGCTCGGTGGTTTCGTCCACTCTCGCCAGTTCTTGAGCGGGTGAGTGGTGCGTATAGTATTGCTATTTTTGGAGCTCTTCTCATTGGTATTTCTTGGGAATTATTTGAAAAATATTATGATCTTATTTATACCCAAAACTATCTTTTTGATACGACAATTGATTTGATCATGGATGTTTTTGGGGCCGTTCTTATTGGTCGATATACATTACGTAAGGGTTTTGTAGGAAGAGGTGAATCATGGAAAAAAATACGCTAGTTGTGTGGGGTGGGGCAGGAACAGTGACCGGGGCCAATTTTCTTTTGAAGATTGCTGGTAAGCGGATTTTGATTGATTGTGGATTGCAACAAGATGGAGCAAATCCAGACGCGGTTAATCATGGAGGTTTTCCTTATGAACCAAGTTCGATTGATTTTCTTTTTGTGACCCACGCTCACATGGATCATATCGGCCGAGTGCCCAAATTGGTTAAAGAAGGATATAAAGGAAAAATTATTTCAACTGCCGAAACAAAGGCTCTGTCAACGCTTATGCTCGCTGATGCGGCTCGTGTCTTTGCAGATCCACGTCATAAAGAAAAAGGTCCGCCTATGTACCTTTCTTCAGATGTTGATGTGGCATTTAACCAGTGGAACGTATTGGCATATCACGAAACGTTTCCAATTTCGCACGATCTTTCGGTTCGTTTTTTAGATGCTGGACATATTCTTGGTTCGGCAATGGTTGAATTTACATTTCGTGGTGAAAAAATGGTTTTCACCGGAGATCTTGGCAACTCTCCCTCTCCTCTTTTGCGCGATACGGAAGCCATAAAAGATGTTCGCTACTTGGTGATGGAAAGTGTGTATGGTGATAGAAATCACGAGGGGAGAGATGTTCGACAGGCAAAGCTTCACAGTGCAGTTGATGACATTATTGCTCGCAAAGGAACGCTGATTATCCCATCTTTTTCTTTAGAACGAACACAGGTTATTTTGTCGGAGTTAAATGAGTTGGTAGAGGCGGGCGTTGTAAAACCACTTCCTGTTTTTCTTGACTCGCCTCTTTCGATAAAAGTTACTGACATATATCGGCACATGCGCGACAACTGGAATGATCGAATGAAAGGACGTATTGCGTCTGGAGACGAACCTTTTGCGTTTCCTCGCTTGGCGTTTACTCCTACTCGTGACGACTCTCTTCACATTCTTGCTATTAAAGGGCCAAAAATTGTTATTGCTGGATCAGGTATGAGTAATGGCGGAAGAATTATTCGACATGAAAAGGCATATTTACCGGATAAGAGAAATATTTTATTACTTGTTGGATATCAGTCTCCAGGTACGCTTGGCCGAAAAATTGCTGATGGTGATAAGAATGTTGAAATTGAAGGTGACGTAATTCCTGTTCGGGCTGAGGTTCGTCAAGTTGAGGGATACTCATCTCATAAGGGATTGGATGATTTAGTTGCATTCGTTGAAACATCTGCCGATACGCTTAAAAAAGTGTTCGTGGCGATGGGTGAACCAAAATCTTCTATGTTTCTTGCTCAACGCCTCCATGATTATCTAGGGGTTGATGCGATGATGCCCGAAGTAGGGAAGGAATATATATTACAGTTTCCAGAATAAGAGAGCTCTACTGTGAACCACTTTTAATTCAGAAGAAAATAACAAACAAAAAACTGCCTCAAGGGCAGTTTTTTGTTTGTTATTTTGCTTTTGCGACGATTCGGCCAAATATTTCTGGTCGGTTTTTTGCCATCTCAGCCAAGACTTTGCGGTTTAATTCAATTTTCTGCTTTTTCAAAGCGCCAATGAATTTGCTGTATGAGAGTTCTGTGCCCAAAGCTGCGTTGATTGAGGTGTTCCATAGGCGGCGGAAGTCACCTTTTTTGTCGCGTCGATGAGCGAAGGCATAGGCACCTGCATGAGCAAGTGCTTCATATGCTGCACGTTCTTTCTTTGATCGAGCAAAACGAAAACCTTTCGCTTGTCGAAGGACGTTGCGACGAGTTTTGAGGGCATTAACTGCTTTCTTTACACGGGTCATGTGAGTAAGTGAGTATTAAAGAGGATTAATTAGGCGATACCAACGAGGAAGCGGCGTTTTTCACGATTTGTAAGCTTCATAGTGGTGGTTCGGCGCTTACTGTACTGTGAGCGGCGACCTTCTTTTGCGTTGAAATGGTTTTGTCCAGCAACACGTGTCGTGATTTTGCCATTCTTCGAAACTTTGAGTCGTTTTGCGTACGATTTATTTGTTTTCATAAAGATGAGTAATTTATGTTTAGGCTTTTTCTATAATCGTTGAGATGTTTCTTGGTCCCTTTCTTGCTGGGTCTGCGATTTTAAAGGGAACAGTAAAAAGGTTAACGGCGCGATCGAGGCGGGCTTGTAAGAACTTCGGGTCAAGATATTTTTCTCGGCCTTTAAGGAAGAGATCTACCTTAATCCGGTGTCCTTCTGAAAGCCAGTCTGAAGCCTCTTTCATTTTTCGTGACAAATCATGGTCGCTTGTACCGATGGTGATTTGCACCTGTTTTATTTCAACAGTCTGTGTTTTTGCTTTGCTTTGCTTCTGTTTTTTGCTTTCGATGTACTGGTATTTGCCGAAATCCATGATCTTTGCGATCGGTGGAGTAGCATTTGGCGAAATCTCAATAAGGTCAAGTCCTGCGTCTTGTGCGGCTCGCAAGGCGTCACCCAAAGAGAGTTCGCCTAGGTTTGTACCATCTGCTCCGATTACTCGAAGAAGTGGTGCTTTTATCTGATGATTAACCCGTGCTTTAGACAAGATCTAGTTCCTTTTTGTGATAGTAACGCGGAGTTATTTATAGCATATATAGTCTTTCGACGCAACAAAAAGGGCGATAAGAAAAGGGCGGGTCAAAATGTACCCGCCCGTTCCTTTTTAGGACCTTACGACCCGATACTGTTGTGCAAAATGTGCGGCTCCACCGCACAGGATGAAATGCATGATGCAGTCTGTATTAGTTGGTTCCCGGCCTAACTCAACTCCGGTAACCCAACGATTAAAAGGGTCGTGAATAGCTATGTCTGTTTGTAAACGTAGGTACTCTCTTAGGTTAACTTCTATGGGTGCGGGGGGTTCTGTGTTTTCGGTAGGCACAGCGCACCTCCTTTCTTTCCATAGTGTATGCCTCTCTTTTCAAGAGTCAATCTCTATGGTGGATAAATGTATTTTTTTTACAAAAAAACCGAACCAAAAAACGGATTCGGTTGTTCTGAATATGGGTCAGATACATATCTCCCCAGAGCGTATTTTTTGATGAAACATTTCTGCTCCACCAGCTGTCATCCAATGGTTGATGAGTTCAATGTTGCTTACTTCGTGCGCTGGTTTTTGTAGTGCCCATGCGGTATTTCGTCGATGATCCTCGTCACTAAGAATTGTTCCTAGTTCTCTCTCGGCAAGTCGGTCTCCTGGCATTGAATATTGGTCACACACAGAACCCCTCCTTGTTTTTGTCTTCTTATAGTGTACGCTTCTTGATTTTATACAACAAGCCACTTGTGAACTGTGGTACATAAATAACACCGCAGTCAGGATAACCCTGGTGCGGTGTGTTTGGCTTATGGATATTCGATCCAGCCATGTTGTCCTTTTGGGGTAAAGTTCACGGTTGCCTGTGGTTCTTCTGCAAAGCCGATAACATGAGTTCTTCCTCGAAATGTAATGGAGTTATTGGTCTCCATGTGAGAAGATTCGACGATAAAAAGGATTCTAACGTCTCCACTTCGAAACAGCAGTTTTTTCCTTTGGGGGTCGAACTTCTTTGGACCGCCCGTAAGGGGAAAGCGATCTGTTCGTCTCATAATCTCCTATAACCATACTCATCTTTTTTCTTTTGTCACGTGGTGAGTAAGGTTGTATGTTTATGAAAGATATTTTTTACTTGCCCAGTAATAGACGAGTACGCGTAAGGCAAATGCCGTCATTTCAATGTATCCACTGAGGTTATAGGTATAAAACAAAAGACCATATATGCGGGCACACCCACTGACGATGAGTATATATAACGTAGAAAGCAGTAGTATTTCTTTTGGGTCAAATCCTTGATAGCTGTGCTTTATAACTCGTGTTGAGTAGAGAACCCCAAGGAAGGTGATAAGCGGATACACAAAAACAGTTACTATGTTTTTCCAGAAAAAATCTGCTTGTATAAATGTTGACCAAGTAAGGTCAAAGGCGAGCCCAAGAAGCATTGGGATCATAAAACCTGCCTGTAGCCAATGAAGCAGGGCAATTTTCCAGCTTTCTGTTTTTTTCTTAGCGTGCATGGGGTGGTGTATATGGTCTACCCGCCGCTTCTTCACGATGAACCATTTCTTCATAATTGTTCACAAAAATTCTATATCCTTCAGCAACAGCAATTTCAAAAATGAGTATTGAAAAAGCTATAATGAGTGTGATGCGGAGAGATTTGGTCATTTGTTTTTAGTAGTGTCCTTAATAGTACCATCGGTGAGCATCGCGTCTTTAGGTACCGTTTAAATAGTATATTGTTATAATGAAAAGGCGGGGAAAATAGTATATTAATTATTTAACGTAACGTATATGGAAACTCCTTCAGGTGGTGACGAGACAATGAAAAAGCTTGAGTCAACGCTTGCGTTTGTTGGGCCATTGTCTCCAGAACAAAAGGCCAGGGCTATAGAGGTTTGTGAAACTCCTCTTGAAAATACATGGGCAATTGTAAAGGCAGATGGAACGATTGAGTATCGTGTTTCAAATACAGAAGATGGTTCTGATGTGTTGGGAAGTGAAGTAGAAGCCGATGTTGTTGCAGCCGGGTTTCTTGGGTAAGAGAACGCTCAAATAAATAAAGTATATTAAAAACACAACCAGGTACGGTTGTGTTTTTGTGTGACGACAGATTATGCTGCCATGTTGGTGTGAATCAACACTTCCTCTGGTTCCCAGTAGATGTCACCTCCTTCCTGATCAGAGGTGACAACATAGATGTGTCCCACTCCACCAATAGCTTCACGGGGACAGTAGAGTGCGTGAGGAACTCCGGCTGGTACGACGATCGCACCTTGCTGTTGAGGGTTTCTGCTGACGATCTCCCCGTTCATTTCCATGAGAATGGTGACATCTCCCCATTGGTGGATGTACACCTTTTCTTTCTGAACGTGTTTATGGAAGGGTGTTGCCGAACCTGCCACCATACAGACCTTGCGTATGCCAAGTGTTCTTGATCGAGGACTTGCCTCGTCATCAGTTACCGCGATGGGTAGTAGGGTCCCATTTCCTGTGTATGGTTTGAAAATCCGTGTTCCTTTGGAAACGTGATTGAGAATGTTGGGTAAGATAATAGTCACAATGGCTCCTTAGATGTTGAGGTTTGTGGTTTGGTACGTCTTCCGGGGAGAAAGCTATCAGAAAGGGAAGGTGGTGTCGAGGATGGAAGAGAGCTTAGGGGATGATGTTAAAACTTTTTAAATAAAACCTGTCCACCGAAGTGGACAGGTTGGAGGACGAATCTCTAGGTTGCACGGACCGTTTGTTTTGCTTTTTCTTGATGTCTGCGGGCAAGCTTGTAGAAGGGGCAGTTATGGAACAAACCAGCAAGTTGTGCAAAGTCGTCCCGTCGCGTGAAATTCGCGCACTTGAAACAGTAGGTGTTTCTATTTGTGTGGCGAATGTGTCGGTGGCTTACATCGCTTGTTTCATGAATCCAATCGAATGTTCGACGAGAGCCGCATTTTGGACACTTACTTCCAAGCAGTCTCAAAAAATCAAAAAACAAGTAGAATACGCCGAGGATCAGAGCCAGAACGATTATGAAGGCCAAAATACCTAATATCTTGAGGAGCATGCGAATCCTTTTTGTTAAGGTTGTTTGGGAACAAAATTATCTGGTAAATATAATAACTTAATAAAAGTTATTTGTCAATATCATTTCGATTTTTCAACGTAAAACACGAAGGTGTTTTGTTCATTTTAACCATCAAAAAATCACCTTTTTTGGGCGATTTTGTTTTGATGCTGTGTGATGTCTATTCGTTTTATTTATAACAAAAAAATTTTAAATAAGTGGATAACTTAAAATTGTACGTAGTCCTATTTTAAAAAAGTGGGGCACTGTCATACAGGAGTACTCTTTTTGGTGAAGTATGTATTGAATATTTCGTGCCCGAATCTTTACAGTCATTATCCTTGCATGTTGTGTTGGTGTTATTTATTTGACCAGTGAACGTTTGTTCACTTATACTCTATGCATGTCACAAGGCGAACACACCATTGCTATTTCATACGAAATTGAGCGGCTCAATCAGATTATTGATAAGAAGATCATCAAGGGTGTTAATTACTGTGCCGAAGCAAAAAAGCATCGTGAACTTTTGCGACTGTTGAAGCGAGACAAGAGTCAGTTTAGTTTAAGCAAAGTGTTTTCGTTTATAGGTATCTTCTAATATGCATAACGAATACCAAGATAAAATTGTTTCTTTTTTCAGACGCAATAAGCGCCTGCCTTCATATCGTGAAGTGATGAAATTACTTGGATTCAAATCGACTAATGCCGTGCACAAGTTGATGAACAAACTCGTGGACGCTGGTGTGCTTAATCGTGATTCAAGTGGAAAGTTAGCACCTAGTAACATTTTTGGAGAGGTCGCTCTCTTGGGGTCGGTAAAAGCAGGATTTCCATCACCGGCCGAAGAAGAATTGCAGGATACGATGAGCCTCGATGATTTTTTGATTGAGAAAAAAGAATCAACCTATATGCTGACGGTAGATGGAGATTCCATGATAGATGCTCATATAGCAGAAGGGGACATGGTTTTGGTTGAACGGACTAATAAAGCGAAAGATGGAGAAATTGTTATTGCCGAAGTAGATGGAGAGTTTACGATGAAGTATTTCAGGCAGTTAGGTAACAAAGTATGGCTTGAACCGGCAAACAAGAAATATAAACCTATTTACCCGACCGAAAGTTTAAATATCACTGCCAAAGTCAAAGCAGTTATACGAAAGATTTAAGTGAGGTCTATGAAACCATTATCTTTGCGCTCTTTCCCGAGGGCCATACTTCATATTGATGGTGATTGTTTTTTTGCATCATGTGAAGTTGCTCGCAACCCATCTCTAAAAGGTAAACCCGTCATTACTGGGCGAGAGCGTGGGATCGCTTCTTCCATGACGTATGAGGCGAAAGCACGAGGAGTAAAACGGGGGATGCAACTTTCCGAAATCAAAAAGATTTGTCCGGACGCTATTATTCTTCCTTCCGATTATGAGAGCTATAGTCTGTATTCCAAGCGAATGTTTGAGATAGTGAGACGCTATACTCCTGATGTTGATGAGTACAGCATTGATGAATGTTTTGCTGACCTGACTGGTCTTAAGAGGTCTCTTCGGATGTCGTACGAGCAAATGGCTGAGCGTATTAAGTCGGATCTTGATTTGGAATTAGGTATGACTTTTTCAGTTGGGCTTTCGGTAAACAAGGTCACCGCAAAAATCGCGTCTAAATGGAAAAAGCCTTCAGGCCTAACTATTATTCCCGCTTACAATCTTCACCTCTATCTTGAAAAGCTTCCCATCGAGAAGATATGGGGTATCGGTCCGAACACAACTGCTTACTTAAATAAATTTGGTATCAGGACTGCACTTCAGTTTGCTGAAAAGAAAAAAGAGTGGGTGAAGGAGAAAGTTACGAAACCTCATCAAGATATTTGGGAGGAGTTGCGTGGCGGTTTTGTTTATAAGCTAGAGACCGAAGAAAAGCACGACTACAAATCTATCGGGAAAACACGAACGTTTACGCCTCCGTCGAAAGACAGGGAATTTGTATTTTCGGAGTTGTCCAAAAATATTGAAAATGCTTGTATCAAGTTACGCAGACACGGATTGTATACCAAAGAAATTGTTTTCTTTTTAAAGAGACAGGATTTTAGTCATGCGGGGCTTGAATTGAAACTTTCTGTCCATGCTTGTATCCCACAAGCTATTTTGGAAGTGGTCGAGAAACATTTTGATGAGGTGTATGTTCCTAATACCTTATATCGTGCAACTGGCATTGTCTTGATGAAACTGTCTGCTTCAAATTTAGGGACGATGGATTTGTTTGGAAATTATACTGAAGTTGAGAAGATGACTCGTGTATATGGTTCGGTAGACGAGGTTTCTAGAAAGTATGGAAAGCATACGTTATTTTTAGGATCAAGTTTTATTGCAATGAAAAACCATCAACACGAAGGAGAGCGGGGAGTTACTGCGGAAAGAAAAAAGCCTCTCTTGGTGGGAGAGACGGATCGAAAGCATTTAAGGGTGCCTCTGTTAGGGAAGGTTAGGTAGGGGGTGGAGGGAGGGGAGGTTAGAACCTAATTGAGTATGATGATTATGATATAGTTTAATCTATGAAAGAAAACTGGTTTAAGATTGCCGTTTTGCTTCTTATCGGAATATTGGTTTACCAGATCTCCGTATTTCTTAATCAAATGGCGTGGAGCTACTCTTATTCCCAAAGAGGAGAGTGTTTGGAGAGGATTTACGCCAGAGGAAACAGTGACCTATTCGACAGCAAAGCAAATTGCTTCGATATCATTGCTCCACTTCAATAAAAAGTTTTTGTGATTGGTGGGATTTCAGTAGAACCTGCTCATAGAAATAATATTTGATTTTTCTGCGCTAGGTTTTATGAGAATCTACGTATTTTGCAGTAGGAACCAGGTACTTTGCAGTGCGAAGGAGTTGGCTTATTTCGGTTTTATAGTTGGGAAAGTAGCTCAGGGCAACAAGGAAGTAACGTGAAATTTTTTCATCATCAGCATAGGAACTCAGAAACTTACTTTTTATTGAGGCTTTTAGTCCTGGGCTTCCAAATTTACCCACTAGAATGAAATAGTACCCAATCAACATAAAATTATTGGAGTGATATATTTTTTCTTTATCTATCTCGCTGACATGGGAGTGCAGTTTTTTAGCCTTGGTTAGAGTACGAAGGATAAGTATCTTTTGATAGACGTAGGAACTATCGTCTAATACAGTAGTCAAAAGCGATTGCACCCTTTTTTTATCTATGAAAACCTCCAGGTACGAAGTTATTGTGCTAGAAAAAGAGGGGTCGAGTAGTTTCTTTTTAAGAATGGAAGCTAGTGGGATTTCAGATTTTATTTCTTTGAATCTGTTTATGCAAAAATTCACTAAAGTCTTGTCTAACCCTTTGTTTGCTACAGTCCAAAGCCTTTTGAGTTGAGCGAGTGTGTATTTGTTAGTAGCGTCTAGTTTAAGGCCGTATTGTATACCTTCCATCTCTTCCGAAAATTGATTTGCAGGGGTTAGGTAGCTCTCAGCACTAAGGACGTGCGTTTTACCAGCGGCCAAATGCAAATTTAATGGACGCATAAGCTCTGTGAGTTTGGCAATTGCTCTACGGATCTCTTTTTCTTCAAGCGCAAAAACACGGATATCGTCCATGAATCTGTAATATGTAAATTTCTCATTTATCATCATCTCGTCTATCTCGTGTAAGTAGACATTTCCTAGAAAGGAAGAAGGGTCAGACCCTTGGGGAATACCTATGCCACTCGCGTGCCAAGTATTCAATAAGTATCCAAGCTTTGATGTAACGTCCTTTGACACGTTTAGTTGATTTAGAATATCAAGTAATTTTTTTATTTGAATGTGTTCAAAGTAGGCGCTTATATCTGTCTTTAGTAAAAAACCACTGGGGTGTTTATTAAAAAGTTTCTCTGTTTTTGCATGAAATCTCCTCCAAGCTTCTACGCCATTTTCGAAGAAATATTTCTCACTTTTAGTCACTCTGTGAGAGAAAACTATTTCTCGATTCAGTAATGAGGTATCAACTGTCTTGGCGAATTTATTTGTTAAGAGTTGGTAGTAAACTCGATCAGTGAGACGCATGAAGTGTCCTGGGCGTAAAATGAGACTTGCTTTTGGAATATCTAGAACAATTACTGAACCTGGGGCAGGAGAATTGTAATTGACTGAGATCAATGACGCAGGGTCATCAAGATAGTCGGCGTAGTCAAATACATCAGGCCAAAAATCATTCTTTATGTCCTGTTTCAGATACTTTATTGCTGTCCCGATGGCTTTTTTGCTGAATCGCATTGCAGGTAGATTCTGCCGATTAATTTTGGTTTTGGCAACTCTAAAGAGCTAGGACATGCAATTAGTTAAGGTGCTTATAGCAGAGATAGGAGATAGGGCGTGTCCGATTAAATCGTAAAAAGAGTGTTGTAATTTTGTCGCTTCGCATCATGTTCGGAGTGGGGAACCGCGGAGGACCGCTTTCGGTCACGGATAATCATTCGCCGTCGCGAATGATTTCCTCGACCCCGGCTCGTCTGTTTTTTCTACTGAAAAAACATGACTCCGCCTTTCGATTCCCCCACGCAAAGCGCGCAGGTGCTTTGCTCATCTCCACCAAAGAAAAATCGCTCACCTTTCGGCGAGCGGATTTTTCAACTGGTGGAGATGGGGGGAATCGAACCCCCGTGCAAGATGAAAATCTAGGCGGGTCTACGGCACGTAGTCTGCTTTGTTTACGAGAGTGAAGATAGAAAGCGGACAAAAGTCTTCATTCTCGGTGTTTCTTTATTTAAAACAATAGCCGAAACGATCTACTGTTCGAACTTGGGATATATCGCCCGCTTTCCTCGTCCAAGTGCCGAAGAAAGAGACGTCACGTAGGACTAACCGAAGTTAGGCGAACGCGAGAGCAAAACCGTACGGAGACGGAATTGCCTTGGTCACAGAGCTGTTGCCAGGTGTGTTTTGAAGCGGTTTAACGAGTCACTTCATCTCGGTGCCGCGCGCAAAGAGTGTGCATCCTGTCGATGCCGATCATCCCCGTGGCGTTTATTCTCCTTTCAATGTTCTTTGAATGTCGCGTTCTGATTCTCGTTTTTTTATCGAGTCGCGTTTATCAAATTCTTTTTTGCCTCGCGCAATCGCAATACGAATCTTCATGCGACGTCCTTTACTATACACTGAAATTGGCACTATTGTCAAACCTTTCTTGGCTTCAAAACCTGCAAGACGTGAAAGTTCTTCTTTGTTCAAGAGAAGTTTTCGTGGCCTTTTTTCATCGTAGGCTTCTTTAATGTTTTTTGGTTGAAGTGGAATGCAGGTGGCTCCCATTAGAAACGCTTCGCCTCCACGAATAGTGATATATGAACCATCAAGAGAGAGACGGCCCGCGCGAATCGATTTCACCTCAAAACCAAGCAACTCAATACCCGCTTCGAACTCTTCAAGAAATTCGAAATTAAAGTGGGCTTTTTTATTGTCGGACAAAGTAGTCATGCGGCAATCATACCGTGCATACTTCGTATTGAAAACACAGAGGAGAGAGATCTTTCCAATATAAAAAAGGTATGGTACTTTCATGGTGGGTGAAGGGCTCTTTAAACAAAAACCTCAATAGGAGACTTTTATATGAATGTAGGATGGGAGGATAGTCTGCTGCTCTTAGAGAGCAATGACCCGTACGACCAAATGTTGGTAATTGGTATTGTTCTCATTATGGGAGCGCTCTGTGTGTTGCTGTACATTTTGGCTGCCATTGTGCGCTCAATGATGAAATGGGCATGTCCTTCATGTGGTCGGTTCAATATGACAAGGGAAGTCATTCGTCGAGAGGATTTTTTCAGAGGTTTGCTTCCGTGGCAAGTTCTCTGTGATAAGAACATTGTCTGTCGATCGTGTGGATACAGGCAAGAAATCAGTTACGCCAAGGATGTTCGTTCCTGGCCAGCTCGATGGGCATATCGAATGCGACGGCGGTCTCATGTCAAATCACCTCGCACAATCTCTCTTCCGGCCCGCTGACTTTTGTCAGCCAGACCTCGCTTTAGGGCGGGGTTTTATTTTTTATAACAAAAAGTCGGCAGGATAATTGAAAATGCTATAATGGCCACGTTATGCAAAAAAACCAGAAAAAACAACCAGGAACTCCACGCCGTGAAGCCGAACGCTTCATTTGGAATATTGTCGTTTCTATCGCAATTCTTTTACTCATTGTTGGAATGTATACAACCTTTAATTCTTCAGCTAAAAAAGTTGAAGATGTTGCTATTTCAGAAGTTGCGAAGCAAGTAGCAAAAGGAACGATAGATAAAATAATTGTTGAAGGTACCGAGCTTACGATTACGTATAACGATGGAACAGCAGAACAAAAGAGTAAAAAAGAACTCGAAAGTTCTCTTACAGAAACACTAGCCAACTATGGTGTTACCAAAGAAGCACTCGATAAAATTTCTATTGAAATAAAAACTGAAGGAGGTTTTGGGTACGTGTTATTTAATTTACTGCCGATTATTTTCCCTATCCTCCTTCTTTTGTTTTTTGTGTGGATTTTGTCTCGCCAAGTGAAAGGGGCAGGTATGCAAGCGTTTACGTTTGGACAATCACGGGCGCGTTTGGTGTCTCCAGAAGATCGAAAGCAGCGTATTACCTTTAAGGATGTTGCGGGTGTAAAAGAGGCGAAAGAAGAATTGGCAGAAATTGTTGATTTTTTGAAGAATCCAAAGAAGTTTCTTGAAATTGGGGCACGTATTCCAAAAGGTATTCTTCTTATGGGTGCGCCAGGTACAGGAAAGACACTACTTGCTCGAGCCGTTGCGGGCGAAGCGGGTGTCGCATTCTTCTCTATTTCAGGATCTGAATTTGTTGAGTTGTTTGTGGGTGTGGGTGCGTCGCGTGTCCGTGATTTGTTTAAAGTTGCAAAACAGACTGCTCCAGCCATTATTTTCGTTGATGAAATTGATGCGGTAGGACGAGTTCGTGGTACTGGTATGGGAGGTGGAAACGATGAGCGTGAGCAAACTCTCAATCAAATTCTTGTTGAGATGGATGGTTTTGAGCCGAATGAAAAAGTTATTGTCATGGCTGCAACGAATCGTCCTGACGTCCTTGATCCAGCTCTTTTGCGTCCTGGTCGCTTCGACCGACGTGTCGTTTTGGATTTACCTGACAGATCTGATCGCGAGGCGATTTTAACTATCCACTCTAAAGAGAAGCCATTTGCTGAAGATGTGAACTTGCCTCTTATTGCTGAACGAACACCAGGTTTTTCAGGGGCAGATTTGTTCTCTCTTATGAACGAAGCAGCTATTCTTGCGGCACGTGAGAATCGAAAGAAGGTTGCTCAGTTTGATCTTATTCGAGCGATCGAAAAGGTTATGCTTGGTCCTGAACGAAAGAGCCACTTGTTGTCTGTGAAAGAAAAAGAAATTACGGCATATCACGAAGCCGGTCACGCGCTTGTTGCCTCGGTGCTGCCAGACGCTGATCCTGTTCACAAGATTTCAATTATTGCGCGCGGTAGGGCGGGTGGGTATACACTCAAGCTTCCGTTTGAAGATAAAAAATTACAATCACGAAAAGCGTTTCTTGATGATATTGCTATGTCGCTCGGTGGGTACGTTGCTGAAAAGCTTATTTTTGGAGACCTTACTACTGGCCCATCAAACGATCTTCAGGTCTCAACGGCTCTTGCTCGGGATATGGTCACGAAGTATGGTATGTCGGATAAACTTGGCCCAGTTGCACTTGAAGGTACAGGCGGGCGACCGATTTATGGAGGACGTGGTGTTGAAAGCGGAGAATATTCTGATCGTGTGGCGGCTGAAATTGATAGTGAGGTGACACGTATTATGACTGAAGCAAAACAGGTCGCAGAAAAAGTCTTACACGAAAAAAGAGCAGTACTTGATGTGATCGCAAAGCGGCTTATTGAAACTGAAACTATTGAACGTGAGGAGTTTGAACAAATACTCGTTGCGAACGGTATTCAACCAAAGAAAAGAGAGGAAGTTTTAGCGTAGGTGTCTTCTTTGGCAAAGTGTTTGATGTGTGACTGTTGCTTGAAAAGAGGGCAAGGGGTACCATTATGTATGGACATCGGAGGTCTCCAATGGGTACAACCAATAATGCGTTAGAGCGGTTTTTCGCACATTGGGTACAACTGGTTCAAAGTGGTCAATGGGTGCCAGTTATCTCCAATGGTTGGATCAGGGTGCGTCGTCCGGATAGAGATATTCGGTCGATTCCCCCAATTGGTGCTGTGACAGTTTGTTTGCACGGCGATGATGCAAGCAATCCCCAAATGCATTTCGATAATAAGGGGAAGCTTCTCGGTCTCAGTGAGGAAGAAGTATCGGATCTTTATCGGGCTTCAGATTTTTCGGATCCAGGAGGATCCGCTGCGGAGTTGCGCCGCAGGTTACTCGCTCCGATACTACCGGTCTCGTAAGATCGTGATCAGGACGCAAAGGACTCTATGGAGAGTCCTTTTTGCTATGAAAATGAGGCCTGAAGAGTTATCCACAAGGATACTTCTAACGGAGTTGACGGTATTTCTTGTGAGTATATACTGTTTATATCGATCACTTTTCGTGATTGACCCCAGGACCACATCTTTGATGGGGTCCTTTTTTTATCTCAATTTTTCTTTTCTATCATAGGGGCTTTCAATTATGTGAAGCATCTTCTATGCTTAGGATATATCCACCCTTAGCTCAGTTGGTTAGAGCACCGAGCTTATACCTCGGGGGTCCTTGGTTCGAATCCAAGAGGGTGGACATTCATTCGTCTGTTGATAGAACCCTCTTTGGTTCGAACCTGTGAAAGGGTTCGTTGTGTTACTCAAAATGTATTTCTTCTTTGCTTTCGGTAATCGCAGCGTTGAGTGAGGGATACTTTGAAAGAGACGAATCTTCTTTAAGAAGTTCTGTTGCTTCTGTTCTTGCAGCTTCAATCATTTTTATATTTTGAAGTGCTTCCATACCGATATCAGAAAGACCCCATTGTTTTTTGCCGTATAAACCACCTGCGCCACGAGATTTTAAATCAAGTTCAGCCAATTCGAATCCATTTTTTGCTGTTGCTAGCGCTTTAAGGCGAGTGACGGAAGTGGCATTTTTTGTGTCAGCAAACGCAAAGCAGTATGCCTGGTCTGAGCTTCGTTGCACACGACCGCGTAGTTGATGGAGCTGGGCTAGTCCAAAGCGTTCAGCACCCTCAATTAAAATCACCGTGGCGTTAGGTACATTGACACCAACTTCAACAACGGAAGTTGCCGCTAAAATATTAATTTTTTTTGCTTTGAAATTAGCCATTACGGAATCTTTTTCGTCCGGTTTCATTTTGCCGTGCAATACCCCAATTTCGTATTCAGGAAAAATTTCTTTTTTAAGGCGGGCCGCTTCTGAGGTAACTGATTTTGCGAGGAGCGCCATTTCTTTTGTTGGATCAGGTTCATCAATGCGTGGACAAATGACGTAGGCTTGTCGACCCTTTTTTAATTCGGTACGGACACGTTCGTAGGTTGCTTCGCGTTTATCGGGGGTGACCACCTCGGTGATAATGGGTTTTCGTCCAGCTGGTAATTCATCAAGCACGGTCAAATCAAGATCACCGTACATCGTCAGCGAGAGTGTTCGAGGGATAGGTGTTGCTGTCATTGAGAGGAGGTGAGGAACGGGTTCATCTTTATGTATAAGCGAGCGTCGCTGATTTACACCGAAGCGGTGCTGTTCGTCGATGATAGCCAAAGCCAAGTGCTTAAACTGAATAGATTTTTGAATGAGGGCGTGGGTGCCAATAACAATACTGATTTCGCCATTTTTTACCCATTTCAAAAGTTGTGTTCGTGAAATATCGGTCGCTATTTTTGGGTTTACTTTTGAGGGGAATTTTTTGCATCCACTTCCGGTGATGAGGGCAATACCAATAGGAAGGTGCGAAAAATATTCCATAAATGATTGGAAGTGCTGGTTTGCCAGAATTTCTGTCGGTGCCATATAGGCAGCCTGAAGTGTTCCAAAGTTTTGACCGCGAGGTTGTGTGGTAATTGCTGCGTAACATGCCGCCGCCGCAACGTATGTTTTACCACTCCCGACATCACCTTCAAGGAGTCGTGACATGGGTTCCCCTTTTTTAAAATCATTGAGAATGGCCTGAATCGCTTTCTGTTGTGCGTTTGTAGGAGAGAAGGGGAAGCGTTTCGCAAAGGTTTCGATATGTTTCTCAGGTGTTTCAATAATAAACGCAGTTTCTTTTGCTAACTCTTGTTTATCTTTGAGTCGTCCCAGTTGAATAAAAAAGACTTCTTCAAATGCAAAACGTTTTCGTGCTGAAGCAGCATCGTCTTTGTTTTGGGGAGCATGTATCCAGATAAGAGCCGTGCGCCGTTTGGGGAGATGATAACGTGTCAAAATAGTTTCAGGAATAGGATCGTCGATAGAATCGAGTACGCCTTTTTGAATTAATTTTGAAATAGCGTGATACATCCAGTTACTGGTGACGCCACGAGATTCTGGATACACGGGGTAGAGTGTATGAGCGGTACCGCCTTCACCAAAGAGAGAATCACCAACGCCCGTTGGTAAAACAGTGATCTTTTCAAGTTTTGGATTTGAAAGATAGAGTTCATCTTTACGAACCGAAACTTTTCCTTCTGCGCGTATGAGTGCACCTTCCGGATACATTTTTGCAATGTAGGGCTGGTTGAACCACATCGCTTTTATCGAGCCTGATTCGTCTTCAATTTTCCCTTCAGCCATCGGCATGTTCGTCCGAAATCCTTTTTTCATTTTAAGACCAGAGAGCCGACCAAAAATAACAGCGAGCTCTCCTTTTTGGATTGAAGCGATGCCGCGGACTTCGGCTGTGTCGCCGTAGCGTGAAGGGAAATGAAAAAGGAGATCACCAACGGTTATAATGCCAAGTTTTTTTAGTGCCTTTTCTTGTGGAGGTAAAACACGAATATGGGAAACAAGTGGGTCGGAAAGGAGTATAGCCATACGGCTTATTGTAGGAGATGCACTCAAGAAGGACAATACAAGCTTTTTACGCCGCTATCCCTGCTTCTTTTTCAATTTCCTCTTTGAGTTCAAGGTAGAGTTTTGGTGTAATCATTTCACGTTCACGCAACTCATTGAGGCGTATTTCTCGAGCTTTGAAGAGACCACACTTGGCAAGGTTTTCATTTATTTTTTCTACAATTTTCTTGTGTTTATCTCCGAGTGCTGCCATTTTTCTTTCTGAGGCTTCGCGGAACGCGTTATAAATCACCAGTACCTCATCAGCAATTTCTTTGTTGAAGATGTCGTGGTGCTTTTCGATTAGTTCATGCAAGGTGACGAGCGCTTTTCTCGCAATGATTGATTGGGCACGATAGTACATGTACGTTTCACCGATGAGCTCTTCGGGCGCTGGTTTTGGGAAGAGACGGTTTACCTGTTCCATGAAAAGTTCAACAATATTTTTCTTGTCGAATTCAACTGCTCGGTCAATGCGCGTGTTACCCGCTTCGGCGCTTTCAAGTTGAATGGTCAGCTTGTTAAGAATTTTTTTGTAGACTGGTTCGGTAATTTCGCCGTAGGTAAAGAGTGTTTTTAAGTATTGTTTTTCAGTTGCGATTGCTTGAATTTCCAAGATTTGTCGCGTGATGAGTTCATGTCCAGGATGTTCTTCGAGAGTTGTTTTTGCGGTTACGGCTTTTTTAAATGCTTGTTCATGTTGTTCGCCCAGTGTTTTGTAGAGTGATTCGTCGATAAAATCGTTTTCACGCATTTCTTCGAGTTTCAAAATGGCACTTTGGTGAATAAGGAAAAGGCTTTCTTCTCGGGTTTCTTTTTCAATATCAGTGAGTGCATCCACCTTTAATTTTTTCATGAGTCCTGCAATCGTGGTCCCTTTGATAAAGAGCGTTGCATAGATACAGCCGATGGTAAGTGCCATGATGAATTCTTTTGGAGAGAAGGGTTGTTCCCAGCCGGCAAAGGTAAGTGTGTCAGGAATAAGGAGCACAACCATAACGGCAAGCGCACCGCGCAATGATCCCCACGAGAGGAGGTGCTGCCATGAGAGTGGAATATGTTTTTCTTTTTTGCTCCAGTTTAATAAGCCGATGACAGGATAAATGGAAAGTGCGCGACCGAGAGCGACAATAAGAATCGCTCCAATGATTGGCCAGATGTATTGTCCTGGATGAATCGAAAGGGTGGTGAAGATGAGGCCGATAAGGAGGAAGACGATAGAGTTGGCCATGAAGGCTGCTTGGCCCCAGAATTTTTCAATAAACTCTTCAGCGTGCGGTGAAATTTTTGTTCGGCCGTAATTTCCAATAACCATTGAGGCGACGAGTGTGGCAATAATCGCCGAGAATTTTATTTCGTGTCCGTAAATGACAAAGTGTTCTGATATTAACTCGGTGAGTACGTAAGTAAGGTGTGCAACCACAAACATGAGCGTAATACTCACGGATTCATTTGAACGGGTCCACTCAATTGCTTTTGAAAAGATAATTCCCATGAGTCCTCCAAAGACAATGCCGCCAAAAACCATGGTCGTAAAGAGGAAAATACCTTCGGTGATTGAGGTAAATCCGTGGAAACCATCAACTGCAATTTCAAGAAGTACTAAAAAGAGCGCTACAGCAGTACCGTCATTAAAAAGACTTTCGCCCTCAAGAATAAGCGAAAGTCTGCGTGGAGCACCAAAATCTTTAAAGAGAGCAAGAACGGCGACTGGGTCTGTGGCAGAAATAAGTGCTCCAAAGAGGAGAGCGAGGAGGAAAGGAACGGTAAAGCCAAAGAAGCCGAAAATGAAATGGATAGCAAAGGCGATAAAGAAAGCTGAGATGAGGAGAGAGATTATAGAAAGAAGCGAGATTGAGCGGATGTTTTCCATCAATCGGCGGGTGTTCATGTTATACGCCGATTCAAAAATCAAAATAGGTAGGAAAACATAAAACAGCATAGTCGGAGTCAGGGAAAATTCTCTAATGAAAGAGAAAAAGGGAATACGCGAGAGGGGAACGAGAAGAAATCCTGTTGCTACTAAAAGGACGGTGTAAGGAGTGTGTATTTTTTTTGCAATAAAGTAGACGGCGCTGGCGATTGCGAGCAGTGTCAGAACAGAAAGAATGGCAGGAAGTTCAATGATCATAAAAAATGGTTAAGCAAAGACGTAATAAATGGCCTTCTCATGGAAGGAGTCAGTATCATATACCCCCTTACCGCCGCGTCAAAGTGGGTTTCTGGGTAAAACTTCAGAGGGTTCTCCGAAAGAACTATTTTGGAATCCCGGATTTTTTCCTCCGTAGGTCTGGAAGATTTGAACAATGGCGTCTTTTACTTCGTATGGTCGAGAGAGGCCATGAATGATGACTTCTTCGACTTCTGCTGCGGTTTGAACAGAGAGTGAGCCAAAATCGAAGAAGGTTTGTATGATGCCGTGTGTTTCTGCTTTCATATCAACAATATTGCTGATGGGAATGGTCGCAACGTCCCGAAAGAAGAGCTGTTTTTGTTCGCAGTCTATCAGGCGTCGGTTGGTGAGAATGAGAGAATCGAGGTAGTAGTTAGTGAAAATAACTGAAACAATCATGAATGAAAAAAGTAACACGATAGAAAGTATAAGTATAGTGAAGGCGGTAATATTGTCAGAACCGATCGCGGTATAGAGTTCTTGAGGAAGAAATTGCCCACCAAGAATGACAAGTGTGCTCAGTACGATGGTTGCAACAATGACACCGATAGCGTGTCCTAAAAAGACGATCCAGTGTTTTCTAGCAACGGTGATGAATTCTTCATCGGGGAGGAGTGAAAGGATGCTCATGGTAGGAATGTATTATGAAAATAATCCAATCGTGCTAATAACAGCTGTCCCGATTAAGAAGATTCCGACGACGAGATAGGTTGTGAGGAACAGAAATGTCATTCGGCGGTTGTATGCAAATTTTTTCCAGTGGTAGAAAAGAATGAAGAAAAGAATCACATACAAGATGACGATAAGACCGCCGAAAATAGGAATGATGTAGGGAAGGAGAGAGAAGAAATCCATACCAATAGTATAGCGCGGTGTTGAACCAGGGAAAAAGGATATATGGAAAGTTTTAGACTAGAGTAGGTTGATTATTTCTATTGTTTCATGGCTAATACAAGATGGCCATTTATACACAAAAAAAGTGTTAAAATTGTTGTATGACCACACAGCAGGTTATTAAGGATATACAAAAGAATTTTGATATAAATTCGATTTTTGCTCATAGAACTTTTTTACTTGCTGATAAACGAAACCTCCTTGAAGATATTGCTCGAATCATCTCTGAAAGACCAAAACCATTTGTGAAGTGGGTGGGTGGTAAAAGGCAGCTTCTTGCCCAATTTCGAAAATTAAATTTATATCCACCAGAATTATTTAATATAAAAACGGGAAGATATTTTGAGCCGTTTGTAGGAGGAGGTGCTGTATTTTTTGATTTACTCCCCGAGAAGGGGTTTTTGTCTGATTTAAATAAGGAGCTTGTTACGACATACAATGTTATAAAAAAAGATGTTGCTCGTCTTGTTGAGTCACTTAGGAAACACAAAGTTAATAAAGAGTATTTTTTAAAAATTCGAGCACAAGATCCATATACGCTAAGTGACTTAGACGTTGCTTCACGTTTTATATTTCTCAACAGAACTTGTTTTAATGGGATGTATCGAGTGAACAGTAAGGGTGGATTCAATGTGCCGTATGGTAAGTATGAGAATCCTTTAATTTGTGACGAAGAAAATCTAATTAAAGTTTCAAAAGCACTTCAAGGAATTGAAATAAAGCATCAGGATTATAAAGAAGTTCTAAAGAAGGCTAAAAAAGGGGATTTTGTTTATTTCGATCCTCCCTACTATCCAGTAAGTAAAACGGCGTCGTTTACGTCGTATACGGCAGAATCATTTCTTGATAAAGAGCAGGTAGAGCTTCGGGACACCTTTTTGGAATTAAGTAAGCGTGGATGTTTTGTAATGCTTTCAAATTCAGATACACCCTTTATAAATGAGATTTATAAAGGTCATAAGGGGGTATGTATTAATAAAGTTGAAGCTGGCCGAGCAATTAATTCAAAAGGGACAGGAAGGGGGAAAATTACTGAAGTGCTTGTAACTAATTATTAAAAAAAATGGATCAAAAAATCAAAGCGCAAGATACAACATTTGGTGAATTTCATAAAACAGCATCAGTTATTTATGCAATACCTTCGCTTCAGCGCCCATATACGTGGGATAAAAAAGATGTCGAAAGACTATGGGATGATATTCTTGAAAATCCACCTGGTTACTATGTTGGTAGTATTGTAGCTATTGTTGACGGTGGCACAATCAGTAGAGACTTGATAATTGATGGTCAACAAAGATTGACATCATTGTCTTTGATCTTGGCCGGACTTAAAAAGTACATTTCTCCCAAAAAATCAGAAGAATTTAGGTCTATAGAAGAAGAAATTGATGAAATACTTATTAAGTACGGTAAAAATAGCAATCAGGTTAGACTTGCATTTTCGGATGGTAATTCAGATCAGATGTATCAATCAATAGTATTCGGCACATTACTATCTGAGGCTAATTTAACAAAGTTACAAAAACGATTTATAAATAATTATAAGTCTATAGAGGATAGAATAAAAAAATATTTTCCTAAGTGTAAAATTAATGAAATTAGAAATTTTGTTGATAAGATAAAAAAACTACAACTTATTTTTATAAAATGCTTAGACAGATCAGCTGCTTTCAGTCTATTTGAAAGTATTAATGATACAGGTGTCAGTCTTGCTACTACTGATTTATTAAAAAATGCCATTTTTGAAGCGGTCAGTGGAGATAAAGAAAAATATGCCTACGTTGAAGAAAACTGGAAAAAAATGTTCAGAGATTTTTCTGAGGATAGTAAGTACTTAAAGACGTACATAAGACATCATTGGATCGGGACCCATTATTATGTCAGCCATGCGAATTTGTTTGATAGTTTCGTTAAGGAATATAAAAACAAAGAATTAGAATATGCGAGGTCTTTGTTTGAACTATCAAATATATACTTATCTATTAGAAATGCCCAAACAGAAAGTTTAATTAAACTTCCAAAGAAAAGATTCGAGGTGGCTGAGATAAAAGAAGTGCTAACTTTCTTGAGCTTTCTTGGGGTTGATCAAGTTTACTCTGTATTGTTATATATTTATCAAAACGGAATTTCTACATTCGTAAAAGATCTAAACAAATTAGTTGCTTTCCAATTTTTATACAAGTATATACCAGGAAGCCCGAGTGTTCCTGAGAAAAAGTATTTTGCGAATTATTGTGAAGGGCAAATTGATAAACAAAAATTTTTTAGCGGTTTAACAGGTTTATGTATAGACCAAAAAGAACAGTTTATTAAAAACTTTTTCGACAGAATAAAGTATATTGAAGGGAAAAGTGGTGATATTCAGTTTGTTTTAGAAAGAGTGGCTTATAAAATGGGTGGGGTAAATAAATTTGCTGAAGCTACAATTGAACATATTGTTCCTCAAGATGATACGGATCCCGTCTTTAAGAATTTTAAGTTGGATAATGATGAGGTATATAGACTAATCCATCAAATTGGTAATTTAACGGTTATGGAGAGATCAGAAAATTCTGATAGAAATATATTTAATCAAAATCTCGTATTAAAATTTCCTAACTATAAAAAGCACTACGCAAAAATAAATCAGGCTGTTGATAAATATAACTTCTTATCTGATCCGGAGTCGGCTATTAAAAAGAGAGGTCAAAATATCGCTAGTCAGGCTTTTGATCTTTTTATGGATACATTGAAAACGGGTAAATGGAAATAAAAATGAAAAAAAATTTTAGTAACCTAATAAATACATTTAAAAGTTCAATTAAAACTTGGGAGTATTTTATTAATTGGAATAAGGTATTTTCTCATCGTTCAGATTTAGAGATAGTTCTCAATAAGTTAAATTATTTACTCGGTAAGGAAAATTTAAAAGAAGAATTTGTAAAATTATATAGCTCAAACCCTGACATAATTAAAGCTCTCCCGGTTTTATTGGCGGTCCGAGAAAACAGACTCGAGGTGTTTGATAAAGTGAATAAGAGTGTAGAATTCTTTGATTTTTCTGGTAAAGAAAAAGATGCTGCTAAGTATTTTGAATTTCTAAATAAATCAGGCCTGGCGCAATTGTTTCAAAAAGATGGAATCAAAAATCTTGTTGATTATGTTGTGGGCGTAGAGGTTGGACTTGATAGTAATGGACGAAAAAATCGAGGTGGTACTTTAATGGAAGAAATAATCAGTTCCTATCTAACTGACTTTTGCAATAAGAATGGGTATGAATGTCTTGCTCAAGCTCGACCTGGTGCTATAAAGGCTAAGTGGGGTTTTGATATTAAGATTGATAAATCAGAACGTAGTTTTGATTTTGCGATATATAACGCTAAAAATAAGAAGTTAAAGTTATTTGAGGCAAATTTTTATAATGGTGGTGGTTCAAAACTAAAAGCTGTTTGCGGTGAGTTTAAAGCTCTTTATGATGAATTAAAATCCCAAGGTATTGATTTTGTTTGGATCACTGATGGGTTAGGTTGGAATACAACAAAAAGACCTCTCGAAGAAACGTATAATCACAATGAGTATGTATTTAATTTAAATATGCTCGAAGGGGGTGTGCTAAATGAATTGGAGTGGTAACAACCCATGGCTATAGAAAAAACTACAGAGTTAACACTACATCCCGAAGAATTTGAACTGGAATGTACAACCGTCTGGGCGTTTCCTCGCCGTGGTAACTGGGCTACACATACATCAGATTGGAGAGGGAATTGGTCTCCTGAAGTGGCTCGAAATCTCATTCTGCGATATTCCAAAGAGGGTGATGTATTGCTTGATTCAATGATTGGTGGTGGCACAACCGCGATTGAGGCGAAAATATTGAATAGAAATATTATTTATTCTGATGTAAATCAGGCGGCACTTGAAAGAACAAAAAAAGCTCTCAATTTTAAGGTTGATAATAAGGCGTGGCAAAGAGGGTTTAAGTGGGACTCTCGGAATCTTTCTAAGATAAAAGATGAGACTATCGACTTTGTACTTACTCATCCTCCATACGTAGATATAATTAAATACAGTGAAGGAAAGCTGGTTGATGATCTATCGAACATAAGTGATATAGATGTTTTTTGTGGTGAAATGGAAAAAGTTTCGAAAGAGTTTTATCGGGTCCTAAAGCCTGGTAAATTTTGTGCAATTCTTATGGGAGATACGAGGCGAAAGAAAATGTATCAGCCGCTTGCCTATAAAGTAATGGACCGCTTTCTTAAGGCTGGACTCTTACTCAAAGAAGATATTATAAAGCGTCAATTCAACTGTAAGGCCACTGGATTCTGGGTAACTAAATCAAAAGAGTCTAATTTCTTACTCATCATGCATGAACACTTGTTCGTGTTTCAGAAGATATAAATTTAGTTTAGTTTAAAATAAGGTACTACAATTTAAAAAGAGGGTAGGGACCGCGAGTACGCTTTTCGACCCTTACAGGGTCAGTACCCGTTTCCGATTTGTTCAGTATCAGAATACTTCACAAATAACGGAGAACGGCTTCGAATCCCACCACGCGACTGAAGCAGTTCAGTCGCTCTCTCCGCATAAAAAATCACCTCGCCAAAGCGAAGGATTTTTCAAATGCGGAGAGGGTGGGATTCGAACCCACGGTCCAGTTTAACCCGGACAACACCTTAGCACGGTGCCGCTTTCGACCGCTCAGCCACCTCTCCTTATATACTGCGGTTTTCACAATTTAGCACATATAGGAAGTGCTGGCACGATATTTTTAGGATAATGCGCAAGGTTTGTTATCATTGAATGATGCGAGGAGACGGGTTGTCTTATTTCTTGATAGTAGCCGCCTTTTTTGTAGGAGGTTTTTTTGTGCCGGTCAGTGCTACTCTTGCTCAAGAGGTGATGCCTGATTCAGTAACTACCATGAAAGCTCGTGTGCTTGAGGTAATCGATGAACAGGTAAAAGAGATTCCGGGCACAAACACAAAAAGTACGTATCAAACGGTGCGCGTAGTTATTCTTGATGGTGAAGAACGGGGTATGGAAGTTACCGTAGAAAACGATTATTTGAAATTAAAGCAGGGCGAAGTCTTTTATTTGGTTCATACTGTTGGGGCGTTTGATGGCAGTAATTATTATTCTGTCTCTGAACCATACCGCATGCCGGTCATATATTTCTTTATTGCGCTCTTCATTCTTGTGGTGTTAGTTTTCGGGGGCATACAAGGGTTGCGAGGGTTGCTTGCTTTGCTCGGTAGTTTCCTTTTTATTTTCTATTTGTTATTCCCAGGAATTTTGGGAGGGTATTCACCCATCGCGGTTAGTATTGTTGTGTCGTCACTTATTGTTGTGCTTGGTTCGTATGTGACACATGGGTTTAACAAAACAACAACGACTGCTGTTGTAGGTATGATTGTCACGATTTTGTTTACTGGAGCGCTTGCGTATGCAGCTGTTCATTTCGGGAGATTGAGCGGGTTTGAAAGTGATGAGGCTGTGTATTTGAACTTCGATACGGGAGGAGTGATTGATTTTTCAGGTCTATTGTTGGGCGGAATTTTGATTGGATTGCTTGGTGTATTGTATGACGCCGCGATTGGTCAATCGATTGCGGTTGAAGAACTTCATCGTGTCGCTCCACATTTACCACGGCGAATTATTTTTGCTCGAGCGGTCCGTATTGGCAGGGAGCATATTGGAGCGTTGGTAAATACTCTCGCGATTGCCTATGTCGGAGCATCTTTGCCACTTTTATTGCTGTTTTATTCTTCAGCAACTCAGTGGAGCGTATTGGTGAATCGAGAGATTTTTGCGGCGGAAATTATGCGTACTATGATTGGCAGTATTGGTTTGGTTCTGGCGGTACCGATTACGACAGTTATTGCGGTGTGGGTATTGGTGAAGAAAAAGGAAGGAGAAAATCAGGAAGTTGTAGAAAAAGAATTAGAAACTATTGATCATATGTCGCATAGTCATCACCACTAATACTATGAAACTCATTTCTCTGAATGTTGAAGGTGATTAATCTTTTTTGAAAAAATAAAAAAAGAAAGGGTTAGTTGTTACGAAATGAGTGTTCCAATATCGCCTCCTTCAACAATTGATTTGATGTTTCCCTTGGTGAGTAAATCAAAAACGCGGATGGGAAGCGCGTGTTCGCGGGCCATAGAAATTGCTGCTCCATCCATTACCTTAATATCTTGATTTTGTAAGGCGTCGCTGTAAGAAATAGTTTTTAGTTTTTCTGCATCGGGGTATTTCACTGGGTCTTTGGTGTATACACCATCTACTTTTGTCGCTTTTAATACAAGTTCACAATCTAATTCAAGCGCAGTTGAAACGGCGGCGGTGTCGGTGGTGACGTAAGGGTTTCCGGTACCGCCAGAGACAATAACAACTCGACCTTTTTCAAGGTGACGAATAGCTCGACGTCGAATGAAAGGCTCCGCGACGCTGTTTATTGGAATACGTGTTTGAAGGCGGGCGGGCTGTTTGTTGTGTTCGAGAACGTCAACGAGCGCCATGCCGTTCATAATTGTTGCGAGCATGCCCATGTAGTCTGCGGTCGCCCGCTCAATCATTAGTTCTTGTTTTGCGAGTGTTGCGCCGCGAATAAAGTTGCCGCCACCAACAACGATAACGATTTGTGCTTTTGTTTCGGTAACAACGTTTTGAATTTCTTTTGCTAACTCTGAAATAAAATTAAGATCAATACCGAAATTATTTTTCCCTGCAAATTGTTCCCCTGAAAGTTTAAGAAGAATTCGTTTGTTCATATGCCTTATTTTACCTTAAGTAGTGTTCAATATTTTTCTTATGATCTTCGTAGGTTTTTGCACAATGAGTAGTTCCTGATGTGTCGTGGAGGTAATATACGCAGTCAGTTTTTTGTGGATACAACACAGCTTTGATAGCGTCAGTACCAGGATTTGCGATGGGGCGGGGAGGAAGGCCGGTGTATTTGTAGGTGTTGTACGGAGAGTCAGTTTGTTTGTCAGCGATCGTAATTGGTGCCCAAAAACCTTGGCCGGTATTACCACGTACATATTGCAAAGTCGCGTCAATATCGAGTTTCATGTTTGAAAGAAGACGGTTCCAAATAATTCCTGCAATAAGAGGCATATCTTTTTTATCAGAGGCTTCGCGTTGGACGAGTGAGGCGATTTTTAACAGAGTGGTCCATTTTATATTTTGTGCGTTCGCTTCTTTTACAAAAGGGGCAAATTTTTCTTCGAAGTTTGCTCGCATGCGTTTTGCTACATCGTTTGTTGATTGGTCGACGGGGATCAAATAGGTGTCGGGGAAGTACACGCCTTCGGTGTGGTCAGCGTCTGGAGCGGTGTCAGCTGTAATCCAGGTTTGTTTTTCGGCAGCGCTCCAGCCGAGCGTTGTTGTTAGAATTTCGGCAATTTCTTCTTTTCGTAATCCTTCTGGAATAACAACCCATTTCATGTAGGGTTCTTTTTTTAAAACTTGGGCGATTGTCCAAGGACTCATTGATCTTGAAATTTGATAGCCGCCCGGTTTAATTTCTTTGATTCCTTGGAGTTTTAGTACATAGGTGAAAAACAAATTTTGATTAATGGTAAGGTAGCCTTCATACATAAGAAGTTCTGTAATATTCACAGCGGATTCTATACCTAAGGGAACAATAAAGCGTTTGGTTTCAGTACTGGTCTGTCGAGCTTGAAAAACATTTCGATACACTTCAAAACAAAAGGTAAGTAAGAGGAGGCTAAATATACCGATAATGATCCAGCGTAGAAAGTGTGATTTTTTTGGTGGGTTAATCTCTGTGTTCATAGTAGTAAGTGTATCAATATTAATGTGCCAAGGCGTACGATCGGATTTTTCGAGCACCAGCCTGTTTTAGTGCTCGTCTGGCTTCTTTAAGAGTGGTGCCGGTGGTCACAACATCGTCGATAAGAATAATTGCCTTTCCCGAAACAAGTGCGGGATTAGCGCGAAACGCTCCGGCAAGATTTTCTATTCGTGCTGTTTTGTTTTTGAGTGCTGTTTGGCTTGGTGCATTTTTTATGCGAATCAGCGCGTGTGGTGTATGTGAAAAATTCTTTTCTTGATCGAGGGTTGCAATCACGTGGGTAACGAGTTCTACTTGGTTATAGCCGCGGGAGCGTTGTCGGGCAGGAGAGAGGGGTATTGGGATAATGAGTGGTTTTTCAAAAGAGGAGTAGGTTCCTAGATTTGCGTTATCTTCTAGCAAAAGGTCGTATAAGGTTGTTCCTAATAAACGCGCGGCATCAGTATTTCCCCGATATTTGAGTGTATGTATAGTGTTTCGAACAAAGTGATTTTTGTAAGAGTAGAGAACAGATACAGGTTTGGGCTCATGAAGACATGGTTCGCTATGAGTTACAAATGAGGAAGGGGTCATGGTACGCAATTTCATCTCAAAAACGTTTTGGGGAAAAAGAAAATCAAGTAGTTCTCTGTAGAGGTTTCTTAGGTATTCTTGTATACGGAAAGGAAGAATACTCATAGGCTCATGATACAATAAAGCCCAAATGATGGGCTGATCGATATGGATTTTTCGTTTGATAAATTAAAAAAAATCGTTACTTCGTTCCGTAGCAAAGGTGCGGCTCTTGGTATTGATATTGGGTCTTCTTCTATAAAGGTTGTTCAGCTTTCGCGAAAAAATGGGAGAGTTGTTCTTGATACGTATGGCGCACTTGCACTTGGGCCGTATGCAGGTATTGAAATTGGTCGGGCGACAGCTCTTTCTTCGGCGAAGCTGTCCGAGGTGTTGGTAGATCTTTTTCGTGAGGCACAAGTGACCAGTAAAGAATGTGGGGTGTCTATTCCTCTCGCTTCTTCGTTGGTTACGACGATTGAAATGCCACAGATAGAAGAGAAAGATTTGGTTCAAATGGTGCCGATTGAGGCGCGAAAGTATATTCCTGTCTCAATAAATGAAGTGGCCCTTGATTGGTGGGTGGTTCCTCAGCCTGAAGATGCAACTGTTTTGGGGAATGAGCCAAATATGAGGCCAAAGATGCTCAATATTCTCTTGGTAGTGATTTTAAATGAGGTCTTGCAACGCTATCAAGAAGTGGTGACACAATCGCAGTTGGTCTCATCTTTTTTTGAAGTTGAAATTTTTAGTACGATTCGTTCGGTTGTTGACGGTGGAGGTATGCGTCCGACAATGGTTGTTGATTTTGGTGCAGCGACAACAAAAATTTATATTATTGAGCAAGGGGTGGTGCGTTTTTCTCACACGATAAACAAGGGTGCGCAAGATATTACTCTTGTTCTTGCGAATACATACGGTGTTTCTATTGCTGAAGCAGAAAACTTTAAACGCCGCGAAGGTCTTGATGGTGTATATGGGGGTAAATCAATCAGGGATACGGCGGATGTGGTATTACGCTACGTATTTACTGAAGCAAATAATGTTTTGCTTAATTACGAAAAACGTCACGGCAAAAGTATTGAGCGGGTGTATCTGACGGGAGGCGGTTCAACCCTTAAAGGAATATTAGAAGTAGCAAAAACAGTTTTTGAAACTGAATTATCGCTCGGAGATCCGTTTTCTAAAGTTCAAACACCGGCATTTATGGAGGCGGTCTTAGCTGAGGTTGGTCCGGAGTTTGCCGTTGCAGTAGGTATCGCGCTTCGAAAGCTTTCTGAACAAGAAGGTGAATAGAGCTTCCCCAAGGCGAAGCCTAGGTGTTGAGCCTATATGCCCTCCTCGGTTCGGAAATGAAAATGAGGACATGTTCATTTCGCTCACTCTACGTTGGTTATAAACAGGGGAGAGGATATAGACCATTCAGGGTATAATAAAAAGAGTATTCACGAGATGGATGCAAAGTTTTCAACGTCTTTTATTCCCAAACAGAACATGGCGAAAGCCGTGCAGCCTTTTCGTTCGTCGAGTATCAGCGTTCTTGCTATAGCGGGTATAGCTGTTTTTATTGTCGTTATTGCTCTTGGTGCTGGAATATTTTTGTACAATCAAAATCTTCGAGCTGAGTTGAAAAAGCTTGATAGTGAGATTGCTGATCGCAAGGCTTCGTTTGAGCTTGGAAAAATTGATGAGGTGAAAATTTTTAGTCGGCGGATGACTACGGCAAAGAATCTCCTTTCGGGACACATTGCATTTACTCAGTTCTTTACCATTCTTGAGGAGAATACGATGCCAAATGTTTCTTTTAAAAACCTTTCGTATCAAATGCTTCCTGTCGGTGCGCGTGTTCAAATGCAAGGAATTGCAGATGGTTTTTCTGCGATCGCTCTTCAATCTGATACATTTATCGCCCAACCAGAGCTTTCTGGGCATATCTTTTCTGATTTTAAATTAAAGTCGAATGGGTTTGTTGAATTTAGTTATGAAACAATAGTGGCGAAAACAGCAGTTTCTTACTCGTCACTCATCAATGCCGCGGAGGCTGAAGAAGAAATTGAATAATTATGAATCGTATCTTACCAATTATTTTGCTCGCCTCCTCCGTCTGGGTAGTTTTAGGTTTTATTAAACCGCAGTTTGCTGATATGGAGGTAACAAAAGGTTTGATTGAAGAAAGAAAACAAACATTGAATGACGCTGAACGAGTGATTGAGCGGCGAGATCAGATTATGGCTGAATATGCGTCAATTAGTGACGAACAAGTTGCTCGTCTTAACATGCTTCTCCCTGATAGGGCTGATGGGGTGCGCGGCGCGTTGGAACTTTTTGTTTTGGCTCATGCGTATGGGCTTACGATGAAAGATATAACGGTGAGTTCACAAGCTCCAACTACAAAAAAAACTTCTCCGGCTCAAGCTTCTGTTGATCCTTCGACTGTCGCTGCCGATGGATCCCCAATTCAGGCGTATAAGAGTTCACCTATCACTGTTACTTTCACAGGAGAGTACGAAGCCTTTCTTGCGTTTCTTACTGATCTTGAAAGTAGTTTACGTTTAGCAGATCTTGTTGGAGTTGTTATCGACGCCCGACCGAATGAAGAAGACAGCGAAGAGTATACCTACGTACTTACTCTTGATTTCTATGAATACGTGATCTAAATCTATGGACGCACTTAAACAAAACAAAACACTTTTAATTGTCTTCGCAGTCACTTTTATGATTGCGGCTGTGTACTATTTTAGTCGAGGAGATACGGCAACGATTGATGGCCCTCTTGTTGAGTCAACCTATACTATTTCACCGAGCGCTTCAGAGGTGCTTGAGGCGCTTCGAATGTTGGAGAGTTTTAAATTTGACGCATCTCTCTTTTCTGATCCTGCATTTTTGTCTCTGCAGGATTTTACCGTACCTATCACTCCGCTTGATCCTGGTCGAAGGAATCCATTTGAGCCGTTACCAGGAGCGGAAGATGAGGAGGGGGAATAGTTGAAAGTACATAACTCTATGGGAATACTAGAAACACTTGTTGAAAAAAAGATTATTGGCCGAGAAGATCTCGAGGCTATTAAAGATGAGCTTCGTGAGGGAAAGAAACCCGTCGAAGAAATTTTGGAACTTCATGGTGTTAGTGAGGCGGATATCCTTTTTGCGAAAGGTGCGGCTGTTGGAATTCCGACTCGTAGTTTAGAGAATGTGAATGTTCCATTTGAGGTGTTGAAGTATGTTCCTGAGGAATCAGCCCAACATTATCGTTTCGTACCAATTGCTATTGAGGAGGGTGCGCTTGAGATTGGTATTGTTAATCCGGAAGATTTGGAAGCGCGTGATGCTATTACCTTTGCCGCTGCCAGGGCGGGTATGCCGTATAAACTCTTTTTAATAACAGAAGCTGATTTTGACCGTGTTATCCAAACATATCGAGGTCTTTCAGGTGAGGTTACAAAAGCTCTTTCTGAACTTGAGTCGGAGATTTCAACAGAAGAGGCTGAGTTAAGCAAACAAAAGAAAAAAGGAGTTCGTGAGCCTGTTGATACAAAGATTATCGAAGATGCTCCCGTTACAAAAATTGTGGCAACAATTCTTCATTACGCGGTGGAGGGCGCAGCTTCGGATATTCACGTTGAGCATTTGGGTGACAAGATTCGAGTTCGTTTTCGAGTCGACGGTATCTTGAACACATCTTTAACACTTCCAGCAAAAGTTCATGCGGCTGTCGTCGCTCGTATAAAAATTCTCTGTAATATGCGTCTCGATGAGAAAAGAAAGCCTCAAGATGGTCGTTTTTCTGCACGTATTGGTGGTAGAAAAGTAGATTTTCGTGTTTCTACTTTTCCTGCATATTTTGGTGAAAAAGTGGTTATGCGTATTTTGGATAGTGAAAAGGGAGTGTTGCCTGTTGATGCGCTTGGTTTATCAAAAAGAAATGTTCAACTTATTCGAGACGCGATTGATCGGCCGTATGGAATGATTCTTATTTCTGGTCCGACTGGTTCTGGTAAATCAACCACACTGTATTCGATGTTGAATGAGATTGATCGTGATACGGAAAACGTTTTGTCTCTTGAAGATCCAGTTGAATATAACATTCCAGGAATGAACCAGTCACAAGTTCATCCAGAAATTGGATATACATTTGCTTCTGGTTTGCGTTCTACGTTGCGTCAGGACCCTGATGTCATCATGGTGGGTGAGATTCGAGATAAAGAAACTGCACAGCTTGCTATTCAGGCAGCTTTGACGGGTCACTTAGTGCTTTCAACCATTCACACCAACAATGCAACAGGAGTTATTCCTCGTCTTATAGATATGGGTGTTGATCCTTATTTAATTGCGCCAACGTTGATTCTCGCTGTTGCTCAGCGTCTTGTGAAGCGACTTTATCCAAATACTGGAACGAAGTTGCCAGTTGAAGGAAGTATTAAGTTGATGCTTGAAAAACAGTTTGCAGACTTACCTCATGAAATTAGGGACCAGGTTCCGTTTGGTGAGTTTGTGTATCAGGCTGAGCCGACGGCTGAGTGTCCAACAGGTACTCGTGGACGTATTGCTGTTGTTGAAATGCTTTCGATGAACAATGAACTTGAGCAGGCGATTCTCCACAATCCTACAGAGCCTGCTATTATGGATATTGCCAGAAAGCAGGGAATGCTCACGATGAAAGAGGATGCGATTTTAAAAGCATTCGATCGCGTCATTCCTTTTGAAGAAGTCAGTACGTTGTAATATTAAAAACTAAAAGCACATTGATGGAAAATCAAATTGATGTATCAAAGGGTGATGTCAAGGAAGCTGTGAAGTCGACATCTGTCCATGCAGGAGAGAAGGTTTTCATCATTGATGATGATAGTTTTTTAACAAATATGTACAGCTTGAAGTTCAAGCAACAAGGCTTTTTGGTTGAGGTAGCTTCAAGTGGTCCTATGGCACTCGAAAAATTAAAAAGTGGGTATAAACCTGACTTGATGCTTGTGGATGTTGTTATGCCAGCAATGGACGGGCTTGAATATCTTGAAGCGGTGAGGAAAGATCACCTTGCCGACGATACTGTTATTATCGTTCTTACTAATCAGAGCCAACAAACAGATATCGAGCGGGCAAAAAAAGTCGGAGTACACGGGTATATTATTAAAGCGAGTACCATACCGTCAGAGGTTCTTGCGGAGACAATAAAAGTATTAGAGGCTGCCAAGAAAAAATAAAATTATGCCAACAGATTATCGAAAAGATATAGATCGTTTAATAGAAATTGTTATTCATGAGGGTGGATCAGATATTCACTTATCGCCCGGATACCGACCGATTATCCGTGTGTCTGGTTTTTTGATTCCTGTTGGTGATGATGCTCTTCTTACAAGAGAAGATACAGAGGCCTATTTAGCGGCCTTGACCACAAAGGAAAATTTTGCTGTTTTTCAACAAAAAAGAGAGATTGATTTCTCGTATGTTTATAAAGGGGAAGCTCGTTTTCGAGGTAATGCGTTTGTGACTCAAGGAGGGATTGGTATTGCTCTGCGTTTAATTCCAAAACGTATTAAAAATGTTGCTGAGTTAAATCTCCCAACCGTTCTTGAATCTTTTGCGTCAAAACAACAAGGTTTTTTCTTGGTTGTGGGACCAACTGGTCATGGTAAATCAACAACGCTTGCGGCCCTCATACAGTTGATTAATGAAACAAGGGCGGAGCACATTATTACTATTGAAGATCCTATTGAGTTTGTGTATACCCCGGTTAAGTCGCTTATTGATCAGCGAGAGGTATTAAATGATACGGCTGATTTTCAGACAGCGCTTTCGGCAATGTTTCGTCAGGATGTGGATGTCGTATTAATCGGTGAGATGCGAAACGCTGAGACGATGTCAGCGGCGGTGACCGCGGCTGAAACAGGTCACCTTGTTTTCTCAACGCTTCATACCAATAATGCAGCGCAAACAATTGATCGTATTATTGATTCGTTTGATGCTGCTCAACAACAGCAAATTCGTCTTCAGCTCGCAGCTTCTCTCACGGGAATTTTTTCACAGCGTCTTGTTCCGCGTATTTCAGGTGGTCTTATTCCGGCCTATGAACTTCTTGTGGCAAATAATGCGGTCGCAAATCTTATTCGTGACCAACGAACACATGAAATTAATACAGCTATTGAGACGGGAATGGAAAGTGGCATGATTGATTTGAATCGCACGCTTGCAAATCTTGTCCGCGCGGGAGAAATCACAGTGGAAAACGCTTACAGCCAGTCTTTCAATTCGAAACTCCTAGAGAAATATCTGTAGGTTCATCTGAACAAAAATAGCTCAAAATGCTTTTTGCTTATAAGGTTGTAAATAAAGAAGGTCAAGCATCAGATGGGTCAATTGATGCGGTTAATGTTGATATAGCTATTGCTTCTTTGCAGAGGCGAGGGTTTATCATTTCTTCCATTAAATCTGCTGAGAAAAAACCGTTACTCCAAATGGATTTGGGGGCTATTTTTGGTGGTGTGAAGGCAAAAGAAGTTGTTATTCTTTCGCGTCAGATGGCGACGCTTTTTGAAGCGCAAGTATCGGCATTGCGTGTTTTTCGACTTCTTTCGTCGGAGGGTGAAAATAAAATTTTGCGACAACATTTGGAAAAAGTGGCTGATGATATTCAGTCTGGAAGTTCTATTTCGGCAGCACTTGCGAAACACCCAAAGGTTTTTTCTGATTTTTACGTCAACATGGTTCGTGCAGGTGAAGAGTCAGGGAAGCTTGATGAGACATTTATGTTCTTGGCAGATCATATTGATCGTAGTTATGAACTCACCAGTAAAGCTCGAAATGCGTTCGTGTATCCAGCCTTCATTGTTTTGACCTTTATTATCGTTATGGTGTTGATGCTTGTGAAGGTTATTCCGAGTATTGCGGCGATTTTGGAAGGAGAAGGGCAGGAGCTTCCTATTTATACAAAAATTGTTATTGGAACAAGTGATTTCTTCGTTCATTACGGAGCATTTGTGGGAGGTGCGGCGGCTCTTGCGGTATATTTTTATATTCGTTACAGAAAAACAGAAAAAGGGAGATATGCAACAGATCACTTTTTTAATTCAGTTCCGTACCTTGGTGATTTGTATCGAAAATTAGCACTTTCACGCATAGCAGATAACTTGCATACCATGATAGGTAGTGCGATTCCTATTGTGAAAGCTCTTGAGGTTACTTCGACGGTTGTTGAAAATGCGGTGTTTGAAAAAATCGTAAAAGAAACAGTCATTGCCGTTAAAGGAGGTAGTTCAATTTCACAATCGTTCTCTAAGTATCCAGAAATACCAGGCATTATGGTCCAAATGATGCGGGTTGGAGAAGAAACAGGTGAGCTTGGAAATATTTTAGAGACGATGGCGAAGTTTTATTCGCGTGAAGTAAAAAATGCCGTTGATACGTTGCTTGGTCTTATTGAGCCAACAATGATTGTCTTTTTGGCAGGTGGTGTAGGTGTTCTCCTGGCTTCAGTGTTGATGCCGATTTACAATCTCGCAAACGCGTTTTAATGAAAAGGGGTAATTGTAGGTTTATCCACAACAATGTTTCCCAGATTTTTCATAGACGTACTATAATGAACCCGTTCCTCACAATGTTCGCCTGTATGCGAAGGGAGGTCGAACTCATTCGTTTAGGGCACTCGTGTTTGTATTAATGTTACTTTAATTATTATATGAAGAATAAAGGTTTTACGCTTATTGAGCTTCTCGTCGTTATTGCTATCATCGGTATCCTCTCGTCGGTCGTATTGGCTTCTCTTAATACTGCACGAGGAAAGGGTCGTGATGCAGCAATTAAACAGAATCTCTCAGGTATTCGAACAGAGGCAGAAATTTATTATGATACAAATAATCAGTACGGTACTGCAATTGCAGCCGCAACTGCTGCTTGTGATTCGTTGCCAACCATGTTCCGAGGCGACACTACAATTTTGAACCAAATCACTCAAGCTGAGGCAGCTTCAGGTGCTCAAGCAACATGTGCTATTGGTACAGTTGGTACAGTTCACAGCTTTGCTGTTTCTGTTCCAATCTTCACCAACGCTGCTGCACAGGAGTGGTGTATTGATAGTAACGGATACGCTGCTGTTACTTCACTTGCAAACGGTGCAACTGGTGGTGCTGGTTCTACTGCTGTTTGTACGCCGTAATCCATTTTTTCTCAGTATTCAAAAACACCCACCTTTTGGTGGGTGTTTTTATACACAGAAAAAGGTGTGTTAGGGACACTTTTAGGATATTATTGCTTTTATAGATTCGGTTTAATACAAATTTATACATGCTAAAATTACAAACAAAAGGTTTCTCTCTTATTGAGCTTCTCGTCGTTATTGCTATCATCGGTATCCTCTCGTCGGTAACGTTGGCCACATTGAATGTTGCTCGCGCCAAGGGTGCAGATGCGGCGATTAAAGCAGATTTAGATTCAATTAGAAAACAGGTAGGACTCTATTTTGATGATAATACCCACTACGGATCTGATGCTGCAGATTGTACGACTGGTATTTTTACCGATCCTGTCATTGTGAGTGCGATTACTCACGCTGAATCAGTAAGTGGAGCAACAGCAACATGTGTTTCTGATGACTCAGATCCTGCAGCGGGAACAGCGACAAGTTGGGCTATTTCTGTTCCGCTTAAGACTGATGGTACCGTTTCTTGGTGTGTAGATGGTTTTGAAAATGTTGGTCTTGGCGTTGCTGACAATACAACAAATCCAAACGTTGCCGAGTGTCATTAGTTTACTTATTTTAAAAAACACAATTCCCGAGCATGTCGGGAATTGTGTTTTTTAGTGATACACTTATGTGATGGGTATCAATTTTTTTGATACAGTGTTTGTTCTTTTTTTTGGAGCTGTCGTTGGCAGTTTTCTTAACGTAGTTATTATTCGTTTGAAGACAGGTCGAACAATTGTACAAGGTCGTTCGATGTGTATGTCGTGCGGTAAACAACTTGCTTGGTTTGAACTTATTCCAGTTGTAAGCTATCTTTTTTTAAAAGGAAGATGTTCTGGATGCAAAGCAGAGGTTTCGTTTCAATATCCTGTGGTTGAATGGGGAACGGCTATTCTTTTCTTTATTGCATATGGTGTTGTTTTTTCTAATCCACTTAGTAGTGGATTGGCCCCGTTGTTGTTCCTTTGGATTCAAATAGCCCTTCTTGTTGTTATTAGTGGGTATGATTTGCGTCATAAAATAATTCCCGAAGGTCCGCTTTATGTTCTCGCGATTGTGGCTATTGTAAAAACGATTGCTGTCGGTGTTGGTTTTTCTTACGGAGCGATCATTAATACACTTGGTTGGCAGATTCTTACTGCGATTCTGTTGTTTATTCCTTTTTATTTATTATGGAAAGTTTCGAATGGTCGGTGGATGGGTTTTGGTGACGCAAAAATAGCTTTTGTCATAGGGCTTCTCCTTCCTGGGATTGAAGGTCTTTCGGCGGTTCTTCTTGCCTTTTATATTGGTGCGGTGACAGCTGTTTCAATTATTGTTGCACAAAAATTTCAACGTTTGATTGCTGCAAAAAAAACAAAAGGTATTGTATTGACCATGGCAAGCGAAATGCCATTTGGACCATTTTTGGCTATCGGTACGATTCTTGTTGGTTTGTATAGCGCAGGAGCTTTTTGGCTCTTACCTTTTTTGCCCGTACTTGGTATGTAGGTTAACAAAATGAGTTTTTCGCAGAAAAATAAAGGATTTACTCTTGTAGAGCTTCTTATTGTTATGGCTCTTGTGGTTATGCTTATTGCGGTTGTGGTTGGTCAGGATCGAGCTGATGTCTCACGGTTTTTGTATGAAGATGTTTCGTATCGAGTTGCTCTTTCCGTTCGACAGGCACAATCATATGGTATTTCTGCCCGTGAATATGTGGCGGCCGGCGGGGGTAGTCGTTCTTTTTGCGGGGCTTATGGTCTTCATTTTAATATGACCACTCCAACTCAGTATCTTGTTTTCAATGATCCTGGTGGTACTCCTTCCTCTTTTATTTGTCCGGTTAATGATGGAGATTATGATGTTGGTGAACCGATTCTCGAGACGGTTCTTTTGAAGGGTGGAGTTTCGATTAGTGGTATATGTGTATGGAATTCAGGGGGAACAAGGGTGTGTAATCCTGGGATAACACAGATGAATATTTCTTTTCAACGCCCCAATCCCGAACCATTAAGTACCAATCGCCAATATTGTGTGGATCTTTCTTTTCCAAACGGCAGCCATCGGTCTATTATAGTAAGGCGAACAGGACAAGTAAGTGTTCTTGAAGGTGTATGTCCATTGTAAAAAAACAAAATATATCTACATGTAAAAAAGGTTTTACTCTTATTGAGGTATTAGTTTCAATGGGAGTTTTTACTATCATTATGACTATGGTTGCGGGCACAATCTCATCAATGATGGTTGCTCGAGTGAGTGCTCGAAATACAAGGGCTGCTCTTGATAATGTTAGTTCGGCGATTGAGTATATGATTCGAGAAGTTCGTTCCGGAAGTACGTACCATTGTGATGTTTCGGTTGGTAATGTTGATTTGCCTCGTGATTGTGCTGGGGGGTCAAATTCCTTTTCGTTTTATGATTCTCATCCTGTTAGGCGCTCATATACATTTGATTCGGCAAACGGGGTAATTCTTACAGCAATCGGAAGTAACCCACCAATGAAGTTGAATGAACCGGCTGAATTTTGGGTTGATAGTTTTATTGTGAGTGTTGAAGGAGCTGAGGATATAACGGATACTGTACCTCCGTTTGTAACATTTAAAATTGCTGGTCATGCGAGGAACTTAAAAGTTCCGCTTACTATGGTGTTTCAGACGAGTGTATCGCAACGCGCTCGATAGGTGTATGTATGATGTATTCTATGTATAAACAGCACAAACAAAAATCTGGTTTTACCCTCATTGAAGCACTTTTTGGTATCACGATAATTATGTTTGCGCTTTTGGGGCCATTAATGCTCATTAATAATAGTTTAAAAGCTGCGCACGAAGTTCGTGATCAAACAATAGCCTCGTATCTTGCTTTTGAAGCGATCGAAGCGATACGGAATGTGCGTGATGAAAGAGCGCTTGAGAATCCGACTCACGGTCCTGACGCCGATTGGTTAGGGTCAATGAGGCAATGTGTCGGTTCTCCTTGTTGGCTTGATGTAAACAATACAGGTACTCCTGCCTTTACCGCTTGTGGTGGTGCATGTCCGGCAATGGAGCGTTCCGCAACAGGGTATGGCTATGGAGGAATGGGTAGTACGAGTTCATTTGTTCGCAGTATTATTTTAGACGAAGCGGCAGCAATGCCTCACTATCATGCAACAGCGACAATTTCAGTGAGTTGGCAAGGTGTTACTTCTCGTTCAGTGATCTATGAATATCATATTTATAACTGGTAAAAAAAGTACTCAAGAAAGTAAAAAAGGCGTTGCCATAATTATGGCCATTATTTTGGCAGCTCAATTGGTCGTTGTTGGTGCTGCCGTTCATGCTATTTCTTTGCGTGAACAACAGCTTTCGACTCTTGCCGATGAGTCAGTTCGGGCATATGCTGCCGCTGAATCTATGATGGAATGTGCGTTGTTTCAAGATACGCGTATTGGAAATTTTGGTACAGAAACACCGATAGCTTTTTCTTGTGGTACTGCCTGGAATATTGATGGGTATGTACCCCAGGCTGAAGATAATACTGACTCAATTGTTGGTATTCCCGACAACGAGTGTCGTGATTACAGTCCGACATCCGGCGATGGAGATTGTTCGTTTTTTGCCCCAACTCCAGGCTTGACGTCAATTGGTTTAACTGGGTATCCAAACGGACCTTGTGCTGACGTTTATATATATAAATTTGTTGATGCTGCGGGCTTTATTCTTACCGGAATAGCCGCACATGGTGCAAATACGTGTGATCCAACAAGTCGCCGACTAGAAAGAGGGGTTACTGTTTTCTATCCTAGACCGTAAATGGTAAGGTAAAGGTTCATGCCGGAGTTTCCTTCAAATGAAATAAAAAAGAGGGCACAAAAGCTTCGCGAAGCGATACACCACTATCGTTATGTGTATCACGTGCTTGATAAAGAAGAAATTAGTGCTGAAGCGCTTGATTCGCTCAAACACGAACTCTCAGAGCTTGAGGCTTCTTATCCAGAGCTCATTACTCCTGATTCTCCAACTCAGCGAGTCGCGGGTGCCCCACTTCCTTTTTTTACTAAAGTGCGACATGCCGTGTCGCAATGGTCTTTTAATGATGCGTTTAATGAGGATGATATTCGCGCCTTTGATGAGAGAGTGTGCCGTTTTTTGGCCTCTCAAGGTATCACGATTCGTCCCACCTATGTATGTGAACTGAAAATTGATGGGTTAAAAATAGTTTTGTCGTATGAGGGTGGTGTATTAAAACAAGCGGCAACACGTGGAGATGGGGAAGTGGGGGAAGATGTGACTGTGAATGTTAAAACAATCGACTCTGTTCCTTTGGTCTTAGAGAGGTCAGTTGATGTGATTGTTGAAGGGGAGGTGTTTATGCGTAAGAGTGTGTTTGAAAACTTAAATAAAGAACAAAAAAAGAAGGGAGAAGAGTTGTATGCCAATCCTCGAAATACCGCCGCCGGAGCGATTCGCCAGCTTGATCCCCGTATTGTGGCCTCTCGCAAGTTAGATGTGTTCGTGTATGACGTGGCCCGGTTTGGGGAAAAATTGCCAGAAACGCAGGCCGCCGAATTGGAAGAGCTGAAGGGTCTTGGTTTTAAGGTGAATAAGCATTTTGAAGAAGCAAAGACGATTGAAGCGGTTATTGCTTATTGGAAAAAGTGGCAGGAGAAATCTAAAAAAGAAGATTACTGGATTGATGGTGTTGTTGTTAAGGTGAATGAAAAACAACTTCAAGATGCTCTTGGGTATACTGGCAAGGCTCCACGGTTTGGAATTGCGTTTAAGTTTCCTGCTGAACAGGTTACAACGACAGTTGAGGATATTATTCTTCAGGTTGGGCGAACGGGAGTTATTACGCCGGTTGCTGTTTTAAAACCGGTTCTTGTTGCGGGTTCAACAGTTTCTCGAGCAACGCTTCATAACGAAGATGAGATTACCCGACTTGATGTTCGGGTTGGCGATACGGTGATTTTACAAAAAGCTGGTGATGTCATTCCGGATATTGTAAAAGTTTTAACGGAATTGCGCACAGGTAAAGAAAAGAAATTCGTTTGGCCAAAAAAGGTGGCTGATTGTGGTGGCGATGGTCGAATTGAAAGAATTCCTGGCGAATCAGCGTGGCGATGTGTGGATCTTTCCTCAGGTACAGTTATCCGTCGTCAGTTTTACCATTTTGTGAGTAAGCACGCGTTTGATATTGAAGGTATGGGTCCAAAAGTGGTTGATATGTTAATGGATAATCATCTTATTTCTTCGTATCCGGACATTTTCACTCTTAAAAAGGGTGATCTTGTTGACTTGCCACGTTTCGGTGAAAAATCAGCGGACGCCCTTTTAGAGGCTATTGAAAAATCGAGAGTGGTAAAGCTGTCGCGTTTTTTGGTTTCACTCTCAATTCCACAGGTTGGAGAAGAAACCGCCGAAGATTTAGCTGATAACTTTGAATCGATTGAGGCTATTGAATCAGCACAGAAAGAAACTCTTGAATCGATCAATGGTGTTGGTCCTATTGTTGCCAAAGAGATTACGGCATGGTTTTCTTCTCGCGAAAATAAAGCTCTTGTTGCAAGGTTGCAAAAACAGGTAACAATTACGCATCCCAAGAAAAAAAATTCAGAAAATCAAATTTTTTCAGGAAAAACATTCGTGGTTACTGGTTCGCTTTCATCACTTTCGAGAGATGAGGCAAAGGCTCGTATTAAAGCGTTAGGAGGGTCTGTTTCTGGATCGGTTTCAAAAAAGACGAGTTATGTAGTAGTTGGTGAGAATCCCGGAAGTAAACTTGAAGCAGCAAATAAACTCGGAGTTTCGGTGCTTGATGAGGCGGCTTTTTTGAAATTACTCAAATAGTTTCTTTTGGAATATGGATAAGAAAGTTCATTCGGTGAGATGAATTTTTGATATGTTTTGTGTTATGATGGCGTCAAACGTCTATGCTTACCATACAAGAAATAGATAAGCTTCTTGCGCTTGCTCGAATGGAGATACCTGCGGAAGAAAAGGAGAAACTTCGAACGGATATCGATTCAATTTTGAATTACATTGATCAGTTAAAAGAAGCTGCAGCAAAGGCGCCTAAGACAGAAAAGGTGCTTAATCGAAATGTTCTTCGAGGTGACGATCAACCGAGCGTTTCAGGGAAAGATACTGCTGCTTTAGTTGCTGCTGCTCCTGAATCACAAGATGGGTATGTGAAGGTTAAGAAGATTATGTAAACGTGTTTATGAAGTTAGATGTTGATACATTAACAATCAAGGATATACGTGCCGGTCTCGATGCCGGAGATTTTTCCTCGGTTGATTTAGTGAAAGCGTATCGAAAACGAATTGATGAAAAAAATGGCAACATCAATGCACTTTTGGAAGTATTTGATGATGCGATAGTAGAGGCAAAGGAGGCTGACAAGCGTCTTGCGGCAGGGGAGAGCCTGCCTCTTTTGGGTGTACCTTTTGGGATCAAAGATAATATTTTGATAAAAGGAAAACGCGCAGGATCAGCCTCGAAAATTCTTGAGGGTTACGTGGCGCCATATGATGCAACAGTAATCTCAAAGTTGAAAAAAGAAGGAGCGGTTTTTTTGGGTCGCGCAAATATGGATGAGTTTGCGATGGGTGGTTCGACCGAAAACAGTGCGTATGGGGTAACAAAAAATCCACATGACGAAAGTCGAGTAGCCGGAGGATCTTCTGGTGGTTCAGCTGCGCTTGTGGCAATGGGAGGAGCACCAGCTGCACTTGGTTCTGATACTGGCGGTTCTGTTCGACAACCGGCATCGTTTTGCGGCCTTGTTGGGATGAAGCCAACCTATGGTGCGGTGTCGCGCTATGGGGTTATGGCGATGGGCTCGTCGCTTGATCAAATTGGTCCTTTTGCAAAAACGGTCGCTGATGCAAAAACAATTTTTGACGCTATTCGTGGAAAAGATCGTTTTGATGGTACAACATTTGAGGAGGGGGCATATAGTTTACCAAAAGAAAAGAAGAAATATGTTATTGGTGTCCCGCGAACATTTACCAATGCTAAAGGTGTTGATCCTCGGGTTATAAAGAATCTAGAAGATTCGGTTGCGGTCTTGAAAAAAGCTGGCATGGAGATTCGTGATATTGAATTACCGAACGCAAAGTATGCGCTTGCGGTTTACTACATTTTGATGCCAGCTGAAGCGTCGACGAATCTTGCGCGGTTTGATGGTATGCGTTTTGGGGCACGTATTGAAGGAGATGTGTTGCTTGGTGATTATGCGAAAACACGAGGTACGCTTTTTGGTCCGGAAGTGCGTCGCCGTATCGTACTTGGTACTTATGTTCTTTCTGCTGGTTATTACGATGCCTATTACGGAAAAGCCGAAGCAACTCGGGCGGTTATTAAAGAAGATTTCAAACAAATTTTTGAAAGCGGTGTAGATGCGATTTTAACACCGACGGCTCCGACTCCTGCCTTTAAAATCGGTGAGAAAGCTAATGATCCCATTGAAATGTATTTGGCTGATATTTTCACAGTCACTGCAAATATTGTAGGTGTTCCTGCTATATCGGTTCCCTCGGGTTTTGTTGATGAGGGTGGAAAAAAATTGCCACTTGGTATGCAGTTTATGTCTGATTGGGGGCGGGATGATGTATTGTTTAGGATAGCGGAGTCTTTTGAAAAGGGGCAGAGTCAGTAGTTTTTTGTAATTTTTATGGCGGAAAAAGAAAAAAAGAAACCTGTAACACTATCCGATACGATTGGGGAAATTGTGACAATTATTGTCATTCTTCTTGTCATCAGTTCTCTTTTGGGAAGGCTTTCGGCGTTTATGACGACCGTGAGCGATCGTTTTCATGCCGCCTTGGGTGATCTTCCTGTTGGGGCAACTCCTATTGGTAGTACGGTTATTTCTTCCGGGGAGACAACTATTTTTGACGGCGAAGGGAATGAGATTGGTGTACAGCCATCTGGAGTTGCAGGAGTTGTTACTTCTGGCCCGATGTTTCGTGATGGCGAACGCTATTGGTACATCGATTTTGATCCGCCAGGTGAGTCGGCAGATGGGTCACCGGACGGTTGGGTAAAAGAGAGTTCTCTTAAAACAAATAGAGGTTTGCCGTTTATTCCCGGCGACACTCCAGTTGGGACTGATATTGAGTTACGTAAAGCAATGAATGTGTATGATGTTCCTGGTGGAACAAAAATTGCTACAAAAGGTGCTGGTTCTGTTGGAACAGTTGTTGGTGGACCAAAAGCAGATGGTAGTACGCGATACTGGTTGATAGATTTTGATCCTCCGGGTCCTGGAGGGGGTGATGGATGGGTTGCCGAAGAAGGTTTGAGCAACACTGACGGTTCTGATTTTCGTCCGGGAGGTACGCCTGTTGGACGTGAAGTCTCAACAAGAAAAGATGCTGACGTCTTTAATGACTTTAATGAAGACCCCGAATCCCAAGACAAGGGAGCTATTGGTGTGATTGTAGATGGTCCGTTTATGGTGAACGGTATGCGTTATTGGCATGTTGATTTTGATGAAGGACCTGATGGATGGGTTGAAGAGAAAAAATTAACACCAGCTCCTTCTTTTAAACCCGGTTCAACTCCTGTTGGGGATAGAATTAGTGTTTTGGAAATAGGTGGAACGTCTGTTCATCAAAGCCCGGGAGGTACTATTCTTGGAATGGTGTCTGTTGGTAGTGAAGGTGTTATTACTGCCGGACCAATTTTTACTGGCAATGAACGATGGTGGTACATCGATTTTGACGGGGGTCCTGACGGGTGGGTCCGCGAATCTTCGATTGAAGAAGATTCTGGTGCTTTGTTTGAACCAGGACAAACATCTGTTGGTAATCGAATGATTACAGGGGTAAATACGGTTGTTCGTGATGGGCCAGCGGGTGCAATTATTGGTGGTCACGCGGCTGGTGCGGCTGGTACTGTTTCTGAAGGTCCTGTCTTAAAAGAAGGGCAGCGGTATTGGTACGTTGATTTTGATCCTTCAGGAAGTGGTGGCCCTGATGGGTGGATTATGGAGTTTGATATGAGAAATCCTGATGGGACGGTTTTCGATGCGGGAGATACTCCGGTTGGTAGTATGGTTCAAACAAAGAGAAAGACTAGTGTCTACGATGATGCTGGTGAAAAGATTGGAACACAAAAAATGGGGAGGAAAGGTTCGGTTGAACGTGGGCCAATTTCACGAGATGGCGAGCGGTATTGGTACATCGATTTTGTCAGTGGTCATGACGGGTGGGTTGCCGAGAAGGATATATTCTCTTATACAGAGCCGAGTTTGTGGAGAAGAATTGTTGATCTAGGTATTACGATTGTAAGAGTCTTACTTTGGATTCTCGCTGGATTGTTTCTTGTTGCGATTGTGGTTGTTGTTATTCGAACAAATTCAGTTGCAGCTGAGCTTAATGCATCAGTGAAACCAACAAAAGTAGAAGATGTATTAGTTCCTCAAAAAAATGCTGCATGGCAACGAGTCATGGAGCTTTCAGAATCAGACAATCCTTCTGAATGGAAGTTGGCTATTATAGAAGCTGATGCAATGCTCGATCGAATGCTTAAGGGTATGGGGTATCCAGGTGATACTGTTGGGGATCGATTGAAGGCGATTGAACGGAGTGATTTTACTTCATTAGATGATGCGTGGGAGGCGCATAAGGTTCGAAATAGAATTGCTCACGAAGGTGGAGACTTCTTAATAACGGGTAGAGAAACAAGACGAGTCATTCTTATGTATAAGCGAGTCTTTGAAGAGTTTCGGTTGATATAAAACAAAAATAAAACCGCTTCAAACAGCGGTTTTATTGTGCTTGTTGCGGGGCCGGGGTTGGTCACGAGTTACTAAGCTTTTTGTTTTGCTTTGCTCACAAAAATCTAAGTACTCTCGACCCCACCTCGCTGTCGCTCCATCGCAACATGCTGCGGCTTGCAATTCCCAACGCGAGCAAAGCAGTTTGCTCGCTGCTCACGCAATATGTGAAAAAGTCCCGGCCACAAAGGTCGAGACTTTTTCTACATTGTTGCGGGGCCGGGAATTGCACCCGGGCCTCCAGGTTATGAGCCTGACGAGGTACTACTCCTCCACCCCGCGATAGGAGACAATAATACTCTGATTTTTACTATATGGCAAGGATATTTGCAGATGATTTTTTATGTTACTATCACACGAGACAACACTTGTGTTTGGTGAAGTGAGGTGATTCACTGCTTTTTGCAGGAGAAAATTCCTCCACTGTCGCGCAACGGTAATTCTCGCTTTGGGGCGAGATGAAGTCCGATCCCAACCACACAAATCTTCGTCGAAGGATTTGAATCGCTCGCGTCAGGCAATGAGTATTACCTTAAGTGATACTTAATTACTAACCTGCCGTGGCAGGTATTTTTTATGCCTGCCAGAGTAAGAAGGTGTGTCATTAAGAGAGAAAATATATGGATGAAAAACAAAACCTAAAAACAGGTTACTTGAAGTTAATCATTGGGTGGCTTGTAGTTTTTGCTATCCGTTTGTTTCCATTTCGTCCACCAAACGTTGAACCGATTCTTGCAACATTGATGCCGTTTTCCAAACGTTACGGTCCGTTAACTGGGTTTTTGTTTGGTTCACTTTCGATTGTTTTTCTTGATTTGGCTATCGGGCAGGTTGGTATGTGGACTTTGGTTACAGCTCTGGCATATGGACTGCTTGGTGTTTATTCGCATTTTGCACTGAGGAATAAAAGAGGTGTGTCTTCATATGTAATAACAGGGGTTATTGGAACACTTGTTTATGATGCTGTGACTGGGTTATCAGTTGGTCCCTTGTTCTTCGGTCAGTCTTTTATGGGAGCTTTAATAGGACAGATTCCTTTTACGCTTATGCATGTGGCTGGAACTGTTGCGTTTTCACTTACGGTATCGCCGTTTGTTGAAAGGTGGATTATTGGCGCTCCTCGACTCGAAACGGGTGCTATTTTTGCGCGATTGAATTTTTTCGCATCTAAATAGCGATTGATTCCCCTCGACGGCTTGCTGTCGAGGGGTTTTTCTATTATCGTGTCTTTACGTGGCCGGCGTAGTTCAATGGTAGAACGAAGGACTCATAAGCCTTAAACACAGGTCCGATTCCTGTCGCCGGCACCATAGTTTTGCGAATACTGCGTTTTTCTGATACATTTTGTTCTGTTCGGATATTGTGCTGGTTAGTTACAAATATGCGGCCATAGCTCAATTGGTTAGAGCACTCCCCTGTCACGGGAGAGGTTGCCGGTTCGAGCCCGGTTGGCCGCGCACTACGGGACTTAAGGAGGCAAAAGCCTCCTTTTGTCTTTCTGTGCAGTGTGTTTGAAATAGGGTCGCGTGTATACTATATATCCATGTATACGCGTCGAGGATTTACTTTAATTGAGCTATTGGTGGTGATTGCTATCATCGGGATGCTTTCTTCTGTGGCGATTTCTTCTTATAATTTTGCTCGTGAAAATGCAAAGTTGTCGCGTGTTCGAGCGGAGTTAAGACAAATTGCCTTAGCTCTTGAATTGTATGTTGATAATACAAATGGTGTGTATCCTGCCGATGTTGCTCGAAACGTGTTACCACCTGGCCTTGATCCATACTTAGGTTCGAGTGGTTGGCCAGTACCACCGTGGCCAGGAGCTTTTTATGATTGGGATAATTGGAATATTGCAGGAGTGGTTGTTCAACAAATCAGTGTTCGTTTTTGTCCACTCACTACTTCGCCCCCGTCGGATTGTACGTTTCCTGGATATTCATGGATTACACCCGCGTGGGATGGGTATAGCTCGGCATATTATTGTGTTACGGGTCCCTGTCGGGCTCATGAGAGTCAGCCTCCTGCGCATCCGGCGTATTGTTTGGGTGGAAAATGTCAGTAGGTTTAATGATGAAATTGTCTTTTCATGAGTAAACAATTTCGTGCCATCGTAAAAGGGAGAGTACAACTCGTAATGTATCGTGATTTTTGTCAGCGCAAGGCGCGAGCATTAGGCATTGTTGGTTTTGCAAAAAATCTTTCAGATGGGACAGTTGAGGTGATTGCAAGGGGAGAGGAGTCTCTGTTAATTATGTATATTGAGAAATTGAAAAAAGGATCGATTCTTTCAAAAGTTGAAGGTGTTGATGTTGTATGGCAGGAGCCAACATTTGTTGGAGATGATTTTTTGATTGCGTATTAAAAAATGAAAACTGATTTGACTGTAAAAATTCCTTTATCGATCGGTATTATTATGGATGGAAATCGTCGCTTTGCTAAAGCTCACGGTTTGCCGCAAGTAGAAGGGCATCGATTGGGGTATGCGAAGCTTAAAGAGGTAGCGGGGTGGTGTCAGGAAGTCGGTATCAAATTTCTTACTGTTTATGCGTTTTCAACAGAAAACTGGAATCGCTCAAAAGACGAGGTTTCTTACCTTGTTGATCTTTTTAAAACAGTTCTTTTTTCTGAAGCAGAAAAGATTCAAAAAGAACACGGAGCTATTAGGTTTATTGGCGACCTTGGTCGTTTTAGTAAAGACATGGTGGCAAAAATTAAAGAACTCGAAAATAATAATCCAGTCGAGCCAAATCTCACGCTTGTTGTGGCCCTTTCATATGGTGGCCGCTTAGAAATTCTCAGTGCAATTAATAAATTGATCGAGAAAGGAAGTGTAACCTCTTTTACTGAGGAAGAATTTTCAAAGCAGCTTTGGAGTACGGGAATTCCCGATCCTGATCTTATTATTCGCGTTGGTGGCGAAAAGCGTCTTTCAAATTTTCTTACATGGCAATCGGTGTACAGTGAACTCTTTTTTTCTGATACTACATGGCCCGCATTTACTAAAGAAGAATTCCTCTCGATTCTTGAAGAATTTTCAAATCGTGACCGTCGGATGGGGAAGTGATTTTTGACTTTGATAAGGTAAATGAGTAGCATCCTGTTAGGAGCTGTTTTTAGTATGAGTAACAATACAGAAATTGATCGAGATGAGTTGGTGTCCTGGACAAGAAAAATTATCGAGTCGCCATTTTGGATTCCTGATTTAGAGACAATGGTCCCTTATGAAAGAATTCAAGATGATCACGACGGAACCAAAGAAGGACGAATGATTCTTCAGATTAGTACGGATGGTGATGTTTGGTTTATGACTGACAAACACCACCCCTCCATGCGTTTTCGGATGCCGGGCATTGGAGGTGGCATGAGTCCGCGAGTTCGTAATGCGCTTATGATTCTTGCTTTTGCTATAAAGCTTGATAATCAAGAGATTCCCCAAGAGTAGTTTTTTTTGTTTGTTTTAAACCCCTGTTCTCAAAAAGAAACGATGGGGTTTTCTTTTGCTTAAAAAACTAGTATGATTCGACATATTCGGCTTGAAAATTGGACAAGGCCGATGTAGCTGTCTTGGTAGGTCGAAATGTTATTGATGGTGCGTACGTTTGAGAAACTTGAAAATTGAATAATATGCCGATGTAGCTCAGTTGGTAGAGCACGTCATTGGTAATGACGAGGTCATCAGTTCAATCCTGATCATCGGCTCCTTTATGCACCAAAGTAGCCGTCTTGGTAACTTTTACTAAAGGTGGTAGAAATAGGATTGAATTTCAGTATCAGTATGCGCCAAAGTAGCTCAGTTGGTAGAGCACCGCTTTCGTAAAGCGGGGGTCGCCAGTTCAATCCTGGCCTTTGGCTCCAAAATTTATATCGTGAGAATATGAATAAAAAGGAATCGTACGCGGTTGCATCAGTTAAGGCGTTTATTGAACATAACGGAAAGATTTTGATTTTACGGGAGTCAAAAAAATATTCTGGAGGAACAAATCATGGTTTATATGTTATGCCTGGTGGAAAAGTTAATGAAGGTGAACATTTTTTAGATGCCTTGAGACGCGAGATTAGGGAGGAGTGTGGGCTTATTTCTAAGATAAAAATAGGACGTCCTTTTCATGTTGATGAGTGGTATGTATCGGTTCCTGGAAAACCGCGTCAAATTGTCGGAACGTATTTTCATTGTAAATCTCAAAAGGCTGATATTGTTACGAATAGTGAATTTGATGACCATAAGTGGATTAATCCACGTTCATATAATCGGTATTTTTTAAATGATGCAGCTAAGCGGGCGTTTAAGGCTTTTAATCAATTACAGAAGCGTTGAAGCAAAAAATGCGTTACTATGGTGCGCATGACTCTTGATGAAATGAAAATGCGAGCTGCCGAGATTGAAACGCTTATGATGAATGGCGATTTTTGGGCTGATAAGGTAAAGGCTCAAACCCTGATTAAGGAATTAAATGAATTAAAGGCTGATATTGAATCAGGGGGTCCTGGTGGTCGGTATGATCGAGGGGATGCCATCATGACGATTTTTTCTGGTGCAGGTGGAGATGATTCGGAAGATTTTTCACGAATGCTTTTAGATATGTATTTGAAATACATTCAAAAGAAGGGTTGGGAAACTCAGCTTTTACATGAAAATAAAAATGATCACGGCGGTTTTAGAAATGTGACCATTGAAATTAGTGGAAAAAATGTTTATGGTACCCTTAAAAATGAATCGGGCGTTCATCGATTGGTACGCCTTTCACCTTTTAACGCTAATTCGTTAAGGCATACGTCGTTTTCTATGGTTGAAGTGATTCCAAAACTTGAGAAGACCGTTGATATTCCTCTACCTGAATCTGAGCTTGAAATTTCAATTGCTCGGTCCGGCGGTCCGGGTGGTCAAAATGTAAATAAAAGAGAGACAGCCGTTCGAATTGTTCATTTGCCGACAAAACTTTCTGTACATGTAACAAGTGAGCGTAGTCAGGCTCAGAACAAGGAAAAGGCACTCGATTTGTTGAGGGGTAAGCTTTATAAATTAAAAGAAGAAGAGCGTATTGCAAAAGAGAAGGGAATGTACGTATCAAAGACAACATCTGTCGAGTGGGGTAATCAAATTCGTTCTTATGTTCTCCATCCTTATAAGATGGTTAAGGATCATCGGACTGATGTTGAAACGTCACAAGTAGATAAAGTGTTAGAAGATGGTGATTTGGATGCTTTTATTGAGGCAGAGAAGAGGTTATAGTTCGATAGTTGAAAGTGTTCTCGAGCCTTTCATCATCTTTTTGATGAGTGGTATACTAAAAAGGAGAGCGCTTTATTTTTTGTTTTGCGTAAGCCGACGTGTCAAAGTTGAGAGCTCTCTTTTATGATTTATTTCGACAATGTATCAAAGGTGTATTCAGATGACTCTATTGCATTAGAGGATATTACTTTTACTATTGAACCAAAAGAGTTTGTTTCAGTTGTTGGTCATTCTGGTGCTGGAAAAACAACTCTTTTGAAGATGATTTTAGCCGAAGAAAGACCTACTCAAGGGACGGTCTTTTTTGAATCAACAAATGTTCATAAGCTTCGTCGTGGTGCGATGAGCAAGTTGCGTCGAAGAATCGGTATGATTTTTCAGGATTTTCGTCTTTTACCTCACAAAAACACGTTTGAAAATATCGCTTTTGCCATGGAGGCGGCAGGTAAAACAGAGGCGGAAATTGCGGCCGATGTCCCTCATGTTCTTGATCTTGTTGATTTGCCGCACAAAATGTGGAATTTTCCTCATGAACTATCAGGAGGAGAAAAACAACGTATTGCGATTGCTCGGGCAATTGTAAATCAACCAGATATTATTATTGCAGATGAGCCAACCGGAAATCTCGATCCAATTAATACGTATGACGTGGTGCAAATTTTAAAAAAGGTGAACGATCTTGGTACCACTGTTATTTTAACAACGCACAACAAGGGAGTTATTGATTCAATTGGGAAACGTGTTATTACCATGGATCGTGGACGAATTATTCGTGATGACCGTGATGGTCGCTATATGCTTTAATTCAATTTATGTTTTTAGTACACATCAAGCGCATTTTTAGGACAGGGGTTGTGAGTTTTTGGAGAAACGGTTTTGTTTCTCTGGCGTCAATCTTGGTGATGGTTATTGCGCTTTTTGTTGCTGGGGCAGTGGTATTTAATAATGCGCTACTCAACGCTTCTCTCGATGAGCTTCGTGATAAAGTTGATATTAATGCTTATTTTGTAACAACTGCCGCCGAAGAAGATATCCTTGCTCTCAAGCGGACAATAGAAGCTCTTCCGGAAGTTGCCAGTGTTGAATATGTTTCTCGTGAGGAGGCGTTGGCTCGTTTTGGTGAACGTCACGCAAATGATGATCTTATTATTCAGGCCCTTGAAGAGCTTGATGATAATCCTTTAGGTGCAGTATTGAATATTAAAGCGAAGGACCCCTCTCAATATGAAAGTGTTGCAAATTTCTTAAAAGAAGGAGAGACCCTTGAAAGTGGAGGGACCTCAATTATTTATCGGGTCAACTATTTTCAAAATAAAGCAGCGATTGATCGGTTGACTGAAATTATAGCTTCCACTGAATGGTCAAATGTTGTTCGAACGATTGTGTTGATTGTGATCTCTTTAATTGTGTCGTTCAATACGATTCGTCTCGCTATCTATACTTCTCGTGAGGAGATTTCGGTTATGCGTCTTGTGGGGGCTTCAAATGGGTATATTCGCGGACCTTTTATTGTTGTTGGGGTTTTGTACGGTCTTATTGCTGGAATTATCACTATTTCTATTTTTTATCCGGTTACCTATTATTTTGGGCCACTTTTCTATCCATTACCCCTCTTTCTCACTGGGACAGTTGAGCAAGTAACGTTATTTAGGTATTTTGTTGAAAATTTTGTTGAAATTGCAGGTATTATTTTTGGTTCAGGTATTGTGTTAGGCGCTGTTTCCAGTTGGCTTGCTGTTCGTCGTTATTTGTCATTGTAAGAGCTTTTTATCGAGGAGATTTATGTGTGTTTTTTTAAAGCCTGTTTTTGCGTGCTTTTCGATTTTGTTGCCCATTGTGATATGTCTCGCCGGGCGTTTCCTAGTGGTGTAAAATACTTCAGTTAATCGTTTATTCGTCGATATCGTGAAAAAAGGACACAAGTATATCTTCGTGGTTGGTGGGGTGATGAGCGGTGTCGGTAAGGGAATCGCTACCTCTTCCATCGGTACTATTTTGAAGGCCAAAGGTTATCGTGTGAATCCAGTAAAAGTTGATCCTTATTTAAACGTCGACGCAGGTACTATGAACCCCACCGAACATGGTGAGGTTTTTGTTTTAAATTCTGGACTAGAGACTGATCAGGATATGGGCAATTATGAGCGTTTCTTGGAGATTGATTTGGGACCAGATGATTACATGACGAGCGGTATGGTATACAAGGCGGTTATTGATCGGGAACGAGCACTTGGATATAAGGGTAAGTGTGTTGAAGCAATTCCTCATATTACGAATGAAATTCTTGCTCGTTTTGAACGTTCTGCAAAAGAGGCGGGATCAGATATATCACTTGTGGAAATCGGTGGCACTGTTGGCGATTATCAGAATGTTCTTTTTATTGAAGCAGCTCGAGCCTTGAAACTGAGACATCCAAACGATGTTATTTTTATAATGGTTTCTTTTCTTCCTGTTCCTTCAACGTTGGGTGAAATGAAAACTCGTCCGACGCAACACGCGGTTCGTCAATTGAATTCGTATGGTGTTCAGCCAGATATTATTATTGCTCGTGGTCCCGTTCCACTTGATCTTAGGCGCAAAGAAAAAATAGCTATTTCTTCTAATGTTCCTGTTGAAAATGTTATTTCTGCTCCTGATATTGAAAGCGTATATGATGTGCCTTTGAATTTTGATAAAGATCGTATTGGTGAGCGTATTTTAGATGTTTTTTCACTTCGGCCAAAAGATAAGAAAGGAGCTCTTATGGATAAATGGAAAGCTTTTGCTGATGGTGTAAAGTCAGCCAAAAGAGAAGTGTCTATTGGGATTGTTGGAAAATATTTTGATACAGGAGATTTTGTTTTATCTGACGCCTATGTTTCAGTGATCGAGGCAATAAAATATTCGGCGTATGCCAATGGAGTAAAACCAATCTTAACCTGGATTAATAGTAAGGATTTTGAGCGTGATCCAAAGACTGTAAAGATGCTTGGAAATCTTGATGGGGTTATTGTTCCGGGCGGTTTTGGTGAAACGGGTGTAGAAGGGAAGATTAGAGCTATACAATATTGCCGAGAAAATAAGATTCCTTATTTTGGTCTGTGTTACGGTATGCAACTTATGGTTATTGAGTATGCGCGAAATGTTGCAGGTCTTTCTGGTGCTCATACAACTGAAATTGATCCAAAATCTCCACATCCAGTTATTGATATTATGCTGGATCAAAAGAAAAAGCTTGCAAGTAAAGATTATGGCGGATCAATGCGACTTGGTGCATATGTGGCTGAATTAAAAGCTGATACGCTTGCTCGTGAAGCTTATGGTAAGGCCTCTGTGTCAGAGCGTCATCGACATCGCTTTGAGGTTAATCCTGAATATGTTGCTCGTATTGAGTCTGCGGGGTTGGTTTTTTCAGGGCGCTCACCCGACGGTACGCTTATGGAGATTGCTGAGCTACCTCGAAATACACATCCGTTTATGCTCGGTACGCAGTTTCACCCAGAATTTCTTGCACGCCCCCTGTCTCCGCATCCATTATTTAGTGCTTTTGTTAAGGTGATTAAAAAGAAATGACGTTTTTCCTTGTGATGGTGTAGATAGAGTTTTACTGAATTTGTCCAGAGATGGGTGTGATACTATGAATATTCATTTTCTTAATATTTTATGTGCAATGTTGATTGTTTAAAGTGGGCAAGTGAACAAGTTTCTCTGGAGGATGTTCAGGGTAAAAAGGTTATAGAGGTTGGGTCGTATGATGTGAACGGTAGTTTGCGTTACATTATTTCTGCACTTAAGCCGGCTTTGTACACAGGTATCGACCTTGTTTCTGGACCCGGTGTTGATGTAGTTTGTCCTGCTGAAAAGGCTGTAGATATGTTTGGAAAAGAGAGTTTTGATATTGTTGTTTCGACATGTGTTTTTGAACATACGGAAGACTGGAGAAGCTATGTTTCGAGTCTTAAAAATTTGTGCAGAACAAAAGGTACTATTTTGCTTGTTGTTCCATCTCGGTGGGATTATCATGAATATCCGCGGGATTTTTGGCGTATCAGCCTTGAAGATATAAAAGAAATTTTTTCTGACTATCAGATTGAAACCATACAAGAAGATAAGGGGTGGCCCGCTCTTGTGTATGCAAAGTTGATTAAGCCGGAAAAGTTTATGGAAAAGGATTTATCTGGTTATAAACTGTACTCTGTTATTACGGGCAACAAAGAACTTGTGGTTAGTCCTGGTGATTTAAAAACATTGAGATTCCATTTTTTGCGTATTGCTGGGCGTGTAAAACAGCTTATCGATACTCTTTCTTCAAAAGTATTTTGGTTATTTAGAAATTAGAGGCTCTAATTCATCTGATGTTCCTATATTTTCTACGATGATGAAAATTACCTCATGGTCCCATTATATTTCTTTAGTTCAAGCTTTTGCTTGGGCTGATTTTAAATTGAGATTCCATGGGTCAACGTTTGGAATTTTGTGGTCAGTTATTAAACCCCTCATTGTTTTTGGTGTTATCTATACAGTTTTTGTTTTTTTTATCACGGTTAAAACTCCCCACTATGCAACTTCGTTGTTGTTAGCAGTAATTTTGTGGAATTTTTTTGCTGAAGCAACAACGTTTTCCATTGTGAGTATCGAAGAAAAATCTCCGTTACTTAAAAAGATTTTTTTTCCACGTACGATTGTTGTTGTTTCTGCCATGATGACTGCTTTTATTTCACTCTTTTTTAATACAATTGTATTTTTTGTTCTTATTTGTTTTTCTGATATTCAGGTGACGTGGTATGCATTTATGCTTGTTGCATATTTGTTTCCGTATGCATTATTTACGCTTGGTTTTGGATTTACTCTCTCTGCACTTTTTGCGAAGTTTAAAGATGTTCGCATGATTTGGGAAATGTTTCTCCAGCTTGGGCCATGGATTACTCCGATTGTGTACACTGTCTCGGCTATACCATCGCAGTATCAAAGTATTGTTTTACTTAATCCTATTGCTCGTGTTATCGAATATTCTCGGTCAGCTTTTATTTTTGGTAGAGTTGATGATCTACAAGGAATAGGTGTTTTGTATCTTGTGTCGTTTGCAGTATTTGCTTGCGGGTATTACATATTCAGTATTCGTCAAATAAAATTTGCAGAAGAATTATAATTTGTATGTCAAACATCATTGAACTTGTGAATGTGACAAAAAATTTTCGACTACAACCAGAGAGTCGGAGTTTAAAGGAGTTGGTAATGAAACCTTTTCGGCATATTAGTAACGAATTGGTTTGTGTCGCTGATGATATTACTTTATCTGTGGCTGAGGGCGATTTTCTTGGAGTTATTGGACTAAATGGGGCAGGCAAATCAACACTCCTTAAGCTTATTTCTGGTGTTTTCTATCCTGATCGCGGGACAATTCATGTTACGGGAAGTATCTCACCTTTTATTGAGCTTGGGGTTGGGTTTCAGCCTGAGCTTTCTGGACGAGATAATGTCTTTTTGTATGGTGCCATATTGGGTCTTACACGTAAGCAAATAAAAGATCGGTATGATGCCATTGTCTCTTTTGCTGAGCTTGAAAAGTTCATGCATCAAAAAGTAAGAAATTATTCAACTGGTATGCAAATGAGGCTCGGTTTTTCTATCACGTCGCATGTTGATGCCGATATATTTCTTGTTGATGAGGCTCTTGCGGTCGGCGATGAATTTTTTCAGAAAAAATGTCTTTCGTACATGGATTCTCTTGTTCAACGCAAAAAAACAATTATCTTTGTTTCTCACGATTTACCGACAGTTGAAAAGCGTTGCAATAGATTAGCTGTACTTGAGCGTGGTAGGCTGGTCGCAGTGGGAGCACCCTCTGATGTGATAAAGTATCACATGCCTAAAAAGGTAACTTAACTATTCAATTGCATTTACTATGACAGGCTTTTTAAGCAATAAAATAATGTTTGTGCGAAAGGCGTTACGTAAGGCAACTTACGGCCAGTCATTTTTAAGTGGTCTTATTTCCAAGTTCTTTCATCGGTTCTATTACTATTCTGGAGAGGAAGGTCAAACATGGAAGAAGACGACGTGGTTTGGGGTTCCTGCTCAAAAATGCCCATTTGATATGTGGGTGTATCAAGAAATTCTTTTTGAAACGAAACCAGATTTTATTATCGAAACAGGAACCGCTGATGGAGGCAGTGCTCTTTTTTTGGGTTCAATTTGTGATTTGCTTCAAACTGGTCACATTGTTTCGATTGATATTGAAAAAAAGAATCGACCAAAACATCCTCGTGTAACGTATATAACAGGTTCTTCTTCTTCGGCCGAAGTAGTAAATAAAGTTAAAGAATTAATTCGAGAAAAAAAACGGGTTATGGTTATTTTGGATTCTGATCATAGTAAAGACCATGTTGCCCGAGAGCTTAAAATATACAGTTCTTTTGTTTCGGTCGGACAGTATCTTATTGTTGAAGATACAAACGTGAATAATAATCCAGTATTGCCAGAATTTGGTCCTGGACCAAAAGAGGCTATAGATGATTTTTTGAAGAACAATCAATTCTTTGTTGTTGATAAAAGTCGGGAGAAATTCTATGTAACGTTTAATCCGGGTGGTTATTTAAGGCGCATAGAGGGGGGGGTTCTCGGCTCTAATTAGTTTGATTTTGATTATGGTACAGAGTACTAAATACGAATCACATCATGCAACGGCTCGTGATCCTGGATCAAGTTTGCAAAAGATTTTTAATTTGATTCCAGCAGAAAGTAAGGTTCTTGACGTTGGTTGTAGTAGTGGTTATTTGGCAGAGGGCTTAATAAAAGAGAAACAATGTCGAGTGACAGGGATTGAATTTAATTCCAAAGATGCGCAAAAAGCTGAAGCGTTTTGCGAAAAAGTTATTTGTTGCGATGTTGAACGTGATATCTGGGAACAGCAAGTTGATGAGCATTCTTTTGATGTTGTTGTTTTTGCAGATGTGTTAGAGCATCTTCATGATCCGGTAGGTGTTTTGCGTCGAACGAAGAGTATTCTTAAAGATAAGGGGTATATTGTGATCTCTGTTCCAAATATTTCTCATGTCTCGGCTCGTTTAAAATTGTTGATGGGAGAGTTTCCTGTTGAAAAATACGGGCTATTTGATAGTACTCATTTGCATTTTTATACTCGATCAACACTCATAGATATGGTTAGTGAAGCTGGTTTTTATGTGGAACAGATAGAGCCTACGTATAAGATTTTGCCAGATTCAACAGTAAATAAGATCCTGCAGCTTTCAGGGTTAACATATTCACCGTTGGTGAAAAAATGGTTTGAACAAACGGATGGTTTTGCGTATCAATTTATTGTGAAAGCATCTTTGTCTCCAGGTAAAAATACAACTAAATCATTTTCTTTTAAGAATGCTAAAGAGGAGATTGATTTACTTAACTATCAAATGGATAAAATCTATCGGTCATTTCCGTGGCGTATACTTGTGTTTTTTTATTGGTTGAAGCAAAAGATATTTCGTTCGTAAAAAGTTTCATAGGAAATGAAAAAGGTTTCGATTGTTATTGCAAATTATAATGGGTATAAGCTGCTCAAATCCTGCTTATTATCTTTACGAAATCAAACGTATTCTAACTTTACTATTATTGTTGTTGATAATGGGAGCACGGATGATTCAGTTAGGCTTCTTGCGACTGATTTTCCTGAAGTAAGCTGTATTGTTAATAAAAATAATGTTGGTTTTGCTAAAGCTAATAATCAGGCAATCGTCGTTGCCCTCAAAGACCCTGAAGTTTCTTTTGTTTCCACATTAAATAATGATACGGAGGTCGATTCTAAGTGGCTTGCCGGAATGGTAGAAGTCATGGAAAAAGATGCTCGGGTTGGAGTTGTTGCGAGTAAAATTTTGCAGATGAATAATCGAGAGTATTTTGATTCTGCAGGAGATTTTCTTTCTAAAAAAGGAACGAGAATATATGGTCGAGGTCAAGGTGAACGTGATAGTGGACAGTATCAATTGGTAGAAGAAATTTTTACCGCAACAGCCGCCGCCGCTTTGTTTCGGCGTGAGGCTTTGGAGAGTGTTCGGATAAAAGATGAATTTTTTGATGGAGATTTTGTTTCGTACGTTGAGGATATAGATTTATGTGTACGAATTCGTCTTTTAGGTTGGAAGTGTGTGTATACTCCAAAAGCTGTTGTGTTTCATGTTGGTTCGGCAACATCAACGGCTGTACTCTCTGTTAAAAAGATTCAGCTTGGAAGGAGGAATATGATACTTATGTCGATTAAGAATTTTCCTATATATTTTGTTATAAAAATAGTTTGGTCATATATTTCACCTTTTTATAAATTACAAAAATATATTCAAAGGCTCTGGAACAGAGAGGGTGTTTTTTCAAATAAAAAATTAAAGGAAGTTGATATACGATTTGTTCAATATCAGCGTTTGAGTATTTTTAGTAAGGTATATATTCATTTGGTAACGTTGTGGTGGGTGTTAAAATTTTTACCGCGCATGCTTTTAAAACGACGTTATATTGTTGGTTCACGTCGCGTTGATCGGGCAGAAATCAATCGTTGGTTTAGAGAGTTGTGCATATAATGAGGTAATACCATATGAGAATTCTTCAAGTTGTTCATGGGTTTCCTCCCAATCAAAAAGCAGGAGTAGAGCTGTATACATATTACTTAAGTAAAATCCTTGCCGAAAAGAATGAAGTGAGCGTTTTTTGCCGGGCGCAGGATTTTTCTTTACCCTTTCTTACTGTTACCAAAGATGTTGTTGATTCGATTCAAGTGACACGTGTTGTAAATAATGTTCCTTATCCAGATAAGTTTGAAATGAGTTATAAGAATGAAGGAATCGATCAAGTTTTTAAAAAATTTCTTGTTGAAAATAGGCCAGATATTATTCATTTTCAGCACTTTATTGGATTGTCGACGGGTATGGTTTTGGTTGCTCAATCGCTGGGTATAAAAACCGTTATTACCCTGCATGATTTTTGGACTTTGTGTCCCTCGGTTCATCTTTTAACTCCAAGATTTACTATCTGTAATCATGATGATGGTTCGCGAACGTGCTTGGCTGATTATTATCTCGCACATCCTAAAAGTGTTGCATTTATTTCAGCTCATGTTCCAAAAATAATTGGGAAAATAATTTCTGACACAACAAAAAGAAAAATTGGATATTTAATACGTGATCTAAGCAATCGTTTTATTTTTTGGAAACAAAGATTCTCAAATGAGTTGGATGTAAGGAATCAGTGGATGCGCCATGTTACTGATTCTGCGAATAAGATTATTTGTCATCGTGATTTTCAAAAAGATATTTTGGTACGACAGTGTATTTTAGATGAACAACATGTTTTAACGTTGGCTCCGGGTGTGTCTCTTCCTCTTGGGGCAAAGGTAGTAAAGGTTCCATCACATAATGTTCGGTTTGGTTATTTTGGAAACATATTGCCGCATAAAGGGGTTCATATACTTGTTCAGGCTTTTAATGCTTTGTTGGATACCAATGCCACACTGTCTATTTATGGCGGCTCTTCTCTTCATCCAACGTATGCAAAATCAGTGAAAGAGATGATAAGTAATTCTAAAATTACTATGCATGGAGCATATAACGGAGATTCAATTCCACATCTCTTGTCAGAAATTGATGTTGTCGTTGTTCCTTCGATATGTTTAGAGACTGGCCCTTTTGTGTTGTGGGAAGCTCTCGCTCTTGGGATACCAGTTATCGTTTCCGATAAGGCAGGAATGAAAGAAACGCTCCAAAAACATGGTGGCGGGATGCTTTTTACATTTGGCGATGTAAAAGATTTAGAGCGGTGTATGCGAGAGGTGATCAATAATCCGAGTTTGTTGGAAAAATTTGCTTCGGAAATAAAACCATTCAAGACGACCAAAGAACATGTGGCCGCAATAAGTTTGTTGTACGATGAGGTTATACGTAAATGAAAAATCTTGAACTAAATGAGCAAAGTAATCAATCTGACGCAGGAAAACGGATTGTTTCAATTGTCATACCAACAAAAAATGGTATCGAGTATATCGATGAGGTTTTGCGAAGTATTTTTGATCAAAAAATTTCCTGGGAACTTGAAGTTTTGATTATTGACTCTGGTTCGTCGGATGGAACAATCGAAGTGTTAAAAAAATATCCAGTCAAGATTATTTGTATTGATTCTTCTTCTTTTAATCATGGTACGACGCGTACAATGGGGGCACGCAAAGCTTCCGGTGATGTGGTTGTCTTTATGAATCAAGATGCAACCTTTGTAGATCAATATTCTCTTTCGAGGTTAGTTATAGCAATGGAAGGTGAAGATGTTGTTGCGGCATATGCTCGACATGTACCGCGGGAAAATCATAACCCCCTTCGAAAAAGAGAAATAGAAAAGGCCTTTCCGAAGTATTCTTCTTTACTATCAGGTAAGGAGTTACATGTCTCTTTGTTGTCTAATTTAAAAAAACGCCGTGTCTGTCAGTTTAATACGGTTTGTGGTGTTGTTAAGAAAGAATATTTTTTAAAACATCCTTTTGTTTCAATTGAATTTGGAGAAGATGTTGAATGGGCATTACGAGTGTTTGAGGATGGTAAATCTATTTACTATGAAGCATCTGCCACGGTAAAACATTCCCATGATTTCTATCGCTCTTTTAGAGAAACATTTCAAATTTATTATGATGATGCGAAATTTACTAAAAGGATATTTGGAAAATTAATTCCAGCAAATCCTGTTACAGCACCTTTTTTAGTTTTGTATCTTTGGGGACGTGATTGTTATTGGTTGGCGATGATGAATATCCGTTTTCTTCAAAAGATACGATGGTTTTTACGTTCTCCTGGCGTTAGAATAATTGAAATTTTTGCTATCATTGTTGGATATCACTTTGAGTACGTGCCAGTTGGTTTTGAAAAATGGCTTTCTTCTGTGACCCACAAAATGCGCCGTTAATTTATTTGTATGCCAAGAGTTTCTGTCATTGTTGTAACGTGGAATTCAGAAATCTTTATTCGAGATTGTCTTAAATCTTTTTGTAATAGTGCTTCGAAAGATTTTTCTGTGTGTGTTGTCGATAATAATTCTTCAGATAAAACAGTTGATATTCTTACGCAGGAATTTCCTTTTGTTCATCTTATAAAAAATGAAGAAAATAGGTTACTTTCAAATGCTTTAAATCAAGGAGTTCTCGCCCATCCATCTTTGTATTATCTTATTTTGAATCCTGATGTGGTTGTAACACAAAAAACTATTCTCACTTTGTGTGAAAAGATGGATAAAGATAAAACGATCGGTATTATTGCGCCAAAACTTTTGTATGCCGATGGTTCGCTTCAATATTCTGCTCGTCGGTTTCCAACACTGATGACGTTTCTTGCGCGAGGTTTTGGTTTGACCGAGAAACGTAATTGGCTCCCAAATTTTATGCGAGTGCATCTTATGATGGATAATGATCTTTCTAAAACATGTGAGGTTGATTGGGTACTTGGAGCTTGTATGCTTGTTCGAAAGAATGTTTTTGATTCGGTTGGTTTGTATGACGAAAAAGCTTTTCCTCTCTATTACGGGGATATTGATATGTGCTTGCGAGCAAAGCAAAAGGGTTGGAAAGTAGTGTATGAACCCCTTGTTTCGGCGTTGCACCACTATCAACGGGAGAGTGCAAGGGGTGGGCTATTGAATCCATTGAAGTGGTCGCATATGATAAGTGCGCTCCGCTTTTTGTGGAAAAACAGCTTCTAAACACTTTTCATGATTCGTTCCTCTCTTCCAATTATTGATATTGTTTTGGTGCTTTTTTCTTTTCTAGTTATATATTTGATACGAGTTATTTTCTTTAGCTCGCCGATTCAGCCAATCGAATTTTATATACCATTTATTTTTGTTTCCATTATTTTTTCTCAAGTCGCTTTTAGCGCTTTTAGCATTTACGATAATCATCGTTCGCCTTTGTCTCTTTCGTATCTCGTTGATTTTTTGAAAGCGGTATCTTTTTGGGGGGTCGCTATCATTGTTTTTGCTTTTCTAACAAAGACCGATTATTCGCGCATGGTGACAATTTTGCATTTTTTTGTGGGGGTATGTTATTTTTTGTAACACGTTTTTTTCTGGCCTGGATTGGTGTTGGGGGAGGGCGCACAGTTTCAGATGAAGATGTTCATGGTATGCGCGATAAAATTCTGCGTGTTACTACTTTTTCAACAGATGAACTTTCTCTTTTAGAGGGGGTCAGGCGTGCTCGGGCACCGAGCGGTGTATATTTGTTTTTTAAGCGGTGCGTTGATATTTTGTTCGGTGGGTTCGGTCTTTTGCTTATCTTGCCAATTTTTCCTATTATCGTTTTTTTAATTCGCCGAAATTCTCCTGGCCCGGCGATTATTTTTCAAGAGCGTGTTGGTAAGGATGGAAAATTGTTCACTTTGTATAAGTTTCGTACCATGTTTAAAGACACGGCACTCTATGCCGGTGCTCCTCGAGGTGATGATGATAAACGTGTCACTTCAGTTGGTCGTTGGCTTCGACGATTTAGCATTGATGAATGGCCACAGTTTTGGAACGTTTTACTTGGTGATATGAGTATCGTTGGTCCGCGTCCGGAGATGCTTTTTATTGTTGAAAGATATAGTGAGTGGCAAAAAATAAGGCTATCAGTTAAGCCAGGCATTACGGGTATCTGGCAGATTTTAGGTCGCAAGGATATTCCTCTTGAGGAGAATATTGAGTATGATCTCTATTACGTTTTTCATCAGTCATTTTTTCTTGATATCGCGGTTATTCTTAGAACGGTACCACATTTGGTGTTTCCAAAAGGTGCATATTAACGTATGACAAAGAAAGAATTTATTCCTCTTATATTTCTCTCGCTCATTAGCATTGTTCCTGCCTTTTTTAGTGGTGGAAAGGGTGATGAAGTTATGGCGATAGTACTTACTCTAAGTGTACTTTTTCTTGCTTCTTTGAAATTTGAAATTGGCACGGTTGCCACTAAACCAGAACGGACTCTTCTTTGGATATTTGTGCTTTGGGCATTTTTTAATACATTTTTCTTTTCCGTTCGTCCTTACGGATCTTTTGTAGCTCTTATTCCTCTTTTTGCAGGATGTATTTTATATAGCGCGCTGTCTTCTAGGAAAAATTCTGATACGTTCAAAAAAGGTTTCGCCTTTTCTCTTCTTATAGGAACGCTCGTTATTTCGTGTTGGGGTCTGTATGGATATATTTCCCCCGATTTTTCGCCTCTGCGGCTTTTGGCGACGTTTTATCAGCATAATGCTCTTGCTGGTTTTTTGCTCGTCCCAATTATTCTTTCTGTATTTCTTTCTCTTTTTGGTGGACGATTACGACCTTGGGCATTTTTGGTAAGCGTTGTTCTTTTTACTAGTTTGTTTTTGACATTTTCTCGGGGAGGAATGATCAGTGTTGCATTTGCCCTTTTTGTTTTTCTCCTTTTTGTGATCCGACAGTTATATTCACAAAAAAAACTTTTATTTCAACAAGTTGGTATGGTGTGTTTGGTTATTGTTCTTGCGATGGTGAGCGCTTATGGACTCTATAGACTTAAATTTCTTAATCAATCATTAGCTCTCAATAGCGCTGAGGAAACACCCGTTGTTCTTCCTTTCACGAGTGAACGTCCTCAGGTAGGAGAAACAAGCTTTGCATATCGATTGGCAACCATGAGATATGCTCGCGCTCTTATGCAAGAACGTCCGTTTGTTGGTTTTGGTCTCGATACGTTTAGACAGGAAGTCTCTCGAATACAAACAAGTCCGCTTTTTTGGAGTTCTGATCCACACAATCTGTACTTGCGAATTTGTGTAGAGCTCGGTGTTTTGGGAGGTGTTCTTTTTATCGTTTTTATTTTATTTGTTGCGTTTAGGCAGGGAAAACATCTTTTTTATCATAAAGAAGATATGCTTGGGGCGGCTTACTTTTCTGGGTTTCTTGGAGTTCTTTTACACAATGGTGCAGATATTGATTTCATGTTTTCTGCAAACGTTATTTTGTTTTTCATTGTTGCTGGTTTTCTCTCTGTTTCTCAAGAGCAAAAAGAACGGCAAACCTTTGTTTTTTCCACATTATTTTTTGGTACAGCGCTCGTATTAATTCCTGTTGTTGGTATGTATGCGGGAGTCTATCATTTAACGCTCGCACAAGATGCTTTGAAAGAAAAGAAGATTGAGGAATTTGATGCCAGATTTGAGCAGGCGTTGAAATGGGATCCGTTTTCTCCTGAAATAAAAATGTACGGAGCAAGCAGTGCACTGAGTGAGGGTGATACAAAAAAATCTCTTCCATTACTTCTTCAGACAAAGCGAATTCATCCGCACGATGCTACTATCTATTTCTTTTTAGGCCGTGCATATCAACTTCTTGGAAATAATAAAGAAGCTGAACAAGCATTACGAAAATCAATTGAGTTAGCTCCGTATCGCGGGTTAGAGGCAGAAACCTATCTTCTTGGTGTTTTGCGTGCCCAAGGAAAAATAGCGGAAGGTAGGCAGGTTGCGAGGGCGGGTGTAGCACGATTTCCGGATTCTGTTTTTGAATCAAGTCTTTGGGCAGATGCTGAGGGACGATCAATGGTGAAATTTCAAAAAATGCTGCTCGAATCCTTCCTCTTTGAGTTTAAAGAAACAAAATAGTATTTCTCTATTTTGAAACGTTTCGCACGTAGATGGTGAATGGCGTGTCACCGTTTGGGGCTTTGATGGGGATGGGTATTAAATCTTTTGTGAGTAAGATAAAAGATTCATCAGGGACAATGTTTGATGACGTGACAAAGTAGAACGTTTTAAATCCGACACGGTCATAAAAATCAAAGCCTTCTTTGGTGAGGTAGTTAAAATAGGTTGCGAGCGTAATAATTGGCCAGCCGTGATAGATATGGAGTCGGTCTAATCCCCATAACTTTGCGCCGTGATCAAAATTTCCATCAGTAACAACGAGTGCTGGATAGGGGGTAAAGCCTCGGGCTGTGTCTTTTTGAATAAATCGATTCTGCATTTTTTCGAGGAATGTGTATTTCATATCGAAGGTTATGGCAGGAATTTTTTTATCGAATTCTTTTTCAAAGAAAGCCGTTAATTCGTTGTTTCCCCAATTGTAATTTTGGTGACGTACTTTTGAGGCAAGCCATGGCTCTTTCCCAATTGGGTAGTAAGCAATTTGGTTGTTGTATGAATACCAAAGTTCAAATAGGGCGAGCGGAATACAGAGTGCGAGCAGAAGCTTTGTCCTATTTTTAAAGAGGTGAGCCGCGCTTGCGCCAATAATGAGAACAAAAAATGGAGCGAGTAGCGTTAAAAAACGATATGCGGGACCAATTATTAATAACAGTATAAGCAGAAACACGATTGAAAGAGGGATGATTTCAAGTCGATGATTTTTTGTATGCTCAACGTTTTGCAGCGAAGCTATGTGTTTTGAGGCGAGAAATTTTTTCCCACATGCGTAAAGACTGTAAAGGAGTGAGATGCACAGTACCGATAAAAAGAGCCATGAGTTTGTTGCGATAAGATATGGCGTGAAATTTTCAATACGTTCTGAGAGGGTGCCAATGTCTTTCCCCGGTGCCACCTTCCAGACATCAGGATTTTGTCCAAAAACGTAAGAGAATTGAAAATCAAAATGTCCGACAGCTCTATACAGCATCGCGTTGTAGATAATGACTGGTGAAAAAATGGCAACAGCGAGTAGTATCCCCAGCCATGCTTTTTTGTTTTTCACATAGTCGCGAAGCTCTGTTCGTCTGTATAACAGGAGATACGTTCCAAAGATTGGGATCAGGACAATAGCGTTGTATTTGGTAAGAAAGGCGAGGCCGAGGGTAATCCCTGTCCAGATAAAGTAGTTGTTTTTATGAGGTGTGGGGTTGTTCTTTTTTGTTTTTAGTTCGGGTCGTACTTCTGTTGCTTTCAAGAAGAAATAGAGACATGTCAGTAAAAAGAAAATGAGATAGGACTCCTGCATGCCGACGCGTGATATGTATACGTGGTTTACAGTGACAGAGAGCAATCCTGCTGCAACGAGGCCAGCTGTTGTTGAAAATAGTGCGGTCCCTAACAGAAAGATAAGGTATACCGAGGCAATTCCGAAAATCGCTGAGGGAAGACGCATGGCAACATTATTTTCACCAAAGATTTTTATAGAAAGATGTTGTATCCAAAAGACGAGCGGCGGGTGATCATGGAATGAGAGTGATGTCCACGTAGGAATAGCGGGATCCAACCATTCAAGCGGAGTTGTTTGTAGTTCGGCCTGGTCAAAGTCCATAGGCCCGATAGCTCGAAATCCATAAAATATTTCGTCATTAATGGCATCGCCGCGGGAAAGGCCAGCAAAACGTAAAATTGCCGAGATAACAAGGATAAGGATAAGAATTTTTTTATGTGTATTCGACATCGTATTATTTTGAAAAACGTAACAGAAGCACTTTCCAAAAACTTTCGAGCATAATTTTTATATCCATTTTTGATTTTCCATGTTTTCGTTCGGTAAATGAAATAGGAATTTCGGTAATGGCATATCCGGCCTGATGCGCTCTGTATGTGGTTTCAATTTGAAAGTTATATCCAACAGAACTGAGTGAATCTAAATCAATTTTTTCAAGAACGGTTCTTCGCCAACATTTATATCCGCCGGTGAGATCACGGTAGGGTAACTGTAAAATAGTCCGCGCATACACATTCCCCCATTTACTGACAAGGCGACGGGTGAGTTCCCAGTTTACGATTGCACCACCTTCGACGTAGCGAGAACCCAAGACAAGATCAGTTGATTTAATTAGTGTAAGAAAATCTGGAATGGCCGATGGATCATGCGAGAGGTCGGCATCCATCTGGATAATAAAATCAGGTTTTTCCTTGTTCGGAAGTGAGAGGAGTTTTTTAAATGCGGAAACGTAGGCAGTGCCGAGTCCCTTTTTCTGGGCACGTCTGATGACTGTTATGGGGTAGTTCTTGCTTAATGCTTCTGCTAAGTCAGCCGTCTTATCTGGAGAATTGTCGTCAACGACAAGAAGCGATAGTCCTTGTATATGTTGGGAAAATATTCTTTCTACCAACGTTCGCAAGTTTTCTTTTTCGTTATACGTTGGTGTGACGACACATACTTTCGCCATAGATGTCTTAAACTATACCTTGTGAGATAAGAAAATGCATCGCCAGTCTGTTTCCTTGTTCATTTGGTCGTTTTCTAGTATCTTTTCGAGTACGTATTGCGGGATCGTCTAATGGTAGGACATTCGCCTCTGGAGCGAAGTATCTTGGTTCGAGTCCAAGTCCCGCAGCAAAAAAGCGTAGCGTTTTTGCTACGAGGAAGCAAAGTGTGGGACACTTTGCGACTTGGACTCGAACGTCGGAGCATGCCCGCACGAGCACGTGCGGGAGCGAGAGGGTGCCTAGACCAACTTTACTCGACGGAGTAAAGTTGAGTCGAAGGAGAGAAGTGTACTCACGTTCCAAGTCCCGCAGCAAATTATTTATGAACCAACTAAAATTAGTTAATCTTGAGAACGCTTCGGAAAAAGAATTAACTAAGCAACGTGAAGCTGCTAGGGCAGTTGTGTTTGATGAGAATAATCTTATCGCGCTACTTCACGCGACAAAAAATTATTATTACAAATTGCCGGGAGGCGGGATAGAGAAGGGTGAGGATATTAAAATGGCGTTAGAAAGAGAGTGTAGAGAAGAAATCGGTTGCGTGGTTGAGATTCTTGCAGAAGTTGGATCTGTTGTTGAGTATCGAAAGAAGTATGGTTTGCGTCAAATTTCGTATTGTTATATTGCAAAGATTGTCGGGGAAAAACAGGTACCGATGTTAATGCAGGATGAAATAGATGAGGGTTTTGAAACAGTCTGGCTTCCTTATGATGATGCCTTAAGGAGAATAAAGGAAAGTTCTCCAACAGTATACGAAGGTCCATATATGGTAGCTCGAGATACAGCCTTGCTAGAGGCGGCAGTAGAAACTTTAAAACAACTTTGGTCGTAAATAAGTTCCAACTTCGTACCACACGGCGAGCCACAAAATAGAATTCATATTTGCTAGAATAGGGTTATGAAAATTGGCTTTGATTTTATTGGGGTAACAACACCGTTCTATTGTCATGACGGAAAAGGAAATTTGTTGATGCATAAACGCACAAAAGAATGTAGCGATGAGCCCGAGCGATGGGAGACAGGCTCAGGAAAGTTGGAATTTAATTTATCTTTGGAAGAAAATGTGTTGCAAGAAATTTTAGAGGAGTATTGTTGCCAGGGTGAAATAGAAGAGAGGCTTCCGGCACATGATATTTTCAGAGATCAGGATGGAGTTCGCACCCATTGGATTGCAATACCGTTTTTTGTAAAAGTAGATCCAAAGCAAGTAAAGATAGGTGAGCCACATAAAATGTCCGAGATAGGCTGGTTTCCTATTGATAAGTTACCTCAACCACTACATACAGGGTTTATATATACTTTTAATAAATTTGGCGATCTATTTAAAAAATATTTGTCGGTTAATTGAGGGATTTTCAACCAACCATTTCCAAGGCGAAGCAATTTTTTATTCAAGTTTCCCCAAGCAGTTTTTGTGACGACTCAGTGTCCTTGTATACTGGTAAAGGTAGTTTTACTAGTTATAAATTTTAAAAAACATGCGTAAACTTGTTTTGTTTGTCGCTTTGTTCTCTTTGGTTTTTGTTGGTGCAGCATCAGCTACGGCAGCAGAAAAGGTATTTATTTGTCACTCAACTCAATCAAGTACCAATCCAGTTGTTTTAATTTCAGTTTCAGAAAAAGCTTTAGATGCCCAACTTGCACAGGGTAGTACCATCGCAATTGTTCTTGAGGATGGTTCATATACATGTGAGGAAGGTGGGGGAGGTCCAGACCCAGTCTAGTGTAAGTGTCGTTCACAAAACCTCGTGGGGTAAGACCCGCGAGGTTTTGTTTTTTTGGGATTACCTATATGTGTACCTCTGTGTATATGCGTATAGAACCTTTGCCTTACTAAATGTCGTACTATTGATGTTGCACAACGTGGTTAAAATTTAACGTTTTTTGATCATTAAAAAGGTATATACTGGTGCAGTGGAGAGTAGATTTTATTAAGCATTTTTTAATTCAATGAACATCAAAGGACTCGTCGATTATACGCAACCGTTGGTAGCCGCAGGTACGCTTCTTTCTGTGGGACTTATAATTTCTGTTGGTATTGGCACGTATGCGTTGTATCAGATAAAAGCTTCCGCAGACATTATAGAAGTGACCGGATCAGCGAAAGAGTCTGTCGTTTCTGATTTTGGTCGTTGGACGATCAATCTCACGACTGATACTTCAACAGAAGATCAGCAGTCTGGTTTTGATAGACTTGATAAAGCATCAAAAAATATTCTCGCCTATCTTACAAAGCAAGGTTTTACTTCTGTTGATACTCCTGCACCTACTGTTAATCCAAACTATTATTATCCTGACAAAGGTTCAGCGGTACTTTCAGGGTATACAGTGTCACGACAAATTGTTGTTAGCAGTGCTGAAATAGACAAGTTGGTAACTCTGGCTGGTTCGGTGGCCCCGTTAACAGGCTATGGATATAAAGTAACGACGTATGGTGTTGAGCTTACCTATCAAAAACTTCCGGAAGCGCGAGTGAAATT
>CAZNMD010000003.1:0-87967 GCA_964574355.1 uncultured Candidatus Saccharibacteria bacterium
GCTAGGATGCCAAAGGAGGTTGTATGAGAATAATAAAAATACTTCGTTGGCCGCGAGATAGCCAGTTGTATCTTGGGCTACTAGGTCTCGGTGTTATTTTTGTGTTGATATCAATTATTGAAGGTATCAATTGGTTGTTTGGAACTAGATTTTTTCGATCGGAAAGTACGAGCTCATAATGGTTGGCTTGATACAAAAAGGGGTGCGTAGAGATGTGCAATACCCCTTTTTTTATTGCCGGAAGGGCTGTCTTCTGTTATATTTTCCCCACCCGTTGGTTTTTGTAAGTAGCCGTCATTGGGTAGAACGTAATAATGTGCGATGAGCTGTTTTGGTTGATAACACCAAAAATGGCAAAATCTTTATTGAGTTAGGTAAGTTCAAATATAATGCGCGATTAGCTCAGTTGGTAGAGCACATCACTGATACTGATGGGGTCCTAGGTTCGAATCCTAGATCGCGCACAAAAATAAAACCGGCTTTGGCCGGTTTTATCGTGCGCGATCAAAAAGCTCCAGGGGAGCTTTTGTTAGGATTCGAACGCCGGAGCGGGACCCATTCGTTGCGAATGGGAGCGAGGCGGTGACCAGACCAAAACGAGCGACGGCGAGTTTTGAGTCGAGGGAGAAACTCCTAGATCGCGCACAAAGCACTCCGGGGGAAGCATTTTCTAAATAACAAAATTCGTGTAGTTTTACTACACGAATTTTGTTATTTCTTCGAGAGTGGTGAGTCCGGCAAAAACTTTGTCGAGCCCGTCTTTCTTTAAGAGCTTGGTTCCTGTTTTTTGAGCATAGTCCTCAATTGCATCCATAGGAGCTTTGTCGACAATAAGAGAACGAATGCCACTATCAAACGCAAGAACTTCAAAGATTCCTATTCGTCCGCTGTATCCAGTCGTGTGACATTTTTCACAGCCCTTACCCCGAAGGAATTTTCCAGAATTAGCTGTAATGCCAAAATAATCTAAATGACTTTGATCAGGGGTGTATTGTTCAGTGCAAAAGGTACAGAGACGTCGTACGAGTCGTTGGGAAATAACGCCATTTATTGCGTATGCAATCATTCCTCGATCAATATTAAGATCAATAAGTCGGGCAATCGTACCAACATTTGAGTTACTGTGAATAGTTGAGCCAACGATGCGACCAACAAGAGAAACGCTAATAGCATGTTCGGCTGTTTGTTGGTCGCGGATTTCTCCAATCATGAGAACATCAGGATCTTGGCGAAGAATCGAACGCATGGCTTCTTTGAAATTAAAACCACGATTTGGTTTTAATTCGCTTTGTCGTAACCATTCAAGGTGAAATTCAACAGGATCTTCGATGGTCATAATCACTCTTTCATCATCACGTAATTCAAGCATTAAAGAGTAGAGTGTTGTTGTTTTGCCCGAACCAACCGGCCCAGTGATCAAAATCATTCCGTATTCTCGAGAAATAATATGTTTTACTTTAGCAAGGGTTTCTTCGTCCATGCCAAGTTTTGAAATTGGCATCAGTGCATCTTTTCGGTTGAGAAGGCGGGCAACAACCACCTCACCTTTGATTGATGGGTAGACAGAGATACGGATATCGAGGGTTCTATTTTCTTGATCTTCGTTTGTTCCAGTTTCTATGTTTCCAGAAACGATACGAGCATCGTTAGAGTGGCCTGCGGCACTAGAATTAATAATACCTCCTTCATCGGTTTTAATAAATTCAAAGTGTCCATCCTGTGGGGTTTCGTGGTTTGTGATATCAAGACCCGCAATGACTTTGAGGCTGTTGATGAGTTGTTCCATTTGTCCTGCCGGAAGACGCCAACGTTCTTGTAGTACTCCGTCAACGCGGAAACGGATAAGGAAAGCGTCACCAAAACGTTCAAAATGAATATCTGAAGCAACTTCGGTAATTGCTTTATCAAATACGGAAACCAAAAAAGAATCCCCGTTCATACTGTTTTCTGTTGTTTTTCCAAACATATTGAGTGTAGGTTTATTATAACGCTCTGATTGCTTTGTTACTCATAACGAGATGTGTACAGTGTCAGGAGTTGTGAGCTCTTCCAATTTTTGATTTTCGTGTTAGCATAGCCATCTAAAATACCATAATACATATATGATAAAAAAGACTAAAATTGTCGCAACGCTGGGCCCAGCTTCTGGGGATCCAAAGACTGTTCAAAAACTTATTGAGGCAGGGGTGGATGTGTTTCGTCTAAACCTTTCTCATGGTAGTCACGAGGAACACATGGCTCGCGCTCAAACTGTCCGTCAAGTTGCTGCAAAGCTCGGCCAACCGATTGGTATTTTTATTGATCTTTGTGGTCCAAAAATTCGAACGGGTGATTTTGAAGGGGGTTCAACAACACTTGTTGCGGGGAAACCTTTTTTACTCACTACAAGATCTATTGTCGGAAACGCTTCTCAAGTTTCTGTTTCCTATAAACGACTTCCAAAGGAGGTAAGTGCAGGGTGTCATATTTTGCTTGATGATGGCCGACGCTCTCTTTTAGTTAAGAGTGTAAAAGGTGAGGACATCATGTGTGAGATTGAGGTTGGTGGTGATGTAAAAAATCGTCGAGGTGTGAATGTACCAGATGCTACGCTCTCGATTGATTGTCTTACAGAAAAAGATAGAAAAGATCTCTTTATTGCTAAGAAAATAGCTGTTGATTTTGTTGCTCTTTCTTTTGTACGCCGGGCAAGTGATGTGCTTGAACTTAAGGCCCTGCTTAAGAAGATGAATATTAATGCAGGAGTCATTGCTAAAATTGAAACAGCGGAGGCGGTAAAATATTTGTCAGAGATTGTTGAAGTCACCGACGCGCTTATGGTGGCTCGTGGAGATTTGGCCGTTGAGTTTTCTCCAGAAGAAGTTCCTCTTGTTCAGAAAAAAGCGATTGAGCTTATGAATGCAGCAGGAAAACCTGTTATTACAGCAACGCAGATGTTGGATTCAATGGTTTCGGCTCCGGTTCCTACGCGCGCAGAAGTGTCTGATATTGCAAATGCTATTTTGGACGGAACAGATGCAGTTATGCTTTCAAACGAAAGTGCTGTTGGAGCCTATCCAATTGAAGCAGTGAAAGTTATGTCGCGTGTCGCCCTTCGTGTTGAAAGTGATTATTTGCACCGAACAATTCACGTCAGTAAGCGCAAGCGAGCAGCTGAGGTTGTTACTGATGCGGTCACGGCATCGGCAGTCTTAACAGCTGAAGCCCTTAATGTCACATCGATTGTCGCCCTTACGATGTCAGGACGTGTTGCTCGTATGCTTTCTCGTCATAAGCCAAGTCAGGTTATTTACGCATTGTCGCCGAACGAGGGAACTGCGAATGCTCTTAAGCTTTCGTTTGGTGTTGTTCCTGTTCATATTACAAAAAGTGCGCATTTTTCTGATGCGTTAGCTTTAATTCGCAAACTTTTTATTCAGTACAAGTGGGGCAAGCGAGGTGATCGAACAGTTGTGGTCTGCGGTTTTCCTTTTGAGAAGACGACAGAGGCGAATCTTACAGTTGTAGAGAAAATATAAATTCTTTTGAATTAGTATTATACTGTGGCGTATGAAGCTTACTCATACTGCGTTTTTTGATACGCCACTTCGTAAGTCGCTTCAAGATATTATTGAAGCTGGTTTTCAAGCTGTTGATACAAAGGAAGCGATCTTAAAAAGAGTTAGACTTGAAGGGAATACTCTATACGTTGATCAAAAAACATTCGAATTAGGTACAGGTAAACTTATTGTTCTTGGGGCAGGAAAGTGTTCAGGAGATGCTCTCGCTGCCCTGAGTGATGTGTTACAGAATCGGATGAGTATGGGTTTTGTTATAGATGTTGTTAATCGTCACCCTGGCCAGTCTTTTGAAATTGCTGTTGGAGATCATCCATTTCCTTCAGAACAGAATATTGTTCATACAAAAAAATTAAAATCTTTCCTTTCTTCTCTAACTGAAGAAGACAGAGTTATTTTTATTGTTTCTGGTGGAGGAACGGTTCTTTTGTGTGATCCTCCGCCTGGTTTTTCGTCGAGTGACGAAGCGGAATTGATTAAAACCCTTTTTGCTCAAGGGGCAACAATTAAGGAAATGAATACTGTCCGTAAGCATCTTTCTTTTTCGCGGGGAGGTTTTCTTGCGACTCTTTCAAAGGCTCCATCGTTTTCATTTATTTTTTCCGATGTTCCATATAATGACATTTCAACAATTTCGTCAGGTCCAACAGTAAAAGATGAAACAAAAAAAGAAGATGCCGCTGTTGTTATAAAAAAATATGTTTCTAATTCGAGCATTGGAGAAAAAGCTTTGGAGGTGCTAATTGAAACACCAAAAGACGACGAAGTATTCAGGAAAACTTCTTCAGTTTTGTTTATGAGTAATAAAGTTGCACTTTCTGCTATGGAAGAGCGTGCGCGTGCGCTTGGGTTTGTTTCTCAAATTGTGACGAGTACTCTTGAGGGAGAAGCAGGTGAGATTGGTCAAGATATAGCTAAAGCTATTTCGAAGGCGCCTTCCCGGACGTGTTTTCTTTATGGAGGTGAGACGACGGTTCAAGTGAGAGGAAATGGTGTTGGTGGTAGAAATCGTCACGTTGCTCTTGCCGCACTTCCTTTGTTGTCCGAAGGGTGTCTTGTTGCGTCGTTTGCCTCTGACGGAATTGATAATGGGCCACGTGCGGGAGCCTTTGCTGATAGCGGTATTTTAACGGAAGCCAAAAAAAGTCATATTGATCCTTTTTTGTATCTTTCTAATACTGATTCTGGAACTTTTTTTGAGCGCGTTGGTGGATATGTGGAATCTGGCCCAACAGGGAGCAATGTTGCGGATCTTCTTGTTGCTCTTAAGTTGTAAATGTGGGTTAGCATAGAATAGGTAGTGTTTCTTATAGCAAAGGCAGTTTACAATAGATGGCATGAAGTATTTTTTACCTCGCCGACCTTTTTTTTTAAGTCTTATTATCGTAGGACTTTTTTTTATACCAGTTGTATATGTTCGCGCGGCATCGCTTGATTCAATTGAAACACTTTTGAGTTCTTTGCGCATAAGGGTTGCTGAATTAACAAGACTTGTTTTTCAATTTTCTGCCCAAAAGCAAAAGGCTCAGGTTTTTGATAGTACTTCTGGTCTTATTGCACACTATACGTTTGATGAGGCGAGCGGCTTTTCTGCAACTGATAGTAGTGGTGGTAATGCTGCATCACTCCAGGGCGGGACAACGTGGATAAAAGGAAAAATTGGTTCTGGTGCAGTGCAGTTTAGTAGTGCACAAAATAGTGTTGCTTCTGTACCAGCTGCCCCTGTGTTAAATAATTTAGGACCAGTGTCTCTTTCTTTGTGGGCAAAGCCAACAAGTCTTGTCGCGGGCGCACCGTTTATTTCAAAAGCAACAAATTCTGGTGGGGGGCAGGGGTGGTCGTTCGGTTTGCATAACGGTACAGTGAGTAGTCTTAATTTTACGGTGTATGGATTTACGGTAAGTGATCTAACGGTAACAACAGTATCTGGAACTGTTGTTGTAGATGAGTGGGCTCATTATGTTGTGACGTGGGATGGGACAAATCAGTCGAGCGGTGTGAAGGTTTATAAAAATGGAGCCCTTCTTTCGACTGTTATTTCTCAAAATGGTGGTTCTTCTAGTGCTCAGAGTGATGTTTCGAGAGATTTAAAATTTGCTCGAGAGAGTGGGTATGGCTCGAATTATTTCAATGGAGCCCTTGACGATGTTCGAATTTATAATCGGGTACTCGCAGAAAGTGATGTTCAAGGATTGTATGGAATGATTCATACTCCAAGTGGTCCACCCTCCGGTGATACGAGCGCACCTTCTGTTCCTTTTAGTGTTTCTGCTCTTCTTGGTTCTCCTTCGGAAGCGACTATTGCATGGAGTGCTTCATCTGACGACGTTGGAGTAGTGGGGTATCGTGTCTATCGAAATGCAACATTACTTACGAGTGTAACAGGAACTACTTTTTTTGATACGGCCCTCTCTTCCAATACAACGTATACATATACGGTTTCTGCGTATGATGCGGCGGGTAATGTATCTTTGCCTTCAGTTGCGGCAGTGGTGACGACACCGCTTCCGGTTACTCCGACCTATAGTCTTACTGTTTCAAGATCTGGTACAGGAACAGGATCGGTGATTGGTAGTGGCATTACTTGTGGTACAGATTGTAGCGAGTCTCTCGTTGGTGGGAGCAGCGTGTTGTTACAAGCAAATCCGGGATCAGGTTCATCTTTTGGGGGATGGAGTGGGGCGTGTACAGGTACAGGTTCATGTAGCTTTTTGATGAATAGTAATACTACGGTCCAAGCACTTTTTTCTGGAAGCGTATCTTCGTCTCTTACTGCTCCTGTGAATCTTCGTGCTCACGAGACACATCAGGACGCTTCGTTGTATGGATTTGAGTTTCGGTGGGATGATCCTTCAAAAGGATTAATGGATGGATTTTTAGTTGAAAAATCTACGGATGGAGTAATGTACGAATTTGTGGCTACTACTCCCTATAACGATACGCATTACACAATAACGGTACCGAATGGTACGACTAATTGGCTTCGAATAAAAGCTTTCAAAGGAGGTGTCTATTCGGAACCAACGGCGGCAATGAAATTTACAACCATTATTGCTCCGTTGTACTACAAGGTCGCAGCAACCGAAAGTGGTAAGGTGCTGCTCACCTGGCGAGACATTTCAACTGATGAAACTGGTTTTATGATTGAGCGCAGTACAAATGGAAAAGATTTTCAAGTTATTGCCAAAAAACCAACTGCAGATTTTTTAACTCAGTCGTATTATCCAGACAAAATCTTTACTGATGATAATGCAGGAGCTGGTCTTTTGTTGGGTACAACGTATCACTATCGATTGACTGCCTACAATGCACTTGGTGTGTCTCCCTATCCTGAAGTTTTTGCCGTTGCTCCGGGTATGGTTCCTGCGGCACCTTTGGCTACCCTTACTCTTACAAAAGATACAACGAATGGTGTAACTCCAAATACCGTACTTATTCAGGTGACCGATAATTCAAATAATGAACAAGGCTTTGTTGCTGAACGGTCAACTGACGGGGTGACATGGACGCTCGCGGGGACCGTGTCTGCTGCGGCGGGCGAAAAGTGGATGTATGATCGAGGAATTACCCCCGGTGTTACATACCAGTACCGAATCGCTGCCTACAATCAGACGGGACGTTCGTCGTATGTAATGAAAACTATCTCTATACCCGCAGTTCCTCCTGTTGGAACGCGTTTGTGGTATGTGTCAAAAGGAGCTTTGGGGAGTCCAACGGGTGCGTCTTGGACAAATGCATGGAGAAGTTTAAATGAAATTAACTGGGTAGCTATAAAGCCAGGAGATACGTTGTATCTTGATGGTGGAACATACAATGAAGTTTTGTATGTATATAGTTCCGGTACAGTTTCTCAGCCGGTCACGATTCGTCCTGGTTCGGCATCGCCTTCTCCTTCCGGTCATAGTAGTCGTGTTGTTGTAAATGGTATACAAATTCGAGCGAAGAATGTGGTTGTTGATGGCGGTTTGCAGCCGTCATTTGTTCCGGTACGAGCCTATGACATCGTTCCAAATATCAATATGGAAGTCACTAATTGTCCAAATTCGTGCGTATTTTCTTCAGACGCTGAGGGAATTACGGTGCGGTTTCTTAATGTGCATCATCCTGCTGTGTTGGGGGCCAATGGTATTTCTTTGGTAGGGAACAATGCTGATCGCTTAACTATTTACGGTAATCATATTCACGATATAACTCAAGATGGTATTGGATATCAAACTGGAGTTGGTGCAGGATTTGATTCTATTAAAGTTTCTTTCAATCTCATTGAAAGAACAAACGATGATGGTATTGAGGCTGGCGGACATGCAACAATTAACAATAATGTTATTTCGGGAAATGGTGTTGCTGGAATTGGTCATCCTGACGGTATGCAGCTGAAGGGTGACTATATAAAAATTTATAATAATTCAATTTATAATCGTTCTCGTTCGTCGTATGTTATTTCGATTGAAACCTATGGTCCAACATCCGGTCACTGGCATATTTTTAATAACCAACTTTATTTTTCAACATTAGCGGGAGGCAAAGCGGCTACCGCCTCAGAAGGTATTTTCTTGGGAGCACGTTCCCAGAAAGGGAATATTGTTTCGTTTCAAACAGAACAGGTATGGGACGATATTATTATTGCAAATAATACATTCGTTAATTTGCAAAATAGTAGTGTTATTGTTTTTGGCACTCGTGTTGAAGAGGTGGCGAAGGTTAGAATTTTACAACTTCTTATTGCTAATAATCTTTCATATAACAATACGGGTACAAGTGGTAGTACGATCAGTTTGAAAGGAGACGCAGCTTCTTCTGTGGTTTATGATAATCCGTCCAGTCTTGTTTTTAAGAATAATGTTGTTGCTGGTTCAAACACCAACGTGACCTATAAAGGGGTGACGTACCCTACAGTTGAAGCGCTCGATGCGGCTGTTGGTTTTCAAAATAATTCAAGCAACCCTCCTATCTTTGTAAGTTATGAAGGTGCAGATTTCAGGCCAGCAAATAGTGATACTGTGGTAAAAAATCGTGGTGCAGATTTGTCATCTTTTTTTGCTTTTGATTATGCGAACACTCCTCGTCCGGTTGGAACTTCTTGGGATATAGGAGCTTTTGAATCGGTAGGAGATGATGGTGCACCACCTATTCTTGCACCTGTAACTGCCGTTCTTACTGTTCAAAAAGGGGGAACAGGAGTGGGTATTGTTACAGGGGTTGGTATTTCTTGCGGAAGTGATTGCTCGCATGTTGCTTCTGTTGGTGCATCAATAACGCTCACTGCAACACCTCAGGCGGGATCGGTTTTTTCTGGTTGGTCTGGTGGGGGTTGTTCAGGAACGGGGACGTGTAGCGTTTCACTTACAAGTGCACTTTCTGTTGTTGCTCTGTTTAGTTTACAAGGGGCGTCACCAATTTCGAGTGATTTACTCTTAAAAATTGATTTTGATACAGATACATTTGGCAATAGTTTTGCCGATCGATCTGGTCGTGGACAGATTGCAACTTGCCAACCCGCGTATTCACTTAATGGACTGATGCATAATCAGTGTCCAGCAAGCTCAATTGGGCCAGATGGAAGTAAAGCCGCTCAATTTATAGGTAAAACATGTGTTGTCGATAGTGATTATATTGGTGTGGTGGACAATGCTTTTTTGAAAAATATGCAAAAAGGCACAATTTCTGTTTGGGGATATTACGACCCAACCGCTTATGTTGGAGCTCAGCTTCTTGACTCGTGGTCATATGTGCCGGGAACATGGGGACTTGGACGTAATTGGAATGCTTCAGGTGATGCCTGGATGCGAACTCGATTTGCTGTTGCCGATACATCAGTTACGACAAGTGGTTTTGGGCCGTATCTATTCTTGTTTCCTGATAAAGGCCAATCTCGTTGGAGTTTATATACAATTACCTGGGATGGTTCGCGGGTGAAGGGTTACTTTGATGGTGTCCAAATCGCTGATGTTCCCCAGATTCTTAATGTAAGTACGAATAGTTTTTATTTGGCATTAGGGGCATTTACTCATTACGAACCAAGAAATGCTTTGGATGAAAGTTGTTCAACTTATTATGGTGTACCAAAAACTGAACAGCGTATTATGCCTAACAACGGCTTTCTTACGGGCAAGTTGGATGATGTTCGTATTTATAATCGACCACTTTCAGATGAGGAAGTTGTTCAATTGTATAAAGCGGCAGGAATGTCTCCGGTCTCTTCTAAGTTCGCACCTGGTTCACGAGTTCAAGTTTTGCAAACATTGAATACCCGAAGCGTTCCAACGACAGCTGGTTTTGCTTCAGGTACACACGGAAAAGGAGCTCTTGGAGTAATTGTTGCTGGTCCGATCGCGGCAGATGGTTATATTTGGTGGCGTGTTGATTATGATTCGGGTCAAGACGGTTGGTCTGTTGAAGATTTTCTTGGAAGTTCTAGTTCGCCGATACCTCCTAATCTTCCCTTACCTACAACACCATCAGTTCCTGAATCACCGGTCCCACCAACACCATCAGTTCCATCGACTCCTCCTTCTGGAGGAGGGGGTGGCGGGGTTACTCCCGCTAGTCCTCAACCTGAAAAACCTCGTTTGACTACGTCAGTTAGTTCTGGAGGTGGCGGTGGGGCTTCGGTGTCTCCTTCAGGAACAGTTGTGCCGCCAAATACGATTCCTTCGGTTGCCTCAGAAGCTCGTTCCTCAGATGCTCCGGTGTTTCGCTTTACGCTGCCTCTTTATCGGGGGGCAACAGGCCCAGAGGTAGTTTCTTTGCAAAAAATTCTTATCTCTGAAAAACTTCTTTCTTCTGATGCGGCTACAGGTCTTTATGGATTACAGACGATGCGAGCGGTTGAATCTTATCAATTACGATATGGTATTGTTGCCGGCGGTGACGCTGCAACGACCGGATTTGGTTTGGTTGGTAAACAAACACGTACGCACCTTAATACTCAAATAGAGCAGAGAAAGTATGATTCAGTTTTTGGAGCAAAAACATCTTCAGCTGGTTCGTTAGGAGAGGCGGATCGTATTGCCTCTCTACAAAGACAAATTATCGAATTGCAAAAGATCGTTCAACTTCTTGTGTTGCAGTTGGCTCAAATGAAATTACCAAAGTCCCAGTAAGTGTCCGGTCGTTAAGAGATCTTTACAGTTCTTGTGTATAAACAGAGATTGTTTGTCACCTATACACGGTATACTGAGAATACTTTCATCTTATGAATAAAGAAGACGCGTTCATTCTTTGGTATAAAGATCTTTCAATTGCCGATGTTGCTTTTGCGGGCGGTAAAAATGCTGCCCTAGGAGAAATGGTAAGTAATCTTGGAGCAATGGGTATTTCTGTGCCGAACGGATACGCAGTCACCGCAAAAGCCTATCGTTACTTTCTTGAAGCAACAGGGCTAAAAGATAAAATTGCTCATATTCTTTCTGATTTAAATACAAGTGATATCCAAAACCTCCAAGCAAAAGGGAGAGAGGTAAGAGAAACTATCTTAGCGGCAACTATCCCGAAAGATCTCGATGATGCGATTCGGGTGGCGTACGCTGAAATGGAAAAGATGTATGGGGTCAATACTGACGTTGCTGTTCGTTCGTCAGCTACAGCAGAAGATTTGCCCGGAGCATCATTTGCTGGTCAGCAAGAGACTTATTTGAATGTTGTAGGAGCTGACGCTGTTATGGTTGCAACAAAAAAATGTATTGCGTCTCTGTTTACCGATCGTGCTATTTCTTATCGTGTTGATAAGGGATTTTCGCATACAGATTCAGCGCTTTCGGTAGGTGTTCAAAAAATGGTTCGTTCAGATATGGGGGCTTCAGGAGTTGCTTTTTCAATTGATACAGAAACAGGTTTTGATAAGGTGGTGGTCATTAATGCGTCTTATGGTCTTGGAGAAATGGTGGTGCAAGGGAAAGTAACACCGGATGAATTTACTGTTTTTAAACCAACGCTTCAAGAAGGGTATCGTTCGATTATTGCTCGCGATTTGGGGCCAAAAGAAGTAAAGATGATATATGATGGCTCGTCGACGAAAATTATTGATACACCAGACGAAGATCGAAAGCGTTTTAGTTTAACTGACGATGAGATTTTAAAACTTGCCGATTGGGTAACAAAAATCGAAACCTATTTTTCCAATAAGCATGGACATTATCAACCGATGGATACTGAGTGGGCAAAAGATGGTATTACCGGAGAGTTGTTTATTGTTCAGGCGCGCCCAGAAACAGTGCACGCGATGAAGGATAAGAACATAATGAAAACGTATCGGTTGAAAGAGAAAGGGAAAGTTTTGGTCACGGGAACCGCCGTTGGAAGCAAGATCGCAAGTGGTAAGGTCCGCGTTATTAAAGATGCGTCAAAGATAGGTGAGTTCCAAAAAGGAGAAGTGTTGGTCACAGAAATTACTGATCCTGATTGGGAGCCAATTATGAAAATTGCTTCAGCGATTGTGACTGATAAGGGTGGTCGTACATCGCATGCCGCAATTGTGTCACGCGAACTTGGAATTACCTGCGTTGTTGGTACTGAAAAAGCAACTACTGTTCTTCAGACGGGTCAGGATGTTACCGTCGATTCTTCGAGTGGTAAAACAGGTTTCATTTATGAGGGGGTTGTGCCATTTGATGTTGTTGAAGAGCGTCTCGATACGATTCCAACAACACGGACAAAAATCATGTTGAATATCGGTTCACCAGAAGAAGCGTTTGAAAAATATCAGCTTCCGGTTCAAGGTGTTGGATTAGGACGACTTGAATTTATTATCATGGGCCATATTCAGATTCACCCAAACGCGCTCATTGATTATGAAAAAATAAAGGCTGAAATGGGGAATGATGAGTATAAACAGAAAGTCATTCGAAAGATTGATGAAATGGCACCAAATTATCCTGACAAGAGAGACTTTTATGTTGATGAATTAGCCGAAGGAATTGGAAAAATTGCAGCTGCATTTTACCCACATGAAGTAATCATTCGTTTTTCTGACTTTAAAACAAATGAGTATAGGACGCTTGTTGGAGGAGAGTTGTATGAACCTCATGAGGAAAATCCAATGATTGGGTGGCGTGGTTCGTCGCGTTATTACGATCCAAAATTTAAGGAAGCGTTCGGTCTTGAAGTGAAGGCCATGAAGAAGGTTCGCGAGGGTATGGGTCTTAAAAATGTTGTTGGGCTTATTCCTTTTTGTCGCACGGTAGAGGAGGGACAAAAGGTTGTTGAAACAATTAAAGAATTTGGCCTTGATCGAGCCTCTGATCCTTCATTTAAGTTGTACCTTATGTGTGAGATACCTTCGAATGTTATTTTGATTGAGCAATTTTTGGAAATTTTTGATGGTATGTCAATTGGATCAAATGATCTTACCCAGTTAACGCTTGGTATGGATCGTGATTCTGGTATTGTGTCGCATATTGGTAATGAGCAAAATCCGGCAGTTAAAAAATTAATTCAAGATACAATTTGGAAATGCAAAGAGCGTGGCAAGTATATTGGGTTATGTGGTCAAGGGCCATCAGATTTTCCTGAGTTTGCGCAATTTCTGGTGGAAAGCGGTATCCAAAGTATGTCACTAAATCCAGATACGATTTTGAAAACACTTATTGCGACCGCTGAGACTGAAAAGAGAGTAGGGTTTAGATAGTTTATTTTGTTCAAAAACATAAAAACAAGGCCGTACAAAGGCCTTGTTTTTATTGACGTAAGTATATAAATATGTTAATATAGTCGAAGGTAGTACTCGATGGCACTATTGTGTTGTTCGAGGGGTGGTACATCGAAAACGGGGATATATCCCCATCGGTAGAAAGGTTACACAGTGCACCATTCGAAAATTAAAATTATTGTTCATGAACGTCCTCATTGGGATGAAATCGTCGGAGTTTGGTTGGCACAAACGTATGGTGGTGGGAAGTATGTCGGCCTCGACAAGGCTGCAATTCGTTTTGTCGAAGAAGATCCTCTCGGTGGGGACAATCGGTTTGACTCCGAAGGGTTGTATCCGATCGGTACCGGCAAGGGTCGGTGCGACGATAAGGGTCCGGATGGTAAGCGCAAGGCGGGAAAGTGTTCTGCTTTGCTTGTTGCCGAAGATCTTGGTGTCGAAAAAAACCAAGAACTCATTCTCCTTCTTGAGGAAACGCTTCATTGCGATACCCAAAAGGGGGTTCGTCTCACACAGCTCGCCGAAGCTTTGAAGTTGATAATGCTCAAGTTCGGTACGGCTGGTCAGGAGTTTTTTTTACAGCACTCGTTGACAGTTGTTGGTGCCATTGTGGCTCAGTGCGCGAATCGCTACACCGCCGGTCGTGGCGAGAAGGGAGCCCTCGACTTCTTTGAGGGTTTCGTCCGGAACGGAAGGTTTACCGACCAACGAATTATCGGGTTTATGCGTAAGCAGCTCCAAATCGGAGCAGCTCATACAGAGTCGGTCACGGAGATCGACTTTGTTCTTCGGGCGATGCAGCGAAATGGTACGTCTCTCAAAGATACCACCGAGTTTGCTCGCTTCATTCTCCAACACGTCTATCAGGTGCAGGAACACATTCGTGACCTTTCTCAGGTTATCAAGCCTGACAACAAAACTCATCGAGGTCAAAACTCGAGGGAGTTTGTCACTACCGGCTTGTTTGATGATTGTGAGAGGCCGGTTCGTTTCATCATCGTTGATAGCGACGATCCGTTTGCTCACCGTGCAACATCGTACCTTCGGTATGATGTTCATGTCATCAGGCAGTCAACGGGCAATGTTCAGGTCTTTGCCAACACATCGAAGGGTGTCAAACTTCATGTGGTGGCGGCGATGATTCGGTGGCTCGAGCTGCCGAGTGATCAAAAGACTGGATTCCTCGATGAGCTCGAGGACGCCGGAATAATTGAAGGTGTGTCACACTGGTACTACTTCGTGGAGGCACAGATGCTGTTTAATGGTTCGCAAACTCACACAGGTGTGCGACCGACAGAACTTGCTGGTCAGGCGATCGTTGATGTTCTTCGCCACGCGTTTCACCCACGTGAAATTGGGAAGTGGAAGGCGTTGCATGGAAAGGGTCGCTTTTCGCGTCAGGTTCGGTGTCCGGAAAGGTCGGTCAAGTCCAATGTCTCGGTCCAGTCTGCCGGGAAGGATTGGCCGACGGATATCGCCGCTGATCTCGAAAGGATTTGCAGTGGTCTCAACGGAGAGTAATCTCCACACGTCTTTATGACGATCGAGGAGCGTACAGCGATAAGCTGGCGCTCCTTTTTTTATTCAATCAATGATACGATTCGGTTATGGAACAGGGAGGGTGGAAAGATTTTTTTAAAGGAAAACGAGTCACCCAGCTAGGGCTCGGTCTTTTGGGGCGAGGTGTGAATGATGCGCTTTTTTTAGCAAAGCACGGAGCGATTTTGACTGTCACTGATAAAAAAACAGCAAAAGAATTAGAGGTCTCGATTGAGAAATTAGCCGAGTATAAAGATGCTATAACATTTGTGTTGGGCGAGCACCGACTCGAAAATTTTCGTGAGTGTGATTTTGTTTTAAAAGCTGCAGGTGTGCCCCTTGATTCACCAGAAATTGCCGAAGCTCGAAAATATGCTATCCCTGTTGAGATGGACGCTTCGCTTTTTGCCAAGCTTGCACCAAAGGGGGTGACGATAGTTGGAATTACAGGTACGCGTGGAAAATCAACGACGACACATTTGATTTTTCATATCTTGAAAGAAGGCGGAAAGAGAGCATTTCTTGGTGGTAATGTGCGGGATATTGCAACTCTGCCACTTCTGGAAGAAGTTCAATCGGGTGATTATGTTGTGTTGGAGTTGGATAGTTGGCAATTACAAGGTTTCGGTGAAGCTAATATTTCTCCTCATGTTTCGGTGTTTACGACGTTTATGGATGATCATCTTTTGTATTACAAAAATGATAGAGATTTATATTTCGCCGATAAAGCAAATATTTTTAAAAATCAAAAGAAGGGTGATGTGCTGATTGTGGGAGAGCAGGTTGCAGAAAAGATAAATGGAACGAAGCCTCCAGTTTCGCCGATAATTGCCCATGTTACTGACGTTGCCTCGTGGAAAACAAATTTAATTGGCGAGCATAATCAACTAAATATCGCATGTGCAGTTCTCGCAGCGCGGGCATTGAAAATTGATGAGGCTCTTATAAAAGAAGCAGTCGAAACATTCAAAGGTGTACCAGGCCGTCTTGAATTCATTCGCGAAATTAATGGTGTGAAAATCTATAACGATACAACCGCAACGACGCCGGCTGCCGTTTCGGTTGGTCTTACTGCGCTTGACCCTGAAGCGAAGAAAAATATTGTTTTAATTTGTGGTGGTTTCGATAAAGGGATTGACGCGGGTGAGCTTGTTGAAGTCATCTCGAAGCACACCAAAGAAATCATTCTTCTTCCTGGTTCTGGTTCCGAAAAACTTTTGTCTCTTATTTCTCATCTCTCATCTCAAATATCCAGAGTTTCCACGATGTCCGAAGCTGTTGCGAAAGCCGTTAAATGTGCGAAACAAAACGATATCATCCTTCTTTCTCCTGGATTTGCGTCATTTGGTCTTTTTAAAAACGAATATGATCGAGGTGAGCAGTTTGATAGGGAAGTAAAAAATCTATAGCAAACTACTACTTGACATACATCAAGTAGTATGATAAATTGAGTTAGGTTCTGTATACCAGAAGGTATACGGTTTTTCTAAGAACTTTGTAACAAAGGAGAATAGAGTGAATACAACGCCTGCCAAGGACGTACCGGTTGAAGGTGAAGAACAGCAATTCTTGAACTATCTACGGTTTACGGTTCAGATAGTTCAAACAATACTGAGTCGTCTACCTCCGCATGTCGAAAAAGATGATTTGCTATCAGTAGGACAGCTTGGTTTGCTGAAGGCGATTCGGACGTTTGATCCAAGCAAAGGTTCTACCTTCGGTGCGTATGCTCGTCATCGTATTCGCGGGGTAGTCCTCGATGAATTGCGAAAGATGGATATCTTTCCTCGTTCGGTTCGCGAGAGAGCTCGAATGGTCGCCGAGGTGGAAGATTGTTTGGTGAATAGGTTGGGTCGGGAACCAACAGAGATGGAAATGGCGTCAGAGATGGGGCTCGGTCTTGCGGCCTATCGTAAACTGAGATCTGAGATCCAACCTGTAGACTTTTTGTGTCTTGACGATCTACCATCTTGGTTGAAAAACAACCACTATGATCATGGGCGTCATGATTGTTATGACGCTATTGCCGACCAAAGTCTTCCGCTCGGTGAGGAACTCGAGCGTCGGGATATGTTGGCGGTGGTTTATCACTCGATCAAGAGTCTTCCTCCAAGACAGCAACAAGTGCTCGCGCTGTATTACGTTGAAGGGTGGACTTTTCGAGAAATTGGAGAAGCTCTTGGTTTTACTGAGAGCTATGCTTGTATGGTTCACAAAGAGGCAATTGTGACGCTTCGTGAACATTTCCAAAAAGAAGATCGACGCTGTACATTGGCTGGGTAGGGAAATTCAAGCTCCGTTCGTTCAGGTAGCCGTTTAGGGCCATTTGAACGAACGGAGTTTTTCTATTGTTCCTATTAGGCGAGAGGTTGGTTTTTTGAAATAAAAAATCACCCGACAAAAAGTCGGGTGATGGTGTGGCTATCTACGAGCCGCGATTGTAAATGACGACGAGATTTCTCATGGCTTTTTCTGCGGGTGTTTTACCACGAGCACTTGAGTGCCACATAGCTTCGCCGGTATCTGCGTAGGTGTCACCAAAAGTATCGATTTCATCATTAGCAATCTGACCTTCAGGGACGCCATGGTTGGCAAATTGCGTCCGAATGATTGCCGGTAGGCAGATTCCCCCGAATGCATTTGGGGCAAGTACACAGTAGTCGCCCAGTCGCTGGAAGTGCGCAATCAATTTCCGATTGGTGACTCCGTACTTTTGGTCAGTGGGTCGGTGGAAAAAATGTTCTCCACCGATACCGCACGTGATGAACACCTCAAGGTCTTGTGCGTGTTCGTTCCACTCAAAGAATTTGCACATAATTCCGTCGACAACGCTTTCGTGTGGTCGACTTGGCGTACCTGTTTCCAGGCGTGTTCGATCAACCAAACAATCTCGTCCAGCGTGTGCGGCGATAACTTTGCCACTAACACGAGATCGAGCAATGATGGTCGGACAATCTGCCGATGCGAGCATCATATATTTTCCTCGCGGAATTTCACAACCATCAGCGCTTACGCCGCGGTAGATTTTTACTCCTTTACGTGGAGGCAGAGTAATTTTTTCGTGTGATAGGTCAATCTGGCCTTGATACACTTCAGTCAGTTCGTTGGGTGTGCAGATACGCGCGTTGAAGTCTGAAGGGCGGGGTGCATAGATCGAAGTTCGATCGCCGCCGCCAAATAAGGCGTTGATCAAGGAGTACGCCGAGCATTTCGCAACACCCGCGTTGTTTTTGAGTTCGGCAATGCTCCAGTCAGTTTGTCCGTCATTTCGCCCGCACAAAGTGACTTCAACGGGGCTCGTTCGGGTTCCATCACCAAACAGAGTGAAAACCCGAGTCGGTCTTGCTAATTCGATGTCCGTGTTCATTCAAGGTTCTTTCTTTTTGTTGTGGTTTACTGAAATTTTCCTGAGAGACAGTATACTATTATTGACGATTTGTCAATAAAGCAGTTTTCTGTTACACTCGTTTTTATGAAAGTTCTAAGGGCAAAAAAACCTTCAAAACAGTCGCTTAAAGTAAAAAGTTTCATTGAGCATCAACATGTCCACTTTGTGGGTATTGGTGGTTCTGGCATGTCTTCTTTGGCTCAACTTTTACATACTGATGGGCGGGTGATTACAGGGTCTGATTTAAAACCCTCAAAGGTAGCGGAGACTTTAGCGATTGCCGGAATAAAAATTCTAATTGGTCAAGATGAGCATGCTATACCTCGGGGTGTCGAAGCTATTATTTATAGCGCCGCGATTCCCGAACTTGATCCAAAATTTTTTAAACAGCTTAAAAAAATTGGCGTTCCTTTGTATGAATATCATGAAGCTGTAGGTGAGTATGCAAATCAAAAACACACGGTTGCTATTGCTGGTACTCATGGAAAAACGACAACAACGGCAATGATCGCTTCAATTTTAAAAGCGGCGGATATTGGCGCGAGCGCTCTTGTTGGTGGCGTAATGAATGATACGGGTAGTGGCGTCTATGCGGGAACAGGAGATACGTTTGTGGTTGAAGCTGATGAGTATAAAAATGGCTTTTTGCATTTATCGCCATCAGTGTTGGTTATTACCAACATTGATCATGATCACGTAAATTTTTTTACTGATTTGTCAGCTGTTCAAAACTCATTTAAGCAACTAATACGAAAAGTTCCTGTTGATGGAGTTATTATTTGTAATCCGGAGGATCCTCATGTGGCTCCGGTCATTGCAAAAACAAAACATCCGGTTATTGATTACACATCGGTTTCGCTCGATGGAGTTGATCTTAAGGTTCCAGGTGAACATAATCGTAATAATGCGAAAGCGGCACTTGCGGCGGTTGGTATTCTTGGTATTTCTCCAGAAATTGCAACAAAAACACTTTCACATTTTTCAGGTACAGGTCGACGATTTGAATATAAAGGAAAAATGAAAAACGGTGCGCTTGTATACGATGATTATGCCCATAATTCTCAAAAGGTTTCTGCTGCGATTGCAGGTGCGCGCGAAGCATTTCCAGATAAAAAAGTAACAGTTGTTTTTCAGCCACACCTCTTTAGCCGAACACGCGCTTTCTTGGGAGATTTTGCGAAAGCGTTATCTTTGGCAGATTCCATTATTGTCACTGATATTTATGCAGCTCGTGAGAAATTAGATTTATCAGTTACCGCGAAAGATCTTGTTAGAGAGATACATAAACTTAATAAAAACGTTTCGCATAGTTCCGTTTTTGGGGAAGTGGTGAGTGAATTATGTATGAATGCGAGTGAAAAAGATTTGATTATGACGATGGGGGCCGGAGATATTACAAAGGTGTCAGATTTGTTGGTAGCTGCTTAGCATGAGTACTCTCTACGTCGTCGCTACGCCTATAGGAAATCTTGAGGATATATCACCTCGAGCGCTTCGGATTTTGTCTGAAGTCGATGTCATTCTTTGTGAGGATACGCGAGTTACTAGAAAACTGTTATCGCATTTTGGAATTTCTACCAAAACAATTTCATACCACGCAAGAACGGAAGTTTTGAAACTTGACTACGTTCTTTCTTTTTTTGAAGAAGGGAAAAATGTTGCACTTGTATCAGATGCCGGTACCCCAGCAATATCAGATCCGGGGGCAATTTTGGTTAAGGAAGTTCGAAAAAAGTTTCCAGAGGTGAATATTGTGGCTATTCCAGGGCCATCAGCGCTTACCGCAGCAGTATCAATTGCTGGTCTTTTGGTTTCAGATTTTACATTTCTTGGATTTTTGCCTCATAAAAAGGGTAGAGAGACGTTATTTAAAGAGATTAGAGAGTCTTCACGAACGATGGTGTTTTACGAGTCTCCCCATCGAATTGAAAAAACGCTTGAATCATTATCGATATATCTCGCTCCTGATCGTACTGTTAGTATTTGTCGAGAACTGACAAAAATGTATGAAAGTGTTATTTCTGGTAATCCTGATTTTGTAAAAAATCATTTTGCGACACATACAGATCAGGTGAGGGGAGAATTTGTTGTTATTGTTTCTCCAAAATAAAACCCCCTGTTCGTCTCGTAAAAACAGAGGGTTGGTCACCTAAGATACTAGGTGAGTTTGTAGGATTTCTTCGTAGTTTAGTAGTTGATGGTGTCCTGGCGGAAATAAAGTAAGATTTTCGCTGTTTGAAAAAAGAACAACTGTACCGTCTTTGGGTTGGGTTTGTTGAAGCTTGAGGTCTTCAAATTTTTGCATGACAGTAGAGGTTTCTCCTGATGGTGCCCAGCCTCGGCACTCTTTTGAAGCCGCGGTTGGATTACGCAGCTCAAGTAAGGGGCAAATTTCTACCCAAATCCGATAGGTTCGCCCTTCTTTGTGTGCGAGAACATCTACAATTCTGCCTCGATAGGTGCAATCTCTTGTTTGGCTTTGAATATCTCCACCGATAAAATTTCGGAAATTGATCGGTTCTTTCACGTTACCCTCTCTTTCTAACTACTAGTGTACAACCAAAGGAGATAAGGAGCATGTATGGTACAATGTGGCCGTATTCATCATTTTTTACGCTATGCGCAGAAAATTAGAACTAATAATCGGTACGCTGTTGCTACTTGTGTTACTGGCAGGAGTTCCTACTTCATGGAAGCTTTCGGTTTCCCTTGTTTCGGCTATTATCCTTATTATTTTTGGATTAATTAATCCCAGAAAACATTCAACTGAAACAAAAGATGCAGCTTTCGTTGAGCATGGACCACTATCAGACGAGACACCAAAGTAAAAAAGAGAAGAGATGCCGTTTTTGGTGATCCATTTTTTGTTTTCTGTTTTTGTTCTTGCATTTGGGGGAGCTTTTGCGTATGGTTCCTATTTTTATATTCCAGAGCATTATCCAGTGCGCGTTTCTACCCCTGTTGTTTCTGAGATCGTGAAAGAAGAAAAAGCGAGTGATCATTTGAAAACACCTGTTCCGCTTCGGGCTATTTATATGACAGCCTGTGTTGCTGCAACAAAAGATTGGCGTGCTCGGATTTTGAAATTTATTAATGAAACAGAAATTAATGCCATTGTTATAGATGTGAAGGACTATACGGGAACTATTTCTATTCCTGGAGATGAGACAAAACTTCCAGGTATTGCCGGGAAGGGGTGCAAGGTTCCTGATATGGCGGCGTTTATTGATGAACTCCATGCTCATAATATATATACGATTGCTCGCATTGCTGTGTTTCAAGATAAATTTTATGCGACAAAGTATCCAGAATTAGCGGTAAAGAAAAAGACTGATACTGCTGTGGTATGGAAGGATAGAAAAGGTTTGCCGTTTATTGATGCTGGCGCACAACCGTATTGGGATTACATTGTTGCTATCGGAGAAGCTTCGTACGATGCTGGTTTTGATGAACTTAATTTTGATTACATACGATTCCCGACTGATGGAAATATGAGTGATATTTATTATCCTTGGAGTAACGCGACAGTAACGGCTGACCGTGCTTTAGGTAAGGCAAAAGTGGTCACCTCCTTTTTTGAACATTTGCGTGCGTCGTTTGCAACAACAGGACCAAAACTCTCAGCTGATTTATTTGGTATGACAACCACAAATCCAGACGATTTAGGTATTGGTCAGCTGTTAGAATCTGCTGCACCAAATTTTGATTACATTGCGCCAATGGTGTATCCATCTCATTACCCGAAAGGATTTGAAGGGTACGAAGATGTAAATAAGCATCCGTACGAGATTGTAAAGATTTCTATGGATAAGGCTGTTTCAAGATTAATTTTAGCGTCAACTACTCCGTCAAAGCTTCGGCCATGGCTTCAGGATAATGATTATCCGGTGCCCTATAGTGCTGATATGGTTCGTGCCCAGATTCAAGCAACATATGATGCGGGGCTCGATTCATGGATGCTTTGGGATCCTTCAAATGGATATACCCGAGAAGCTCTTTTTGGACCAGAGGCAGAATTGAGAAATAAAATAGTGGAGTAACTCCTTCATGAGTTTTTAATTTTCCACTTTCTCTATAGACAAGTCTGTATGGTAGGTATACACTTATCTACCGGGTAACGGGCTTTATCGGACGTTAGCTTACTGGCTAGCGGAGCCTGTGTTTCAATACAATCAGTGATGGAAAGATAGTTGCTATGAGTGAATCCAAGAAGGATGGTCCTAAACAGGTCGGAAAAGCGACAGCTGCTCAAATTCTCGGTGATTACGGTAGGGCAGCGGGCCCTCCTCGCCAAATCGTTTCTGAACCGGGACAGCCGATTAGGGAAGAGAGGCGCTGTATTACACCTCTGAACGCTCATCTGTTCGGCTGTTCCAGTGTCATCCATCGGACCTAGAGTAAGGTCTTTCGTGTCGTTTACCCCCGAATCCAGTAGCAGGATTCGGGGGTGAATTTTTTTTGTGCATGAATAAGGTACTTCCCTTCGGGAATGTCGGCTATAATAGAGATGAATATGGATGGGAACCCTATTTGTTATTTTGCTGAAACAGATGCGCGTAATAAGCGTGTAAAGTTTGGCATAAAAGAAAGAGATCGTACACGCCATATGTACGTCATTGGAAAGACGGGTATGGGTAAATCAACCTTGCTTGAAAATATGGCAATTCAAGATATGCAGCGAGGTGATGGTATTGCGTTTATTGATCCTCACGGAAAAACAGCAGACCTTCTTTTAGAGTATGTTCCTGAATCGCGCATTAAAGATGTTTTGTATTTTGCACCGTTTGATCTTGAGTACCCCATTTCTTTTAATGTGATGGAAGATGTCGGTATGGATAAGCGGCACTTGGTGGTTTCTGGTCTCATGAGTGCGTTTAAGAAAATTTGGCTCGATGCGTGGTCTGCCCGTATGGAGTACATATTGAGTAATATTCTTTTGGCACTTCTTGAATATCCTGGTTCAACAATTCTTGGAGTGAATCGTATGCTTGCTGATAAGGATTATCGCAAGAAGGTTGTTGAAAACGTGAAGGATGTATCAGTTCGAGCATTTTGGCTTGATGAGTTTGCAAAGTATGGTGATCGATATATGCAAGAGGCGGGAGCAGCAATTCAAAATAAAGTTGGTCAATTTGTAAGTAATCCGCTGATTCGTAATATTATCGGTCAGCCACAATCAACATTTGATTTACGAGCAATGATGGATCAGAGAAAGATTATCATTGTGAATCTTTCAAAAGGTCGGGTTGGTGAACAGAACGCAAATCTTTTGGGTAGTATGTTTGTGACCAAGTTGTATCTTGCGGCAATGTCTCGTGCTGATTTAAGTGATGCTGCACTTGCTCGTTCGCCAAATTTTAATTTGTATGTGGATGAGTTTCAATCGTTTGCTAATGAGTCCTTTGCAAACATTCTTTCTGAGGCTCGCAAATATCGTCTTTCTTTAACGATTGCCCATCAATACATTGAACAAATGTCGGAAGAAGTTCGAGCGGCGGTATTTGGAAACGTGGGGACGATGGTTGTGTTTCGTGTGGGTGCATATGATGCTGAAATTCTTGAGAAGGAATATGCTCCACGATTTACTGCTGAAGATATTGTAAATCTTGGTTTCGCTCAGATTTATTTGAAACTCATGATTGATGGTGTTACTTCGCCGCCATTTTCTGCAACAACATTGCCGCCACTTGAAAAGGCGCCGGTTTCTTTTCGCGATGATGTTATTGAATGGACAAGACGAACCTATGCAAGAAATCGTGCAGAGGTTGAAGTTGATATTCGTACCTGGAGTGAAAATGAGCGACCAGCTGAAGGATCGCATGACGCGAAGCGAAAACCTCAACCGTCCCGTGGAGTTTCTGATAGAGCGCCAGATGCCCGTGTACGAACCGCAGAAGTTCGAAGACAGCCTATCCCTCCTCGTGAATATCGTTCGGTTCAAGTCCCTGAACTTTCTGGGAGCGCGGTTTCAAAAGCTACTCCTCCTGTTGTTGAGAGCCCGGTTGTGGCACCAAATGTGTCATTAACACCTTTACCAAAAATAGAAGGTGGGGAAGGAGGTTTTGTTTCTCTTAAAGATCTTAAGTCTGGGGCGGTAGTTTCTACATCCGTCTCTCCTCGTGCTCCTAAAATAATTTCAAGAGAAAAACCTGTTATATCTCAACAGCCCTCTGTTCGTGTTGATCAAGGTTCAAAAAAGGAAACGTTGGTTGGTGCTCAAGATCAAAAATCGGTTCTTCGAGACGCTCTTGCATCAGTATTGAAGAATAACGCTCCAATAGATCATCAGCATCAACCATCAGGACATGTTCAAAAAAATCAATCTGTACATTCAACAACCTCGGGTCATCATCGGCCACATCCTCCCCAGGTTAGTTCTTCTGGAGAAGTGCATGAAACTAAGTCAAAGGCAGGAGAAGTTTCTGTTGATGAAGTAAGGCGTATTTTAGATATTCCTCGACCAAAAGAATGATAAAAATTTTGTTTATAACTACATTCGTTATATATGCGTTTACGCAAAACGCATATGCCCAGGTAGTGATAAACGAGATTATGTATGATGTTGCGGGAGGTGACGATGGCCACGAATGGATTGAGGTAAAAAATACAGGTACTACGGCTATCGATCTTTCCTTGTATCGCTTTTTTGAGGCGGGAGTACATCATAAACTTAGTGCTGTTTTAGGTACGACTCTTTCTTCTGGCGGGTATGCAGTTATTGCTGATGATGCAGTAAAATTTCAAATTGATTTTCCTTCTTTTTCCGGAGTTCTTTATGACAGTTCATTTTCTCTTTCAAATGTGGGGGAAACACTTTCTATAAAGCTTGACGATAGTGTTATTGATTCTGTGAGTTATGTTCCGAGTGAGTTAGCTAATGGTACTGGTGCCACACTTCAGAAGGTTGGATCGTCTTTTGTTTCGCTTGCTGCTACTCCTGGAGCTTCATCTGATGCAGGGAATCCTGTTGTGAATGAACCACCTGGGACCGAAGATCCAAATACTCCAAGTAATCAATCTTCACAAAATTCATCGAGTGGAAGTGGAGGAACAGTAGCTGATCCTGATCCGACTCGAATTGTTCCAGATGCGGGGGCGGATCAAACTGTGATTGCGGGCGCGCCTGTCCTTATGTCTGGTAAAGCCAGTATTGGAGGAAAACCAGTTTCTGATACAGCACGCTTTTTGTGGAATTTCGGAGACGGCGCCACGTTTATTGGCCGTACCACAAATCATGTGTATCGATCGCCTGGACGATATGTGGTCTCGCTTTCTGTGTCTTCTGGTGAAACGAGTGCTACCGATATGCTTACCATCACTGTTGTTGAATCGCCAATATCGATTGCGTCAACGGTTCCTGGTCCGGAGGGGTATGTCTCCTTATTCAATGCCTCGAAAGGTGTTGTTGATATTTCAACATGGTATCTTCAGGTTAAAGAACAGATATTTGTTTTTCCTCCCGGTACGTTTATTGCTGGTTCATCGGTTGTGCGTTTTGATGCGGCTATAACCAGGCTTTCTTTCGCTTCACCTCAAGAAGTGTTTTTGCGTTTTCCAAATGGAAAAGAGGCTTCTGTTGGTATACAGGATGTTGTTACCCCAAAAGCTGCTGTTTCTGTTCAGGCGACCCCAAAACCTCACGTTGATCAATCAAAAATGACAACAGCTCCTGAAAAGGGTCTTTCAAAGAGCCTTGTTGTGGAAGCTGTTCCAGAAACACGCAAAGAAGAGGATGTTACAGATAAACTTTTACAAGGGGCATTAGTGGAAGAAACGATTGATCAGGGTCAAACACAAAAGAGTGGGATGTTTTGGTGGTATGGTGCACTTGTACTGGTTTTGGCTCTTGGCACGGTCGGAGTGATTTTGATTGAGAAAAAGAAGCCAGTGGACGAGTTTGAGATAATTGAGGCAGACGAGTAGTATAAGGGGATGGTACCAAAACGCATTCTTATATTTTCATATGCATACGCACCTCTTGTTGGAGGGGCAGAAGTTGCAGTTCGTGAAATTACTGATCGTATTTCATCAAGCGAAATTGAATTCGATATGGTCACTGCGCGACCAAAAAATACAGTACCTGTTGAGAAAATAGGTAACGTCACCGTATATCGTGTTGGTGGTATTGGCGGGTTATGGAAATTTTTATTTCCGTATATTGCTTTTAGGAAAGCAAAAAAACTTCATCAGAAGAAACCGTATCAAGGGGTGTGGTCTATTATGGCAGCCTATGCTGGTTTTGCTACAAGTTTTTTCAAAAAAAGATTCCCAGATGTTCCTTTTATATTAACGCTTCAAGAGGGGGATCCTCCAGAATACATTAGGCGAAAGGTTCGATTTGTTCGTCCGTTGTTTCGTACTATTTTTAAACGAGCTGACAAAATTCAGGCTATTTCTTCGTATCTTGGAATATTTGCAAAAGAAGAAGGTGCTAAAGTTGTACCTAGTGTGATTGGTAATGGTGTTGATGTTTCTTTATTTTCTAAAAAAATTACAGTGAGTGAGCGTCAGGCACTTCGTCGACCGTATGGTATTGATGATAACGATATTGTGCTTTTTACGGCATCTCGGCTAGTTACCAAAAATGCGGTTGATGTGATTATGAGATCTCTCGTTTTACTTTCGCCTACCGTGAAGCTTGTTATCGCTGGTGATGGTCCCGAACGTCTGCGGCTTGAATCTTTGGCAAAAGAGCAGGGAGTTGCTAATCGAGTTTGTTTTTTGGGAACAGTTTCTTATGCCGAGTTGCCTCGATGGTATCAGGCAGCTGATATCGTTACTCGTCCGAGCCGATCTGAAGGATTTGGAAATGTTTTTGCAGAAGCGATGGCGGCAGGTGTTCCAGTGATTGCCACGTCAGTTGGAGGAATTCCCGATATTGTTATAGATGGAAATACAGGCCTTGTTTGTCAGGTTGATGATCCAAAAGATTTGGCTCACAAGATTGAGACGCTCATCGCGGATCAATCCTTAAGACAACGTCTCGTTCAAAACGGTCTTATCCTTGTTGGAGAAAAATATGATTGGGAGGTCATTGCCCAAAGGATGAAAAAAGAAGTCTTCGGGGTGTAGTAGTGGTGACAATGAGTTATTGACATAGCATTTTTTACATGCTATTATTCAAACCAGATAGTTTTCGTTTTGCTGTTTGAAACCTCAACAAAGTCACGTCCTAAAAGGTTGTGGCGCAATGAAGAAAGGTCGGTAATCATGAGTGAGACAATGACAGAGGCTGAAATTCGGGCGATGTTGCAGACCGAGTTCGATCAGGTCTTTGTAAGGCCACCGAGTAGTTTGCCGTTTTTCCCGCATGTGGTCGTGTTTTTGTCGGCGCCTCAGGATGTTACTCGCCCTACAGAAGACGACGCTCACGAAATGAGTGCCGAGAATCTTGTCCGGGCCATGTACTCGGTGTTGCTGCTCGAATCCGAAGGTGGCAGTAACTCCACCATCCTTTTGAATGGTGAGACTGAGCAGTTGCCGGCAATGAAGCGTCTCGTTGAAGGTTTCGGTTGCAGACAGTACTTGCCTATCAATTCCGGCGATCGTGGTAAGAGCCACACGGGAACTCAGTTCGTTCAGTTGGCCAACTGGCTTCGAGAGCAACCTTTCAATTCCACGGTTGGAATTGTTTTGGTGACCAGTCAGTACCACGTGCCTCGGGTCCGCCGGTATGCTGCCAAGCATATCTCTCGTGGGGATTACAAATGGCAGGTTGTCGGCGTGCCGAACGATGTCGGTCTCTATGATCGAGAGAAAAAGGTTGCCGGCGAAATCGACCGGATCATCAAGTACTCGAAGGATGGAACTTTCGACCTCTTCCCGGACCTCGGTGAAGGGAATTCGTAACGTGTCCTTCAATTAGAAATCGAACAGCTCGCGTGTATGCCAAATGTGGTGTACCGCGAGCTGTTTTTTTATTTTTTTAAATATCGAAGTGTGCGGGCGATTGTATCGCGTATGCCACTTACTATTATTTTGAACCGATACAGCTCATTCGCTCCGTCTATAGTATAGCGAGGTAAACAAAAAAGATTTTTCGTATGCTCTGCTGTTCCGGGGATGGTTGTTAACGCAGCCTCATATGTATTTTCTTTGAGAATGCGATAGGTGGTTGGGGTGAAATCATTACTTCCGCCGTTTGGATAGGCAAAAATACGTAAAGGGTTTTTTGTGTTTCGTTTTACCGTTGCTGTTGAGTTTTGTATTTCCTTTCTAGCTTCTTCTTCTGATAGGTTTGATAGCACAGGATGAGAAACTGTGTGCGCCGCAAAAGTCATGCCGTTTGTCTCCATTTCTTGTATGTCTGGCCAGCTCATCGGTTCGTAGCCACTTCCTATAAGATTATCTGCCAGATTTTTTCCTGTTTTTCTAATCAGTTCATCAATAATCATGTCGACTTGTTGTGGAGGTAGCCTTTTAATTTTTGAACGTATTGTTTTATCTGCCTCTAGACGATTTTTTATTGTGTCGAGGGTAAAATGTTCTTTTCCTCCTTTTTGTTCCAAGGTGATATTTTTTTGTTCGGTTGTATTGATGGCATACTCGATTTGATCAACAGGAAGGGGAATATTCTTTTCAATAAAGTTAGTTGTTATAAAAAAAGTCGCAGGAACATTTTCTTTTTTAAGAATGGGGTAAGCTTCAGTAAAGTTGTTTTTATATCCGTCATCAAAGGTAATTGCGACCAAAGATCGAGAGAAAGGTTTTTTTGTGGCAACTGTTTCTACGAGTTCAGTAAGAGAAACAACGTCAAAGTTTTTTTTGAGATATATGAGGTGTTGCTCAAAAGCGCTTGGTGAAATGAATTTTTTTCTATAGTTAAAAATGCCACTTCCTTTTTGTGAGCTGACCCCGTGATATAAAAGAATAATCGCTTGTGGTTTTTTGAGTGATAGAATAAGGCGTGGGAGCCCTATAAAATCAATTATTCTCATGGCGATTGATATAAGTAATTTTGTGGACATGAGTTAGTGGGTGAGTCCTTCTCTCTCGGTGGGTTCTATTATAGGATGAGAATTCTTAAAAAAGAATTGTTTGATGGTTCGTGGTTAACGTATGCAACAGAATATACAAAAACGTGCACCGGTGTTGGTTCTGGGAGATAGTATGCGAAGTACGCTCGCGGTTGTTCGATCGTTGGGGCGACGGGGTATTTCTGTGCATCTTGGTGTGTCTTACGTAACCCTTTCTGTTACACGTTCCAAGTATGTGAGGCGTGTCATTGTATTACCCTCGGAGAAACACCACCGTTCTGCCTGGCTTCAGACGCTCCTTAAGATTGTCGAGGAGACGTCATACTCGCTCTTGATTCCGACGACTGAAGGGGTTGCGCTTCCGGTGATTGAAGACCAAAAAGTCATTGAGCCTTTTGTTCGCCTTGCCGTCCCTTCCTTTTCTTTGTTTGAAGAGACGTTTGATAAAAGAAAAACGGTCGAACTTGCAAAGGCTTCTAATGTCCCTTTTCCAAAAACAGCAATCATAGAAACAGAACAGATGTTGGAAGAAATTCTAGGAAAGGCAACATTTCCCCTTGTTATTAAACCAGCATTTTCAAAGAAAACGACCAAAGAAAACCAGGTTGGGCTGAGTGTGAGCGTTGCGAAAACGAAAGAGGAGGCTCGTGAACTGGCTTTGGTTCGATTACGTCAGGTGCCGGTTCTTTTTCAGGAGTATGTTGCAGGGGTTGGTGTTGGGCAAGAATTTTTGTGTGACAATGGAAAAATTCTTCTTTCATTTCAACATGAGCGAGTCCGAGAACAGTCAGGAAGTGGGGGAAGTACATATCGGGTGAGTGCTTCACTTCATCCAGGCATGCTAGAAGCGTCAAAGAAAATGCTTGAAAAGATTAACTGGACGGGGGTTGTTATGGTTGAGTATCGTTGGAATAAAGATACTGATTCTTTTTTTCTTATAGAGATTAATGGGAGGTTGTGGGGTTCGTTGCCGCTTCCAGTCGCTCTTTCGGTTGATTTTCCGTATGCCATGTATTCTTTTTTTGTCGAAGGGAAAAAAGATTTTTCGGGAACGTATAAAACAGGAGTGTATGGGCGTGATGTTTTTTCCGATGTTCGTCTTTTGTTAAGGTTGTCACGTTCTTTGGGAGTCATGTTTTTGATGAAGGAATTTTTTGTTGCTTTTAGTCGGATTATGATGGGGCGCGAACGGTGGGATATGGTTGCTTTTGACGATATGTATCCTGCACTTAAAGAGACTATGCGAGTTGCTAAAAAAGAGTTTGAACAATTGAGTCGTGCTGTAGGTGTTGTGGTACGAAACAAGGTACGTCGTTTATCGGTTACCAAGCGATTAAAAACCGAGTGTATTAATTCTCTTGCTGAGGCAAAAAATATTTTGTTTGTGTGTTATGGGAACGTTAACCGTAGTGTTTTCGCTGAGCAGTATACCCGAAGTATTCTTTCCGAAAAACAAAAAGAATTTTTTACAGTACGGTCGGCAGGAACAATTTCAAAAGAGGGCAGAGAGGCCTCTTTTGAGGCACAAGAAATCGCGAAAAAATATGGTGTGTCGCTCGATACACACCGTTCTGTTTCGGTTTCCCCAAAGATTATTGATGAAGCTGATCTTATTTTTTATGTTGATACGAAAACTCGTAATGAATTGTTGAGTCGTTTTTCTGGAGCGGCAAAAAAAATGTATCCATTAAGTTTTCTTGCCAGTGACGTGCCGGAAGAAATTGATGATCCTTATGGTAAGGATAGTGATTACTTTAGAAGGGTATTTGATTATATAAAGAAGAGCGTTGATGCTTTGTATGTACATATGAAGCCGTGATTTATTGAGGCGCAGTAAGAAGTTTTTTCTTTAATACATAACCTCTGATTTTTAGTATGATGGGTATATGCGAATTTTGATTGCTACAGGGATTTATCCGCTGGGTCATTTGGTTGCGTAAACTAATCAATACTTTCGTAACACTTCTTCCGGTGATTGACATTTATATACATTTTATGCTATAATTAGCATAGATTTTGGATAGGTCTAAAGGTCGATTATTTTGCCAAAGGCGAGATAAGGAAACAGACAGAGGATATGTCCGAAACAAAGAAAGGATAGGTTCATTGATATGAACGCGTCTGAATTCGGTTGTGGTCACGCTCATCAAGTTGCGATTACAGCAGCGAAAGCTGGCTGGGAGATCGCTGATTTCACAGCTCTTCAACAAAGTGAAGAACTTTGTCGAGTTGTCCTTGGAGTCATTCGAAACGGTGGTTTACCGACTGGACTCGGTTCTACTGAGGAGCAACTCGTTTCATGGAGAAACTTCTACACGAAGTATTTCGGCATCGAATGTGGAGACATTAAAATCCCAACTCGCACTATCGGTTTCGACCGACTCATTGTTGTTCCGCAAGGGATCACAATGAACCGGATCGTTGAGGTGGCGCGAAAGCAGATTGAGATTTCTCTCTATGTCGAAGATCTTGATGCAAACGTTCCGACCAACGACCGGGATCCGAAGAGTGGTGGCTATGCCATTTGGGTTCGCGAACGACAAGAAGCCGATGAGGAACTCAAAAACCTCTCAGCGATCGCACTCGCAGAGAAAAGTGTAAAAGGAATCACACTTCTCGAACGCCTCCTTTACGGTTTCAAGTATTTTCTCGAGACCGAAAAGTGTCTCGACGAGACGAACTGGACACTGTGTTCAGGTTCCCGCGGTTTGGATGGCGATGTGCCGCGCGTGCGTTGGAATCCCGATGCTCGTTGCGTGGGGGTCTATTGGTCGTATCTGCGGGGTGCGCGTGTGTTCCTCCGTTCCCGTGCAGTTGTTACCTTGTAACTTCTGCCTTGTTCTCTTCAAACCCCTCGCGATCTGATCGCGAGGGGTTTTTCATGTAAAATAATATCGGTTGTGAAATTGGTCCATTATAGCGGAATAGTGATTCCTATCGGGGTATACTTATCTATCTTATTTAAGGAAAAAAGTTAGAAAAAGTATTTCGTGAAGCAGCTAGTTTCATTGTATAGTAACTGATATGCGAATTTTGATTGCTACAGGGATTTATCCGCCAGAGGTTGGTGGGCCGGCACGATATGCGGCCGAACTTCAAAGGATATGGAAAAAAGAAGGTGATGTTGTTTTTGTTGCGGTGGCGAGCCGATTTAAGTGGCTGCCCTTTATTGTGCGACAGGTCGCCTTTTTTAAGTGGTGCATAGTAAAAGCAGTTCGGGCGAATGTTATTTTTGCTCTCGATACTTTTTCTGCCGCAGTACCGGCATTTTATGCCGCACGAATTTTAAGAAAACCCTTTGTTGTTCGTGTTGGGGGAGATTTTTTATGGGAAATGTATACTGAACGTACAAAAAAAGACATAACACTTAAAACATTTTGTGAAAATATTCCACATGATCTATCAATAAAAGAAAAAATTGTTTTTTATTTTATACGAAATATGCTTCGTGGCGCCTCTCGGGTGATATTTTCTGTTCCTTGGTATGAGACACTTGCAAAAAAAGCATATGGGCCATTGAGAACCAGTAGTATTGTTGAAAATCCAAATGGTCCACGAGAACGTTCTTACGAACCGCAGAAAAAAGTGTTTCTTTTGGCTGGCAGAAAAATGTTTTTAAAAAATGCTGATCGTTTTAGAAAAGCATTTGTGGAAGCGCAAAAACATAGTGATATTAGTTTTGTTGAGGATAGGGTTTCTCGAGAAAAATATATTGAACTATTAAAAACATGTTATGTGGTTGCGATTCCATCACTTTCTGAGGTGAGTCCAAATACCGCCCTTGATGCTATTCGTTTTGGTAAGCCAATTATTTTAACAAAAGAGTGTGGATATGCTGAACGTTTTGGTGCGGCGGCAGTGTTGGTTGATCCATTAAGTGAGGTCTCAATTCGGTCTGCTATCGAGTTATTGAGTTCATCTGTTGCGTATGCTGAGGCGGCGCGCGCCGCAGAAGCAATTTCTTGTACAAGAAATTTTGAAGAAGTGGCGTTAGAAATTCGCGGTATCATAAAGGATATATGCGCGTTATCGTAATTGGTTCAGAGAGAAATTTGTTTAAAGAGGGAAGTGCTGCCCGAGAACGTATCGCGGGATACGGGGCGCTTTTTGAGGAACTTCACCTTATTGTTTTTACTGGGCGAGGATCTGAATTTAGAGAACAAAAAATTGCTGATAATGTATTTGTGTATCCGACACGATCATGGTCACGCTTTTTTTATGTTTTTGACGCAAAGAACATTGCTCGTCGACTACGGCGTTCTTTTTCGACTCATCCGTTGAGCGACTCACGGGTTGTTGTTTCTGCACAGGATCCTTTTGAAGCTGGTCTTGTTGCAAGGCAAGTGGCATCTTTGTTTCCTGCCAAACTTCATCTCCAGATTCATACGGATTTTTTGTCACCCTATTTTGGTTCCTCTGTTCTTAATCGGACGCGAGTTGCTATTGCAAAGAGAATTTTACCGTTCGCCGATTCTGTGCGGGTAGTCTCGAAGACGATAGAACAAGGGCTTGTTGAGTCCGGTCTGGTTGATAAAGAGAAAATAAGAGTACTCCCAATTTATGTTGATGGTTCGACTTTTGATGAACATGTCGTTATTGATTCTGATACTGATTTACGAAAAAAATTTCCTGAATATAAATTTATTGCCCTTATGGCTTCGCGTTTAGCTCCTGAAAAAGATATGGGGCTTGCGATTCGAGCTATTGGAAAATTAGCAAAAGAAAATCAACATATTGGTCTTGTTTTAGTGGGTGAGGGGCCAGAAAAGCACCGTCTCATGAAACTCGCTGGTACCTGCGGAGCGGGAAAAAATGTTCGATTTCTTCCTTGGCAAAGACATTTAGGGAGTCTCTATAAGACGGCTAATGTATTTATCCTTACTTCTTCATTCGAGGGCTATGGAATGGCGCTGGTTGAAGCTGCTCTTTCGGGAACTCCTATTATTTCAACAAAGGTTGGTATCGCCGTTGAATTAAAAGATGGTAAGGAGGCTCTTTTGTGTGATGTTGGAGACGAAGAGTGTTTTCTTAAAAAAATGCGTCTTTTAGTGCATGATCATTCCCTGCGACAACTTCTTAAAGCAAATGCTCGTTTGTGGATGCTTTCTCATTTGCCAGATAAAGAGACGTATCTCAGGCAGTATAAAGAATCATTTGAGCTTGCCTTTACTATAGGGGCCAGGTGATAATGCCCCGCGTGTCAGTTTCAATGAAAAACAGTTTGGAAAAGACAAAGAGGGCGTTATGCTGTTGAGAGCCCTTGAAAAGAAAAATATAGAGTTGCTGGTTGATTCTCAAAAAGATCCTGACCTTCTTCAAGGAGTATATGGTAAAAAAATTACTCATCGTCACACAAAAAGTAGATAAGAACGATCCCGTTCTTGGTTTTTTTCATACGTGGCTTTTGGAGTTTGCTAAACAAGTTGAACAGGTGATTGTAATCGGACTTTCGGTTGGGGAACATAATTTGCCGAAGAATGTTCGTGTGATTTCGCTTGAAAAAGAAAAGGGAAAAGGAAGAATTGCTCGAACAATAACTTTTTTACAAACCATTATTGCACTGAAAAGAGAGTATGATTCTGTGTTTGTTCATATGAACCCGGAATACGTCGCTCTTGCGGGACTTATATGGCAAGGAATGAGAAAAAAGGTTTCTTTGTGGTATACCCATCGAAATGTTGATCTCAAGTTAAAACTTGCTGTTACATTTTCTGACGTTGTTTTTACTGCGTCACCCGAAAGTTGTCGTATTAAAAGTAAAAAAATTAAAATTATTGGGCACGGAGTTGATGTTGATCTTTTTAATGCGGTTGTTCACGACAAATCAGTTGATGTAAATCGTACTATTCGCATTGCTCACATTGGTCGTATTACGCCGATAAAAAATTGCGAAACACTTATCGAAGCGATTTCGTTGATAAATCGTGAGCGGCCCGTTAGTCTTACTTTTGTGGGAGGAGGGGTAATGGCAGGTGATACGTCGTACGAGGCCAATCTTTCTCGATTGATTAAAGAGCGAGGTCTTGAAGATCAAGTGATTTTTAAGGGCAGTATTGTTCATGCGGCATTACCGGCATTTTTAAGTTCAGTTGATGTGACCATCAATGGTACGCCAACGGGAGGCCTTGATAAGGTTGTGCTTGAATCAATGGCGGCCGGGGTACCTGTTTTGACTAGTAATACCTCTTTTTCGCCATTCTTTGGAGATAATGCTTCACGACTTATCTTTAAAGAGCGTGATGCAAAAGATCTTGCTTTTAAAATAGTCGCACTGTGTTCAAGCCAAGATTTTTTATCCTTAGGCGAATTTCTTAAAAAAAGTGCTTCACGTTTCGGTATTCCACGTCTTATTGGTCAAATAATTACAGAACTTAAGACGGAATAAATACAGTATTATTTCGGGACTTTTTATGATATCCTCAACCCACTATGAGAGTATGCTATTTTGGCATCTTTGATCCGGCCTATTGTCGTAATAAAAACATCATTAAGGGCTTACGAAAAGCCGGAGTGGGTGTCATTGAGGTTATTGATACCACTCGGGGACCTATTAAATTTTGGCGGCTTTTGAAGAAGTACTGGCCGATTCGAAAAGATTATGATGCTATGATTGTCGGTTTTCCGGGGCAAATTATTGTTCCGTTTGCAAAGCTTTTAACTCGCCGGCCAGTTATTTTTGATCTGCATGTTTCTTACTACGACAGTATCATCAAAGAGAGAAAGCAATTTGGAGATAAAACTTGGGCTGCTCTTAAATTTTATCTCATGGATTGGGTCGCTTGTCGGATGGCTGATCTTGTACTACTTGATACCGAAGAACATGTTCGTTATGTCGCCGAGCTTTTACACATTTCGCCGAAAAAATTTGGAGTGGTTCGACATGGTATAGATAATGAGCTTTTTGCTCCGCCGGCTGCTCGGGTGCAAAAAAATCCCGGCGATCCAATGATAGTTTCGTTCCATGGGTATATCCAACTTTTAAATGGAATGGATTTGGTTGTTCGGGCAATGGATCAGCTTAAAAATGAACCCATAAAGCTTTGGATTATTGGTGGTGGTAGCGAGTATCCAAAAATGCAGACATTGGCCCGAGAATTGAATCTTTCTAATGTAGAATTTTTCCCGCCGATGGCACCACCAGATTTGGCTAAAAAAATTGCTAATGCTGATGTTGGTTTAGGATTTTTCTCAAAGAGTTTAAAAATTGATCGTGTGATTGCGAATAAGGTTGTTGAACTTATGGCTTTAAAGGTTCCGGTTCTGACAGGAGATTCTGTTGCGATGCGAGAGTGTTTTACTCAAAAGGAAGAAGTTTTTTATTGTGAACGAGGGAGTGTTGAATCTATTGTGGCGGCATTAAGGGAGTTGGCTCTAAAACCAGATATGCGCTCAAAAATTGCTGAAGGTGGGTATAAGAGGGTGACGGGTGGCATGACGTATGTTGATGCGGGTAAACAAACAGTTGCTCTTGTTGAGCGTTTTGTGAAATCAAAATAAATATGGCAAACGTTAAGCATAAAAAACGAGAGGATTCGAGAATTCGAGTTTTAGTTACCGGTGGGGCCGGGTACGTTGGTGGTGCAGTTACTGATATTTTGGCCTCAATGCCGGAGAGATATGAATTTCGAGTGTATGACACTTTGTTATATGAGGAGTCGTATAGGAAACCGGTACCGTTTGTGTATGGTGATATTTTAGATATTCCTCGCCTTAAAGAACAATTAGAATGGGCAGATGCTGTTATTTGGCTCGCTGCAATTGTTGGTGATGGTGCATGTAAGTGGGACGAAGTTTTGACTACAAAAACTAACCAAGAATCATTAGGGTGGCTCGCAGAAAATTTTTCAGGACGAATTATTTTTGCTTCCACGTGTTCGGTGTATGGGGCACAAGAGACGGCTTTATTAACAGAATCTTCTCCTTTAAATCCCCTCTCTTTGTATGCGTACACAAAAATTGAGGCAGAAAAATTGCTTGCTAAAAAGGATGCGGTGATATTTCGATTAGGCACACTTTTTGGTGTATCTGATATTTTTTCTCGTGTCCGTATGGATTTGGTTGCCAATTTATTAACCGCGAGGGCGCTTATGACCGGTACAATTGATGTGTTTGGGGGTGAGCAGTATCGTCCGCTTCTTCATGTGAAAGATGCTGCGGTCGCGTTTGTTTCAGCTCTTGAGGTTTCTTCGCTCAAGCAGGCCGAGATTTATAATATTTCTTACAAAAATATACGAATGCTTGAGTTGGCAAATCTTGTTGTTAAGCATTTTCCAAAAGTTAAGGTAAAAGTTACGGATATGCCGTTTGAGGATTTACGTAATTACTCAGTTTCGCCAGAGAAAGCAAAAAAAGAACTTGGGTTTAATCCAACCCATACGATTGATGAAGGTATTACTGAAGTTGCCGCCCTCTTGACTGATAAGCGGGTTAAGGATTTTAATAATCCTCGTTATAGTAACCAATCGTTCTTAAAAGATATGTTAAAGCGATAAATGGTAGGTATGTAATTTTATGAAAGATACACCGACACTTATTGAGGGGGGGCTTGCGGTTGATGATCGCGGGTATGTGGCGTTTTCAAATGGCTTTGCGTTTGAAGGAGTAAAGCGTTTTTATGCAGTAGAAAATTTTAATAAAGATACTATTCGAGCGTGGCACGGGCACGAGAAGGAAGGGAAATACGTTTTTGTTTCGAGTGGCACTGCGATAGTGGCAGCGGTGAAGATGACTGATACAAAAAAACCGAGTAAGAAAGAAAAAATTGAGAGATATGTGCTCTCGTCTCGAAAACCTTCGATTCTTTGGATTCCCTCGGGATATGCAAATGGTTTTAAGTCACTTGAATCGGGTACGAAGTTGTTTTTCTTTTCAACTTCAACACTTGAAGAGTCAAAGGGTGATGATTATCGATTTCCGGTCGATTATTGGGGAGACACTATATGGCAGGTAGAAAACAGGTAAAGAGAAAAACTCCCGTTGCGGTGAAAAAAGATGCTCGACCTCGAGTGTTGGTTCTTGGTATTACGGGAATGTTAGGTTCAATGATGTTTCGTTACCTAAACAAACAAGGTTTTTTGGTTGCTGGTACAGTTCGGAATAAAAAATTTATACCGAAAAAAAGCACTACTCCTATTTTTGATTTTGATGCTGAAAAAGCAGTTCTCGATGAGCGAGTTTTCAAAAAATGGAAGCCAACATATGTTATTAATTGTATTGGTATTATTAAGCCCTATTGTAAGGATGATGATCCTCTTGGTGTTTTGCGCGCTATTCGAGTAAATGCATTGTTTCCCCATCTTCTCGCTCAGCTTGGTGAGCGATACGGTTTTCGAACAATTCAAATTGCGACAGATTGTGTGTATAGTGGGACTAAGGGTGGGTATGTTGAGACTGATTTGCATGACGCTCTTGATGTGTACGGTAAAACAAAAAGTCTTGGCGAGGTTCATCGTGGAAAATTTTTAAATATCCGAACTTCAATTATTGGTCCAGAAGAGAAGGGCAAGCTTTCACTTTTGGAATGGTTTTTATCTCAACCAAAGGGTTCGTCTATTAAAGGTTTTGCACATCATCGCTGGAATGGGGTGACGGTTTTACAGTTTGCCGAGCTTGTTGCGGGTATCATTAATCGTGGCGCGCAACATTTTGATACGTTAGTGGCAACTTCTTTTGTTCATCATTTTGTTCCCAATAAACCGGTTGATAAATATGAATTGATGCATATTTTTAACGAGGTGTTTAAGCGTGATCTTGTTATTGATCGGGTTGATACGATTGGGCCACCGGTTGATCGGACTCTTCATACTCGTTTTGCTTTGGTGCAAGGAGGTGTTGAGTTGCCAATGAAAGAAGCGATTGAAGCTTTGGTAGCATATATCAATAAGTAATAATAGTGAGTGTAGTACACTGATATTTCTATGAGCGAAGTCATAAAAGATTTTTATAACAATCATAAGGCGTTTGGCATTAATTCTTTGCGTCGTCGCAAAATTCACGCACTTGCCAATAAAGCATTTGCTGGAGAAAAAAAACGTGTTTTGGATGTTGGGTGTACAAGCGGCTACGTGTCAGCTCCTCTTAAAGAGGCTGGGCATTATGTTGTTGGGATTGATATCGCGGATAAGCCGATTGCTGAAGCGAAAAAAGTTCTTAATGAAGCCTACGTTGTAGATATCGAGCGTTATCCGTGGCCCAAGGAGGTAGAAGGGAAAAAATTTGATCTTATTATTCTAGGTGAAGTTATTGAACACCTTTTTGATCAGTCAGCAATTCTTCAGCAATTGAAGAAATTGCTTTCGCCAGGGGGGTATATTTTAGTAACGACGCCAAATCTTTTAATTTGGAGTGAGCGTGTTCGGATGCTTTTGGGTACGTACGAAAATAAGGATGCGGGACATATTCGAATGCTTTCATTTAGAACGTTTAGGATGTTATGTGATAAAGAGGGTTTGTTGATTGTTGCCGAGGATCATGTTTGGAAACCAAACTGGTTAGAACGTTTTCAAGCGTTTCTTCCGGCAAATATGTTTGCGTATCAGATTGTTACGTTGCTTCAAGATAATCATTCGTCATGATGAGTGCGAGTGAAAAACGAGCCGTTGCGGTTATTAACCCACGGGAGGCGGATGGTTTAGCTAGAACATTGCTTGATGGATTTTCTTTGTTGGCCGAGCGAGGAGATATTGAACTAAAATTGTCGTCCTCTTTTGAATATGATGTACCGCTCTCTGATAAGATTTTATCCCGACCCGATTTTATTTCTTTTGCTCGAAAAGCTGATGCGGTCGTTCTTATAAACGGAAAATATGGTACCGATGTGCGACTTGCTGAAGATGTTGATTCTTTTGAAAAAACAGCTTTTATTGATGGTTCAGAGTTGGGTGGTAATAATCGTTTAGATGTTGAAGTGTTGCGTCGTGTACTTGATGGCACATACAAAGGAAAAGGTGCTATCGATAAGGATATGCTTGCTCGATGTCTTCTCTATATGCGTCGAGAAAAGCCATATGTAAAAGGGGTAGTACCCCTTCCTTTTGGAATAGAGAGTTTGTATACAAGGGCGTGGACTGCTCGTCCACCAAAAGACATTGATTTTGTCTGTATATTTGGTCAAGAAGAGTATCCGCCGTTTAGGCGTTATGTAAGAGAGGAATTAGAACGGTTTTGTAAAAAGGAAGGCTTTGTTTGTGTTACAGATAAAATGCCTCGTTCGGAATTTTATCGAACATTGGCCCGTGCGAAGGTAGGGGTTTCTGTTGGTGGCGGAGGGTTTGACACGTTACGTTTTTGGGAAATTTTAGGAGCAAATGCTGTTTTGATGACTGAGACAATTGATATTTTTCCAAAATATGACACATCTCTTGATTTTGAGCGGATTTGGCAATTTAATAATCTGTTCGATTTTTCTTATGAATTAGAAAGAGTAGGGGCATTTCTTAAGGAGGAGTATACAAAAGTTTTTCAAACGAAAGCTTGGCAGGATGAATATGATACTATTCTCGCAACACATGGTTCAATTGCTCGTGCGCAGACTGTGTTGAATGAAATTGCAAAAAGACGACCATGAACAACGTATCTTCTTTAGAAAAAAAAGAAACATGTGCGATTCTTATCGCTTCGTGTAAGGCCTATAGTGATTCATGGAAGCCATTTTTTACTCAGTTTTTTAAATATTGGACTGATTGTCCGTTTCCAATATATTTAGTGACTGAGGGGGGAGAGTCACCAGATCCACGTGTGAATATGATTATGCTTCAAAAAGATTTGGGTTGGTCTGATAATGTACGCGAGGCTTTACGAATCATTAATTTGCCGTATGTGATTTATATTCTTGATGATGTGCCATTAATGAGTAAGGTTGATACGCAAAGAATCCTTTCTCTTCTTTCTCTTATGAAAAAAGAAAAGGCAGGATATTTACGTTTGTATCCGGCGCCAGGTCCACAGCATTCATATAAAAATTATGGTGAAGTGGGTGAAATTGCTAAAGATGCATTGTATCGAACCTCAACGATGGCGGCTCTTTGGGACGTGAACACTTTTCGATCTTTATTGGTGCCCGGTGAAAATGCGTGGCAGTTTGAAATTATTGGCACTGAGCGATCTCGAGTACTTTCGGAGCCTTTTTTGTCGGTGTGGCCAAAAGATGGTGCTGCAATAAATCATTTTGCAACTGCTATAAAAAAAGGTAAGTGGCAGTGGGACGCTGCACGATTTTTGCGTCGAGAAGGAGTTGAAATAGATCGTGCCCGACGTGCAGTTGAGTCGTTTCCAAAATATATTGTTCGAACCATGGGAGGCATGCCGGTGATCGGCCGTGTTGTTGGTGTTATTAATCATCGTATAAAAAAAGTATTAAAAAAGCGGGGATAGAATTTTTGTCCAAGACTATTTTCCCTTCTTGTATCCTTGTGATAGCATTCGCCCACAATGCTTTGGACAAAAAAGGATAAAGTCGCTCTTATAACGGGTATTACTGGCCAAGACGGGAGCTATTTGGCTGAATTTTTGCTGAAGAAAGGCTATATGGTTCATGGTATTATTCGCCGGGCAAGTACGTTTAATACATCGCGAATCAATCATATTTTTGAAGATCCTCATACTCCGGGTAAGAGACTTATTTTGCACTACGGTGATTTAACGGATAGTACTAATATTGCAAAACTGATTAGAAATATTAGGCCAGATGAAATTTATCATTTGGGTGCCCAAAGTCATGTTCGGGTTAGTTTTGATATTCCAGAATATACGGCAGACGCAACAGGTGTTTCGACTGTACGACTTCTTGAAGCAATTCGTGAATCGGGTGTGGATACAAAGTTCTATCAAGCGTCATCTTCTGAGATGTTTGGTAAGGTGCTTGAAGTTCCCCAAAAAGAAACAACACCATTTTATCCTCGATCACCATATGGTGCCGCAAAAGTATTTGCGTATTGGCTGACCGTTAATTATCGTGAGAGCTATAACATGTTTGCTGTGAATGGGATTCTTTTTAATCACGAATCTCCGCGCCGAGGTGAAACATTTGTTACTCGAAAAATTACTCGTGGTTTAGCGCGTATTAAGCTTGAGCTGGAGACAACTCTCTTTTTGGGAAATTTGCACGCAAAGCGTGATTGGGGCTATGCGCCTGATTATGTTGAAGCCATGTGGTTAATGCTTCAGCATGATACACCGGAAGATTTTGTTATTGCCACAGGAGAAACTCATACAGTGCGAGAATTTGTTGAAGAGGCTTCACGGGCGATTGGTTTTGATCTTGTATGGAAAGGTGAGGGAGTAGACGAGGTTGGGGTTGATAAGAAAACAGGTAAGGTTATTCTTCGAATTGATAAGAATTATTTTCGTCCAACTGAAGTTGATTTATTAATTGGCGATGCGTCGAAAGCAAAAAGGCTTCTTGGGTGGGAGCCATCAGTGCGATTTCATGAGCTTGTCGATATAATGGCTAAAGCAGATTATGAACGCGAAAAAAGATTGGCCGGTAAATAAAATCTAATGTTTATAAAACTTATCAAATCGACATTTCATAACGAGAAAGAAACAAAGCGCCGATTAGTTAAGTTTATTGAAGGTGCACGATCTCTTTCTATGGGTGAACAGTGCCGGAATTTTGAGGAACAGTTTGCCAAAAAACAGGGAAGAAAATATGCAGTTTTTGTAAACAGTGGTTCCTCTGCAAATCTTGTTTTGATCCAAGCTCTTTTGAATCTTGGGCGCTTGAAGCAGGGTGATAGGGTTGGTGTATCGGCGATTACCTGGGCAACAAACGTTATGCCAATTCTTCAAATGGGTTTACAACCTGTCGCTATTGATTGCGAGCTTTCAACTCTTAATATTTCTTCAAAAACTCTCGCTCCACATCTTAAGGGTTTGAAGGCTTTATTTTTAACCAATGTTCTTGGATTTTCATCCGATATTAGCGCAATCAAAAACGCCTGTGCTAAGGCTAAAGTAATGCTTCTGGAAGATAATTGTGAATCTTTAGGTTCAAAGGTTGATGGTAAACTACTTGGCAATTTTGGTCTCGCAGCCACATTTTCTTTTTTTGTTGGACACCATCTTTCAACAATTGAAGGTGGGATGGTTGTGACCGATGACGAAAAATTGCACGATATGTTGGTGATGGTTCGCGCTCATGGGTGGGATCGGCACTTACCTTTACATAAACAGAAAAAACTAAGGACACGTCACGAGATTGATGAACACTATGGTAAGTATACATTTTATGAGCTCGCATATAATGTTCGGCCAACTGAAATTCAAGGATTTTTAGGACTTGAATCTTTGCGTTACTGGGATGAAATTGTCGGTGCTCGTGAGCAAAATTTTCATAAAATTTTTTCAGCAGTTCTTGATCATAAAGATTTTCATAATCTTGATGTTTCCCATATGGATATTGTTTCCAATTTTGCCTTTCCTGTTATTGCCAAAAGTGAACGTCTTGCAAAAGAGTATCGAAAGCGTTTTGAAAATGCTGGTGTTGAAGTTCGGCCGATTATTTCTGGCGATATTACTCTCCATCCATTTTGGAAAAAGTATGTGGGCACAGCCCCTATCTTAAAAAATAGTCGTACGGTTCACTATCAAGGTTTCTATTTTGGCAATAATCCCGATCTCACGAAAAAAGAAATTGATTTTTTATGCTCACTATTTTCCGTTAAATAAAAAACTACCCTAGTTTGTGGCTAGGGTAGAGTAGAGTTGGTGTGACTATTGTGCCCACACCAGGCTCGGTTTCAGACCAGTAAAATCAGCTTCAGTTTGCATTGCGCGAATGAGATCAATACGTTGCTTGTCTCGTTTTGCCCGCATTGTCTCGTCGTCTTCAACCATTTGTTCAATCGGGTGAATGTAATCAACGGTAACAGAACCGATCGTCCAGCCCCTTTGAATCATATCGATCATCGGCACAAAAAGAATCTCCCAATTATCGCCGTGGCGACCGTTGTATCCTGCCATCAATTCCGCTGCTTTGCGGGTCATGATGCGAGGTCCCACCCACAGATCTAGGTCAGGTCGACCGGTAATGTTGGCTGCTTCCCAGTTTGCCCACACTTCACAGTAGTGCTGATATTGGGGGTAGTTCGTGAAGGTTTTTCGTCGTGGAATAACGATCTCACACCCTTGGTTTACGAGGTGATTGATACAGGGTTGAAAGAGTGGCACCATCGGATGTTTTTCCGGTTCAAGCCAAATGATAGTGTCAGCTTCAGTTGAGAGGCCAAGATTTAGGCACTGGCGCCGCGAGTTTCCCATTCCTGGCTCTTTTTGACGATGAACAGTTGCGCCTCGAGCTGAAAGTTCATTCTCGATTTTCGGATCGGGTGATCCGTCTACCACAATGAGTGGATAGTTGGCTTTTCTCGCCTCTTCTGCGGTTTTGAGTGCCAATGTGGCACGCATGTCGTCGACGTTTGGTGAGAAAGTTGTTGTAACAAGGCAGACGCTCACGCGTGTTCCTTTTTGTTGAGGTTTTGGTTCTCCGAATCCAGAAGCAAGCTAACACAAAAATTAATATTAGGCAAGAGAGCTTAAAATCTTTCTAAAATGTTACAATGCCGCTATGGATAAGAGTAAAAAGCTTTATTTGGCCGGCCATCGTGGGCTTGTGGGATCCGCAATTCATCGTCGGCTTCAAAAAAGTGGTCATGATAGTCTTTTGACACGAACACATAAAGAACTTGATCTTTTAGATCAAAAGAAGGTTCGCAGTTTTTTTGAAAAAGAAAAGCCGGCCTATGTTATTTTGGCTGCTGCGAAAGTTGGTGGTATTAAAGCTAATATGGGTGCACCGGCAGATTTTTTGTATCAAAATCTTCAAATTCAAAATAATGTTATTTGGGCAGCACATGAATGTGGTGTTGAAAAATTACTTTTTCTGGGTTCAAGTTGTGTCTATCCACGCGAATCACCACAACCAATGAAAGAAGAATACTTATTAGAGGGTAGACCTGAGCCAACCAACGAAGGCTATGCGCTTGCCAAGATTGCTGGGCTTAAGTTGTGCGAAACGATATATACCCAATATGGAAAGAAATTTATTTCTTGTATGCCGCCGAATATCTATGGGGAAGGGGATCATTTTGATCTTGAGTCATCACACGTTATTTCAGCTTTGATTCGTCGTATGCACGAAGCAAAAGAGATAAAAGCTCCAGACGTTTCAATTTGGGGCGATGGTACTGCGCGTCGCGAATTTTTATATGTCGAAGATTTAGCAGATGCTGCACTTTTTCTTATGGAAAATTACGATAAAAAAGAATTTATCAATGTGGGTGTTGGTGTTGATGTTTCTATTAAAGAGCTTGCGGAAATGATTAAAAAAGTTGTTGGCTACGAAGGCACGCTTTCCTTTGACTCATCAAAACCAAATGGTATGCCACAAAAATTGTTGGATGTTTCAAGGGTTACTAGTTTGGGGTGGAAATATTCAACATCACTTTCCGAGGGACTGCGAAGAACGTACGAATATTACAAGCATCACGTTTTGAAAACGTTATAATTTTTTATCCATGCTTTCAGTGTATGTTGGTAAATTATTACCCCCACGATTTCACCATCTAGAGTTTTTGTATCCAAATCTTGGTTTTTCAGCCGAAACAAATGATTTTGGAGAACCGAATCCCTTTTTGCACACAAATTCTATTGTTAAAACGGTTAGTTCGCCCTATGAGGCTGATGCGTATCTTTTACCGTATGGGGTTCGGTTGGCAGAAAAGGAGGGCTCATATTTGTCTGAGTTTTTAAGAATGATAGAAGAGGTTCCAAAACCGCTTATTGTGTGTGCCTATGGTGATTCTCCGGAACCATCGCCTGTACCCGCGGCTATTGTTCTTCGAACCTCAGCCTATCGTTCTACCCTTCAAAAAAATGAGCTTCTTGTTCCTCCGCATATTCCTGATGTGGGAAAGCTGTATGGGGTATTACCAAAACAAAAAGAAGACGCTCCAACGGTAGCGTTTTGTGGATATGCGGCGTTTCCTTCAATGAAAGCGCGTCTTACATTTTTCTATAAAAATACTTTAGCTGGCATAGGTGCTGTTTTTTCTGATTCGATCGCGGTTCGCCGTCAGGGTATATATTTTCGAAAAAAAGCAATGCGAGCTCTTTCGGGGACTTCTCGGATACAGACAAAATTTATTACCCGTTCATTTTATTCCGGCAGTCGTAAGACGATTGGTATGGATGCTAAAGTTGCACGTAGAGAATACGTTGAAAATATGCAAAGTGCTGATTTAGCTCTTGCACCAAAAGGTGATGGAAATTATTCATTGCGTTTTTATGAAGCGCTTTCTCTTGGGCGAATTCCTATTCTTATTGATACGGATACACCACTTCCTGGTAATGAGGAATGGTATAAAGATGCGGTTGTTCGCGTGTCTTGGAAAGATATTGAAACGTTGCCAGAAATTGTTACAGAATGGTTTGCCTCGATTTCGAACGATGAATTTATCCTCATGCAGGAACGAGCTCGTACTCTTTTTACTGATCATTTGTTTGCACCACAATTTTATACTGAGCTTTTTATTGATATTGAAAAAAGAATTAAGACAATGTAAAAATAACTTTGTGGGTATAGCATGTTGCTAGTAGAGAATTAATCTCGGATATATTTTTTATGAAGTGTAGTTGGTTGTTTCGGGTATTGATTTTACAAGTTGTTGTTTAAATACAAAAAACCGAAAGGCTATAAAGTTCCACGTCATGGATATGACAGCGGTCAGTAGTTTTACGATGTTAATCCAGAGGGCTTCAGCCGTGCCATTTGGTGCGCCGGTTATTGTGGTGAGAATGTAAAGAATAATGATATTAATGAGGAAGCTACCGAGTGATACAAGGGTGAAATTACTGAATTCTTTTAAACTTGCTACCTCTTTGGTTCCAAATGACCACGAGCGATTAATAAAATATGAAAAGACAAGAATTATGAAAAAAGAAAGTGTGGAAATTGCAATGAGTGGCCAACCTGCATAGGCAAAAAACAAGAAAGAGAGTAGGTTAACGATGCTGATGTCGAATGTAGTATTAAAGACACCAGTAATGAAAAATTTGGTGAAAGTAAAAAGAATTGGCCAACGCGCATCGAGTGCGCGGGTTATTAAAATAACTACATTGCAAAGAATGATCGCTCCGATAACAACAAGGGCTCCTAATGTTACACCAATGTGAAGAGCTCGTTCGTGCAGGTGCACCAAAGGTGGTATTAAAAAGATACCAATAGCAAAAGCGAGTAGTGTGGCAAGTCTAAAATCTTGATTAGTTAACATGCTTTTTATGTCGTCGTGTGTTTTGGTTCTTTAACATGTTGTTTCCCAGCTTTTACGGTCATGAAAAGGAAGGGAGAAATCCATTTTCGAACAAAAGGGTAATTGGTGGCATTGTGATCGTGGTGAAGATGCAACTGTGTTTCTTTGAGCCATTCGTATACTTCATCATATGTATGGTGGGTCGCTATAGGTGCAGTGTACCAGTCAAAAATATAGTGAGGGTGTGCTTCCCATCGAACAAATGCATTGATTATTTTATGGAGGAAGGTGTGAGGAATGAGAGATGCAATAAATGCTCCTATTTTTGAAAGTTGGTACATTAAAGAAAGGGGAAGGTGGGTTGTGATTGCTCGCGTTGTTGCATCCACGATTTCGTATATAAAATTTCCCTTATGATACAGGTGGATAGTGATTTTTCCTTGTTCTGTAAGTAAAGGAACAAGCGAGAGAAAAGCTCCTTTTGCGTTTCCGGTGTGCATAAGGACACCGTTTGAGAAAATAAAGTCGAAAGAGCTGTTTTTAAAGGGAAGTTTAAAAAGGTCCGCCTGAACAATATGAGCTTTTGGATTTTCGTGAAGATTATTTTCGGCAGCATCCACTGCGTGTGAAAGGTCGACGCTCACAACTTCCGCGCCATAGTCGAGTGCGATTTTTGAATAGCGGCCATTACCACAGCCGGCATCAAGGACCAGCTTGCCTTTAATTTCTTCAGGTGTAAAAAGCACTTTGTAATCAAAGTGACGCTTCGCCCCTTCTGGGGTTTGTCCTTCTCCCCAACCAAATTTGTTCCATGTTTCCCATTCGCTCCCGAAGTTTTTTATGGTTTCTTTTTTTAGTTTGGAAATATGTTGAGCATTTATTGTTGCTCCGCTTTTTCTAATTTCGTTTTCATATTGTTCAGTAAATTTTTCGTGTCGAGAAAAAGCGTCAGGTAAAAAACGTGGAACGTATGAGACGAGCGGATATGTTGTTTGGCAATGTGTGCATATAAAAATTCCATCAGCAATATTTCCAGAAGTATCTGGTTTTGAAAAAGAGGTAAAAGAGATTTCTCCCTTACATGAGGGACAACAGAGAAGAGGAAGAAGGGTGGTGCGCATGGAGACAATCCTAACAGTTTTTTTGAACTTGGTCAGGTGGGATTTAGAGTGTTCTATCAAGGCGACGAATAAAAGCGAGAATGTCATTGGCCCGTTTCTCCCAAGTGTAGTTTTGAGCTCGGTCGTGAGCTGTTGCGCCTAATTTTGCCGCTCGTTGTTTATCATGAAGTGCTGATGAGAATACTTGCGCAAGTGATTCAGGGTTATCTGCGGTGAAAAAGAGTGCGCAGGTTTCATCGAGAATTTCTCGTAATGAGGGCAGATTTGAAGCGATAATTGCTTTTCCCATAGCCATTGCTTCAAATAATTTGAGGGGTGAAGTGTGATGACTTCCTAAGCGTTCCTTGCCCGATGTGGGGATAATGACGTAGTCCGCTGCCTGAAGGTAGTCCGGAATTTTTGTGTGTGGCTGTTGACCTTCAAAACGGACCCGAGCTTTAATTTTTCTTGCTTTTTCCTTTAACTCAGTTTCATATCCCGCACCTCCTCCCACGATGATAACTTCCTGATTTTCTTTGAGGTGTACTGAAGCTTCAACAAGCGTATCGACACCCTTCCATTTAAAAAGTTGTCCGGTATAGACCACAATTTGTTTTTTTTGGTCAATGCCGAGTATTTTTCGGGCGTCTTCTTTGGTTTTGTTTGAAGAAAAACGAGTAAGATCAACGGCGTCGGGGGCAACAAACAGTTTGTGGGCAGGTGCTCCGACGGCGATTAATTCGTTGCGTAAGTTTTGAGTAATACAAATAATGGCGATACAACGTTCAAAAGCTTCTTTGAATCTTTCTGGGCGATTTGGGACCGTGTGTGTTTCGTATACGGTCGGTAAACCGCTTTCTGCGAGACGAATGAAGGTTTGATCATCGCGTATGTAGTAAATGTCAGCGGTATTTTTTTGAGCATCTTTGTGTGCATTTTTTGCAAAAGAACGATACAGCAAGGCATATGGTATTTTTCCCAAAAGAGGCGCTAAAGGGGTCAGGTTTAGAATCGGTAGTGTTCGTAAAGAAAAAGTAGGAGGAATAGTATAGTAGGCAAAGAGTTCAGTTTCTGATTTTTTTTGGGTATATCTTCTGGGGATGACAAGTTCTACCTCTGCACCTGCCGCCGCAAAGGCCTGACACATGGAGACGATTTGAATGCCGTGAGCTTTTTCTGTTGGTAGCCGGGCACTAGTAAGGTAGCGTAGTTTCATTGATGATATTAGACAGTGAGTTTATAGCGTTCAAAAAAATCTGCAAGAACAAAGATTGCATAATAACTATGCCCTAGAATAGGGAGCATTTCTTTCAGCCCGTTTCTGGTTTGCGTTTTATGTATACCAATATCAATCGTTGGTATAAGGCCAGGGAAGGTTTTTTTGTACCATTCGAGGGCAGACAGGAGTTTTTCTGTCTGATGTTCGGCTAGTAGTTGCGAAATGGGAACACTGAAACCCTCTTTTTTTCGTTCAATAAGATTTTCTTTCAGTGTTGTTTTTAAGAATCGGCGAAGGGGTATTTTTCCGGTCTTACCTTCTCGTTTCCAGGTTGCTGGAGCGCCACCAACCAGGCGGAATAATTTTCGGTCAAGTAACGGGACTCGTCCCTCGATTCCATGGGCCATAGTTGTGGTATCGATTTTTAACAAGAGCTTATCAGGGAGAGCAATAAGTCGGTCAAATGCTAAACCTCGATCGGGGGTTTCTCGTTCTTTAATTCGTCCGCGAATACGTTCTTTAATTGAAGCATCTTGAACTAAACCGGCGGAGGTGGCTGTTTCGGTTAAAAACAAACCAAGCGCGTCGCCGCGAATTGTTTTTATTCGACGAGTAATACCCCGGGCTATACGTAGGGGAAAATGGGCAGGAGATAGAGGGAAGCCGAGACGTATGAGCGCATCAAGGGTTTTTCCTGTTCGTCCTGATTGAATGTCTGCAGAAAGGCCGGCAAGACGTTTTGCTCGTGGGTATCCGCCAAAAAGTTCGTCTCCCCCCTCTCCGGAGAGAACAACTTTTACTTCTTCTTTGGCTAATTTTGAAACGGTGTAGGTTGGCATTAGTGATGAGTCTCCAAGGGGTTCGTCCATGTGTGCGAGAGCTTCTTCGAGGAGTGTATTTGCGTGTGTTTCTGAAAGAGTGAATGTGTTTAATTTTATACCGCAATGCTCAGTAATCTTTCTTGCAAATTCAATATCCTTTTTCCCAGGAACTTCTACATGAAAGGCGGTTAGATGAACCCCTAGTTCTTTTAATGTGAGAGCAAGAACAGAAGAATCGATTCCACCTGAAAAGAAGAGACCTACAGGCACATCGGCAATGAGATGATGTTTTACAGAGTCAAAGAGGGTGGTTTTGAGCTCGTCGTCAGTTGGGGGTTCTTTGGTGGGTGCTTCAAGGCGAGATATATAAGATTTTTCTGTTGTATCAATAACATTAATGAGGATACTTTCTCCAGGGAGAAGGGAACGAGCATTTTTTAGTATTGTTTTTGGGGCAACGATGTAGCCCAAGAAAACAAGATCGCGCACGGCCTCGTGATCAATAGTCTTATTAATTTCTGGTAGAGCGAGTAATCCTCGAATTTCTGAGGATAATGCTATTGTTTTTTCATCTCGGTATAGGTATAAGGGTTTAATTCCAAAATGATCTCGTGAAAGAAAGAGTGTTTTGTTGTCACGATCATAAATTGCAAAAGCCCACATACCACGAAAGAGATCGACGCATGAAGGACCCCATTTTTCGTAGGCATATAAAATTACTTCAGTATCTGATCCTCCGCGGAAAGTTACACCAAGATGTTCAAGTTCATTTCTAAGGGTTGCGGCGTTATATACTTCACCATTGTAGACAATTGTGTAGCGACCATTTTGTGTGGTCATTGGTTGCGCCCCTGTTTCAGTAAGATCAACTATGGAAAGTCGATTATGACCAAGTGTGCATTGTGGAAACAGGGCGATGTTTGTCTGGTCTGGCCCACGATGAGCCGTGGCTTGATTCATGGCTTTAATCGCCTTTTCGTTGTTACCAAGGATACCATTGATGCCACACATACCCTCTAGTATAGCCGAATTTTTGGTTTAGAGAGATCGTTATAAATAATCTCTTTGTGTTAAAGTATGTTGGTGCAAAAGACACTTACACGAACTATTGGAGAGGGGACGGCATGGACCACGGCAAGTACGCTGATTGTAAAGGTTGTTAGTTTAGCAACAATTTTTATTACATTGCGTACTCTTTCTGTATACGAATATGGTGTTGCTGAGCTTGCAATTGCTGCAGTTGGATTTTTTAGTATTTTTCAACTGCCCGGTCTGACCTCCGTTGTTGTTGCCGATATGGGGGTTTTGAAGGGTAAAGGAAGTATAGCTGAAGCAAAAGGGATTTATTGGAGTTTCCTTAAGCTTTCAGGGGGGATGGCTTTACTTGCTACGATCGTTCTTTTTTTTGGAGCTGAAGTTATTGGGTCTTTTTATCCTGAACATATTGCCAGTTATTTTCGTATTTTAGCTTTTACGTTTCCTCTTTCGGTTATAGGGACGGCATATGGTGCACTTTTTTCTGTCACGTTTCGTTATTTTGAACAGTCAGTTTCCTCTTTTCTCCAAGAGTTTTTTAAACTTGTTATTCTTGCTGTGTGTGTTTTTGTTTTTGGTCTTAAGGTTGAGGCAATTCTCTTCGGTATGATTGGCGGTCAGGCGTTTACATTCATTGTTCAGTTTCCTGCGGCCTTGCGCGCATATCGATCTCTCGGAAATGTCAGACCAGCTTCTTTTTCAATGTGGAGAACAATATACGAACACGGTAAGTGGAGTGTTTTTTCTACGTACTTAGGTTCATTTGGAAATAATATTCGTACATATATCGTTAAGTTATTTTTAGGAACGGAAGCGGTAGCCCTTTTTGCCGTTGCGGTAGGTGTGATTGGTCATACTTCAGCACTTGTGCCTATTGGTAGCGTTGTGACACCTATTATTCCTCAATATCTTTCTGACAAGGAGCGGTTTCTTCGAATTATTGGTAAAGCAATTAAATATCAAGTTGTTGGCTATCTTTTAGTTGGTGTCGTTGCGGCCATTATTTTTCCTCCTATCATTGTTTTTCTGTTTCCAAAGTATGAGGCAGCGATGTCTCTATACAGGATAATGTTACCAGCCTTGATTCCTCTTGGAATTATGTCCGTTTTTACGACAATATTTTTTGCTTACAAAGCTCAAAAGAACCTCTTTTTTGCTGTTATGGTAAAGACGGTATATTTTACTTTTTTCACCGCTTTATTTGCTTGGCTATTTGGCATTGTTGGTGTCGCGTGCGCATACGTAGTCACTGTCTTTTTATATACATTAGAAAGATACAGACAGGTTCGAAAATTAGTACCCAATTACAAGTTTCGCTTTAGTGAGATGTTTTCATTTGATGAACTTGATCGTGTTATTTTAGAAAAATTTCGTGGCGCCCTAAGAAGGGTGTTTATATAATTTTTTTTCAATGAAATCTTTTATAAAAAAAATAGTAAAAAAGGCAGGTTTTTCTTTTTTTAGGGGTAATGTGATTCCTTTCGATACGCGTCAGATGAGGAATGTTCTTTTGTACGCTGCTATTTGGGAAAAAATAACAGACCTATCAGGATCGATTGTTGAGTGTGGGGTTGGAAAAGGTAGGTCAATTCTTATTTTAACTTTTCTTGCCGCGCGTGAAAAAAATAATCGTCATGTGTGGGGGTTTGATTCTTTTTGTGGTTTTCCGGAAATTTCTTCTGAAGATGATAGTGTTCGTCATCCCAAAAAAGGAGATTGGTCAGGTACGAGTATGTCTGATATTCAATCAATCCTTGATAGGGCAGGTCTTTCAGAATATAGACTGAAGGGAAATAGTATTTTGGTACCAGGTTTTTTTGAGGATAGTTTAAATAAATATACCGGTGGGCCAATAGCTTTTTTACACGTTGACTGTGATTTGTATCAGTCTTATAAATTTGTCCTTGAGCATATGGTTCCGCTCGTTGTTCCTGGAGGTGTGGTTTTATTTGATGAATACAATGAAGAAAAATGGCCGGGTGCAAAAAAGGCAGTCGATGAATTTCTCAAAAAAAATGCGTATGTACTTGAACAAGAACTAATAGGGGGTAAGTACTTTTTTATAAAAAAATGAAACTAATTCAGAAAATTCGTTCAATTATTGGTCCTTATGTAGATAAGGTTTTAAATAAGCGAGCTTTATCAAAAATACAAAAAAGAGAAGAGCTATGGGGGATATTACAAACGGTGATTTCTCCTTCAACGGGATGCTCTTTTTCTGATTACTGGGCTTTATATAGCTATATAAAAAAACAAAAACCACTGGAGGTTTTGGAGTTAGGGTCTGGTATTTCAACCCTTGTTATTGCTCAAGCGCTTTTAGAAAATGGTATAGGCCGGGTAACTTCCATGGAAGAATCTTGGAAGTATCGTGATGCGACTGATAAAACAATTCCAAATTCCCTCAGGTCGTTTGTTGATCTTTGTGTCAGTCCAGCTGTTGAGTATCGTTGGGGTCCGTTTGTGGGGACCGTATACAAGGAAATACCAGAAAGAGAATATGATTTTGTTTTTGTTGATGGTCCTCAGTATGATGCAACGAATTCATTTGATGCTGATCTTTTGAGGTTAATTAGTCGGTCTGAAAGGCCGGTATCCGCGTTGATTGATATGAGAACAGGTACATCCTTGATGTACTATTTTTTGTTAGGTAATAAATTTTCATATAACTATATTGAGAATCGTGGTTTCGTAAAAGGCGCCACAAAAAAAGATGTTTCAACGTATTCTAAATTGGTCGCTCGATATATGAAGAAGCACGCATTTCGAAGGTCTTTTTTTGTCTAATACTGTAAGATGTGGCAGTAAAGTATGAAATGCTATAAGAGATAATGTGTGTTGTTTAGGTAAAATGAAAACAGTTATTATTCCTCTTTTTGACGGTATGATTGCTCGGAATATTTTGCATACGGACGTTGCGAGTATTTTACGTGATCAGGGAATTAGAATCGTAATTATTCCCCCTGAAGGAAAGAGTGATTTGTATGTAAAAAAATTTTCTGACGGAAAAACAACTTTTGTTGAGTCCTCTGATGATGCGTGGAAGAATTCTAGACTCGATTCCATTCTTCTTAATCTTTTTCTCCAATCAATCCCGACCCGTTTTATGCGTATTCGGCAAGTGGATTGGTATTTACATAATAAAAAATATATTCACTATGTTGTGGTTACTGTGCTCCGATTTTTGGGACGTTTCAAATTGTACAGAGCTCTTATAAGGAAGGTTGCTCTTTTTCAACCTATTAAACCACGCGCCAGAGAAATTTTTGAAAAATGGAAACCTGATGCAGTTTTTGCCCCCACAATGATTTCTGGAATTGAAGTAGCTCTTCTTCGTCTAGCAAAAGAAAAAGGGAAAATTACGATTGGTATGGCAAAATCGTGGGATAACTTTACGAGTAAGGCGTTTATTCGGGTTTTTCCTGACTGGATTATTGTGCACAACGAGTTGCAAATTGAAGAAGCTGCGACCCTCTTTGATTATCCTCGTGACAAAGTTAAAGTGACTGGAATTCCGCAAATGGATCATTATCGAGACGATTCTTTTGTTGAGACAAGGATTGAATTTTGTAAAAAACTTGGTTTAGATCCAGAGAAGAAAATTATTTTGTATGCGCCGGCTGGTGATTGGATGAATCCAAATGACAAGGAAACGCTAGAAATTATTCTTGATTGGATTAACGATGGAACGTTGTCAAATTGCCAAGTGTTATTACGACTCCATCCTGGGTATCATTCACGAACTGAAGAGTTAAAGGGTAGGGCGAATCTTATTGTTGAACGTCCCGGTAAACATTTCGGAGTCCGTTTGAAGTCTGTTGAATTTGAAGAAGATGATATGCGGCATCTTGCCTCTTCTTTGAAACACAGTGCTGTCGTTTTGCACACGGCGTCTACTATTGGTATGGAGGCGGCGTATCTTGACCGTCCGGTTATTCATATTGGGTTTGATGGAAAGCAAAAATTGTCTTACTGGAAATCTGTTGTTCGCTACTACGACCGTGAACATTGCGTGCCACTTGTTGCGTCGGGGGGAGGGCGGTTAGTAAAAGATAGTAGAGAGCTTAAGCAGGCTCTTTTAGCCTATCTCACTACCCCTTCCTTGGATCATGAGGGGCGTGAGCGGTTGGTTTCAATGCTATGCTACAAGCCTGATGGTCATGCTGGTAGGAGGTTGGGGGAATTTCTTGTTCAAAAAATAAAATGATGTTTTATCAAAACGTGAATGAACAGAAAATAGTAACGCCACTTAGAAGGTTGTGGTATTTTGCCCTGATACTCTTTTTTGTTGCTCTTTTTGCTCGACTTTTAGTGTTTGGGGGATTAATTGCGTATGACGGACCAGTTAAAGGGTTTGTGTTTGGTGATGGAACTCGTTATTTTGGTCTTGCTGAAAGTGTTGTAGAGGGTCGGGGGTATGTGTATGAAGACGGCATTGAGTCATATCGACCTCCTGGTTACCCGGCCTATCTTATGCCATTTATTTTTCTCGGGCTTCCTGTTTGGTTTGCTGTGTTCGTTCAGCTTCTTATTGCTTCCTGTATACCAGTTGCAGTTTTGTTTGTGGCGACGCGTTCTTTTCATTTACCATTGTGGGTTGGTATGGTCGCGGGTCTTTTTGCTGCTCTTGAGCCTGTTCAAGTTTTTTACAGCGTAACTCTCACTCCCGACGTTTTTTTTACCGTAGGTCTTTTTCTTTCTCTTTATTTTCTTGTTCGGTATGTTGAGACAGGGTGGTGGATGAATATGGTGTTTGCCGGGTTAGCCCTTGGGTGTGCAAATTATATGAGGCCTGCCGGTATATATGCCGCGTTTGTTTTGATCGCTAGTCTGTGGGTATTTTTGTTTATAAAAAATCTTTTTTCTAAAAAAAGTATTATTCACGGAATGCTTTTTGTTGCGGTTTCTGTTCTTACGATTGTTCCGTGGTGTATTCGAAATTATTATACGTTCGATTCATTTTCGTTCGTTTCTTCCAGCGCCTATACTTTTTTTGCATATGGTGGAGTTGCAACACAAGCGGTTGCTGATAATCGAGATTATAACGTTGTTAAAAAAGAATTTCTTAATGAGCTTGCTCAAAAGGCTCCGGATCCATTACGTCCGACGAGTCTTCGAAATAAATCGTATTTAGTCGATAAGACAATTAACGTTATTAAGCAACATCCAGTTGCCTACATAAAAACCTACCTTCTTGGCGTTAATACTCTCTTTTTTTCAGGTAACTATCATTACCTCCTTTCTCGATACAAGTTGATTGATCGCCCTGACGGACTCGTTTCTTTTTCTCTCGTTTTTGCTTCTGAAGGTTTTTTTGGTTTATTAAAGGCTATTTCTCGGCTTATTTTTGAACCATATGTTTTGTTGGCTGTAGCCGGAAAAATCATGTGGATGGGACTTGTTTTGTGTTCAGTTGTGGGGGCGATTGTTATGCGTCGTCACCCGTTAGCAATACTTTTTTTGGCAAGCATGTTTTATTTTGCGGTAACAATTTTAGCGACAACAATTGGGGTGGAAGCGAGACATCGTTATGCTTTGAATCCTCTCATTTTCCTCTTTGTCTCGGTTGTGTTTTACTTACTCTATGAAAAAGGTATCCGTCGTCGCGCCGGTCTTTAATGAAGAGGAGACTGTTGTAGAGCTTGTCTCTCGAATTTCAAACGCTCTGAAGGCTCTGAAGGGTTGGGAGGGCGATATTGTGATTGTGGACGATGGCTCTCGTGATGGGACACTTGCCCATCTGACGCAACTTTCCCTAGAGAATCCAAAGCTTTCGGTTGTTTCATTTTCAAGAAATTTTGGACATCAAGCTGCTGTGACTGCGGGGATAGATTATGCAGAGGGTGACGCTATTGTTGTTATGGATGGAGACTTGCAAGATCCGCCAGAACTTATTCCCGAGTTGCTTCAAAAACACGAAGAAGGATTTGATGTTGTGTATGCGGTTCGAGCAAAACGCAAAGAAGGGTTTTTAAAGAGAGGCGCCTATTCAATTTTTTATAGGATTTTTCGACTTTTTTCAAATCATGTTTTGATGCCGCGCGATGCTGGTGATTTTTCACTTATTTCAAGACGTGTGGCTGAGGTGATGAAGCGTATGCCAGAAAGAAATCGTTTTGTTCGTGGGTTACGAGCGTGGGCAGGATTTTCTCAGGTTGGTATTTCATATCAACGCGATCATCGGTATGCAGGTAAACCAAAATATTCATTTTTGAAATTGTTACGTTTAGCGTACGATGGTATTTTTTCATTCTCGTACGTACCTATCACGCTCGTAACGGTAGCTGGTTTTGTCTCAGCAATTCTTTCGTTCATTGGGATTGTGTATGTTCTCTATTTTCGAATTACTGAAGGACGAGAAGTTCCAGGGTTTGCAACCTTGGCAATTTTTATTCTTTTCCTTGGTGGGTTACAGCTTATGGCGCTAGGTGTTTTGGGTGAATATATTCGTCGGATGTATGACGAGGTTAAACAGCGACCTCACTATGTTGTTCGGACGATTCTTGGAAGTGTTTCTAAAAAATAAACGGGTCTATGAAAAAAGAAGCGTTTGATCTTATGAAAAGTGGTGAGGATTCGTGGTGGTATGTTGGACGTCAGCGTGTTGTTGGTGTACTCCTCAATCGTTTTTTATCAGAGAAAAAAGGTGATCAACAGCTTTTGGATGTTGGTGCAGGCTTCGGTTCGATGTTTCAAGCTCTCACTTCGTTTGGTTTTGTTGATGCCTTTGAGCCAGAGGAACGGCTTCATGAGGTTTTACAACAGCGGGGATACCGTTCTTTATTTCTTACCTGGAAGGATGTATTTCGTTCCAATGAAACATATGATGTTGTTGGCGCGTTTGATGTTGTTGAACATTCTAAAGATGAAGATTATATTCTTTCAAACATGTATCAAGTGCTTCGACCGGGTGGAAAAGTTATTATTTCTGTTCCAGCGTATCAATGGTTATGGTCAAAGCATGATGAGATAAATAATCATTATCGTCGGTATACAAAAAAGATGCTTTCCAATTCGTTGAAGCGTGTAGGGTTTACAGTGGAGTATGTTGGTTACTGGAATACATTCTTGTTTCCGCTTGCTCTTGTTGCTCGTCTGTTAAATCGTTCAGGTGGTGCAGCGTTTACTAACCGTGGTTTTATAAACAGTTTGTTCGTTGCTGTTGTGTCTCTGGAGGCCCATCTCATGCGTTTTGTGTCATTACCCTTTGGTTTATCTGTCTTTGTTGTTGCAAAGAAAGTTTAAAAAATATGGCGTCAGCCTCGTTTCACTTAATTGTCCCGGCCTACAATGAAGCGGCAGTGATTGCCGAAACAGTTCGCGAGCTTGATCGAGTTCTTTCGAAAGTTCCAAAATTGACGTATGAAATTATTGTTGCCGATAATGGTTCAACTGATGGAACGGCCGAGATTGCGCAGGGTGTTAATCTTCCACACCTCAAAGTCTTGTCGGTACCCCAAAGGGGTAAAGGTTTTGCCATAACTCATGCAGCAAAATTTTCTGATGCGGATGTTTTTGGTTTTTGCGACGCAGATTTGTCAGCCGATCCTTCTTCGCTACCCGATATGCTTTTTCATATAGAAAACGGCGCGCATGTGGTTGTTGGTTCGCGCCTGTTGGACGAACACCTTGTTAGGCGGGCATTTTGGCGCACATTTTCTTCAAAGGTTTTTAACGTTGCTCGCCGAATGATTCTTGGTATTCGTGTTGCTGATAGTCAATGTGGTCTGAAATTATTTAAAGGAACACATATTCATCTTGTCAGAGACTCGGTTGAAACAGGTTGGTTTTTGGATATGGAAATTCTTGCCCGCGCCGAACGCGAAAAATTAACAATTGTTGAGGTTCCCGTCTCGTGGACCGAGTTTCGCTACGCAGATCGTAAAAGTAAGTTGAGAGTTTTACGTGATGGCTTTGGAGCTTTGGTGGCGATGGTGCGTATTCGGTATCGTTTAATGATGTAGAGTTTCCTTTTTTATTACTAGGCGTATATAATCGCTTCACAATGAATATTATCGCTATTATTCCGGCACGGGGCGGTTCCAAGGGAGTATTAGGGAAAAACGTAAAGTTATTGGAGGGAAAGCCTCTGATTGCGTGGACCATAGAAGCGGCAAAGGCGGTGCCGTTAATCAGTCGCGTTATTGTGAATACTGATGATGCGGAAATAGCAAAGGTATCAAAAAAATATGGTGCTGAAATTTTTGACCGACCGAAAGAATTAGCCGAAGATTTAACGCTTGATTTTCCTGTCTTTGAGCATCATTTGCATGATCTTGAAAAAAAAGGTGAGTTGCCCGATATGGTTGTTGATTTACGTGCGACAGCGCCGCTTCGACAATCACATCGAATCGCTGAGGGTATCGAGTTGCTTATTAAGGCAGGACAAAAGAAAGCTGATTCGGTTCGTGCAGTTTCTAAAGCTGCTAAGCATCCGTACAAAATGTGGAAACTTCAAAATGGATTTATCCAACCATTTCTTCCGGAATCATTTACGGGGATGAAAGAGCCGTATAATGCTGCCCGCCAAATGCTTCCACCGGTATTTCAAAATAATGGCAGTATGAATGCGTTTTGGCCAGAAGTTGTTTTAAAGAAAAAAAGCATGACAGGTGAGAAAATTTTGGGCTATAGTATGGAAGATTGGGAGTCGGTAAATATTGATAGTGAGATTGATTTTTTACTCGCTGAAGAGTTAATGAAAAAACATCTTAAGAAATAACCGTACTGATATGGCATATAAAGCAAAAATTTTTGGAGCGGGTTCAATCGGTAATCATTTGGCGCAAGCGTGTCGTCGGGCAGGGTGGGATGTGGTGGTTGTTGATCGGGACCCAAAAGCGTTGAAACGGATGAAAGAGGAAATTTATCCAACACGTTATGGTGCATGGGATGACGCCATCCAACTTTTTGAATCTGGCAAGGACCCGAAAGGTAGCTTCGATGCTATTTTTATCGGAACGCCGCCCCATGTGCGTATGCCGATTGCCATGGAAGCACTTGCAGAAAAACCAAAAGTGCTTCAGTTGGAAAAACCCCTTGGTATGCCATCTTTGGAGGGTATTGCACCGTTTGTTGCGAAGGTAAAAAAAGGAAAAACTGCGGTGATTGTGGGCTATGATCATTCTGTTTCGGATGCGGCAGAGTTTATTGTTTCACTTCTCAGATCAAATACGATTGGTGGCATTGAAACACTTGATGTTGAATTTCGTGAACATTGGGGAGGAATATTTAAGGCCCACCCATGGCTTTCTGGGCCAGCTGATACATACTTGGGTTTTACAGAAAAAGGTGGTGGCGCATCAGGTGAGCATTCACACGCGATGCACTTGTGGATTTATTTGGCTAAAATTGCAGGCTTTGGTTCACCGAAAGGGGTTTCAGCAATGTATGAATGGCGAAAAGAAGGAAAAGCGGTTTATGATGCGATTGCAACATTTTCACTTTTAACGGATAAAAAGAAAGTTGGTCGCGTTGTTCAAGATGTGGTGACATCACCAACTCGAAAGTGGATCCGCGTGCAAGGAAAAAATGGTTTTATTGAGTGGTACTGCAATGGTAAGCCAGAGGGTGACCATGTTATTTGGAAGGTTGGTGATCAGCCGATTAGCGAAAAAGTTTTTCCCAAAAAACGTCCCGATGATTTTTTCCGTGAAGTACAGCATATAGAGGCGATTCTTTCAGGTAAGGTGAAAGCAAAAGATTCTCCGATGTCGCTTCAGAATGCTCTTGATGTTATGAGTGTTCTTTCGGCTGCAAGGAAAAAGAAAGGGGTTGTTTCGACGCCTGTAAAATTAATAAAGGCCTAGTGTGCTTGTTGACTTTTTTGTGAAGCATAGTATTTTGCGTTTGTATGTCGCACTTAGTTCTTTCATTTGATGTTGATGGGACACTCACAAGGCGTGGTGAGCCGCTTAAACAAGAAGCGTGGGATCTACTTCTACGTGGTCGACCAATGGATGTATGGGAAGCGCTGCTCAAGGCTCGGGATAAGTATTCTGGAGGCAAGGGTTCTCGGTACGATATTATTCGAGAAATGCTCCAAGAAATTGGTGTTACAGGCGGAGAGCTTGAGATGAAAACAGAAGAGTGGGCAGAAGCATATCAGGTGGCGGTCATGTCGCTGATCCGTGCTGATTTTCGGCCAGAAGCGAGATCGGTCTTGGAGACTCTCAAAGAGCGATATAGGCTCTATGTGAATTCCGCGACAGAAGAGGAAGGCCTGAAGAGGTGTTTAGCGGAAGTTGATTTCTCACAATTCTTCGAAGAGATATTTGGCTACCCCAAAGATGGTAGTCGAAAGAAAACTGACAACCTCCGGTTGATTCTTCAGGTTGAAGGCGTGGACCCAGAACGTTTGATTCACGTCGGTGATTCAAAATCTGATGTCGACGCGGCTCACGCGGTCGGGTGTATCTTTATTGGTGTTGCAAATGATGACAATAGGTGGGTTCCAGAGCGAGAACCCTTTGTCGTAGTTCATTCGCTTTCTGACCTCGAAGAGGCTATCGACACTGTTTTATAGGAGAACACAAAAAAGTAAACGCTACCCCTTGCACGGGTGGCGTTTTTCACTATAGTGTACCCACGATGCTAGAACGCAAGAAAAAGCCGTGGGAGAGAGAAAAACTTGATTTTACGGGTCTCTTTACCTTTGAATTGGCTAATAATCATGGTGGTTCGGTTGAACATGGCCGACGAATAATCAGGGAAGTTGGTACGGTGGCAAAAAAGGCAGGTATTAAGGCGGCGTTTAAATTTCAGTTTCGTGACTTAGATACCTTTATTCATCCTGATTACCGAAACGATAGAAACAACAAACACATAGCTCGTTTCCTTGGTACAGCATTATCAAAGAAGCAATTTAAAGAACTTGTGGAAGAGGTTCGTGCGAATGGTTTTTATACGATGGCAACGCCGTTTGACGAGAAATCGGTTGAACTGATTGAAGAGCTTGATATTGATATTGCAAAAGTGGCTTCTTGTTCGGCGAAGGATTGGCCTCTCTTAGAACGTATTATTGAGGCCGGTAAACCAATCATTGCCTCAACTGGCGGGCTGACCCTTGAGGAAATTGATAATCTTGTTTCATTTCTTGATCATAAATATGCACATTTTGCGATTATGCACTGTGTTTCTATTTATCCAACTCCTGTTGAAAAACTTGAATTAAATCAGATACAGTTGCTGTGTCGACGTTACCCAGGAGTTGCGATTGGTTTTTCAACCCATGAGAGTCCTGATAACTACGAGGCAATTCAAGTTGCGTATACAAAAGGAGCTACTATTTTTGAAAGACATGTTGGTATTCCAACAGAAACAGTCCCTCTAAATAAATATTCTTCAACTCCTGATCAGGTGGGGAAATGGATTGATTCATATAAACGAGCAGTTGCTTCAGTTGGCAGTAGTGAACGGGGTGAGCCTGATCCAGATGAGGTTCGTGATTTAAAATCGTTGATGCGGGGCGTCTTTGCAAAACGAGATATTCGTCCCGGTGAAGAGATTCAAAAAGAAGATGTGTTTTTTGCAATTCCTCTTATGCCTGGGCAAATGACTTCTGGTGAATGGAAGCCGGGATTTATTGCTTCGAGCGCTCTTACTCGAGGTGCGCCATTACCAGCATCAATGTCTGTTGGTAGAAAAGAAAAAGGGCAGTATGTCTATCGTATCGTACATGAAGTAAAAGGATTTCTTCGTGAGGCCGGTATACCAGTTGTTCCAAGTATGGACGTAGAACTTTCTCATCATTACGGTATCGAACATTTTAGAGAGGTTGGTGCAACGATTATTGATTGTATTAATCGTGATTATTGCAAAAAAATTATTGTTGTGTTGCCGGGCCAGAGGCATCCTTATCATCATCACAAAAAGAAAGAAGAAACTTTTCACGTGCTTTCAGGAGAGTTGATAATAGAAATAGAGGGTAGGGAAAAAATACTTGTTCCTGGTGATATTCAGGTGGTTGAACGAGGAATTCGACATTCTTTTTGGTCAAAGAAAGGTGTTGTGTTTGAAGAGGTTTCAACTACACACTTTAATAACGATTCAATTTATGAGGATCCAGCTATAAACAAGATGGCTCGGGAGGAGCGTAAGACAAAACTTGTTAATTGGGGAAGGCACCAATTTGAATAAAAACTGACTTTTGTTGAGTCATTGCTAGCGTTGGGTCCGTTGGTCTGTTACGATAAGAGGCGTTAATTCAATCGTAATAAAAGGGATGAAAACTAATTTTTACTTAAAGACGGCTATTATCGGTGGGCTTTTTGCTGTTCCATTTGTTCCTCTCATTATTGCACCGTCACTTTTCTTTCCGTTTATTGCGGGTAAGGGCTTTGCTTTTCGTATTCTTGTTGAAATTATTTTTGCTCTCTGGCTCATTCTCGCACTTCGAGACCCTGAGTATCGTCCCCGCATGTCGCATCTTTTGACACTCACGTCTCTTTTTGTGGGCATTATTTTGCTCGCTGATATTTTTGGAGTTGCTCCGTATAAAAGTCTTTGGTCAAATTTTGAACGCATGGAAGGTTTTGTTTCTCTCCTCCATCACTTCTTGTATTTTATTGTTGCGGGTGCCATTCTCTCCACGGAACGTCTCTGGTCGCTATTCTTTCACACTTCAGTAGGGGTTTCGCTTTTTGTTGGTTTTTATTCAACGCTTCAATTGTTGGGTGAATTAGTTATTAATCAGGGTGGTGTGCGTGTCGATGGGACATTTGGAAACGCTGCGTATCTTGCGGCATACTTGCTCATTCATATTTTTATTCTGTGCTTCTTTTTGTCGCGCGATCGTTTGTCTCGATCAGGTGATGTCCTTATCTCCGTTGCCCTTGGTTCTGTTTCGTTTTTAATTTATTACGGAATTCACATTGCGCGTTTGGGGACTAGTGTTGTTCAAAATGCTGGAGCGTCGGTATTGGTTGTTGCTTTACTCCTTCTTACTGCATCTCTTTCAATTTATGCAACAAGCCGGCGGGCAATCTGGTATATTCGTTTTGGCGAGCCGATCGTCTATTCTCTGTCGATACTTTTTCTTGGTATTATTTTGGTGTATACCGCGACCCGCGGAGCAATTCTTGGACTTCTTGGGGGCGCCCTCTTGACCGCTCTTTTAGTTGTTTTGTTTGAGCGTGAGAACAAAACGGCGAGACGTGTTGGAATTGCCGCCCTTGTTGGTGTTGTTATGGTTGTTGGAGCATTTTTTGTCCTTAAAGATTCGACCGTTGTTCGTGATCATCCAGTTTTGTCTCGTCTTGCTTCGATTAGTTTATCTGAAGGAACGCCACGTTTTACTATTTGGAATATCGGTTGGCAAGGTTTTCTAGAGAGACCGATTTTGGGATGGGGACAAGAAAATTTCAATTATTCTTTCAACACCCATTACCATCCACGAATGTATGGCCAAGAGCAGTGGTTTGATCGGGCTCACAATATTTTCTTTGATTGGTTAACTGCGGGGGGTGTTTTGGGAATTCTCTCGTACTTATCTTTATATGGTGCAGCCCTCTGGCTTATTTGGAAGCGAGATTTTAAAAAAGGTTGGCTCTCTCGGTTGATGGGGAAGATTCATTCTGTTCCTGATAATAGTTTTTCAGTCACTGAACGGGCATTGTTAACGGGACTCCTGGCCGCGTATTTGTTTCAAAACATGTTTGTGTTCGATAACATCGTAACGTATATTTTGTTCTTTACGATTCTTGCATATATTCACGCTACACACAGTTCTCCTCTTTCTGATGTGTGGCAGAAAAGAATTTCTTTTGATCTTGGTTTTGTGAATAAAGTTCTTGCTCCGCTTATCGTCGTTATTCTTTTTGCGGGTATATACGTTATTAATATTAGACCCATTCAGGCCGGTTCAACCTTGATTCAAGGATTACGAAAGCAACAAGAGGGTGATCTTGATACTACCTATGCTAAATACCAAGAAGTTTTTGCCCTTAAGACGTTTGCTGATAGTGAGGCACGTGAACAGTTGATTCAAACAGCAATCAATGTTTCTAATAGTCCGAGTGTTGATGTAACGACCAAACAAAAGTTTTTAACTTTGGCAAAATCTGAACTTGAAAAACAGCTTGTTCGAACTCCCAACGATGCTCGTTACGTCCTCTTTTTTGGATATCTTCTCAATAGGACAAATCAACCAAAAGAAGCACTTACGTATTTGAACAGGGCCGTTGATTTGTCTCCAAAAAAACAAACAATGTATTTCGAGCTCGGTAGTGCGTATCTTTCTGCAGGTTTGACGACGGAGGCGTATGAAACATTCAAGACTGCGTATGAATTTGAGCCAAAATATAAAGATGCTGCTGTATTTTTTGCACTCGGTGCTATGTACAATGGGAAAAAGACTGAAGCGGTTACTGCGCTGAATCAAACGTATGGAACCACAACGGTAAGCGATGATCGGTTGGTGAAAGCTTTTTTTGAGAAGCAAGAATGGGGCTTGTTGATGCCTATTCTTCTTTCAAGGGTTGCTTCAAGTCCAACAAATGATCAATACAGAATTAATTTAGCCGCAGCGTATCTTCAGATGAAACAGCCCCAAAAGGCAATTCAAGAACTTACCATTTTACGTGGTTTTGAAAGTGTGGATGCGGAAGGTAAGGCAATGATTGATCAATGGATTGCTGATATTAAGGCCGGACGAAACCCTCAGTAAGGCATAGTTGGTTTAGTTCGTTCTATACACATCCCACTATGTTCTGGTGGGATGTGTTTTATAACAAGTTGCCTCTTTTTTCTGCAGAGGTAGTATGAGGTGATATGTTGTTCAAATAATGTGTGGTTGCTCTAAAACATAAGGGTATGCTTTCAATCCAAGAAAACAATTTACTTTCGACATATACCACATTTAAAACAGGGGGGCCGGCTCGTTTTTTCGCGGAAGTATCAAATGATACGGAAATGGTCTCTGCGATTTCCTTTGCTCGTAAACGAGACCTTCCTGTTTTCTTTTTGGGTAGTGGTAGTAATAGCTTGGTGAGCGATCGAGGTTTTTTGGGGTTGGTTATAAAAGTGATGTATCGAGGTGTGTCATGTGAACCAATTTCTGATTCCCGTATAAGGCTTTTGGTTGGAGCCGGAGAAGTATGGGATGATGTCGTTTCTTTTTCTGTGAAAAAAGGATTATGGGGAATTGAAAATTTGTCTGGTATTCCTGGTACTGTGGGCGGGGCAGTTGTTGGGAATATTGGTGCATATGGAGAAGAGGTTAAAGATACGCTCGATTTTGTTACAACATATGATTGTCTAACGGGAGAAGAAAAGATTTTTTCTGCTAATGAGATTTCACTTTCCTACCGTTCAAGTTTTTTTAAATCAAAAGAAGGTAGACGGTATGTTGTTGTTTCGGCCGCGTTTCAGTTATCTACAAAAGGTAAACCATCTATTGAATATAAAGATCTCGCACTCTATTTTAGAGAGAAAACTCCTTCCTCTATAGAGGAAGTACGTGAGGCTGTTCTTTCGATACGAGCGGCAAAATTACCTGATTGGCGCCAGGTTCCAACAGTTGGTTCTTATTTTAAGAATCCTCGCGTCACGAGTAGTGTGTACGAAACATTAAAAGTACGTTTTCCTGAGATTCCACCGGCTCGAAATGAAGAGGGTGTGGTAAAAATTTCCGCAGCATGGCTTTTAGATAAAGTTTGCGGGTTAAAAGGTTTTACTCTTGGAAATGTTTCTACACATGATCGCCAGGCTTTAGTTGTGATTACAAACGGAAAAGCAACGTCGAAAGAAATTTTTATGTTTGGGGAAATGATATCAAAAAAAGTTTTTGATGCGACTGGTATTATTCTCGAAAGAGAAGTTGAATTGATTGGAGATTTTTAAAAAAATAATTTTTTTAAAAGTTTTCCACATTTTAAAATAAAAAATGTAGTATTACGTTTGAATTGGGCGCATACTAATAACAGTGAATGTTACTTCGCTTCGCTTTGTGCGAATTGGTCGAGAAGTCATTCTCCTATTGTTAGATTAATTTGTGCATGCTCTTGATGCACCAATCTTATGGCAAAAAAGAAAGCTCGAAAGGCAAAGAAAACAACGAAGGCTTCAAAAAAGCGAAAGACAAAGAAGCGCCGATAATGTATTTCAAAAAAGTGGTTCATCGTGAGCCACTTTTTTGTTTTTAAGACTGTGTATGCCCTTGTTAGCTCACTAAAAAAAGATCATATTGTCTCCTGGTGTTGGCTGCTTATAAAATGGTATGATAGTCCAACTTATGCTAGCCCTGTTTGAAAAATTGTTTGGCAATGATGCAGCAAAACGGATTAAGGAAATAGAGCCGATTGTTCAACGTATTAATGCTCTTGAGCCAGAAATGCAGGGTATGTCTGATACCGATTTTTTCTCTAAAACTGCTCAATTGAAAGAGCGTCTCACTCAAGGAGAAACACTTGATGATATTTTACCCGAAGCATTTGCGTTGGTTCGAGAAGCTGCAAAAAGAGAGCTTGGTGAGCGTCATTACGATGTTCAGCTTATTGGAGGAGTAGTACTCCATCGTCGTGGTATCGCTGAGATGCGTACAGGTGAAGGTAAAACTCTTGTTGGAACGTTACCGGTTTATTTAAACGCACTTACGGGGCGGGGTGTTCATGTTGTTACTGTAAATGATTATCTTTCTCGACGTGATGCTGTGTGGATGGGTCAGGTGTATGCAAAGCTCGGTTTATCGGTTGGAGTTGTTAATCACGAGGCATCGTTTTTGTATGATCGTACGCATAGTGAAAAAGATAAAGAACGTGATGAGAAGGGTTCGTTCCATGTCGTGCATGAGTTTTTGAGACCAGTGACGCGACGAGAGGCGTACGAAGCAGATATTACTTATGGGACGAACAATGAATTTGGTTTTGACTATCTTCGCGACAATCTTGAACGTGAAGCAAAAAATCTTCGTCAGCGTCCATTTTATTTTGCGATCGTTGATGAGGTCGACAGTATTTTGATTGATGAGGCTCGTACACCATTGATTATTTCTGGTCCTACGGCAGAATCAGAAAGTTTATATAAAAAATTTGCAGGTATTGCGGCCGGTCTTACGGAAGAAGTTGATTACACTGTTGATTTAAAACAGCAAGCTATTTCACTTACTGAGGCGGGTATTGATAAAGTTGAAAAAGAATTACAGATAGAAAATTTGTATACAGAAGGTGGTGTAAAATCTGTGCACCATTTAGAAACAGCTGTTCGGGCCAAGGCGTTGTTCCATAAAGATAAAGAATATGTTGTACGTGATGGAAAAGTAATTATTGTTGATCAGTTCACTGGGCGTATGCAACCTGGACGACGTTGGTCTGAAGGGCTCCATCAAGCAATTGAAGCTAAAGAGGGTGTTGAACTAGAACGAGAGAGTAGGACGTATGCATCAGTCACGTACCAAAATTATTTTAAATTGTATGAAAAATTAGCTGGCATGACTGGTACGGCATATACTAGTCGCGAAGAGTTTGCAAAGGTATATGGGCTTGATGTAGTTCCAATTCCGACAAATAAAAAGATTTCTCGTATTGATCACGAAGATTTAATTTTTCAAACTGAACACGGAAAGTTTTTAGCTACAGCGAAGCGAGTTAAAGAGTTGCATGAAAAGGGTCAACCGGTCTTGATCGGTACAGTTTCAATTGAAAAAAACGAGCTTTTATCAAAATATCTTGAAGCTGATGGTATCCCTCATCAGGTATTGAATGCAAAAAACCACGAACGTGAAGGAGAAATTATTGCTCAGGCTGGCAAGAAAGGTGCTGTGACTATTGCAACCAATATGGCTGGTCGTGGGGTTGATATTAAACTTGGTGGTAATCCAACGACAAAGGAATTAGCTGATGAAGTTCGTGCGCTTGGAGGATTAGCGGTATTAGGCACAGAAAGACACGATGCTCGTCGTATTGATAACCAGTTGCGAGGGCGCTCAGGTCGTCAGGGTGATCCCGGTGAAACGCAATTTTTTGTTTCTTTAGATGACAATTTGATGCGCATATTTGCGCGTGACATGGTCAAAAAAATGATGGGTCGGATTGGTATGAAAGAGGATGAGCCAATTGCGAATCGTATTTTGACGCGATCTTTGGAGGCTGCACAGACAAAGATTGAAGGGCTTCATTTTGATTCTCGTAAACATGTTTTGGAATTTGATAATGTATTGAATCACCAGCGTGGTATTGTCTACGGTCGTCGACGATCAATGCTTGTTGGGGGTATTGAAGACGCAAAAAAATATGTTGAGGAAGCACTTGCTGAGGCTTTGCCAGAAGTAAAAGAGGCGGTAGAAAAGAAACAGTTGGAAATGGGGGATGAAGCATTTTTTACAGTGGTTCGACAAATTGTTTTGCAGGTAACTGATATGCTTTGGGTAGAGAATCTTGAAGCGATGGATTATCTGCGCGGTTCGGTTAATCTTCGGGCATACGGTCAGCGCGATCCGCTTGTTGAGTATAAGCGTGAAGGTTTAAGAATGTTTAAGGAGATGGAACAGGCAGCAAAGTTTCAGGTACTTTCGCTTATACCAACAATAACGAGTGCCCCTCAAGGAGAGACTTCGCTTCGTGAGGCTTCACCTATTCCAACCGCTGGACTGAAAGAGGTTCGTGAAGGTGTTGATGAAATTACGGGAGAGACTAAAATTGGTGATGAGGCTGCTGCCCGCGCAAATGATCCGTATGCACACGTTGGGCGTAATGATGTTTGTCCGTGTGGTAGCGGCAAAAAATTCAAGAAGTGCCATGGGCAATCATGATAAGAAAGCATTAAGTATTTTTGATAAAGTTAGGCAATTGAATTTGCCACTAGGTGAATATGTTGTTGTGGGTGGAGCGATGGAAGCGTATGGTATCAGAAAATCCAACGATATTGATGTGGTCGTTATCTCTTCATTATTTGAAAAACTTATCGAGCAGGGCTGGAAAGTCTGCGAGTGCGACAAGTGTAAAGGTATGCGACAGGCGGGCACCAAGAAGAAAATTTTAAAATCAGAGGGTGTTGATATTCTTTCTGAATACTCTTGGTATGACAAGTATTATGCTGATACGGAAGCATTAATCCGTGATGCAGAAATAATTGATGGAATTTCTTTTGTACAATTGGATGAATTAGTGAAGTGGAAGAAAGCAGCCAATCGAGATAAAGATAAAAAGGATGTTGTTTTGATAGAGGATTTTTTGCGGAGTAACAAAAAACCATGAATATAAAAGTTGGTTCCACAAATAAAATAAAAGTGGAAGCGGTGCGAGAGATTCTGAAAGACTATTCGTATTTGAAGGAGGCAAATATTTTTTCTGAAGAAGTAGCTTCTAGCGTTTCCAATCAACCAAAGTCGCTCGACGAAACGGTAAGGGGTGCAATGAATCGTGCGCAAGGAGCTTTTACTGATTGTGCGTATAGTTTTGGTATCGAATCAGGTCTCATGGCTGTACCTAATACGAAGTCTGGTTTTATGGATGTTTGTGTTTGTGCGATTTATGATGGAAGTGAGTATCATATTGGTCTGTCTTCTGCGTGGGAGGCACCAAAAAAGGTAACGCACTACATGGTAAATGAAGGACTTGATATGAATCAGGCGGCGCTCAAAGCTGGCTTAACCAATAATCCAAAAGTTGGTTCTGCAGAAGGATTGGTTGGGGTGGTGACAAAAGGACGATTGACACGTAAAGAATATACTAAAGAGGCAATCCGAACGGCCCTTATCCATTTGGAAAGGATATAAATGATTTGTAGTATGACTCCAAAAAAACAATTAACACTTTGTATTGTTCATCAGCACCCGAAAGTTTTGTTGGGCATGAAGAAGCGTGGGTTTGGGGAAGGGCGATGGAATGGTTTTGGAGGAAAGGTTCAAAAAGGAGAGGAGATTGAAGTTGCAGCTCGGCGGGAAATGAAAGAAGAGGCAGGGATTGAAATTGAGTCACTTGAGAAAATAGGCGTTCTTGATTTTGAGTTTAAGGGTAATCCAGAAATTCTTGAGGTTCATATTTTTCGTGCAGAAGAATTTAATGGTGAACCAACTGAAAGTGAAGAAATGAAACCGTCATGGTTTCATGTTGATGAAATTCCTTTTCGGGATATGTGGCCTGATGATCTGTACTGGTTTCCATTATTTTTGAAGCAAAGAAAATTTAGGGGTAAGTTTTTGTTTGGAGAAGGCGATGTTATTTTGGAAAAAGACATAAGACAAATCGATGCTTTTTAATGAGGAGGAAAGTTGTGAGGATAATTGAGGTAGTGTTCCTGAGTTCTTGAACTCTTGCTAAGTTTATAGAAACATAATCTAGTAAAAATACTCAACTAAAAAAGACCTTGTGTCCTTTGTGAGTATGGCCGTAAAAAAAGAACCATTTTTTTATCGTTTTCTTTAAAATTGGTCAAGTAGCAGATAGGTGCCTTGATGCTACCATTTAGGTACCCTCATCACGGCCGTGAATAGGGTTTTATCAATCTTAAATTTATATTTATGGGAGATACACCAAAAAAACCAAAACAAGAACCTAAGCCAGAAACAGCTAATCCAGGAGATGGTACGACGACTGCTTAGATATAAAAACCCCGCGTAAAAGCGGGGTTTTTATATGTGGATAAAAACTTGCTATTTTTACTAATATAGTGTATAGTATTAGGTAGATTCCGAACGTTTGGTAGTGCCTTTTTTGGCACGGCGTTCGGTGAAGGCTCTTGAGTTCTCCTTATGTTATGAAAACAATCGAAAGGCTACACCAGGTGGTGATAGTCTTGATCGTAGCGGCAGTCTCCTTTCTTGTCACATTTTTTGGGGACTGGGTTTTCCATGTCGTTCTGTCAGTTGCACTTGGGACATGGTTCGGTCTTACATTAGCTCAACCATCGCCTATGGATCAGTCGAGGACATCGTGCCATCTTCGGGCGATTGTTGGTGTACTGCCGGTTTTTTGTGTTCACATTGGTATGCAGTTTTTTGTGAACGAATTAACCAAAAAAGGGATTGGTTACTCCTTAAGCGGGCTCGGTCTTCTTGTCGAGGCTCCGTGGGCGATGGTGTCTGGTCTAGCCTTTGTGGTTTTCTTTTTGTGGGGGCGTACCCACATCAAGGTCGTATACTGACGTACTCATACTACTTCAGCACAACAACTCTCCTCCTTATTTGTTTGGATGAGAGTTGTTTTTTTGTTTGTTATTTTTGGTGTATTCGTGTATGGTCATGACAGATTGGAGATAGGGCACATCATGAAAAAACTCTTTTCCTTGAGTATTCTTCTTCTCGTGGTGTTTATTTTTGCGCTTTTTCTGACCACAGAAGCTGGCTGGATTGGTAATGTTGTTGCTTCACTGGTTGTTTCAGTTTTTCTTGCCATGAATATTCGAAAGAGTGAACATGGTGATGGGGATTATTACGGATTTTGGGCAGGCCCATTTCTTTTTGTAATACTCCTTGCCGGCCTTGTTGTTAATAAGGCAGTTATTTCTGAGATTGGTTTAGGGTTTGAAAGTTCCAAACCTCTTCTGGTTGGAGATTTTATTTTTAGCACGATTGTTTTTGTGTTGATGTTTTTGGCGATTCGCTCGGAGCGACGCTAAAAAATATGTCGCAAAAAAGCTGTCTCTTGGGACAGCTTTTTCTTTGACTTAATTTATTTTACGATGGTAGCGAAACCGGGATAGGTTGCTGCTTTTCCTAGCTCTTCTTCAATACGGAGAAGTTCGTTATATTTTGCGGTTCGTTCACTTCGACATGGCGCGCCCGTTTTTATTTGTCCCATTGCAAGACCGGCTGCAAGGTGTGAGATAAATGAGTCTTCGGTTTCGCCTGATCGGTGTGAGGCAATAGTACCCATTTTTGATTTTTTTGCGAGCATGATAGCTGAAATTGCTTCTGTGAGCGTGCCAATTTGGTTTACTTTAACCAAGATTGCAGTACCGGCTTTTTCTTTGATGCCTCGCTTAAGAAGGGCAACGTTTGTGGTGAATAAATCATCACCAACAATTTGAGTTTTTCCTTTTAAATTTTTTGTGAGAAGGGCCGTTGTTTCAAAGTCGTCCTCAAAGAAAGGGTCTTCGATTGATACAATTGGATATTTTTTTGCGTATGATTCGTAGCGTGTCGCGAGCTCTTTTGCAGAAAGATTCTCTTTGTCACGAGTGAGTCCGTAAGCGCCATTTATAAAAAGTTCGGATGCGGCTGAATCCATCGCAAAAGAAATTTCTTTTCCTGGTTTATATCCTGCGTGTTCGACTGCTTCGACAAGTAATTGGAGCGAATCTTCGTTTGAACTAACCGCGGGGGCAAATCCTCCTTCGTCTCCAACGTTTGTTTGAAGTTTTTTATCCTTAAGAATCTTTTTTAGGGAATGATAAACCTCGGTACCTGCACGGAGTGCTTCGGCGAAGGAATGAAATCCTCCAGGAACAAGCATATATTCTTGAAAATCGGATGATCCGTCGGCGTGTTTTCCTCCATTAAGCACGTTCATGAGTGGAACAGGGAGAGTTGGTTTGCCAGAAAACTCGGCAACGTGAGCAAGGTGCTTATAGAGAGAGATATTGTTTTCGACTGCCGAAGCTCGAGCAAAAGCAAGGGAAACTGCTAACAGGGCGTTTGCACCAAGACGTGACTTGTCTTCGGTTCCGTCTGTTGCTAAAAGTGCGGCATCAAGATTGCCTTGATCAAATGATTTTCCAACAATCTCTGCTGCAATATCACCATTTACATTGGCGACAGCCCTGACAACTCCTTTACCTACGTATCGTTTACCTCCATCACGAAGTTCTTTTGCCTCGTGACTGCCTGTGGATGCTCCTGAAGGAACAGCTCCACGTCCCAGTGCACCGCTGTCTAAAATAACGTCTGCTTCTACCGTTGGGTTCCCTCGTGAATCAAGGATTTCTCGTGCATGTATTTTCCGAATGGTGTGTGTTTTTTTCATGCGGACTATTATAGCGTATCTTGTACGAAGAATGCCAAAACAAGGTATACTATATACGGCTCGACCATGCATCATCGGATTCAGTCAATTTTTTTCTTCACTCTTTTTCTAGGAGCACTTGCTCTTGCCTTTTTTATCTTGCGACCATATTTAGCTCCATTGTTTTTGGCTTTTGTTCTCTATATTGTATGGAAACCTGTCCATCGGCGGATTGAATCTCGGTTTGGAAAATATAAAACACTTGCGGCGGGGGCATCCCTTTTGGTTTTGTTGATTACGGTTTTTGTCCCGCTTACTATTTTTGGTATCTTTCTCTATCAGGATGCAACAAGTTTATACGTAGATGTTACGAGTCTTGATTTCTCAGAAAGTTGGATTTCTCGAATGCTTGATTCTGCCGGTATTCCAGGCACAAATTTTCTTGAGAATTTTGGTGTTGATCTAGTGTCTATTGGCTCAAAAGGGTTGCAAGCTCTTTTGAGTAATGCGGGTTCGATCCTTTCAAGTATTTTCAGTTTTAGTTTGAGTGTTTTTGTGATGATTGTCGCACTTTTTTATCTGTTGCGTGATGGTGAACGCCTTCGCCATACGGTTATGTTGATTAGTCCGTTACCTAATTCATATGATGCTGATGTTTATGACAAGGTAGAACATTCAATAGCGGCGGTTGTCAAAGGATCTCTTTTGATTGCTTTGGCTCAGGGTGTTGCTGCGAGTATTGGCTTTCTTATTTTTGGTGTTCCTAATGCAATACTATGGGGAGCGGTTTCTGCAGTAACGTCAATTATCCCAAACGTTGGTGTAGCTCTTGTTTTGGTGCCAATGGTGGTCTATTTGTACATTACTGGATCAGTTGGAACTGCAATTGCATTAACAATTTGGGGAGTTTTGGTGGTTGGTCTTATTGATAATGTTTTGCGCTTGTTTGTTGTAAAGACCGGTGTACCTATCCATCCTTTTATTATCCTTCTTTCTGTTATTGGTGGAGTAGGGCTTTTTGGTGGTGTAGGTGTTATTGCTGGGCCGGTTGTTATGAGTTTTGTCTATGCTATTTTTCACCTCTACCCAAAGTTTGTTGCTGGAAATAATCCCCTATAAGAAACTTTTTATTTAAAAAGTTTCTTATAGGGGGTGTATAATTAAGGTATTCGGGCCGTCATGCGGCCTGATTATTTCCAAATGAGAGTACTCATGTTTGGCTGGGAGTTTCCTCCGTTCAATAGCGGCGGTCTTGGTGTTGCTTGTTTTGGTTTAACGCGCGCACTTCAATCAATAGGGGTGAATGTTTCTTTTGTGTTACCAAAAAAATTAGATAAAAAGAAAAAACAGGATGTTTGCAGAATGGTATTTGCTGATAACGAATCTCCCGCTAATGTTTCCTTGTTGCATGTTGATAGTCCGCTGACTCCGTACATGACATCGGCCCAATATGAAGCTTATATTGCATCAGGTGGTTCTGCTCGTGCTTCTTTTTATGGACATAGTTTAGTTGCTGAAGTACTTCGATATGGTGCCCGCGCAGGAGCTATAGCTAAAAAAGAAGCTCATGATGTTATTCATGCGCATGATTGGCTTTCTTTTCCTGCAGGAATGGCTGCCAAGGCAATATCGGGTAAGCCACTTATTGCTCATGTACATGCAACTGAATTTGATCGAACAGGTGGCCAGGGAGTAAATCAGCAAGTATATGATATTGAGCGCGCCGGTTTTCATGCTGCGGACAGAGTAGTGACAGTGTCGCATTTTACACGTTCAATTGTTATTGAAAAGTATGGCGTGCCGGCAGATAAAGTTTCTGTTGTTCATAATGGTATTGATGCCGAGGATCATATGATGGCAAAACCAGATCTTATTGAATCGTTGCTCCGCTTGAAACAAAATGGTGCAAAAATGATTCTTTTTCATGGCAGATTAACTATTCAAAAAGGTCCGGATTATTTTGTTCGTTTAGCTGAACGGGTTTTAAAACTTCGTCCCAATACGTATTTTGTAGTATCGGGATATGGGGACATGGAGCGACAAATGGTTCAAGATGCTGCATATCGTGGTTTAAGTTCACATTTTTTGTTTCTAGGTTCTTTGTGGGGAGCGGAAGCGTCCGCAGCTTATCGCGCTGCCGATTTGTATATAATGCCTTCAGTTTCAGAACCATTTGGTATTACACCTCTTGAGTCGCTTATTCAAAATACGCCGGTTTTAATAAGTAAGCAGTCAGGTGTCGCGGAAATTTTGCATCACGCGCTAAAGGCAGATTTTTGGGACATTGATGAAATGGCCAATAAAGCAATTGCCATTATTGATCATCCAGTTCTTCAGGAGACTTTGGTTGAAAACGGTCATGCAGAAGCTCGTCATGCGACGTGGAAAAAGGCGGCAGAAAAGGTTGCGCACTTATACGAAGCGTTTACTAGGCAACCAGCATTTGCACCGGTGCGTATCTGATTTAATGATTCATACTATATACTAAATACATGTCATCAGTTTGCTTTTACTTTCAAGTTCATCAGCCACTGCGGTTAAAGCGGTATCGAATTTTTGATGTTGGAAAAGATCATAACTATTTTAATCATGCAGAGGATGATGAGAAGTTAAATAATATAAAAGTTCTTCATAAGGTTGCTCGTAAATGTTATTTACCAGCAAACGCTGTTTTACTTGAACTGTTAAAGAAGCATCCTCAGTTCCGGGCAAGTTTTTCAATTTCGGGTGTTGCGCTTGAGCAATTTGAAAAATATGCCCCTGAGGTTATTGAATCGTTCAAACGTCTTGTTGATACTGGAAGAGTGGAATTGCTTTCTGAAACGTACTATCACTCACTTTCGTTTTTAAAATCAAAGGAGGAATTTCGAAAGCAGGTGAATATGCACAAAGATACTATTCGTCGTATTTTTGGTGTGCGGCCGACTGTATTTCGAAACACTGAGTTAATTTACAGTAATGATGTGGGGGTTGAAGTTGAAAAAATGGGTTTTAAGGGGGTGATCGCTGAAGGAGCTGATCATATTTTAGGTTGGAGGAGTCCTAATTTTCTGTATAGACCACCGGGCACAAAAAAAATTAAATTACTTCTTAAAAATTACAGACTTTCCGACGATATAGCATTTCGTTTTTCTTCGAGGGATTGGGCCGAGTTTCCTCTCACTGCCGAAAAATTTGGTCATTGGGTTTCTGGTCATAACGGTTCAGGTGAACTTCTTAATTTATTCATGGATTATGAGACGTTTGGTGAGCATCAATGGGAAGATACCGGCATTTTCGAATTTTTGCGACATTTACCAACGGAAGTTTTGAAGCATCCGGATAATGATTTTGTGACTCCGTCTGAGGCTCTGAGACAATATGATGCCCGATTTGAGTTGGATGTTCCAAATTTTATGTCTTGGGCAGACGTTGAGCGCGATCTATCTGCATGGCTTTCCAATCCTATTCAACATAATGCGTTTAATCATATTTATTCACTTGAGAAACGCGTGTTGAAGAGTGGGGATCCAAAGTTGATTGAAGATTGGCGAAAGCTTCAAACTTCAGATCATTTCTATTACATGTGCACAAAGTGGTTTGCGGATGGTGACGTCCATAAATACTTTAATCCTTACGAGACTCCCTACGATGCATTTATTACGTATATGAATGTTTTAAAGGATTTTGAGCTTAGGTTACAAAAGGCCGAGGGAGGTAAAGGTAAAGGCGAAAGCGGATGGTTCTCAAACATGATGTCTAAATTATTAGGTAGAGAACGTACCAATGCCTCGTAAAGTACTTCTTACTGATAGGCACGTACTTAAAAAATCGCATGTTCCAGTGCGACATGTGCACGTTGTCACAGATGCGCCGGCAGGGAAAGCTTTCTTTGTTTTTGGTGGGGCAGTTTGTAAAAATCTTGGAGAGTTGTTGGAGGCATTACGAACAATGAGCCCTTCTCAGTATGAATATCATACGGTCCCGCGAGGGAATGATTTTGCAAATTGGATTCGCGATGTTTTTGAGCAAAAACGTCTCGCTAGCCGAATTGCAAAATCAGAAAGTCAAAAGGAAACCATAGAGATTCTTGAGTCATATTGAGCATTACGTACTATGTCAAAATCTTTTGTCCTGGGAAACGGAAATATTCTTTTATGCCTCGATCAGTTTGGTCAGGTTCGTGATTTTTATTTTCCTTATGTTGGTCTTGAGAATCATGTAGGTGGTGGTTTTGTTCATCGAATTGGAGTTCATACAAAACGAGGCTTTGCGTGGTTATCTGACCCAGCGTTTAGTGTTAGTGTTGCGGCGGCTAAAGAGACTCTGGCGAGTGATATTGTTGCTGTATCTGATTCGCTTGGGGTTGAGCTTACTTTCGCTGATGTTGTATATAACGAGAAAAATATTTTTGTTCGAAGAGTTGCTGTTCGTAATACAACGCACGAAGAACAAGAGGTTAAACTTTTCTTTAATCAACAATTCCAAATTTCTGAGACAGGGTCTGGAAATACTGCTTACTTTGATCCATCGGCACATGCAATTGTGCACTATAAAGGCAGAAGAGTTTTTTTGGTTTCAGGGGCTCGTGATGAGCGAGTGTTTGATGACTACTCGGTTGGGCTTTTAAATGTTGAGGGAAAGGAAGGTACTTGGCGTGATGCCGAGGATGGGATATTGGCAAAAAATCCAATTGAGCACGGTTCTGTTGATTCAACAATTGCGTTCACGATGAAGATTAGTCCAAAAGCGACTGAGAGTGTAACGTACTGGATTACTGTTGGAGAAACGATTGAAGAGGCGCGAGAGCTTGCAATGTACCTTCTTTCGAAGACTCCTGCACACCTTATTAAAACAACCGAAGATTTTTGGAAGAGTTGGGTAACAAAGTTCAAGTTTACTTTTGAAGGGCTTGATTCAAGACTTGTGCTTTTGTTTCGTCGTTCACTTCTTATTGCTCGGACTCATGTTGATAATCGTGGCGCAATCTTAGCTTCTGGAGATTCTGATCTTTTGCAATATGGTCGTGATACGTACAGTTATATGTGGCCGCGTGATGGGGCGTATGTTGCACTTTCTTTGGTTAAATCTGGATATGCCGATATCGCTAAGCGGTTCTTTTCTTTTGCCAACGATGTGATTACATCCGAAGGTTATTTGCTTCATAAATATCGTTCTGATAAGTCAGTAGGGAGTTCGTGGCATCCTTGGATCCGTGATGGTAAGAGGGAACTTGCGATACAGGAAGATGAAACAGCGGTTATTGTTTTTGCTTTATGGGAATATTATGACATCACCAAAGATCTTGAGTTTATTGAAGCCATTTATAATTCTTTTATAAAAAAATCTGCCGATTTTCTTGCGAGTTATCGAGATTCGACAACTAATTTACCAGGAGCAAGTTGGGATTTATGGGAGGAACGCCATGGTATTTCAACATATACAGCTTCTTCGGTGTATGGGGCGCTGATAGCCGCATCTCGTTTTGCGAAAATTTTAGGAAAGGAGGATGATGCTTCTCGTTATGTGCGGGAGGCAGAAACGATTAAAAAGGCGATTTTACAGTATCTTTTTGATAAAGATCGTCGATATTTTTATAAATTGATTGTTGTAAAAGATGGTGGTATTACAGCCGATACAACTGTCGACGCTTCGAGTTTTTATGGTGTTTTTAAATTTGGAATTCTTTCAATTGATGATCCGGTATTGTTTGAGGTCGCTAAAACAATGGAACATGAATTAATGACTCCGATTGGTGGTATTTCTCGATACAAGAATGACGCCTATTGGGCTGTCGATCATTCTGGGTACGGTAATCCATGGATTGTGACAACGTTGTGGCTTGCTGAATATCATATTGCTCGTGCGAAAAAAGAAAAAGATTTTGAAGTGGTTAAAAAGTTGTTTAAGTGGGTGGCGGATCGAGCGTTTACTTCGGGAATTTTGCCAGAACAGTGCAATCCTTATAATGGTTCACCGCTTTCTGTGGCACCTTTAACGTGGAGTCATGCCGCATATGCATATGCGGTAACGTTGTACTTAAGGAGGCTAGAAGAATTAGGCATTTCCCCAACGGCATACCCTATTCAATAAACCGTTCGGTATTCGCACTCAAAAATGAGCATATTCGTCTGCTGACGAATTGCTATGCTCGCGCCGTCGCGCTGCGCAATGTTTTTGAGTGCAAATACCTCACTCTCAATTACCCTAAGGTGCGCCACCAAAATGGCGACTCATTTTTTTTGAATATCGGCTCATTTTCCTGAATCTTAGTGTTAGAATGACTATATGTCTTCACTAAAAATTGCCGTAGTTCTTGGTACGGCTCGCGTGGGACGGCAATCAGAAAGAGTGTTTCGTTTTGTGATGGGCGAATTAGCCAAAAGGAGAGATGTGATAATTGAGCCAGTTGATGTACGTAATTTTTCTTTTAGTGTAAGTGCAAAGCCTGAAGATCAGGATGAGGCAGGGAGGCGTTGGCAGGCAATTGCTAAAGAATCTGATGCTTTTGTGATTGTGACACCGGAGTATAATCATAGTTTTCCTGGTGAATTAAAATTGCTTATTGATTCAGCCGAAGAAGAATATTTACATAAACCGGTTGCTGTTTGCGGAGTATCGAGCGGAAACTTCGGTGGCGCTCGCGCAGTTGAACACCTTATGAGTATTTTTCGCTACCTTGGCTTGATTGCGATTGGTGAATCTGTTTATTTTCCCAATATGAAACCAGTGGGTAAAAATGGTCCAGATAGTTCTGAAACACCAATCCCGGTTGAGGCGATTGGTAGGCTTTCTAAAATGTTTGATGAACTAATTTTGTTAACAAATAAAGTGAGGTAATAAAGTATGTTCAAGAAATTATCAAAAGTTGGTTTCACTCTCTCTTTTGCGTATTTGCTTGTAACTGCTTACTTTTTCTATGAAGCGTTTACTTGTTCGGGGATGTATTGTGGTTTCATCTTAGTTTTGCCGATTATGCCTTGGAACTTTATACTCGACGGCTGGGTTCAGGGTTCCTGGTTCGTTTATGCGATGTCCGTTCTCGCAAATACTGTTCTATTGTATCTTGTTGGTCATTTGCTAGGCATTGGTTTTAGAAAAATATTCAAAAAACAAAATACTTTAGTCGTTCACTGAAAAAGGAAGGGAACAGGCGAGGTTTATTGCGAAGCGGGCAAAAAGATATGGAACGATCCTGCACATTAAAGTTGAGGCTCTGGTATAATCGGTAAACTATGAAAATTGTTGTACATGATGGAACTTTTCACGCCGACGATGTTTTTACTGTCGCTTCTTTAAAGCGTTTGTATCCCGATGCAGAAATTATACGAACTCGAGATGAGGCTATTATTTCTGTTGGTGACATTGTTGCTGATGTTGGCGGAATATATGATGCGGATAAAAATCGTTTTGATCATCATCAGATGGGTGGAGCGGGCATGCGTATAAATGGAATTCCTTACGCGGCGGTTGGTTTGGTTTGGAAAAAGTTTGGCGAGCAAATTGCCGGCTCTAAAGAGGCGGCTCTTATTATTGAAAATCGGTTGATTGCGGCAATTGATGGGCCGGACAATGGTGTCGCACTTTCTGAAGGTTTTAGATTTAAGGAAACGTTGCCCTATAATCCTGGGGCAATGGTTGAGGCGTTTAATCCAACATGGAGAGAGGATGAAGCACTTGAAGATGCTTATTTTATGAAGGCGGTTGCTGTTGCAGCTCTTATTTTAGAGCGTGAAATTGTTCGAGCTAACGATGCGGTTATTGGGTATCAATATATTCGTGAGGCATATAGAGCCGCAACGGATAAAAGAGTTATTGTTTTAGATAAGAGCTACCCGTGGCTCGATATCGCTTCGTCGTTTCCAGAACTTTTGTTTGTGATTCTTCCAGACGCTGATCGATGGAAGGTACGAACGGTTTCTGATGGTGTGTTTAAAAATCGAAAAGATTTTCCAATATCGTGGGCTGGGTTGCGTGATGCCGATTTGGCCAAAGTCACAGGTGTTCCCGATGCACTTTTTTGTCACAATAAACGTTTTATTGTTGTTGCACAGTCAAAAGAAGGTGCACTCGCGCTTGCCAAGCTTGCGCTTCAAGGAATATGAGTGTGTGTTGATTTGGGTATAAAGGTAAAAATTTAGTTTTTTCAAAATACTCTATACTTGTATACTACATACTGTATACTGCGTTTCTATGGCCTTTATTGATGAACTCGAATGTACTATAACCGCCGGCAGGGGCGGTAGCGGTGTTACGCGTTGGCGCCATGAAAAAGGAAAAGAGTATTCTGGCCCCTCTGGTGGTAATGGCGGAAAAGGGGGAGATATTTACGCTGTAGCTATTCGCGATATTGGAATTTTAGCACGCTATCAGCAAGGTGCGCTTTTCGAGGCACAAAAAGGCGATGATGGTTTTAAAGACTCAAAACAAGGAAAGAGTGGGGAAGATTTTGAGATTCAGCTACCGATCGGTTCTGTTATTAGGAATATTGATACTGGAGAGGTGTATGAGCTTTTGAATGAGGGAGATAAGGTAATGCTCGCCAAAGGTGGTCGTGGTGGCTTAGGTAACGAGCATTTTAAATCGTCGGTAAATACACGACCTGATGAAAATACCAATGGCGAGAAAGGCGAGTCATTTAAATTAAAGATTGAGCTTGAACTTATTGCTGATGCTGGTTTTGTTGGATTACCAAATGCTGGTAAGTCTTCTCTATTAAATGTATTAACCCGGGCTGATGCGAAAGTTGGTGATTATGCATTTACGACACTCTCTCCAAACTTGGGCGCATGTTACGGCTACGTACTCGCCGACATTCCAGGATTAATTGAGGGGGCGGCAGAAGGGAAAGGGTTGGGCCACGCTTTTTTGCGACACATCAAGCGTACGAAAGTTATTTTGCACTGTGTTGCTTTGGATAATCCTGAACCATTGGCTGACTACGAAACCGTACGAAAGGAGCTTGAGGCCTACGATACTGTCCTTGCTCTCAAACCTGAACTTATCATTTTGACTAAATCCGATACTGTAGACGAAAAGACAATCAAAGCAAAAACTTCGCTTTTTACGAAGAAAAAGAAAAAAGTAATTATCGTTTCAGTTCTTGATGACGAAGCAGTCAAAAAACTTCGCGACACCGTCGTTGCTTTTATTGGCGACAGCAAATAATTGACGAAATAGCATTTTTGCTATATTTTCATTTTCAGACGTTGAAACCTCAGCCGATAGGATTGTTCGATGAAAAGTGAAATAAGACTCTTGAACAAGGACTTCTCCTTGTTCTGTGGGAGATGGGGAGGGATTGTTGTCATTACTGGATTGATAGGACTCGTGATTGGTTTGAGTCTTCCCGGTCTGTATTTGATCATAATGTCGTCGATTGTCATGGGATCTGGAGCAATTATTGGTTGTATGGGTGTTCCTACAGTTTCTGGTCTGGTAAAGGATCATTTGTACCAAGACTGGCCATTGTGGGCTTTGATAGTACTCTTCGCTTTGGTACTCTGTTTCAGTAGTGCTTTGTCGCTCTCAATGACAGTAGCGTTTGTCGTTGGGATTGTTGTGTTACGGCACCTTGTTGGTTTACTCACGTTCAGTGCTTCTATGTGTGGGTATTGGCTCGAACCGAAATGGCTTACTTGGCGTGCTCGGCATCATAAGTCGGCCCAGCCTTGATTGATTCATTTTAAAAAGCTTCTCTATTGGGAAGCTTTTTCTTTTGTATTTGTTCTATATATAGGAGTAGTTTGGTTTGTGTAACCCTCGTGTCTGGTTGCGCGCCTTGTGACTTGGCGGTACCCTGTATATCCATGAGCACAACCTATTACACAACTATTGGTCTTGAGGTCCATGCGGAGCTTAAAACCAAGACTAAGATGTTCTGTGATTGTATAAACAATCCAGACGAAGAAAGGCCAAACGTTAATATTTGTCCTATTTGTATGGGACATCCAGGAACATTGCCGGTCGTTAATAAAGAAGCAATTCGGCATATCCTTCGGTTGGGTCACGCAGTAAGAGGGAAGGTCGCCGACTTTTCTGAATTCGATCGTAAAAATTATTTCTATCCAGATATTCCGAAAGGATATCAGATCAGTCAGTACAAGTATCCATTAATAGAAGGAGGTGAGTTGGCAGGAGTACAACTTACACGCATTCACGTAGAGGAAGACACAGGAAGTTCTCTTCATGATCAGGGAAATTTTTCTCTGGTCAATTTTAATCGAGCTGGCGTACCTCTCATGGAGTTGGTAACTGAGCCCGTCATTCATGATGCAAAAACGGCAGTTACTTTTGCAAAAGAGTTGCAGCTTGTTTTGAGGTATTTAGGGGCAGGGGAGGCTAATCTTGAAAAAGGTGAAATGCGCGTAGAGGCGAATATTTCAATCTCGGCTGACCCTAAAAAGTTTGGAACAAAGGTAGAGGTAAAAAACCTAAACTCATTCCGTTCGGTTGAGAAGGCGATTACATATGAGCTTGCTCGACATGCCGCACTACTCGACGGTGGAGGGGTGGTTGTTCAGGAAACAAGGGGTTGGGACGATACGGCCGGCAAAACATTTTCTCAGAGAAAAAAAGAGGACTCTCACGACTATCGTTATTTTCCTGATCCTGATATTCCAAAGTTTTACATTTCTGAATTACCAGAATTTTCTCCGAAGAATATTGCTGCAAGTATTCCTGAATTGCCGGAAGAAAAAAGATCGCGTTATGCAAAAGAGTTTGGTATTAAAAAAGAAGATATTGATGTGTATGTAGGGAGTGTCGACGTTGGAGTATTTTTTGAGGCGGTTGCAAAAGAGTTGAGAGGAAAAAAAGAGGCTGTTTTGCTTGCCTCAAATTACATCATTTCTGACCTTCTGGGTTTGATGAAAAATGATAAAAAGGATGCGGTGGTAAACATTACTTCAGTTCAATTTTCTGACCTCATTTTAATGGTTGCCAACAAAGAACTTTCGTCGCGTGGTGCAAAAACAGTACTCGCCGAAATGTATCTAAAAGGGGGTGATCCGAAGGTCATTGCTGAGGGTTTGGGAGTGGTTCAAAAGAGTGATATTGAGACCCTGAAAAAGGCAGTACTTTTGGTCATCGAAAAGCACCCTGAAGTGGTGTCAGATTTTAAGGGCGGAAAGCAGGTGGCTTTGCAGTTTCTTTTAGGTCAATCTATGAAAGAAACTAAAGGGGCAGGTAATCCTTCTGTTTTGAAAGACATTCTCTTGAAAGAACTTAGCTAACACAAAGAGACTTCTTACAAAGGTTAGCGTTACTCTTTTAAATAAGCTTATCTCGGATACCGAGATAAGCTTATTTTTCAATCTATTCTGGCGAGATTAGAAATAATCTTTTAAATAAGCTAGTGAGTATGAGTTAATTCTGGGGGAACGAGATCTGATATTTTTTGCTATATAGGTTTAAATTTTTACTAGTAAAACTTGTTGGTTTGGGTATTAATGCCGTGGTGTTTGTTTTTATTTTTTAGGCGTCCTTTTTATTTTTTCTTTAAGACTCTAGTGTGAAGTTTTAATCCTCGAAAGTTAGCCATATTTTGAGCTTATTTTTAGATATATTTTTTGCTCAAAAATAAGCCTTAAAAAAGTAAAAAAGTACGTATAGATAACTTTACTTTTTTTTAACCTATTTTTTTATTAAAAATTTGTTTATAAAACCTAAAAAAATATTTTGATGTTATCCCCATCAAGGCTTGGAAACTAATGATATCTCGGCGATATGAATGTTAAAATTTATGGAATGTTAAAGGGGGAACTAGTCGTCGATGGAAAGAAGTACCTTTCAACGAAGAAGGCTTCAAAAATAGCAAAGTATTCTACCGACTATATTGGTCAGCTTTCTCGCGCTGGAAAAGTTGATTCCCATATGGTTGGTCGAGTCTGGTATGTTTCAATCGATTCCCTCATTGAACACCAGCGTCTTAATGACTCTCCTGAGGTTGCTGACCGTTCAGTTCTTAGGCTTAAAGAGTATCTTCTTCTTAGTGATAGCGAGACCGTTAATTCTGCGCTTTTGAAAGTTGCTAAGGCTTCAGAGAAGATTGTTGAAAAGAAGGCTGTTGAAGCTCCAATGGTGGTGAAGGCTCCGATAGTTGTTTCAAACCCTCTTTCCTATCACCAAGAAGCAGGACCTGTCTTACCAACTATTAGTAAAGAAGTTCGCTCTTCAGTAAAACGAGAAGAGGCTCATAAGTCTGCTGAAGCCGCTCTTCCAATCCGTCACTTCAAAGAAGTTGTTTCTACCACCCCATCTTTTTTTAGTGAAAAAGGAGTTATCGCTTCTCGCCCATCATGGACTCGACGACTTCGCCGAAAGTGGATCGCTGATCAAAAATCTTTTCTTTCATTTGCTCCGGTTGCAATGATGACGGTTTTTGTACTTACTTCACTTGTTGTGGGTGGTGCGTACATGAATGATTTTGTCGGATCAAAAAATCAAGTTGCGGCAGTTAGTGAAGGGATCGATGATCCAAACTCTTCGACTGTAGGGGCATACACGATTGGTCAGCGTGTTGCTCGTTTCTTTTCCCGATTTTTCGGAGCCCCTGTCGAAGAAACGATTTTGGTAAATCGAGAGACGGTAAAACCAATAATACCGATTGTTTCAAATCCAACTCCTTCACCAATTATTGTTCAAACATCGCCGACAAATATTATCGAGCGAGTAGTTGAACGCGCAGTTCCTGCAATGGGTGGAATTTCTCGAGAAGAATTTGAACAGCGTCTCGCTGAAATAAATGCAAAACTTTCTGGTTCCGTTTCAAATCTCTCAACATTGATCGAGGGCAACAAAACATTTACGAATGATGTCTATCACGTTGTCTCTCTTACAAACAAAATAGATATGCTCAATGATGTTGCAATTAACGACTCAACATTCACGAACTCTACTTTTTCTGGAACACTCACCGTCAATAGTTCAGCAACATCAACATTTGCGGCAGGTATTAATATCACGTCCGGTTGTGTTTCAGTAAACGGTGTGTGTCTTGGAACAGGAAGTGGAACGGGTGGCGGACCATCTGATTGGATGTTTGCTTCAAGCTTTGGTGTTGATGTCATTACTCCCTCATCAACTATTCCTGTGTGGTTGAACAGTAACTTGTTCTCATCGTCGTCAGCATTATTTGCGGGAGATATTACAACTACTAACGTAAACGCAACTGGTACAGTAACAGCAAACGCACTTTCAATTACTGGCACTGGCACTTCAACGTTTGCTGGTGGTTTTTCAATCACTGGAAGTGGAATTAGATTTAACAATTTTAATTGCTCAACATTTGGTAGTGGTGGAAAGCTAACAACAGATGCAAACGGAAATGTTGTATGTGCGTCTGATATTGGAGGATCAGGCGGTTCATCTGCTTGGGCAACATCAACAGATCAACTTTCTATTTTTGTTACCGACTCTAACGACGTCGTCCTCATCGGAACCACCGCCACCTCAACCACAGGTAATATCTTCGAAGTCCTCGGCAACACACTTACTCGAGGTAACACAGTTATCACTGGCTCACTCACTGTCTCCTCATCAACCATCGCTTCTAATCTCACCACCACCAACATCACTGCAA
>CAZNMD010000004.1:0-53480 GCA_964574355.1 uncultured Candidatus Saccharibacteria bacterium
TTGATGCTGCAGGGAATCAATCAGCTTTGAGTGCGGGTGTACCGGCGACGACACAGGCGGTTCCACCTCCTTCTTCCGGTGGCGGCGGAGGCGGTGGGGGTGGTGGCGGAGGAGGCGGAAGTTATACGCCTCCAGCACCTTCTGGCGGAGGAGGTAATGGCGGTGGCAGTGTTCTTGGTGCAATGACCTCGAAAGTGGTAGCTGCAACAACAACTGCCCCAATTAAAACAGTATTGTCACCGCTCACGGTCTCGTTGGGTCGTAGCTCAACTCACGAAGAAGTTGCAACTCTCCAGCGCTTCTTGAAAAGTGAAGGGTATCTCGATCAGAGTAATCCAATAGGTATGTTTGATCTTGCAACAGAAAAGGCAGTACAACAATTCCAACTTGTAAACAATATTACGATTCCGGGTACTATCTGGGATACGGGGTATGGTTTTGTTGGAGCAAAAACACGTGCTGTCATTAATGATATTATTGCAAAGAAATATAGTTCAAGTGATGTGGTAAATAACATACAGAATGTTGCTGTGACACCGATTGTTGCGGCCTGCGCGACATCGACTTCTGTGGTAAAAAAACCAGCTCTTGAGTTGAAACCAATAAGTGCCTCAATAGGCTTAACCTCTGAAGGTGCTGACGTAAAAACACTTCAGTTGTTTCTACGAGCCGAAGGTTACTTAACAAAAGAGGTTACGTTGGGTTATTTTGGACGAGCAACACAGGTAGCCGTTGAACAATACCAACTCGCAAACGATATTACGATTCCGGGTACTATCTGGGATACGGGATATGGTTTTGTGGGTGGTAAGACAAAGACGTTCATAAATGACCTTATTGCGAAGAAGTATAGTGTTATTACTACAATTTCTTCAAATCCTTCATGTGTAACAAGTAAAAAGAGTGTTGCAGAAATGATGACACTTATTGCACAACTATTAGAAATGGTTAAGAGTTTGCAATCGCAGCTTGCTTTGATTCAGTCATCAGGGCAACTTGCCGCGGCTTCATCACAGGGGCACTAATTTCTTCCTTTAAAATTTATAAAGGGTTCTTAAGCGGTATTCCAGTAGGGCGGGGATACCGCTTTGGCGTTTCTGATGTTTTTTGTATAAGTATTAGTTGTCGTGCTGATAGATTGGGAATCGTAACAGGGATTATTTTTATGATTGATCCGCCGAGCTCTTTGAGTGCCTGTTCACTCGTCTCTATTTGTTCTCCTGTTGATTTTTGGGCAATGAATAAGCCTCCAACTCGAACGAAAGGAAGTGCATACTCAAGGAGGGTGGGTAGTCCGGCGACGGCGCGAGCGAGTGCCACGTCAAAATATTCCCGGTAGACATTTTTTGTTCCAACTTCTTCGGCACGTCCGTTAATAATTGATACATTTGATAGGCCAATTTTTTCAATTGCTTGTTTTATGAACTCGGTTTTTTTCCCTGTAGCTTCAAGGCAAGTTACGTTACTATTTGGTCGGACAATGGCAATAGGAAGGCCGGGAAAGCCGGCACCGCTTCCAATATCAATGAGTGATTTTGTGTCAGCTGGTAGGATCGGTAAAACAGAAAGTGAGTCAAGAAAGTGTTTTATTTCAATTTCTCTTGGGTCAGAAATACCTGTCAGATTATGATTTTCGTTTTCCTGAATTAAAAAATTGCGCAAGGTTTCAAATTGTTGTCCTTGTTTTTCGGTTAGAATGATCCCGAATTCTTTATCTGCGATGGTTATCCAATTTTCCATATTCGCGCCTATAGTAACATGTTTAATCAACTATGCTTGCGAGCATTCTTTCAACGCGTTATGCTCCGGCTAGACTTCAAGTCTATTCGGTCGTTCATTGAAAAAACCACAAACCAAGGATTCTGAGTGAAAAACTTTATTCTCGATACAAATGTTCTTCTCCATGATCCCTCGGGTGCACTGTACGCGTTTCAAGACAATCATGTCTATATTCCAATTCGAGTCCTTGAAGAAATTGATCGGAAAAAACACAGTCCGGATCTCGGATTTCATGCACGCGAATTGTCTCGCCATTTGGATGCGCTTTTTGAGACATGTGACGATATGTTGGCAGGGGCGCAAACGCCTGGCGGTGGACGTGTATTTGTTGATTTAAACGGCGATGATGTTCAGGCACTTCCTGGGTATCTCGAAAAAACAACAGATAACATGATTCTTTTGGCTGCTAGGCGCTTGGAGCAAGCCCACAAGAATCATGGAGGAGTAACGCTTGTTACAAAAGACACCAATTTGCGCGTTAAGGCAAAGAGGATGGGGATTAGGGCAGAAGATTATCGTTTCGACAAGACGGATCCAACGAGTATCCTCCATACTGGTCTTGCTGATATTAATGTTAGCGAAGATGTCATTCATAGCTTTTCGGCTGCGAATGATGAGCTCGACGCAACAAGTGAAGGTATACCACAGGGTGTTGTTGACACTTTGTTACACAACACTTGCTGTTGTTTGAAGGCCGGGCAACCTCATCAGTTTGTTCTGGCAATTTATAACCAGGAAAAGAGGTGTTTCAAGTATGTGCTGAAGCCAGCTCGTCGTGACAAGGGTCATGGTGCAGTTTTTCCAAGAAATAACGAACAGTGCTTTGCTTATGATTTGGTTTCAAACCCAGAAAATGAGTTGATTACGTTTCTTGGCGGGGCGGGTACTGGCAAAACGATGATCGGGCTTCTTGCGGCGATTGATCAACTTGAAGCAGGTCAGTATGAACGTATTGTGGTTTGTCGACCAACAGAGGAGGTTGGTAAGCCAATGGGTTTTCTTCCTGGAACGCATGAGGAAAAGTTTGGACCTCATGCTGCTCCAATCATATCTCGGTTAAAGCTGATTGGACTCGGTAGGAAAAATTCTAAGATCGATGGGTGGTTGAAGGATGGTAAGATCGAAATTAGACCCATTAACTATATTCGCGGAGACACGTTTGATCATGCTGTTTTGTTTGTTGATGAGGGACAGAATTTTTGTCCGCTTGATGTAAAGACGATTATTACTCGGGCGGGTCAAGGTACGATGGTCGTCCTAAATGGTGACCCGAGCCAGATCGATGCTCCTTATCTTGATCCACTTACGAATGGCCTGGTTCATGTCGTGTCTCGATATAAAGGGCGTCCTCGGTATGCCCACCTTAAGTTGGTTAAAGGTGAAAGATCTCGTCTTGCTGAAGAAGCCGCACGCATTCTTTGATGGTTTTTTGGTTTCAATCCGCCCCATGATCACTTTGGTGACATGGGGCGTTTTTATAGTAAAAGATGATGGTACAATTTAAGTACGTATGTCGGTTTGGCCAAAATTTGAGGAAAAAGAATTACCTGCACCACCTCGGTTAGCAAAAGCTGTTGGAGTGGGTATTGTTGTTATGGGTATGGCGATGGGGACAGGTGAGCTTATAATTTGGCCACATCTCGTTGCAACATACGGACTCAATATTTTGTGGTTTGCTCTGGTTGGTATAACAATTCAGTATTTTATAAATCAGGAGGTTGCTCGTCATGCGCTCGCAACAGGTGAAAGTTTTTTTACGGCCTCAGCTCGGGTTGTTGGAATCTCAGCGTTATTTTGGTTTATTGCGGCAATTCTTTTGTATATTTGGCCAGCATGGGCAACAGCACTCGGAACAATTCTGTCAAAGCTTTTTGGTTTTGGAGGGTACGAGATGTGGGCGTGGGTTTCGCTTGCTCTGGTTTTAGTGATTACATTTTCTGGAAGAATTGCTTACGAGGTTTTAGAAAAATCTCTCAAAGTTACTGTTCCAACTTTTTTTATTTTGTTAGTTGCTATTAGTTTTTATAATCTAACCCCAGCACTTCTTAGTGAGGCAATGACAGGACTTTTTAATTTCGGATACGTTCCAGAAAATGTGAATTGGCAAAAACTGTTGGGGGCAGTTGTTTTTGCTGGAGCTGGTGGAATGCTCAATTTGTGTGTTTCTTTGTGGTATCGAGATAAACAAGCAGGTATGGGGCATTATGTGGGGAGGATTGTGAATCCTGTTTCTGGTAGGGCAGAAGCAGTGGCAGTAACTGGATTTACTTTTCCTCAAACAGGAGAAAACATATCACGTTGGAAAGGGTGGATGCGATATGTGCGGGTTGATCAAGGTCTTGTGTTTTGGCTACTTGGTATCCTAACGTTGTTTTTATTGTCGGTTAATGCGTATGCGGTATTGTCTCCCGAAGGAATTATTCCTGAAGGTTTGGCGGTGGCCGTAGCTCAGGCTCAGATTTTTGGAAATCAGTGGGGCAAGATTGGAGAAATTCTGTATCTTGGTATGGCTTATCTCATGCTTTTTTCTGTTATGTGGACGGTACTTGATGCCTTGACTCGAATTGCAACTGACATAATTCACACTAATTCGCGAGCAGGGAAATTACAAAAATTGTTTGTGTGGGGGTCACATGTTTCCGTGCATCATCTTTACTATGGGTTGATCACTGCTTTTGTTTTTATGTCTGCTCTTTTGGTACCGTTTAAACAGCCACTTAGTTTCTTGATCGTGAGCTCGGTACTAGGCGGACTTGTTATGGCTATATATATGCCAATTTTAATTTATTTAAACAATTATAAGCTTCCAAAAGCTCTGCGTCCGAGCTGGTTTACAAACATTATTATGCTTGCGAGTACTGGTTTTTACTGGTTTTTTGCTTACAGAATAATTGTTGAGCAGTTGATGTAGTTTTTCTTTTGTTGGTCACGGTGTTTTCGGTGTTTTTATCCACCCTAATGCTTGTACCGCACACCTTTTACTTGGTATCATGTAAAGAGGACTTGTGTTAACAAATTATCCGTTTTTCCATACTGAGTATGAATAAAAAAACTTTTGAGCAAGTATTGCCTCGCGTTATTTGGAGTTTTGCAGTGTTTGTGACTGTGGCAGCTTTTTCTTTTACTTTTTCATCTAAACCTAGCCTCGCACAGTCTGTGCCACAGGGTATTTATTACGTAAGTCCTGCTGCTTCGGGTACCGTTATTCCAGCTTCACAAACGTTTACTTGGAACAGTGTTTCTGGAGCGTCTGAATATTGGATAGCTCTAAAGAAAGGGGCTCTAACTTTGTATGAAAGATCAACAGGGTCAAATCCTTCTGTGACTATCTCCAATATTCCTCAGGATGGCAGTACTGTTACGTTACAGATTTGGTACAGAGTTGGGACCACTTGGTATGCGTCAGCCACTGTTCCTGCGAAAGAGGTTTCTTATAAGGTAGGGGGGACAGGAAGTACTATCACTTCAATTTTTCCTTCAGTCGGACATCGTTTGAGTTCGTCTCAGAATTTTACGTGGGGCAGTGTTTCTGGGGCAGCCCAATACTGGGTTCAGTTAAAGCGTGGGACAAAAATTTACTACGACAAGACAAACGGTCTTAATACGGCGGTGACCTTGGGAGGTATTCCGCAAGATGGTCAAAATGTCACATTGGTGATTTGGTATAAGGTTGGTACGGCGTGGTTGAGCCAGGAGTTTGTGTACGGCACGGAAGTAAGTTCAGCTAGTCCAGATATCTCCAGTATTTCTCCTGCAATTAATACAAGTTTAAGTTCAACTCAAACCTTTACGTGGAGTGCGGTTTCTGGAGCGACCGAGTATTGGGTTCAGTTAAAGCGTGGGACAAAAATTTACTACGACAAGACAAATAGTCTTAGTACTGCAGTAACTTTGGGAGGTATTCCGCAAGATGGTCAAAATGTCACATTGGTGATTTGGTATAAGGTTGGTACGGCGTGGTTGAATCAGGAGTTTAATTACAAAACTGAGGGTACTGGTGGTGCCGCAATTACAAGTGTAACTCCTGCCGCTAATGCAACAATTCCAGCTTCGCAAACCTTTACGTGGAGTGCGGTTTCTGGAGCGACCGAGTATTGGGTAACACTAAAGAAAGGATCAGTTACTTTGTATGGTAAATCATCAGGATCAAATCCTTCTGTGACTATTACCAATATTCCTCAGGATGGAAGTACTCTTACTTTCCAGATTTGGTATAAGATGGGTTCCGCTTGGTATACCTCAAGCAGTGTTCCTGCGAAAGAGGTTTCATATGTTGCAGGTACGGTTACGGGAAGTGGATCAATTACAACGGTAACTCCTGCTGCCAATGCAACTATTCCAGCCTCACAGACTTTCACTTGGAACAGTGTTTCTGGAGCGTCTGAGTATTGGGCGACGTTAAAGAAAGGATCAGTAACGGTATATGAAAGATCAACAGGGTCAAATCCTTCTATAACAATCTCTAACATTCCTCAGGATGGGAGTAGTCTTACTCTTCAGATTTGGTACAAAGTTGGAACTACGTGGTATACATCAGCTACTGTTCCTGCGAAGCAAGTAACCTACGTTGGGGGGGCAGGTGGAGGTTGTGTAGGATGTGGTTCGTCAGGAATTGTCACTGTTTCTCCAACCCCTGGTACAACACTGTCTCAATCGACTCAAGAGTTTAATTGGAATCCAGTTTCAGGTGCTCTTGAATATTGGGTAACTTTAAAGAGGGGTTCAACAGTGATAGCTAACAAATCAACAGGATCGAATCCTATGATTGTTATTTCGAATATTGTTCACCAACAGGGAAGTGTTCTAACTCTACAAATTTGGTATCGAATTGGTTCGACGTGGTATATCTCGGGCGCTGTACCAGCAAAAGAGGTGACGTACGGTTCGTCTCCTAACGGTATCTAACGGTATTTTAGAAATAAGCAAAAAAAATAACCGAGGTTTTATCTCGGTTATTTTTTTTGAATAGACAAGGAATTTTGAATACTATTTTAGAACTTTTTCTCTCAAGGTATACTATTGTTCATGGAGTCGTCTGTTGATGAACGAATATTGGTTGATAAGGCACGTCGTGACCCTGAAGCGTTCGGGGTTATTTTTGAAAGGTATTACAGTCCTCTTTTTTCCTTTGCTTTGCGTCGCACGGGTAATGTTTCTTTAGCTGAAGATGTTGTTGCTGAAACTTTTCTTAAAGCTTTCGACAAGCTTTGGCAGTTTAAATGGACAGGTGCCCCTTTTTCTTCGTGGCTATATCGAATTGCGAGCAATGAAATTAATATGCATTTTAGAAAGAAGGGTAATCTAAATCACTCTTTGGAAGCCATGCTTGAAGCGGACGCTACCTTAGAGCCAGCAGACCTTAATAATGTAAGTGAAGAGTTAATGGAAGCAGAAGAAGCGTATGCACGATCTGTTGCAGGAAAAGGTGCTGTAGAACTCTTGAATATGTTGCCGGAGCATTATAGAGACGCTCTTTCTTTGCGTTATCTTGAGGAAAAAAGTGTCACGGAGGTTGCTACATTGTTGAATAAACCAGAAGGGACCATCAAGTCACTTCTTTCTCGGGGTATTGGTAAGTTGCGCGAGTTGGCCCAATCGCAACCAGATCGAATCAGCGGCATTTTAGAAAGGAGTGGTGGTGAAACGCTATGAAAAAGCTTACTGAACAAAACATAGAGCAGTTTTTAATGAAAGCCGGTCGTGAACGGGTCCCTGTTCTTTCGTATCGCAAAGATGCTTTAAAAAAATCACTTACACGTCGAATTGTTGCACGTACATCTCCGTACACACCTTTTATGAGGGTCCTTATTCCTGCATTGTTGATTCTCTTGGTTGTGTTTGTAGGGGGCGAGAGAAAAAATGGTTTGCCGGGTGAAGTTGCCAGGTTTCTTGATGGTTCTCAAATTGCGGTGACTGAGCTTTCTCCTGCTGAAAAAGATCTTTTATCTGTTCAAACTGGAGTAGATATTTCTACTATTATTTCAATGATTACAAAAGGTAAGGAAGTGTCTTTTGTTGAAGGTGTTTCAGATTCTGATTCCACAGGCGGTCCAGAGGTTATGATGATGGTTGCCCCAGCTTCTTTCAAGGTGGCGCCTGTTGAGGATCCAATACCAGGAGGAGATGAAACAAGTTTAAGAACAATGAATGTGTCCAATGATGTCGCTTCCCCAGAGCCATTATCGTATACGGTACAACCCTTTGTTCCTGTTACGTTTATCCGTTTTGCAGATGTTTCGGGTAAAGTTTTTATTATTGGTTTTGATGAAAGATCGGTTCCGGTTTTCTTGAAAGAGGTGTTTATGGTCGGTGCACCTTAATCAGTTTTTTGTTTTTAGCTTAAGAAAGTGTTTTGGAATAAGGGATTTTTTCTCCACACAAGTGTTCGGAAAGGGAGAGTATAATAGTTCTATGGATAGACCGCCTTTTATCTCGTGGCGGAGCGAGTTGTTGTCAGTCATTATTTTGGGTGTGATTGCTGCCGCTTCGGCATATTTGTTCAATGTATTACCAAATACAGTGGTGACACATTGGAATCTTTCTGGTGAGCCAAACGGGTACAGTTCGCGAATGTTTGTTGTTTTATTTTTTCCTATACTTGCTTTGAGTGTGTATCTTTTAATGCTTTCTGTTTGGCGTCTTGATCCGAAACGTGGCAGGTATCAAGAATTTAAACGGTCGTATCACGGGATAAAGACATTACTTTTGTTTTTTATTGCGGGTATATATGCTCTTGTGGCTTGGGCAGGCTTAGGACATGAGGTGTACATGTCAGTTAGTATGCCTCTTATGCTCAGTTTTTTATTTTTAGGTGTTGGTTTTTATTTACCACACATTAAACAAAATTGGATGTTTGGTGTGAGGACTCCCTGGACGCTCGGATCAGAGTTGGTGTGGAACAAAACTCATCAATTGGCAGGAAAGACTTTTATGATTGGAGGTTTTTTATTTTTGGTAAGCAGTTTGTTTTCTGGGACCGTACAGATTATTTGTTTTACTTTCGGTATTCTTGTTGCGGTAGTAGTTCCGGTTGTTTATTCTTATTTTCTTTTCTCTCGTGGACGAAAATAAAAACAATGGTAGAAAGTTTCGAGTGCGTCTGGTAGGTATGATTGTCTTAGTTTTTTTGATTGCAGCACTCTTTTTCTCTTTTGTCGTACGTCAGAATGAATATTCGGTTGTCGATACTGTTTCTGATTTTTATGTCTCTTTTCTTGATAGCGATGGCGTGGGTGATGTTTCGCTTGTTACCGATCGATTTCGTGAAGTTCTTAGGTCAGGAGCGGCGCCGGGAATAGTAATGTGCGGTTTTTCTTCATTGACTGAGGTGCGTGTTGGTATGGGTGCAGCTTTCTGGAACGATGCATCGGTCAGCGTTACCCTACAAGAGGCAACTTCGTCACGAGAAGCTCTTGTTGTCTTAAAAAAGACAAGTGGAACGTGGCACATTGATGCTATTGCGTGTCAACCGTAAGGTATATAGTATTGATGATATCTATGAAAAAATGGCTTTTCTTGTTGGTTTTTTTGGTTAGCTTTACCTGTTTGGGAAAAGGTGTTTTTGCTGCGGAAAATAATGAGGAAATGATTCGTGAACTCGAGGCCCAAATTGTTGCTATTCAGGCTAGAATAAAAGTACTTCGCTCTGGGGTCGCGACAACAAGCTCTTCTGAAGTAAAAAAAGAAATTATGCCAATGCGTGATTATGATTGGCAAAGTTATAAACTTGAGAAGGATCTACGTTTAGGGATTTCAGGGGAAGACGTGGAAATTCTTCAAGAAGTTTTTGCAACGGATGTATCGTTCTATCCAGAACGTGTAGCGACTGGATATTTCGGCTCACTGACAGGAGAAGCAATTAAACGTTTTCAAAAAAAGAACGGTTTGTCTGTAGACGCGGTTGTGTCGGGAAATACAAAAGAAAAACTAAATAGTTTTTTAAAAGAGAAGGGGGTCAAGGTTTCGGTAGTAAACGGTGTTAAAAAGTATTGTATTTCTTCTGTGAGACCAGCTGTTGATATCAAGAAAAGTGGTCTCACGGTAAAGGTTTCATTATGTCCGGGTGCCGTACTTGAAGAGAAAAAAGCCCCTTCTTCTGTTGTAAAACCAACGGTAATGAATGGTTCTTTTTCGTTGAGTGAACACAATGATCTATCTCCAGAATTTTATTATGTTGATGCTTTCGATGTTACGGGGGCGAGTGCAAAAATTGTTGTAGGTGTTACAGAAAAGGTGCAGGCAAAATTGTGGTATGCAACGACAGGAAATCTTTCTCTTTCGCCAATAGTACGATCTTCTGCTGAATGGCTAAAAATTCATTCATTTAATCTTACTGATCTTTTGCCTGGAACGACGTATAACATATATGTGGTTGTTGTTGATGGTGATGGTAATTATGCAACATCAAGTATTAAAACGTTTAAAACAACACAAAGTAGTGATACGACTGCGCCGATTATTTCTCAAGTGAGAATTTCAGATATAGGTACTTCCAGTGTTCTTGTGTCTTGGAAGACGAGTGAAACGTCAAAGAAAAAAATATATTATGCACCAACGTTAGGTTTTGCTTTAGATAAAGCCTTGGTTGCTCGGAGTGAACTTTATACGGTTGCTCATGGTTTAAGGTTGGAAAAGCTTACTGCGGGAACAGGGTATTCATTTGTGATTGAATCTGAGGATGTGAAGGCTAATAAAGGAAAATCGGAAGTCTGGACGTTTACGACACCAGTGGATGATCGTCGGCCTCCTGTGTTTATTTCTGTTGTATCTGCGCCGTTATCCGCAACAACTGCAATGGTAACAGTTAAAAGTGATGAAGCTTCTCGTGCCATGATCCATTTTGGAACATCGGAACCCCTTGATCTTGGAAGTTCATATTATCGTGCGGATGCGGTGTTATCTACGAATCATACGTTTTCACTAAACGATCTTGTTCCTAGAACAAACTACCGTTTTGTTATTTCGCTTAAAGATGCACTTGGAAATATCTCAACGTCTTCAATTGGGACATTTCGTACGTATTGATTAATATAGAGTATGCTGCAACCAAAAAAAGAGTAATTCATTGCAATATCTATGGAAATAGAATCAGAACCAAAACGCGGAGCATCGGTAGGAATTGTTATTATCCTTCTTATTTTATTAGGGGGAACATTTTGGTTCGCTATACAAAAATTCAATACACCAGCCCCGTCGACGAATTTGCTAGGAGAAGAACTTGTTCGTTATAGCACCTCATCACCTCTTCGTTTATCTTTTTCATATTCAAATTCACTTTTTTTGGAAGAAAGGCAGTTGGGAGATAATGAAGGGGTGTATACACAATTAGTTTTAACGGAAGATTCTGAGGAAAATAGACTTCTTCGTGAAGGAAAAGCTCCTCCTCGTGATGGACCAGTAGCCATTACGATTGATGTGATTGATAACCGAATTTTAAAAGTACCACTTGAAACTTGGATCTTAAATGACTCTCGCTCCAACTATGGATTAGCAACCTCGGCTCTGGCAACGACGACCGTTGCAGGCGTATCTGGTTTTTCGTATGGCGCTACGGGTCTTTATGAGAGTGATAATATTGCTGTTTCTGTTGGTACACATATTATTTTTCTAACGGTGACTTACTTAACAAAAGACGATTCGCTTCGTCGGGTGTTTATTGATACGATCTTGCCAACACTTGAGGTAGGTTCACAATAACAAGCGGTGACATCCGAAGTAGTATCAGCTATTCGACGAGATCTTCGTGCCGTTGCTGTTCCTGAAAAAGCAGCATTTTTGCCGCGGTTTTTTAAAACAGGGAAAGGGGAGTATGGCGAAGGTGATATTTTTATCGGTGTCACTGTGCCTCTTATAAGGATGATCGCTCTTCGGTACGCGAAAGAGGTTTCTTTTACGGATATACGAAAATTAATTAGTTCGCCTGTTCATGAAGAACGATATGTTGCTTTTGAAATGATAGTCTCTTTATATGAAGGAGGTGATGCGAAGATAAAAAAACAAGTTTTTGATTTTTATATGAGGTGTAAGGCTTGGGCTAATAATTGGGACCTTGTTGATACGTCCGCTCCGTACATTGTTGGTGAGTATGTTGTAGAACATACGAAGTCATTTCATGTGTTAAAAAAATTGGCACACTCAAAAAAGTTGTGGGACCGAAGAATTGCAATTGTTTCTACGTTTGCTTTTATTAAAAAAGGTAGCGACACCGAGTGTCATCAGGTTGCGGACGTGTTGCTTTTAGATAGGGAAGATTTGATACATAAAGCGGTTGGGTGGATGTTACGTGAAGCTGGTAAGCGGGTTAGTAAGCAGTCATTGGAAGAATTTTTACGACCTCGTTACACAAAAATGCCTCGTACTATGCTTCGATATGCAATTGAACATTTTTCAAAAAAAGAACGACAACAGTATCTTTTAAAGTGAAGGTTTTGATGTTAAATATACTTGTCTAGCATCATTTTTTGTTGCCTGTTATTCTTATGGGTACAATGGTTAAAAGTGTTTTTAGGTGGGTAGTTTTTATTACGCTTTCTTTGGGGGTATTTTTGCCTATTGTGAATGCTGAGGAAGTCTCGACTGATTCGGTTGTTGTCCACATGTTTACTCGTGATGATTGTAAGTTTTGTCTGGCTCAGAAGTCATTTCTTGAAGATCTTTTAAAAACAAGATCTGATTTTTCTGTTGAGTATCATAATTTGGCCAATAAATCTGATCAGCAACTTTTTGTTCAATTTGCTGAAGCCCGTGACTTGCCGAAAGTTACGCCATTAACGGTTATTGGACGTACGATTGTTCAAGGATTTGATTCGCCCGAAGGTACCGGCGCACGTATTATTTCTGCTATTGATCGTGCCAAAATAGATCCTCCAGTTTCTCTTGAGTCTGTTATGGTTGCTGGTCCGGGTGAGGTAGTCGGTGATGCAACAAGTGGTTGCGAGGGCGAGGTCTGTGAAGCTACTCAAGGACCAGGTGGTTTTGTGTTCAAACTTCCGTTTTTGGGTGTTGTTGATTTAGCAAAGTACTCACTTCCTGTGCTAGCCGCAGTGTTGGGTTTTGTTGATGGGTTTAATCCGTGCGCAATGTGGGTGCTTATCACGTTTCTTCTTGTGTTAATGCAGATTGGAGATCGAAAGAAAATGATTCAAGTTGCGGGGCTATTCATTTTGGCTGAAGCAGTTATGTATACCCTCATTTTGAATGTGTGGTATCACGCTTGGGATTTTGTTGGGCTAGACAAGATTGTTACACCGCTTGTTGGTGTTCTGGCGTTGGGAGGAGGTATATTTTTCATCGCTCGTTGGTGGAAAAAAAGAAATGCACCCTTGGTCTGCGATGTAACTGATCTTGATCAGCAGATGAAGATCGAAACAAAGATTCATGCTTTTGCTAAGGCTCCAATGACCATCGCTGTTGTTTTTGGAATTATCGGTTTAGCTCTTTCTGTAAATATTATTGAATTTGCTTGTTCCATCGGTATCCCGCAAGCGTTCACGAAGATTATAGAACTCAATAATCTTAGTTTCTTAAAGACTCAAGGGTATATGGCTATCTATACTCTTATGTATATGGTGGATGATTTGATTGTTTTCGCTATTGCGTTGTGGGGCTTTAATAAGCTTCATGCAGCAGGAGAGAAGTATTCTAGGTTGTCATTGATTATTGGAGGTATTCTTATGCTTATTTTGGGCTTTTTGCTCATTTTTGCTCCAAATCTTCTCGTTATATAAAAGGGCTGTAAAATTTGACAAAAAATATGGGTATGGTAATATACCCTAGTCGCTCCACTATGGAGCGTTTTTCTATACATGGACGCATTTCCTATCAAAAAGAACGGTAAACGAATTGTGCACTGGTACGAGCGCCCTTTAAAGGTGCCGGTTGTTTTGTGTGCTTGTGGCAATAAGTATGTAAAGACTCGAAAGAATCAGAAAACCTGCCTTCCTTGCGTCTTTAAGGCTGAAGCCGCCGCAAAATAACTATTTCCAAAACATAGTCACCACAACAAAACCCGCCCCCTAAGGGCGGGTTTTGTTGTGATGGTATACTAATAACATGAATCAAGCAGTACAGTCGCCAACAGTGAAGCATCGTGAAGCTGGACGTCTCGTTGCGTCTTTGTTTGAAGAAGCAACAAAAGAAATCCATTTACAGATTAAAAAGCGAGGTAAAGTAACTACGTGGGCTGCTCGCCAACAAAAAAACACTACTCATGGAACGTAAAATAGAAAATCCGTTTGATTATCTTGTGGCGCGAGCACAATTAGAAACTGATATTGCTCGGGATATTTTACTGAAGGCTCGTGAGGCAAATGATTATCATCGGGAAAAGGCTGCCGCAAAACTTGTCGCGTTTCATGAGAATGAGGAGCAGATGATTATGCTCTATGTTGAGGCAAAGATTCATTATCCTGAGATGGCAGAAACTTTGGAAAAGAAACGCCCTCATCTTCTTGAAATGTTGAAGGAGTCGGAATTGATGTGGCAAGCAGCGTAGAGGGGAAGTTTATTCTATTTTCATAGACAGCATGAGTGGAGATACACAAAAGAAAATTGAAGACCATTTAAAAAATATAAAAACGCTTCAAGCGGAAAGCGGTTTGTTTTTAGCTTCTCTAAAAGGTGTTTCAACTGGATACGATAAGGCGTGGCTTCGGGATAATTTTTACACCTGCCTTGCCTTTGAGAAGACGGGGCAATTTGATGTGGTAAAGAAGTGCTGGCGAGCCATGCTTGATATTTTAGTTAAACATTCAGAGAAAATTGAGTGGGCAACGAGACATAAGCCACACGCAACGTGGCAATACATCCATGCCCGATATAACCCAGAAACATTTGAGGAGTTTTGGGAGGAGTGGGGCAACAAACAGAATGACGCTGTTGGGGCTATTCTCTTTGAGCTTGGTAATCTTGAAGTTATGGGGCAGGGTGTGGTTCTCAATGATGAAGACAAAAAGGCAATAAATCTTTTGGTCCAATATGTCGGCAATTTGGAATATTGGCACGATCCAGATTCGGGTATGTGGGAAGAAAACGAAGAAGTGCACGCTTCGTCTGTTGGGGCAGTATTGGCAGGTCTAAAGAGTGTGAAGCGTTTACCGTATGTTACGGTACCAGATGAGTTTATTACAAAGGGTGAGCATGCTTTGTATAACGAAATTTTACCGCGTGAATCGCATAATAAATTTGCTGATTTGGCGCAGCTTTCACTTTTTTATCCATACGAATTACTTCCTGGTGAATTAGCTGATCGAATTTTGGAAAATATCGAATACCATTTAACGAAAGATCGCGGTGTTATTCGTTATAAGCTTGATCGCTACTATAATAAAAATAAAGATGGTTACAGCGAAGAAGCTGAATGGACGATGGGGCTTTCGTGGCTTTCTATTATTTATGCGCGACGTGGTAATAAAGAAAAAGCACTTTTTTATTTAAGAGAAGTTGAAAAAACAATAACAAAAGATAATTTGCTTCCGGAACTCTACTATGCCAATAGTGTTGAATATAACCAAAATACGCCTCTGGCGTGGTCTGAATCATTGTACGTAATTGCACTTTTGGAAGCAGAAAAATTTAGCCAGTAGTTTGTGTATATTGACTCTTTGTACATAAGTATGGTTTAATTGACATCAGGTAGTTCTTTTTTGTACCCGTTATGCGGGTTTTTTCAATCATCAACAGAAAGGTTACGCGTGTCTACTGCAACAGCTCTTGAGGAACCAGTTCATCGGGCAGTGGTTCAAGTAGAAGATGCTTTGGTGGAGGTTGATCGGGCAACTCCTCTGGAATTTCCGGAAGGAACGACAGAGTGGTTATATCCTGATTTGGCTGATACCGGTCCCGTCTCCTATCGTTTGAGCCAGGTGAAGCCATGGTTACACCACGACCAGAAAGATGACCAGGGCCTTTCCGGCGGTCGGATTCATTCGTATCTCAAAAATGGTGGGCATCTCCGGACATGTCTTGGGTATCGGGACGCGCTGGTGCTACGGGAATTAGGGTCTGATTGTTTTAAACGCTATTTTGGTGAAGGGACGTTACTCTTTTTTTGGAGGTCAATCGCAAAAACAGCGTTTGGAGTTGTGGTACCACAGCTCTCCGTTGTGGGTGAGTTGAAAATCGATCTTGCGCCGGTTATGTTTCGTTGGTATGAAAACGCACCGGCGGCCAGGTTTCGTCGTTCCGTTTCATGTTAACGGAAACAATAGCCCCTCTCTCATTTTTGAGCGGAGGGGTTTTCTTTTTAAAAATTTAATACTGAAGTGTAGTTTTCAATAAAAGAAGGGATGACAAATACGAGTCCAATGAGGGGAAGAAGGAATGATACAACAGCAGCGATCATCATCCAAAAGAAGATTTTCTTTATTGTGTTGATTGATTTCTCAAGCCCGACTATTTTTTCTGTTAAAACAGAAACTTGTTGTGTGAGTTGTTGAAGTTGGTCCATTATTTTTTTAGTTAGTTAGTATATTTTTTCCCAAATTTTCTCAACTGTTCAATGACAGCTGATAGATCCTCTCCTTTTTTTGTTAGAGAGTATTCAACATGAGGGGGCATCTTATGCGGGAAAACGGTCCGTTTTATGATGTTACTTACCTCAAGTTTTTTGAGTCGATTGGTTAGTGTTCGTGAGTTTATTTCTTTTTTTGTTCCATCACAGATGATGGTGCGCTGTAATTCTGAAAATCGTCGGGGTCCCAAAAGAAGGTCACGAGTGATAAGGATAGTCCACATATCAGCAATATGATCTGCGGCGACAGCGATAGGACAAGTATTGTCTGTTGGGGCTACGGTTCGCTTCTTTGCTTTCATAGGTAAAGCATAAGGCATAGAGACCTGAAAGAAAAGAGTCCACAAGGATTTACACAAAAGGTCTACAACGGGTGGTACACTACTAGTGCAATGCGCTCTTTTCCATTTTCAACACAGTCAGTTGTTGAAGTTTGTTCACACTTTAAAACAAGTGTTGAGAAAGGTCTCTCTGAGGCGGAAGTTTTAGCGCGGCTCCATGTTCATGGGAAAAACAGTATCGAAATATCTTCTGTAACATGGCAGCATATACTTATTCGTCAATTTGCCTCGCCTTTTATTTATTTGCTTTTAGGGGCTGGGGTGCTCGCTTTGACGCTCGGTGAATTTGTTGATGGACTTCTCATCGGTCTTTTTCTGATTATTAATGCAACCCTCGGGTTTATTCAAGAATATCGTTCAGAAAAAACTGTTGAGTATTTGCGAAAATTTGTTGCTCCAGATGCGCATGTTATGCGTGATGGTAAACGAGTAGTCGTTCCGGTTGAAACGCTTGTTCCTGGGGATGTTGTGTATCTTGAGGCCGGTGACCAGGTACCCGCTGATATACGTATTGTTTCTGAAAATAATTTAACGATAAATGAGTCTGTATTAACAGGAGAGTCTGTGTCAGTTTCTAAATCAGCACAGGGTAAGGGTGGAAATGGTTTACCAATGACTCTTGTGTTTTCTGGTACAACGGTTGTAAAAGGGGGTGGGGTAGGTGTTGTGTTACGTACAGGAAAAATGACTGCCGTTGGAGAGATCGCTCAATTGGTATCAAAAAGTGATCAAAAAAGTAGTTTTGAAGGTGGTATCGCACACTTCAGTCGTTTTATTTTAAAGCTGGTTTTGGGAACATTACTGTTTGTGTTGGCTGTTAATTTAATTTTGAAAGGGGATTCTGTTGACGTTGGCGATCTGATTCTTTTTTCAATCGCCCTTGCCGTTTCTGTTATTCCAGAAGCCTTGCCCGTTGTAACAACCTTTTCTCTTTCTCGAGGTGCTCACGAATTAGCCCGCCGAAAGGTGATTGTAAAGCGTCTTTCAGCGATAGAGGATCTAGGGGGTATTGAAATTATATGTACTGACAAAACAGGTACGATTACAGAAAATGTATTAACACTGGATGAAGTATCTCCTGGAGCAAGTTCGCGTTTTGTTGAAATTGCAAACCTTGCAAATGCGGTACGATTTGGAAAACATCCTGTTGAGCCATTTGATGCCGCTTTGTTACAGGCATTACTGAAACATAAAAAAGATTCAGCTTTTTCTGCAAAGAATAGTGTTCGTCTTATTGATGCACCTTTTGATCCAGAAGTGAGATTGAATGCAGTTTTGGTCGGAGATCCTGCGAGTAAAAGTGGAAGAATAATTATTCGAGGAGCTCTTTTGTCGGTACTTTCACGATCAAATCTTTCGTCTCAAGAAAAAAAAGAAGAGCTTGCCTTTGCGAGTGAGGCAGGAAAGGCGGGAAAGAGGATATTGGCGGTTGCTGAGCGTCGAGTTGCGAATGTTTCTGAGTATACAAAGGGTGACGTTGATATTACCGAAGGTACGTTTACCTATGTTGGAGCTGCGGCTTTTATTGATCCTATAAAATCAACAACAAAGCATGCGCTTGCAGCCGCTCGTCGTTTAGGGGTGACGGTAAAGATGGTCACGGGTGATGCTCCAGAGGTTGCAGGAGCAGTTGCTTTGGATATTGGCCTTATTGATTCTTCTGACAATCTTATAACAGGGGATGCATTTGAGCGGATGTCTCATTCTGAACAAAGAGAAGCTGTTTTCAAAAGTAATGTCTTTGCTCGTGTTACACCAAGGCAGAAATATGAAATTGTTTCACTTATTCGAGAGCGAAGCACGGTTGGTTTTCTTGGTGAAGGAATTAATGACGCTCCGGCCTTAAAAGCGGCAACGGTTTCTTTGGTTGTGCCTAGTGCTTCGGACATTGCCAGAGAGGCTGCCGATATTATTCTTATGAAGCGTAGTCTTAATGTCGTTATTGATGGAATTGAACAAGGACGTACGGTTTTTTCTAATACAACAAAATATATCCGCACGACGCTCGCAAGTAATTTTGGTAATTTTTATGCTGTTGCGGTAGTCTCTTTGTTTATTGATTTTTTGCCGATGTTGCCAATTCAAATTCTTCTGCTTAATTTGCTTTCCGATGTTCCTTTAATTGCAATTGCAACAGATCGAGTTGCTTCAAGAGATTTACAGAGTCCAAGTCGTTACAATATTCGTGAGATTGTTTGGATGGCAACAATTTTTGGAATTGTTTCAACTGTATTTGATTTTATTTTCTTTAGCCTTTTTTACCATCAAGGTTCAGCCATACTTCAAACAAATTGGTTTTTAGGAAGTCTTCTCACGGAACTTGTTTTTGTTTTTTCTATAAGATCTTTGCTCCCTTTTTATCGAGCAGGTTTTCCAAGTCGTCCGCTCATAGCTTTGACGGTAGGTGCAGTGTTTATTGGATTAGGACTACCTTTTACCCACTTTGGTCAGTCTTTGTTTGGTTTCGTTGTACCAACGTTTACGCACCTTCTTATCATTGTGTTGGTAACGCTGACCTATTTTGCAGCAACCGAAATAGTTAAGTCATTTTTCAAAAACTCAAGTAAGGTAGGTTTAAAGAGTAGGCACGCAATTGTGTAGAGAGTTTTCTATTTTGTATTTTTATACCAGCGTGCATATACACCTGAAGGTAAAAGTCTTCCGTTTGTTCCGGATTCGAGAATGGTGTTTTCTCCGTATTCAATAGAGCCACTGTATTTTTTTGTTACCTCGTTAAGACAGTTTGCAAGTGTGAGTGGTGAGTATCCAGATGCGTAGCCGTTAATAAGAATAAAAAGAGGTGTAGGGGTAAGAATTGATGCGCAGAGCTGAAGAAGCTTTGCAAAATCACGTTCTATTTTCCAAAGTTCATCTTTTGGTCCGTGACCAAACGAGGGTGGATCAAGAATGATTGCATCATAAGTGTGGCCACGTTTTTGTTCTTTGGTTATAAAGGTAATAACATCATCAACAATCCAACGAACAGGCTTATCATCAAGCTTTGAGAGTTTTGCATTTTCTCTTGCCCATTCAACCGCCTTTTTTGATCCATCAACATGGCAAACTGACGCTCCTGCTCGTAGTGAGGCTAATGTGGCACCTCCTGTATATGCAAAAAGATTTAACACATTTATTGGACGACCCGCTGTTTTAATAAGTTCAGTCATCCAATTCCAGTGTGGTAGTTGTTCGGGAAAAATGCCTGTGTGTTTAAAAGAGGTTGGTCTGATAGAAAAAGTTAAAGAATCATAGTGTAGATTCCATGATTCAGGGAGGGGTGCTGTTGAATTCCACATTCCACGTTCGCCGATTCGAGTATACGTTGCATGAGCTTTATCCCATACATTTTTTGGTAGGCGTTTTGGCCATAGTATTTCTGGATCAGGTCGCACGAGCTGTATATCAGAAAATCGCTCAAGTCGTAGGCCGTCACCGCTGTCGATGAGTTCGTAGGTCGCAGTTGGTTTGGCCGAAAGAAGTTTTGGTGATAGCGGAAGATCTTGCATGCTTCTATTATGTCATAAAAATAAACTATTTGCAACAGGGTATAACGTAGTTTCTAATCTTTTTTGTAACGCTATAATACATAGATTGTTAGCTTCTATTTTCTAAACTATGAATGATGTTCATCAGTCAAAAGGTAATTTATATGTAGTAGGGGGGGTTGTGGCGTTGATTGCTGTTGTTTTTGTTTTTGCTTATAAGGATAAGGGTAGTATTGTGTCACCTACAGAAAGTAATCCTTCTGTTGTGGGTACAACTCCTAGTGTTCCTACTGCAGAATCGGTTAAGACAGAAAGTAAGACTACTCAAACAACAACCAAGAGTGGCTCAACAGATAAAAGTGTGTGGCCTTCTCCTGTTGAAACTGTCCCTAAAACAAACGTTTCAGGTCTTCCGACGATGACCTATACTGCCAAAGGTTTTTATCCAATGGTTCTTGAGGTTAAACGAGGTCAATCCGTTCGTTTTGTAAATGGATCAGGGGGTTCAATGCGTTTGATTTCAAACACTGACGGTGGCCAGAATCCATATCCGGCATTTAGCCAGTCAAAAACTGTTGGTCCAGGCGGCGTGTACGAGTTCACGTTTACCATTCCAGGAACGTGGGGATTCAAGAATCAGTTTGATGCCGCTCATATTGGTGCTGTTGCGGTTCAGTAAATTGTTTTAAAAAAGAGAGCATAAAATAAACCCCTGGTGCGCCTGCACCAGGGGTTGCTACTCTCTTGCCATCGGAAAGCAAGAAGTAACGTGTTGCGTCTAGCTGCTGCCAGGTCACTTCTGGCGAGTATGCTCTTTTTGTCCAACACCATAATAACCGAACCTTGTTTTTTGTCAATATAAGGGTAAAAAGTCGTGTGTTATGATGATTTGAATGATTGATGACACTCATGTGTGGCGTCGGGTGGTAGTGCTTATCTGCGCTCTCGTTGTTGTTTTTGTTGTTGTGTTTAATTATTACGATGATCGTGTTTCAAAAAAGAAACCAACTGATTTTCAAAGTTGTTTAGAAGCTGGTAATCCTATAATGGAATCGTATCCCCGACGTTGTAATTCGGGAGGCAATACATTCGTTGAAGATCTTGGTACTACTCTTGATAAAGATCAGTTAATTCGCGTGATTGAGCCAAAGCCAAATAGTGTCATTTCTTCTCCTGTAACGATTGTTGGTATGGCTCGTGGCACCTGGTTTTTTGAAGGTTCTTTTCCTGTTACTCTTGAAACTGTAAATGGTGCTGTTATTGCGTCAGGGGTTGCAAAGGCTCTTGGTGAATGGATGACAGAAGAATTTGTTCCTTTCGAAGCGCTGCTTACGTTTAGCGGTTCGGCGACTGGTTCAACTGTTTTGATTCTCAAGAAAGATAACCCTTCAGGTTTACCAGAAAAAGATGACCAGTTGTCTTTCCCGGTTATTCTCTCGTCAAAGAACTTAAATTCCGTTCCAGACACCGTTCCTGTTGGTGGAACATTTGGAGGATGTCGTATAAGTGGTTGCAGTGGCCAGATTTGCGCCGAGGAAGAAATGATGAGTACTTGTGAGTACAATCCCATATATGCCTGTTATAAGAGCTCTGAGGTGCGTTGCGAACGACAAGCAAGTGGAAAATGTGGCTGGACGGAAACAGCCTCTCTTAAGGCTTGTTTGGCGGGCACACAATAAACGTTGTACACTATAAGACATGGATAGTATTGCTCGATCAGATATTTTTTTCACCGTTACAACTATTGCAATTGTTGTTGTTGGTGCGCTTCTTGCGGGAGTTCTTTTGTATGCGCTTCGTATGATGCATGATGCTCGGACGATAACAAAATCGTTGAGGGATGAAACAAAAAAAATTATGGGTGACGTTGAAACAATCAGAAAAGCTGTTACAAGCGATGCTAAAATGGTCCGGGAAGTTGCTGGAAGCGTTGTGAAAGATGCTGCAAGTGCGGTACGAAGCAAGTTTATTAAAAATGATAAAAATACAAACAATGGTGAAAAAGAAAAAAACGGGTAGCGGCTTAAAGGCGGGATTGATTGGTGCTGGTTTGGGCGCTGCAGCGGCTTGGTTTTTATATGCTACAGAGACGGGTAAAGAAAAAAGAGAGGAATTAGTAGCTCTTGCTGATCGAATTAAAGATGAAGTTGTGGATGAGGCAAAAAAGTTAAAAGAAGACAGTGAGCCGTCAATTCATGCGGTTATTGATACGGTAGTCTCAAAGTATAAATCAGCAAAAAATGTTGACCCTGCGGTGCTTGGAAAGATAGTCACTGATCTAAAGACTCGTTGGAATGAGGTAAAAAGTCAGTTTGATAATTCGTCTGAAGACGAAGATCAAAAAGAGGAAGCTGATTCGAAAAAGTCGACTTAATACGGGAAAGTTGCCTATGGTTAAAGAAACTTCATGGGGAGCTGTTTCGGGTTGGTATGATGAAACAGTTGGAAATCCGACCTCCTATCAGTCATCTCTAATTTTACCGAACCTTATTCGTGTATTAAATATAAAAAAAGGCGAAAACGTTCTTGATGTGGCTTGTGGTCAGGGTATTTTTTCTCGCGAAATTGCAAAAAAAGGGGCAGAGGTCTGTGGCGTAGATATATCTCCTGAACTTATTGCTATTGCAAAAAAAGAAAAAAGTCTTGGCATACGATATGAGGTGGCTTCAGCGGAGAAGCTTGATAGTTTAAAAAATGAATCGTTTGATGCTGCGGTTTGTGTGTTGGCTCTCCAAAACATACGTGATTCATCGGCCGCACTTGCTGAAGTTGGAAGGGTTCTTGTGCCAGGGGGGCGTTTCGTATTAATTTTGAATCATCCTTGCTTTCGTGTTCCAAAAAGATCAGGGTGGGATTTTGATGATAAAAAAAGTGTTCAGTATCGTCGCGTTGAGGGATATCTTTCTGAGGCAATGATTGAGATTGATATGGAGCCGGGCAAGGGTGGGTATGGAACAAAAACAGTTTCATTTCATCGACCTTTGCAACTTTATTTTAAGCAATTACAGAAACAAGGGTTTTTGGTTCGTCGGCTGGAAGAGTGGGAGTCAAATAAAAAGAGTGAACCAGGTTTGCGTCAGAAGGCTGAAGATGTGTCACGTAAAGAAATTCCCCTCTTTATGATGATTGAGGCGGTAAAAGAGAGAGGGTAAGAGGTAGAGTAACAAATAAAAAGGCCCGCACACCAGAGCTACAATAATAGTAGTAGGGATATGGTGGCGGGCCTGACTGTGGGCGTTTGAGGGTTATCCTCAGTGAGGAGTGTCCTCTGCCGGGGTGACTAGAGCACCCATTGTGCTGTGGTGCATGCTCTTACCTCGCACCGGAGGCTTTGATGCTACGAGGCACGTGTTTTGGTGCCCAGTTCATCGTTACTACAGGATTGAATACTACTCCTTGTTTTTTTACTGTCAACAATTTTTAATTTTTGTGGTGTGTACAATTTATCCCTTTTTTCTTATATACTGAACGATATAATACTTTCAATTAGAGGTTGTAAATAAGTTTAAAGAAATGAAACATTACGTATGTCCGGGGGATTGTGCGGGTGAGGCAAAAAAGCCTGGTGTGTGTAGTGCAGAAGGGTGTACTCATGAGGGCGAGGCTTTGGTTGTTTGCGAGTGTTCTGATGGCTCTCACGATGAAGCGCTTTTTGGTGGTCTTGAAAAAGATAGTTTTACTGACGACGAGGCGTAAAAAATTTTCTTTGTAATACAAAATAAAAAATCCGTGTATACGGATTTTTTATTTTGTATCCTTAAGAAAAAGTGCAGGAAGTGTTCCAAAAAGGCAAAGTGTTCCAAGGACGATGAAACTAAATCCGAAAGGAATTCCTACTGATGAGAAAATAAAAAGAGTACTTGCTGCGAATAAAGGTGCGGCAAGGAGACCGAAAGGACGAGACATTCTAAAAAATCCTATTTCTTCTGTGTTCGTTGAATCAATTTGTTTAAAGAAGTATGTTTCAACCATAATTTCAACAGCGGATGCACCAATACGAGTTATGAAGAGGAACAATGCCCACAAGAAGAATGATTTTGGCAGAAAAGTAAGTAATATTGTCGAAAGGGAAAGAATAATGAATCCTGTTGCCATAATCTCTTTTTCGCCAAGGTATCGATCGGCGATTTTTCCAAGTGGTAGCTCAAAAAGGAGGAATGGTAAAAGCATGATTGAGAATATGATACCAATGGTCCCCCATTCAAAACCAAGAATGGTAGAAAGGTAGAGAGGGGTATAAATAGTCATCCAGGCGTAAAAGAAGTTGAGAAAAAAACTGGCAATAAAGATGTTTCTTAAGTTTGCTCTGCCTGCAAACGCTTTAATCATCTTTAGCGGATTTCGACCTTTTTTAGGTTTATGATTTTCAAATTGCGATATTACAATTGCAAAGAGTGGTAATAAAAAAGCCGCTGAAATGACATAGACTGGGGGGTAGCCTCCAAACCCGATGATGAGTCCTGATAGTGTGGGGGTAATAACAAAAGCTATATTCGATGCGGTAAGAAAAATACCGCGTGTCTCTCCTGTTGCTTCATTGTTTGATTTTTCTTCAAGAAAAATATCAAGATTGTAAAACAGAAGGTTTACTAAAATGTTATGAGCGATAAAAAGTATCGCAATTGTTATTTTATCCAAGCCGCTTCCTACTGCCATACCAATGAGGGCCATGAGTTCAAAACAAATGGCGAAAATCATGAGGCGCTGATTTCCAAAACGGGAAATGATGAAAGGTAACGTAAAAAGGAGGATAATTGTCCCTAATGATGCTGTTGCGTACAAAAGACTGATTGAACGATTCGAAAACCAAGTGCTTAGGTAGGAAGATGATGCATAAACAACAAAAACAACATGAAATGACAAAAGGAGCATCGAAAGGTAGATACTCTTTCTTGTGCGCATATCTCTTACTTTTTTGAGTGAAGTGCGATGATTCATAGAGCTGTAGATCTATAGTCTACCAGACTCTAGAATCCCAAAATAACAGGGATCACGATAGGTCTTTTTGCTGTTCTTTGAAGAAGAAAGCGTGAGACTTCATCAGTGACAATATTTTTTACGTTATCAAAATCAATCGGGTGCTGCCCAGCCGTTGTTTTTTCAATGGTTCGCTTAATAAGTTCTCGTACTTCTCGTAGTAGTTCTTGTGATTCGCGAAGGTATACGAATCCACGAGAAATAATGTCGGGCGATTTTCTAAGACGTCCGTTTGAAGCGTTTACAGAAGCAACAATAACAAACATGCCTTCTTCCGCGAGCATTTGTCTATCTCGAATGACGACGTCTTGAATGTCTCCAATTGAAAATCCATCAACCGTTAGAGGAGATGAGGGTGCTTTCATTGGAAGCATACCAATCTTAAGGGTAACGGGGTCGATTTCGATGATGCTTCCGTTGTCAGGAACGATAATATTTTCTTGAGGACAGCCAAGAGATTTTGATAGTTCTCCGTGCATTTTAAGCATGTAGTGATTACCGTGCATTGGCATGAAGAACGTATACGGAATGTGGCGGTGAATCCATTCAAGTTCACCTCGTTTTCCGTGGCCCGATGTATGAACGTCAGAATCAAGATAGGTAATAACTTTTGTATTACTGCGGTAGAGATTATCTTTCAGGGTTGCCACTGCGCGTTCATTTCCTGGAATAACCGAAGATGAAAGAATGATTGTGTCGGTTCTTCCAATTTTTATACTCTTGTGTGTACTGTTTGCAATACGCATCAGAGAAGCAAATTCCTCTCCCTGGGCACCTGTGGCTAAAATCATGACGCGATTTGGTGCGTAGTCACCAACTTCTTCAATTGGAATAGCGTGCTTCACTTCTGAGAGGCGAAGTTTTTTAATAATTTCAACGTTTGCTTTCATGCTGCGGCCATCGATAGCAACTTTTCGGTTGTATTTTTTGGCAATTTCAATAAATGCGATAATACGTTCAACTTGTGAGGCAAATGTCGCGATAACGATTCGTCCGCCTGAAATTGAGACAATTTTGTCTACGCTTTCAATAACTCTTCGTTCAGGAAGAGACCATCCTGGTTTTTCAATACCTGTTGAGTCCATCGCCAAAAAAAGAATTTTTCTGTCTTTTAAGACGGCATATTGTTTTTCTTCTAGTGGGTCAGCAACTCCGTTTTCATTTTCTACTCGAACGTCGCCTGTAAAAATAAGATCACCGTGAGGGGTTTCGATAATGGCTCCGGATGAATCAGGAATTGAGTGTGTTAGTCCGAAGAAACGAATCTTCATATTTTTCCCAATAGGAAGAGCGCCGTCGTCTTTACCAACAAGTTTCATATCGATTGCCGGAAGGTGAGGGAATTCTTCGTGGCGCTTTTTAATTAACATGCCGCCGAATTCACGCGTATAGATAGGTGGATTTCCAAGACGTTCAACAAGGTAAGGGATTGCTCCGATGTGGTCGAGGTGACCATGTGTAATAACAATGCCTCGAATTTTTGACTTTCTTTCTTCAAGGTAAGACGTATTAGGGAGTAAGTAGTTTACTCCAGGAGTTTCGTTTGAGGCGAACTGAAGACCACAATCAACGATAACAATATCGTTTTCATCTTCAACGATGGTCATGTTGCGACCAATTTCCTCAACCCCTCCCAAAGGAATAATACGAATTTTTCCAGTGGCAACAGGTGGAACGGTATCACCTTTTCTGGTCGGCATTTGTTTTGCTGCTCCTGCTGGTCGACGAGGGGGGCGCATAGATTTTCTATGAAAATGAGCACGTTCTCCTGGTTTTTTATTTTGATGTGTGGCGGTGAGAGGTTTAGTTTGAGGTGTCTGGCTAGGAAGTGGAGTTCTCATCGGTGGGCGAGAATTTTGAGATTGAAAAGGTCGCTTCTGATCATTTCTTGGTCGAAGTGATTGTGGAGTTATGTGTACTGGCGCTCGCCTTTCGCGGTTTTGGTTGGTTGGTGTTGGTGGAATAGGGGGCGGGACAGGTGGGGGTACTGGATTTTTTGCAGGAATAGATACAGAACCGGTTCCTGGGTTGGCGCGGTATGTACGTATTCGATTCGAATTAAATCGATTATTGTTTTTTCCGCGAGAGTTAAATGTATTGTCGTTTGGTTTCATTGGGTTAGTGTACTTTTCAAAAAAAGTTTTTAATTAGCTAGTATGATTTTTATTGGAACGAGATTTTTAATTTATCGAGAAAGTAATGGAATGAGAGGCGACCAAATTCGGTCAGTCTCAATGTACCAATCTTTAATGCTTGCAAAACGTTCTGCTGGGACGGCAATTGATCCTAGGTTTACTGCATGTAGTTTTTTAGGAAGAACATAAATAAAATCTGGGGAGTACAAGAAGATTGCGGGAACATCGTTAGCTATTTCTTCTTCAAATTGTAAGTACTTTAGTGTTCGTGCTTCTGTGTCTGTTGTTTTTCTAGCTTCTTCGAGGAGTTTATCTACTGTTACGTTGGCGTACATAGAAATGTTGTAGCCAGGATCATTTCGTTGTGAGCTGTGCCAAAAAGGATACACATCGAGATCCCGACCGATAATTTGTCCAAAAAGGAGGGCGTCATATTTTCTGGGACGGATGACGTTTTGATGAAGGTCTCCGGGCTCAAAAACAGAGAGGGTGACGTCAGCACCAAGTTCTCGCCAAGAGGACACTACCATGTCCGCGGCCGCTTTTAAGTCTGGAGCATTAGGGAGTGCGATCGAAAAGGAAAGTGTCTGCGTTTCGGTTTTTGTTTTTTTCTCGTAAATATTTGTGGTTGTTGATAGCTTCCAGCCATTTTTTTCAAGGAGTTTTCTGGCGGCAATAAGGCCAGATTCTGTCGTTGTGCTGATTTTTGTTTTTCGGTCAATAAGTAAACCTGGAGGAATTGGTTCATCGGCTTGTGTACCAAAACCATGAAGGACTGTATCAACGATCGTTTTTTTGTCAGTAACTAAAAGGAGGGCTTGGCGCACTTCTTTGTTTGCCAGAGCGGTTGATTTACTTGTATTAAAGTAGATACCAAAGACGCGCAAGAGCGGTGTATGGAGAACTGTTGCATTTGTTTGATCTAAAAGAAGTGCGTTTTCTGGTGAGATAGAACTCATCGCTTCAATTTCTCCTTTTTTATACGCTTCTAAAAGGGCTGTTTCGTTTTGGTAAAAATGGAGCATTAACTTTCGTATGTAGGGTGTTTGCAGAGCATATGACTTAAAGGGTGTAAGCAAAAAAGAAGATGGGACACCATTTTTTTGTTCTTCAACGAAATCAATTCGATACGGACCGGCACCAACGGGTTCAATATTGAGTGGTGAGAAAGGGAATTGTTCCGCAGTTATGTTTTTCCAGTAGGCTTTTGGAAGGATCCCTAATGTGGCATTTTGAAGGAATGGTGCGTAAATTGCTTTTGGTGAAAGTCGAACAGTTCGATCATCAATTTTTTCAGCAACGACATCAACCCAACTTGCCCATTTTGGACTCTTGAGGTTTGGATCTTGAACTTTTTCAATTGTGAAAATAACATCATCAGCCGTTACTGGTGTACCGTCATGGAATGTTGCATCAGCTCGCAGTGTAAAGGTGTATGAGGCCCCTTGATTGTCTGTTGTATAGGATTCTGCAAGTTCTGGAACAAGTGATCCGTTTGGTGAGGTGCGTAATAGTCCGGCATATACGAGCGAGACGAGGTCTCGATCAGCATCGGTTGTTGCGAGAATTGGGTTTATAAAGCGAGGAGAGCCAACAATACCTTCTGAAAGTGAGCCCGCTAAGCGGGGTGTTGTTACTAGGTAGTTTGCTTGAACGTAAGAAAACAGAGCGATTGCAGAAGCTGCCATAACAGTGGCCACTCCAAAAAAGATAATGCGTTCAATGAGTGAAAACGAGTGCACTAAAGAGTCTCCTGCCCGAAGTGGTTTAGGAGAGAAATGTTTTCGAAAAATAAAATGAAAGATTCTATTCAACGTAGATTTTGTGTGCCACTTTTAAAATGGCAGATTACTAACTGCGTGCGCTACTTGCGCTTATATACTTGTGATGAGTCGTGCGAGGCACGCTGCCACAAAGAGAACCGCAACAACGACCGTCGCGTTAAAGACAATTTTTTCTGCACCGCGTCTGGTATGAAACGATGTACTCCAATTGTCACCACCACCAAAAGCACCTCCTAGGGAAGCACTGGATTGCTGGATTATGACGCCCGCAACAAGGAGGACGGCAAGGCCGATCTGCATGTAGGGCAATAGGGGTAGGAGCGACTGCATCAGTTGTACTACCTTATCAGAAGTCGGTTTATGAGGCAACTAGGCTTTTTGTTTTTGGTGGGGGTGAATCATAATTTGACCTTGCAACAAGGCCTCCGTATAATACGAGTCCGAAAAGCCAAAAAGACGTTTTTTATGGGTTTTTTGTGTTTGTTATTAACAGAACTATAGCTAATAGAAAAAACATATGAAGAAGAAAGCCGCCTTAAAGTCTGATAACAACAAAGGAAGTTCAGTTGGAATTATTCCCCTTTCTGATCGAGTTTTAATACGGCCAATAAGTAAAGAAGAAACAACCGCAAGTGGAATTATTATTCCTGACACTGTTTCTAAGGAAAAACCAGAACAGGGGACTGTTGTCGCTGTTGGTGCTGGTAAATATGAAGATGGAAAATTAATTCCAACCCGAGTTAAGGTTGGTGACGTTGTTGTATTCAGTAAATATGGGTATGACGAAATTAAACAGGATGGTGAAGAGTATTTTATTCTTCGAGAAGACAGTATTTTAGCGGTTATTAAGAAATAGTCTTTAATAATTTTTTTAACAACAATACCTTATATGGCAAAACAGTTACTGTATGGAGATAAAGCACGAGCTTCTCTTAAGCGTGGAGTTGATACGGTTGCAGACGCAGTTCGAATCACTATTGGTCCGCGTGGACGAAATGTTGTTTTAGATAAGGGATATGGTGCGCCAACAATTACAAATGACGGTGTTTCGATTGCAAAAGAAATTTCTCTCAAAGATAAATTTGAGAATATGGGCGCTGAGATCGTTAAAGAAGTTGCCGAAAAGACGAATGATGGTGCGGGTGACGGAACAACAACATCCGTGGTCTTAACTCAGGCGCTTATTGCGGAAGGTTTTAAGCATCTTGCTCGTGGTGTGAATGCTCTCGGTATTCGAATTGGTATTGAGGCAGCAGTCAAAGATGTCGTTGCCGACTTAAAGGCAATGGCAAAGCCAATAAAAAGTAAGGAAGAAATTCGTCAGGTGGCTACTATTTCAGCTGAGTCTGTTGATATTGGAACAACGATTGCCGATACGATTGATAAGGTTGGTAAAGATGCAGTGGTTACCGTTGAGGAATCTCAGACAATGGGTATTGAATCTGAGGTTGTTGAAGGTCTTGAGTTTGATAAGGGTTATATTTCGGCCTACATGATGACTAACGCGGAACGACTGGAGGCTGAGTACAAAGATGTCCCTATTCTTTTGACCGACAAAAAAGTTTCTTCAATAAAAGAAATTCTTCCACTATTGGAAAAATTGATTGCTTCAGGAAAAAAAGATTTGGTTATTATTGCGGATGATGTTGACGGCGAAGCGCTCTCAACCTTTGTGCTCAACAAATTACGTGGAACATTTAACGTTCTTGCAATTAAGGCTCCAGGTTACGGTGACCGAAAGAAAGAAATGCTTGAAGATATTGCGGTTACTACCGGAGCAAAAGTTGTTTCTGCTGATGTTGGTGTAAAACTTGATACAGCGGGGATCGATGTTCTTGGTCGGGCTCAGAAAATTATTGCCACAAAAGATAAGACGATTGTCGTTGGTGGTAAAGGCAAAAAATCTGAGATTGATGAGCGAGTAAAACAGTTGAAGAAACAGCGTGAGACTAGTGATAGTAAGTATGATAAGGAAAAAATTGATGAACGAATTGCAAAGTTGACTGGTGGAGTTGCTATTTTGAAAGTTGGTGCAGCAACAGAAACAGAAATGAAGTATTTGAAGCTAAAGATCGAAGATGCCGTAAACGCAACAAAGGCCGCTATTGCTGAAGGTATTGTGCCTGGTGGTGGCGTAGCACTTGTGAAGGTTGCAAAATCTCTCGGAGATAAACATGTAAAAGTTGCAGCTTCGCAAAATGAAGAATTTCGTATCGGATATCAGATTGTATTAAAGGCACTTGAGGCACCTTTGAAAAATATTGCAATTAATGCTGGAAAGGATGATGGTTCCGTTATTGTTGAGAAAGTGAAAGAGGGTAAAGGTAATGCGGGATATAACGCTCTTCTCGATACGATGGTTCCTGATATGCTTGCGGCCGGGATTATTGATCCTGTAAAAGTTACACGTTTAGGTGTTGAAAATTCGACATCTGCGGCAGCGATTTTGCTCACGACGGAGGTAGCTGTGACCGAAGAACCAAAAGAAGAAAAACCTGAACAAGGTGGTCAAGGGGGTGGTATGGGAGGCATGGATTATTAGAGACGAGAGAACAGACAAGTGATCAAAATCAGCCGCAATTCGCGAAAGCGAATTGCGGCTGATTGCGTAAGGGCGGTATACTTTAGTTCATGGTAGAAAATTCCTCCACTGTGCCAAATGGGCAAGAGCCAGTTCCTCAATGGAAACGTCCAGCGGGTATGCCTTCACCTATTGGTGAATCATCTGGTAAAACAAAAAAATCAATCTTCAAACGTGCGGTTCCTTGGCAGATGACGGTTGGGGCAATTTTGCTTATTGTTTCGGTTTTATTTTCTTTTTTAGTTGATGCAACCTTTTTTTGAATAGTTCATTTATTTAGTATCAATAATTAATTTCTATGTATATGAGCCCACAAGAAATACTATCAAAAGTTGAATCAAGATTTGGTAAAAGGGGTAAAATATTCGGTCTTTTTGCGGCATTTGTTATTGTCGCGGTTTTGGTTGTTTTTCTTTGGGAGATGGGTGGATTTGGAAAGCAACTACGAGGAACAACATTTTCAGTTAGTTCAGGCTCAGGTGGTTTTTCTGGTGTGATGCAAAAGCTTAATTTTGATCGTGACAAAATGGTGGCAACAGATGAGTATGCTGTTGCTCCAATGATGTATGCGGAATCTGCTGCTGGTAATATTGCTACGATTGTTCCTCCGTGGCCAATGAATCCTCCTGCTGCAACCGGTAAAATTCCAACATCTGATAAAAAAATTATAAAAAATGGATCACTTGATCTTCTTGTGAGAAATGCCGACGCGGTAATCACTGGTATTGAAACAGTTGCCAGTAAATATCAAGGTTTTGTGGAGAGTAGTAATGTGTATGAGCAAACTGAAGGTGTAAAATCCGGTTACGCTTCTTTGCGTATTCCGGCAAATTCTTTTGATGCCGTGTTTGCGGAACTGAAAACCTTTGCGGTAAAAGTGGTTAGTGAAAATAGTAATACAAACGATGTTACCGCACAGTACATTGATCTTGAGGCACAAATAAAAAATTACAAAGCTGAGGAGGCTCAGTATCAGGAGATTATGAAAAAGGCGACAAAGATTGAAGATATTTTGAATGTTGCTTCACGTCTCGCTGATGTTCGTGGCCGGATTGAGCGTACCCAAGGTCAGTTGAATTTACTTTCTCGCCAAGTTGATATGTCGACTATTTCTGTTTCATTTACCGCAGAACCTGTCGTTAAGCCAACAGATGTTATGTGGCGACCAGTAACTGTGGTTAAAGAAGGAGTAAAAAATCTTCTCGAAGGATTGGTTCAATTTGCTGATTTTTTGATTAGGGTTGTGTTTTATCTTCCTATTTTGGCTTTGAAAATAGTATTTCTAGGGGGTGTTCTCTTTATTGTGTGGAAGATCGGACTTCTTCTGTACCGAAAAGTGTTTACACCATCTAGGTAAGGAGCATAACTAACACTTATGGTAGAATAAAGCCGGCTTCTTAGGTCGGCTTTTTCTCTTATTTATTCAAACAAATTATCATGGGATTTGAAATTTTTATCGGAATTGCGGTTTTGGCGGCCTTGTGGGTTGCTTTTGCCTATAATCGTTTTATTACGCTCATAAATCGAGCAAAGGAAGCGTGGTCAGATATTGATGTTCAGCTTAAACGTCGTTACGATTTGATTCCAAATCTTGTTGCGACGGTGAAAGGGTATGCAACGCATGAGACGATGGCTTTTGAAAATGTTACTAAGGCGCGCTCAGCAGCAATGGGGGCAGGAAATCTAGCTGATAAAGGCAAGGCTGAAAATATGCTTGAAGGTGCGTTGAAATCAATTTTTGCGATTGCTGAAGCCTATCCTGATTTGAAAGCAAATCAAAATTTTCTTGAATTACAACGAGAACTTTCTGATACCGAAAACAAGGTCCAAGCGTCACGCCGATTCTATAACGGTAATGTTCGTGAGTTGAATACGGCGGTCGAGGCCTTTCCGGGCAATATTATTGCGAACATGTTTAAATTCGCAAAAATGGAATTCTTTGAGCTTGAAAATGAAGCAGCTAAAGAACCAGTTAAGGTTAGTTTCTAGGTCATGGATAAAAAGCGTTGTGGTTTCGGCCACAACGCTTTTTGCCGTTGTGGTGTTACCGTTGTGTTTATTTGCAGCGGGCGCAGATTCTCAGGGTGATGGAGAAGAAATAATTCAATCGTTCGATTCAGTGATAGAAGTTTTTGATGATCGTCACTCTCGTATTACTGAAACAATTTTGTATGATTTTGGCAGTAATGAACGTCATGGAATTTTTCGAGATATACCATACAAATATAAGGGCGTAGGCGGTGCAAATGATGAAATTCCACTTTCTGATTTTGAAATTGTGATGGATGGAAAGTCAGTTCCGTTTTCTATTTCTAAAAGTGGTGGAAATGTACATGTAAAAATTGGTAATCCAGATGTCGTTATTTTCGGCATTCGTGAGTATGTTATTTCGTACGTAGCGAAAGAGAGCACAGGATCGTTTGATGGGTACGATGAAATCTATTGGAATGTAACAGGAAACAACTGGACGGTCCCTATTCGTCGAGTGTCTGCTCGTGTAATTTTGCCGAGAGATATTCCGCCGCCACAAGCTCGGCTTGCTTGTTATTACGGGCCATTTGGTTCACGTGATGGGTGTGCCCCAGACCTTTCCTTATTTAGTAGAACCTTTAAAGAATTTGATTTCAAAGCACCACGGGAGCTTGAAGCGGGTGAAGGAATGACTGTTGCTGTCGGTTTTCCAAAAGGTATTGTCAAAGAAAAAACAGTCAGTGAATCAGTTTCGAATTTCGTTACAGTCAACGGTATTGTTGTCTTGCCTCTTATTGTTTTTTTGTTCATGTTTCGTCATTGGCGTCGTTATGGTAAAGACCCGAAAGGACAAGGTGTTGTGGTGCCAGAATTCGATGTACCGGCAAAACTTTCGTCGCTTGAAATTGTAGGCTTGATGCGTCAAGGTGTTGGAGCTAATGATATTTCAGCTGGGCTTATCGAGCTTGCTGTTAAGGGTTATATAAAAATTGAACAGATTGATGAAAAAATTTTAGGAATTATTCCAAAGAAAGAGTACAAATTTATCGAGATGAAAGAAAAAGATTCAAATCTTGGTGAACCTGAAAAAGAATTAGTAGAAGCTCTTTTTTCAAAAGGAAAGATAAGCATTCAGGGGCTTCGTGAGGTAACGTTGTCTGATTTAAAGGATGAGTTTCCTAAAAAATTGGAAATTATAAAAAAGAAAGTTATGGAGTCTTTGATTGATCGGGGTTTGTATGAAAAACAACCGTCAAAAGTTATCGGCCCTTATGTGTTGGGCGGAGGAGGTTTCTTCATAGTTGGTCTTTTGCTTTCTGCTATTTTTGAAAACGGTATTATTTTTGCAGCCTTTGTGTTTTCCGGCATAGTTGTAATTATCTTTGGTCTTTTTATGCCGAAGGTAACAAAAGAAGGGGCGATTATGAAAGAGCGTATTTTGGGCTTAAAAGATTATTTACAGATTGCAGAAAAAGATAGATTGAAATTTCATAATGCGCCGGAAAAGCGTCCAGAGATTTTTGAAAAGTTGCTGCCGGTTGCAATGGCCCTTCATGTTGAAAAGGCGTGGGCAAAAGAATTTGAGGGCATTTATGTACAAAGTCCATCCTGGTATGGAGGATCGCCCGGTCACGTTTTCAGTGCGGTGGCCTTTACGAATGATATGCATAGTTTTGCGGCTACAACATCAACGACGGTAAGCCCGCATTCAAGTTCTGGTTCTGGTGGAGGAGGTTTTTCTGGTGGTGGGGGAGGTGGCGGAGGAGGGGGAAGTTGGTAGATATAAAAAACTGTTTCAAATTTCTTTCTACAGATGTAGTAGATAAGAAAACCCCTGTGCGAATTATTTCGCGCAGGGGTGTGTTGCCAAGTCATTTCGGTCCAAGATAGATAGCTGTTTGGTACAGATCAAGTTGAAGTTTCGATTGTCTTGCTCCAAAGGTGTGTGTCACCCAGGCCATGCAGTCGACAGTGACACGAAAATCTCCGCGTAAGAGCCTTTGATGATCGACTGCTTGTCTGGCTGTGGAAGATGCGTATACGTCTCCGATAGGCAGAGAACATCTTTCCTTGTCCTGAATAGAAGTGAATGGGACCCATGTTTGAATTGTCCAAATACCGTTCACTTCAGAACCGCCTTTTTTGTCCCAGTCGATGGTGCTTGTACCATGAAGTGCAAGGTGTTCGATCTGGTGGCGAACGAAATCGCGTGATAGCGGTTCGTTTTCGCCGAGCATGTCGTAACGCCGAGCAAGAGTCGTGACAACCGTTTTGATCCAAGGGTATTTGGAAATCATTTTTCTATATTCGTTCCACTTCACAGAAACCTCCTTTGTCTCAAAGGACTTTGGGTTTAGGAACTTAGGGTGAACCCTTCCTATCAACAATAATACAATATAATTTATATACGTCAAGTATTCTTCATACTCTATTCCCAATACTATATACTTCTTCTATGGCCACATTGTATACACAACAGTCATCGAATATTTTAAAAACCTGGGGGCTACTTGGTGTTTTTCTCGTCATTATTATTGCGTTTGGATTCTTTCTTTCACAGTATTTTGGTGATTCTAGTATTTTGTATATTGCTATCGTCTTTGCTCTGCTCACCAATGTTGTGAGTTATTGGTCGAGCGACAAAATTGCGCTTTCACTTTCACGAGCAAAAGAATTACCTGATGCATTCGATCCAGAACTTCATAATATTGTTGAAAATTTGGCGATTACAGCCGGTTTACCAAAACCTCGACTTTACATAATAGAAGATTCGGCACCAAACGCTTTTGCAACGGGTCGTAATAAAGAACATGCAGCAATTGCTGTGACAACTGGGTTGCGCGCTATGCTTACTCGTTCAGAGTTAGAAGGAGTTATTGCTCACGAGCTTGCACATATTGGTAACCGAGATATTTTGATTTCAACTGTTGTTGTTGTGTTGGCTGGAGTTATTTCAATCGCTTCTGATTTTGCGTTGCGTACGATGTTTTGGGGAGGGGACCGTGACCGAAAAGGTCATCCTGCCGTGTTATTGATTGGATTATTTTTTATTATTCTTGCACCATTTGCCGCAACACTTGTACGTTTGGCAGTTTCTCGGAGAAGAGAATTCTTGGCGGACGCGACAGGTGCACTTATGACGCGCTATCCAGAAGGACTAGCCTCCGCTCTTCAAAAGATTAGTGGCTATGGTGCTTCAATGAGAAGTGCCAATAATGCAACTGCCCACCTTTTTATTTCAAATCCGTTTGGTGCTCGAGCGGTAAAAGGTATGGCACATTTGTTCATGACTCATCCGCCAGTGGAGGCCAGAATAAAGGCACTTTTAGGAAACGATAAGGTGGAATAGTGAAATGAAATTCTTGCAAAAATGGCCGTACTGGGTACGAGGTGGAGTGATTGGAGGCGGAATTGCTTTTCTTTCTGGGTTGGTATCTTGTGGATCCCCAACTATTTTTTGTTACGCTGTCTCAATTCCTAGTTGGCCACTCTTTCCTTTTCTTCCTTTACTTATCTCGTTTATAGATGAGTATCCAAAACTATCAGTTATTGGTTTGACCGTCTTAATTGTTGTATTATGGTTCCTCATCGGTTCTTTTATTGGCTATCTTGTTGGATTGAATAAAAAAAGAGCCCACCTGTAGGGTGAACTCTTTGCGACTCCATAAAGAACTATGGAGAAACCGCTCGATAGAATCGAGATGTTGTGTTGATAATCAATAACAATCTTTGTCATAAGTGCTAGAATAAACTCATTATGATTTGGACCAAATGGCCTTATTGGTTAAGGGGAGGGGTAATCGCTGCGGGGATTGGCGCGCTTTTAACGTATGCGGATTTACGCTGCATGAATTCTGTTCCAGAAGGAGCAGCTCTCGCTGATTTAAAGTGTATCTTTACCAATTGGCCAGCATGGCCTCTTCAGATCATTTTGCATGATACGTGGAATCTTTTTTCCACGAGCTACTACGTCGCTTATATCTCGCTTATTTGGTTCGTTATTGGTAGTTTTTTGGGAATGATCGTAGGTTATTTCAAGAAAAAAGCCCACTCCGTAGAGTGAGCTTTTGAAAGGACTACTGAATTACCGAACCGAAGCCCGGTAGAATTGATACGAGCTGTTTTTTGGCGATATGCCTTGAAACCGAACTGTGCCGTTTGTGTTCACAAGAATCGATACTGTTTCCCAACTGATAAGGTTGGTTGAGACTTCGGCTAGATAGACGTGATCTTTCGGTCCGACGAGTTCAAACAGGAGTGTTTCGTCATTTTCCTTCTGTATAAACGATAAGGAAAATTCCTGTGGTAAACCAAGAAAACCAATAGATACGTTTGTGATTAGTATAGTTGATTGTATTTCTGAGAATCTGTCGAGTCTGAAACCAAGGCTATGTGAGTTTTTATTTACAGTGTTCGGTAATCCGAAAGAGTACTCATGTGTACCTGGAACAACGACTCGCTGATCAATGTGTCCAATTTGGTTTGTGTCCCAGTAAATAGTCAAGAGACCTTGCACATTACTATCACCTGTAAACATTGCCTCGAAAGAGATAATGTTCACAGGTTTGTCAGTTTGAATCGGTACAGAGCACCATATCGGAGATGCTGTTGTCATGTTAATCGAATTGATCCCATGAATAATAATTTCCCCGGTCCGACTTTTTATAAAGTCAGCTACCGTGAAGTCCGGTTTTGTAACGGTGGTTACCGTTAGGATTGAATCAGGTGTATTGCACACCAGGTCGCTACTCCCTAGAATCTTAGTTTCACTGCCGTTGATTTTGGTTGGAAACTGTGATGGTAAGTTTTCCCAACGACCCGCTTCTTTGCTTAGATGGAAGCCGTACCCAAGGTATTCGGCTGGTGGATTTTGAGAAATACTTTTCAGGTAGAATTCGTGTGGCCATTCGTGGGACGATTTAACTTGATAGCATATTTTTGATACATCGCCAGATGGCGTTGAGTATGTGACCGTAACGGGTACTCGGTTTGGGTCAATGTATGTAACCTCAATGTTATGAGCCTGTTCGAGAAGGCTTGCGGTACGGCTGATCAGTGGATCAAAGGTTTCATTGTCCACTGCGAAATAATGGTCAGACCAATCCGAATACATACCAAGTTTTTTGGCTCCGTCATATTTCCACCAGCCAACATACGGATCTAAGAACGTAGTGTGTATTTCCGGTATGGGTAATGATTCTCGGAAGGAGACCATTTTTTCGAGCGCGGCTTGATTAAGAGCACAACCCGCACTGTGGCCAATAAAATGGATATGATTCCATCTGGCTAAGCCTAGGTGAATTCCCAGATTATTTCCCTCGTCGGATGCGTTGTGTAGGAGTGTGCCCGTGATGGTTTCCTGTAATGTTGTCCACGCTCTGTCTGGCCATTTATGAGCGTGTACTTGCCAAGTGGTCAAACCATTGGTATTTAGGTATGAGGTGATGGCGTTTGTCATCTCGTCTACCCAATTAGCGATTGATGGAGACATTTGGTCGGACAACTTACGAATCCTCCCATGCGTCACTACAATCAGATTTTCCTTGCCCGGTTTTTTGACCGGCGGAGGACTGTAGGTTGGTTGCGTTGGGGTGACTGTAGCTATCGGAGGATCTGGTTCCACCGGCGTATTATTCATTACCGCCCGAATTTCTGCCGAGGTGAGAGCCCGATTGTATATTCGCACGTCGTCAATGAGCCCATTAAAAGACGAAGATAGGGTTTTATCATTTCCAATAGAAACATTAGTTGAATCTGTTCCAATAGCTCCCGTCATAGGAGAAACACCTGCCGGCAAGGCATTCACATAAAAGCGAACACTCGAGCCATCATACGTAACAGCTACATGTTGCCACGTATTTGTTGTTATAACAGATACATTCGATTCAATATCTGTACTATTTATAGTAATAATCATATCTTCACTCGAGCCATTCAAATACCAAAGATAAGATGTTAAATATTCTTTCTCGACTATAGTAGCTACACTACTTCCATAAGTACGTGGTTTTACCCACGCCACCATGCTTATCTCGCTCGTTGGGTTTAGACTAGAGTCATTGCCAACATTTATGTGCTCTGGGCCAGAGCCATCAAGGTCGAGTGCGGTACCAACATGTCCGGCGACCCAATCAGACTCTTCCATGTTAACCAGGATCCCGTTGTTTTCTTGACCGGAATAATCACGAGCCAATGCTCCACTACCTTCGTCGAAACGCCACCAGCCGACAAGTCCGTTTGTAACATAGGTTTGTGGTACTACGGCCTCTAGGGATACGGCGAAATTCACCCGCTCGATCAAAAGACCAGCGAGTACTAAGACATGCATGATTTTCATTACTATTCCTTTTTTGTTTTGTTTGTTTTGATTTTGAACACGTATTCTGTTTTCAAAAAACAGGTTTCTAAAGTTAATTATAACACATATTTTTTACTATTTCTAGAGAGAAGTAATTCTTTCATATTACAACCGCAGCACCCTTTCTTATTTTTTTGCTATAGAAACGTTAATTAAATTTTATTTAATTGATGCCCTATTTTGCCCAGAGGGTCTATAAAGGCAAGCGTTTTCTGTTGGTAATACGATAAATATATATTGACAAACGATAAGTACGAAATTAAGATAAAGGTATGAAAAAAAGCTCAACAATATTTCTTCAGGTGGTTATTGTACTCTTTGGCATTGGCACACTTATTCTTATGCTTTGGGAACCGCATCTGGAAGGTCGGAATGTGAATGCCACGCTCTTTGAGATTTATTTCAAGGATCCATTTTTGGCATATGCATACACGGCATCTATTGCCTTTTTTGTCGCGCTCTATCAGTCATTCAAGTTGTTGGGATACATAGGACGAAACCAGGTATTTTCAGAAGAGTCTGTGAAAGCTTTACGGACTATAAAATACTGCGCAATGACTCTTGTTGCTTTTATTGTCGGAGCGGAAGGATACCTCTTTTTTGTTCAACGCCAAGTGGAGGAGGACATTGCAGGTGGCGTTATGATGGGTCTCGTTATGATTTTTATTTCTGTTGTTGTCGCTACTGCCGCAGCTGTGTTTGAAAAACTTTTACAAAAAGCTGTAGAAATGAAATCAGAAAATGATTTAACGGTATAAAAACTTGTCCCGTTAGAAATTCAGCGGGATATCGACAACAATTTTAAAGGTTAATAATTTAAATTTCTAACGGGATGGCAATCATTATTAACATTGACGTCATGCTGGCGAAGCGCAAAATGAGTGTCACCGAGCTCACAGATAAAGTCGGCATTACGATGGCCAACATTTCTGTCTTGAAAAATGGCAAAGCAAAAGCAATCCGATTTGGAACATTAGAGGCGATTTGCAAAGCGCTCCAATGCCAGCCGGGAGATATTTTAGAGTATAAAAAGTAACGAACCATTTTTTCTGCTTCCAAAAGGATGGGTTTAAGCCTATAATCGGCAAACAGTTTATATGTAAGGAGAGATGCCAGAGCGGTCGAATGGGCCACCCTGGAAAGGTGGTATATCCGAAAGGGTATCGAGGGTTCGAATCCCTCTCTCTCCGCAGCGAACGAAGTGAGCGAAGGAGAGAAGCGAAAAAACTTTTTCACAAAATAATAAAAAGCCACCCGACATTGCTGCCGGGTGGGGTTTGGCTGCTTCAGAACAGAAGAGCCTCCTTGACCGATGGGATGGGTGGTCAGGAGCCGTCGTTCTGCTGGAGCACGCCGGTGGCCAGGTGATTCGCGAGGGCGGTGACGTTCGCCGTGATCTTCGGGGCGATGGAGGTCTTCAGTGCGACAGCGATGGCATTCGGATCGTTCATGGTGTCCCTGGTGGTTTTTGGTTTTTTGCGTGTTCCGGTGCTGTACCTCTCCCTGGAGAGTTTTGCTGCACCGTTCCATTGAAGATAGTAGCGAAGTCTTATTAAGTAGTCAAGTTAGCTATACCTGGGCTGTGTATATCTAAGATTGAGGGGTTAGCTCTATAGAGCCGTCATTTTATCTTTACGTTGTTTTATTAGATTGGTCTAGAGCAGAAAATATATAAAATGGTAGTATAGGGGGGCAGTTTTAATTAGCTATTAAAAAAGTATGGCAAAAGAAAAGAGCAATGCAGCGTTCATGAAGCCTTGGAAGTTAAGTGCCGATTTGGAGGCGGTTGTTGGTAAAGGCCCAATGGCCCGATCAGAAGTTACCAAGCAGATTTGGGTTTACATTAAAGCAAACAATCTTCAAGATCCAAACGATAAGCGCACGATTCTTGCAGATGAAAAACTTAAGAAAGTGTTTGGTGTTGATAAGGTGGGTATGTTGAAGATGGCAGGTCTTATTTCAAAACACCTCTCAGCATAAATTCTGGTTCCACAATATAAGCTTTGATATCAAATGCGCCTTAAGAGGCGCATTTGATATATGGTCGCTAACGTTTGAATACCTCCCATTACCATAAAGAGTATCGTAAATGAAAAACGAGAGACAATTAAACCACCGATTATGATGCCAATACCGGTAATGATTGTCGCTCCTCCTTCGGCGATTCCCCAGCTGAAGCCAGAGTTTTTTCTGTTTTCATATTTTGCATAAAGTGCATCCCAGGTAGGTGTTGCTAGTGCACTCGCGAGCCCAAGACCTGCTTGTACTATAAAAAGATGGATTGGAGATGATACAAAGATATAACCAAAAGTGAAGAGAGCATTTAGTGCGTACCCCGCAATCATTATTTTTTCTTTACTTACTTTTTTATCGCTTAAGGTTCCGAAAAGAATATTAAAGACACCGGTAACAATAAGATATGTCGCCCAGGCGAAAGAGATGTCGAGAATGTCTCCGCCAACATGTTCAGTAAAGATAGCAAAAAGTGGACCTAACATTCCCTCGGCAAGGTACCAAATGTTTGAAGCCCAGAGAAGATTTTTTGCCTTAGGGTTCATGTGATTTTTCGTTTTTTAGAATAGCACGTACTGTAAAAGGGGCTGGGGATAGTCATATTTTTAATAAAAAAATTCACCCGAACGACTCTGGAAGAGTTGTTCGGGTGAGGGGTTGTGCTAAACCGTCCGTGGTTTAGCGGAGGCGGCGCACCGAGGAGGTATTCGTCGTACGGGTGTTGGTCGTGGCATTCATAAGGTGTCCTCAAAGGAACACGCGGGAATGTGTCGAGCATTCGGAATCATCGTAGGATGACCCTCTTGCTTTCTGGATAAAATGGTAATTGATTCTCTTATGTGGGTCAAGTTTTCTGTACGCTACAAATTGTTAACAAGTAAGTGACTATTTTGGGCGCGCTTGGTGTTGTACTCCGTGAGATACATAATTGAAAACAAGCTTGTCTGGTTATGGTTCCTTCAAGGCAAGGTAGGCCTGTGTATTAGTTGATTGTCGCCTTGTATCTTGCGGGGTATACTATTCATAACTTACTAATAATTGTGTGGTTTTATGGATTTTCCTAGTAATAATTCTCGAACACAAGTTTCCGAAGGTCATAAGAATGTGCTCTTTTTTGGAAGCTTGGTTGCTGTTGGTGTTGTTGTATGGCTCATGGCCTATAAGACAGGTCTTGTTGCCTATCTTTTTGCTGCGGTAGGAATGTAAAATAGTTTTTATATTTTATAAAAAACACTCTTTTCGATAAACGAAAGAGTGTTTTTTATTTTTTCACCTCGTATCTGATATGAAGAAAAAGTGTAAGACCATAACTTGAGCGCTTGCGCACCTTGGACACCAAAGATGCTGCCACTATAATGAAACAAGTATGAATCACGAACGCGCAAAAAAAGAATTCATTCTTACGCCTTTGAAACTGACGTTGTTTCAAGGAGTTGGTCCTGTTCGCCCGCATGTTCGAGGAATTCCTTGTGCTATGTGTCAGCGTGATGATGCGCCTCTTTCAAGTAATGTTTCGATTGGACGCGCGCGACTTATTTGTGAAGCGTGTGCGGTGGATGAATTTTGTGAAATTGAGGGATATGAGAGTAAAGATGTGGCGGCGAGCGCTCGTCGTCGTTCGGTTGAAACTCCTCTTTTGTTTGCCGAGCTTGCTCTTTCTTTGTATGTGCGAGAAAAAAGATTACATTCTGTTGATGATGTGAAGGTTGATGATCGTGCTCGTGTTGTAGCGAAGGCACATCTCACTTACGTTACGGCATTGTCACAAAGGGAACGTCGTGAAATTGAAACGCTTAAAGAACAAAGAGCGGTAGAAAGACGATTGAGAGCCTTGCTGCGTTTTTTGGATGAATCGGGGAAAGAAACAACATCTCAAGCGGTCTCTGTTTCTCTTAGTCGTGCCGAATATGAAAAGTTGTTGGTTCTTTCGTATCTTGGAAATTTTATGATCAACGGGATGTTTAAAGAGCGAAGTGAAACGTATGACGAGGTGTTGAGTAAACTTTTTGCTAAAGCCCGAGAAAGCGGGTTTGGACGTTACGTTGAAACGGCTGAGGGTGTGTCGGTGCCGTCAAAAGAGTTTTCACATCATCCTGATGTGAAAAGATATAGGCGGGAGTATGATGAAGAAATATTTTGGGATGAGCTGGTTCGCCGGCTTGCCGATCGAGACATTCGGGCGGAAAAAGGAGCAGCAGCGATTGCTCGATTATCACCAAAACAGTATGAAGAGCTCATTTCGTTTTATGAAATTCCGTACGTTGAAGAGTTTGATCGTCACGGACTAAAGCGAATAGTTCTTGAAGAGGGGTTGGGTGATGAAAATAATTTAAATGAAGAAGGGTCGTGAAAGTAAGTTTTAATTACAAGAGTCTAGCTGTATACGTGTTCTATGAGTGTATCAAGACAAAATAAAGTAGTGATGGGGTGGGGAATCTTTATTCTTGCTGTTGCGGGAGGTCTTATCGCCCTTGCTTCTTTCTCAAGTTCTCAACCGGGTCCGCTTGATGGATTTGCGCAGTGTTTAAGCGACAAGGGGGCGACTTTTTATGGAGCATATTGGTGCCCACACTGTGCTGATCAAAAAAAGATGTTTGGACGATCAGTAAAGAAGTTGCCGTACGTTGAATGTTCAACTCCGGATGGACAAGGGCAGCTTCCGGTTTGTGCTGAGAAAGAAATTAAAGGATATCCAACATGGGTATTTGCTGATGGCACACGTGAATCAAGGACGATGTCATTGTCTGAACTCGCCTCAAGAACTAGTTGTGTCCTTTCTACTGATGCAGAAACTTCGGAGTTGGTCACCCCGATTTCAACAACGACGAGTTCGGCTCTCTAAGATTTGTACAGCAAAGTGAATGCAAAAAAGTGGTCTCTCACCACTTTTTTTGTGGCATACTTACATACATGAATAGGTTGTCAAAAAAGAGTATGGTTGGCCTCGGTGTGGGCGGTCTCATTCTTTTTATTTTTTTGTATTCCTTTGGTGTATTTTTACAAAATGAAAAATTGAGTGATTTTGTGGTTCCGGCTTTAGGACAACCAACTCTCGCTACAAAAAGTATTCGCATTGGTAACACAAGCCTTCAGGTTGAAATTGCTCGAACAAATGAAACACGCGTGAGTGGTCTTTCGAATAGGTCAGAGCTTAGAGAAGGAACAGGAATGCTTTTTGAGTTTGAACAAGATGGTCGCTACAGTTTTTGGATGAAAGAAATGAAATTTCCTATCGATATGATTTGGTTTGATGCTGGGCGTCGAGTTGTTCATGTTGTTAACGGGGCAACGCCAGAGTCATACCCAACTCTTTTCACCCCAACCACACTCTCACGTTTTGTTCTTGAGGTTCCGGCGGGATTTGCTACTCGTCACAACATTGTTGTAGGAGATTCGTTTGAATTTGTTGAAGTGACCGGTAGTGTTGAGGCAGATTAAGCTTTTTTGCAGTGTGTTTTTTGTGTGACACAACCTTTGCTTTCAAAAGTACAGTAAAGGGTGACTCTTTTTAGTGGGGTACTTTTTTTGCTGTCAATATTGTCTTTCTTTCTCTCGCGTACTCATATGCTTATCCCCAGCTTATTTTGGGTTACGATAGGTATACAATGTAGACCGAATTACGTAGTAGGTAAGTCCGTATATTTTTATACATTTAATTAACGTTTCCCACTCACTATGTCCGCAACAAAGAAAAAAGTTTCGGTAAAGGTCGAATCTCCTACGGTCAAACTTGTCCAAAAGCGTGACGGTTCGATCGTTCCGTTTGATATTGGTCGTGTCCGTAATGCCATTCATAAAGGCATGATTGCGACCGGTGAAGGTACCGAAAAAGAAGCAGAACTTGTTGCGGGAAAAGTGTACGCAGAGCTCGTTCGAATCACGAAACGCTACAAAAATTTTATTCCAACAGTTGAAGGTATTCAGGATACTGTCGAAAAGGAGTTGATTCTTTCAGATTATGTAAAGACAGCCAAGTCTTACATTCTATATCGTGAACAACGCTCAAAACTTCGAGAGAAAGGTTTTCATGTTCCAGAGCGTGTTCGAAAACTTGCCACGCAGAGTAAGAAATACTTCAAAAATTCATTGGGAGAGTTCGTCTACTACCGAACGTATTCTCGTTGGATTGCAGAGGAGGGTCGTCGTGAGACATGGGTTGAGACAGTTGACCGCTATGTTTCCTTCATGAAGGAAAATCTTGGCAAGAAATTAAAAGATGTTGAATACGAGGAAGTGCGTGAGGCAATTTTGAAACAGGAAGCAATGCCTTCGATGCGCCTTTTGCAATTTGCAGGTAATGCGGCGCGTACAACTCATGTTGCTGCATACAATTGTTCATTTATTGCACCTGAATCATTCCGCGATATCACCGAGATTATGTACATTTCGATGTGTGGTACTGGTGCAGGGTGGGCGGTTGAAAGTGCGAATGTTCAAAAGCTCCCACAGATCAAACAACAGAATGGTAAAAAGAAGCCAACACATGTTGTTGGTGATAGTAAGGAGGGTTGGTGTGATGCGTTTCTTTTGGGAATGGAAACATGGGCAGAAGGTTATGATATTGAATTTGATTATTCCCAAATTCGTCCAGCTGGTGCGCGTTTGAAGACAATGGGCGGCAAGGCGTCAGGTCCTGATCCATTGATTCGTCTTTTGAGTTCAACACGAGCTCGTATGTTAAAAAACCAGGGTCGCCGTCTTGCCAATATTGATGTTCACGACATCATTTGTATGGTTGGTGACTGTGTGGTTGCCGGAGGAGTTCGCCGAAGTGCCATGATTTCACTTTCCGATCTTGATGATGAACAAATTCGTGATGCTAAAAAAGGTCAGTTCTATCTCACTGATCCGCACCGAGCTCTCGCAAATAACTCAGCGGTATATATCAATAAGCCAACAAACGAAGAATTTCTCGAAGAATGGATGGCTCTTATAAAGAGTCAGTCAGGAGAGCGAGGTATCTTTAACCGAGGCTCATTGGCTAAGACCTTACCAGAGCGACGTTTGAAGGTATTGAAAATGCGAGGTTATTTTGATCCAACAGGAACGGTAATTAATGGTCCTATGGGTACTAATCCTTGCGGTGAGATTATTCTTCAGTCGAAACAGTTCTGTAACCTTTCTGAGGTTGTTGCTCGAAAAGAAGATACACTTGATTCGCTTATGAGAAAGGTTCGTGTCGCAACGATTCTTGGGACTTATCAGTCAACGTTGACCAATTTCCCTTATCTTTCAAAAGAGTGGAAGCAGAATTGTGAGGAGGAACGATTGCTCGGTGTTTCAATTACTGGCCAGTGGGATTCTCCTGTTGTTCGAAAGCCAGAGACACTGGAACTTCTTCGTAAGGAAGCAATAAAGATAAATCAAACATACGCCAAGCGTTTTGGGGTTAGTGCGTCGACAGCCATTACGTGTGTGAAGCCTTCAGGAACATTGTCGCAAATGGTTGATTGTTCTTCAGGTATGCATCCACGACATTCACCATTTTATATTCGCCGTGTTCGCATTAGTGCCACTGACTCACTCTTTAAGATGCTTAAAGATCAGGGTGTTCCTTATCATCCAGAAGTTGGGCAGGCGGCAGATTCGGCAACGACCTACGTTCTTGAGTTTCCTGTAAAAGCTCCCGATAATTCAATCTTTAAAGATGACATTACCGCCATTCAACAACTTGAGCATTGGAAGATTGTGAAGCAAAGTTATACCGAACATAATCCATCAGTTACTGTCTCTGTCGGTGAAGATGAATGGATTGCGGTAGCTGAGTGGGTGTATCGAAATTGGGATATTGTCGGTGGTCTTTCATTCCTTCCTCGCGATAACCACGTTTATCAGCTTGCGCCATACGAAGCAATTGATGAAAAGAAATATACCGAGCTTGTAAAACGCTTTACGAATATTGATTACTCAAAAATCATTACGTACGAAAAGCGAGATGATATTGATTTGAAAAAGGAATTGGCGTGTGTCGCGGGAGTGTGTGAAATTGTATAAAAGGACTTGAATAGATAAAACCCCGCTTTTGGCGGGGTTTTATCATGGTGCACTTCGTACCGATAAGCCGAATTCTGTGCGTTATACGCATGTGCATAACGCGGTGGTCATTCATCTGGGCCTTGTGTTACCACAAAGCTCGAGCGGCACTTCCGTCTTACGACGGACACGACCTTGCACTTAGGTAAGGATTTAGCCGTTGCACCCCCGTATTGCTACGGGGTCATTCCGTTTGCACGGAATCCCTATCCTTTCGGAATTGGGCGTTTCTGTTCGCACCTCTAGGATCACTCCAGGCGGGCGTTACCCGCTACCGTGCTCCCTACCATTATCGATAGGGAAGTGTTCGGACTTTCCTCCGAGCACCGTTACAAATAATTGAATACAAGGATAGTTTGTATCGCCTAACTGCAAAATAGTCTTATCAAACTCAATTACTTATAACGGTGCTCGGCGGCCACCTGATACGAAGCGATTTTATTTTACAACAAACTATATAATAAGTACAGAGTGTCTTTTGTTTGACTGTTTCGGTAAATGGTTTCCGTCTTTGTTTTTAGGGCAAAAAGAGAGTTCCCCACATTGCCGAGCCCTTGATGGATAGTATAATAAATAGATAGCATCGCGTTTTATTTCTTAATGTCTTATTCAACCAATGGATGAAGTTAAACAGGTTTCAGAAAACACTGAACCAAAAACTGAGGTCTGGGATCGCGCCTCGTTTATTGTTATAGCGGTAGCCCTCTTTTTATTACCAATATTTTTTGTTCCTTCAACTTCCTTTCCGTTTCAATTAGGAAAGGCCTATTTGGCTATTGGTGCTGCAGTCCTCGCGTTTGGCTTCTGGATCATTGCTCGACTTAGAAAAGGTTCAATCTCTTTTCCCAAACACATTATTTATGTAACGATTGGTGGAGTAGTAGCTAGTCTTTTTCTGTCGACATTGTTTTCTGTAGGATTTTCTAAGTCCCTTGTTGGAAATGCAGATATTGCAACATTTGGCTTCATCGCGTCGATGTTTGCCCTTCTGTTTACAGTATCTTCCCAGGCTCGAACAAAAGATAGCATTTTCTATCTCTATCTTGCCCTTTTCGCTTCGTTTCTTGTCGTTTCCCTCTATCATCTCGTTCGTCTACTTGGTGGTCCCGACACGCTTTCGTTTGGAGTGTTTACAAGTGCTATTAGTAACACCGTTGGAAAGTGGAATGATTTAGGTATCCTTTTTGGGTTAGGGGCAGTGTTGTCGCTTGTCACTCTTGAGTTAGCAAAAGTAACTGCAAAGTTGCGTTACGTGTTGTACGTTGTTCTCGCATTTTCACTGTTCTTCCTAACGCTTGTTAATTTTGTTTCTGTGTGGGCCGTTCTCGCTATCCTTTCTCTTGTGTTGTTTGTTTACCTCTTCCTTTTGGCACGACGCAAGGAAGCGGTTGAAGGTAAGAAAATGTTGCCGGTTATTCCTCTCATTGTGTTGGTTATTTCGCTTATCTTTGTTATTCCAACTGGTCGAGACGCTAACGGTCAGATGCGCTATGTTGGTTCAAAAGTAAATGATACGCTTTCCACAAAGTTTGGAATTCTCCATCTCGAAATTCGACCAACATGGGGAGCAACAATGGACGTTGGTATCAGCGCCCTCAAGAAAGATCCTCTTTTGGGCGCAGGACCAAACCATTTTGTTTCTAGTTGGCTTCTTAATAAGCCGGCTGAAGTTAACGCGACAGCTTTCTGGAACACAGATTTTGCGTATGGTATTGGATTGATACCAACATTATTTGTGACAACTGGTATTCTTGGCATACTCGCGTGGATCGCATTTTTAGGTCTCCTTATATATGCTGGTTTTCGTGCGATTTTGTCGTTACCTGAAGATACTGATCAATTCAGTCGCTATCTAACTATTTCGTCTTATTTTGGAGCACTCTTTTTGTGGATATTCACAGTCTTCTATATTCCAAGTGTTGTTCCGGTTGTACTCGCGTTTGTTCTTACGGGAATCTTTTTGGGATCACTGACTGAGGCCGGAGTTATAAAAACAAAAGAACTTTCCTTTATTGACAGTCCACGAGCTGGTTTCGCTTCAGTTATTACCCTCGTTTTTCTTCTTGTTCTTGCTCTTGCGACAGGGTACGTTTATACCCAAAAGATTCGTGGAGCGGTTGCTTTCCAAAAAGGGGTGATTGCGTTTAATGTTGGTGGAAATCCAACTCTTGCGGAGGAGCAATTTAAGAAAGCTGTTGCTGCCGATGAAGAAGATACGTACTATCGATTCCTTTCAGAGTTAACGTTGATTAAAATCAATAATTTGCTTGGACAAAATACGTCAGCAGTTAATTTAGAAAAGGCTCAACAAGAATTGTTGCAACTTTTTGGACAGGCAAAATTATATGCAGAAACTGCAAAGAATATTAACCCAACGAATTATCAAAACTGGTTAGCGTTGGGCCGCGTATATGAAGCACTTGTCCCTCTTAAGGTTGAGGGGGCTTATGCAGAGGCTGTTAAGGCGTATGACGAAGCATTGCTTCTTAACCCAACAAGTCCCGAGATTAATTTAACCAAAGCTCGTCTCGAGGTTGCTAATGGTAACAATAAAGGAGCTCGTGATTTTATTCGAACAGCCCTTGCCGCAAAACCAAACTACACTGAAGCTGTATTCTTCCTCTCACAAATTGAGGTGGCTGAAGGTAATATTAAAGAGGCGATTTCTTCGGTAGAGGCTTCAATCTTCCTTTCGCCAACTGAGCCAGTTCTTTACTTCCAGCTTGGCCTTCTTAAGTACAATACAAGTGATTATAAGGGGGCAATTGAGGCATTGGAACAAGCGGTTCGCTTGAACGGAAGTTATGCTAATGCTCGTTACTTCCTTGGTTTGTCTTATGATCGAGTTGGTCGAACAAGTGATGCTGTTGCTCAGTTTGAAGAGATCCAAAAGACTAATTCAGGAAATCAAGAAGTTGCCGATATCATTGCTAACTTAAAGGCTGGCAAAGCTCCGTTCTCAACGTCTACGCGTCCTCCTGCTCGTAATACATTACCGGTTGAGGAATCAGGTAAGCTCCCTGGTACAGTTGACGGTGTAGCTGAGTAGCGTCACACTGACCGTATATGGTCGGAAGGTTTTTCAAGTACCTTGAACGCGAAGTAAGCGGCCTCCATGAGGCCGCTTACTTGCTCGCGTTTTTTACGTTTTTATCACAGGTAGTTGCTGTTTTTCGAGATCGTTTGTTTGCACATCAATTTGGGGCCAATACGGTTTTGGATATTTACTATGCAGCGTTTCGCGTTCCGGATGTTATTTTTGCCTCAGTTGCATCTTTGGTTTCAATTTCAATTTTAGTTCCTCTTCTGGTTGAGGCTGGCAAGGATGGTACTGAAGGTGAACGAAAATTTATTGATAGTATTTTTTCTTTCTTCGCGCTTCTTATTGTTTCGGTTTCGGTGGTTATTTTTCTTCTCGCTCCAAAACTACTCGGATTTCTTTTTCCTGCTCTTATAGAGGCAGGTCACGGGGTAGAATTAATTCTCGCAATGAGGATTATGTTGTTATCACCGATTCTTCTTGGTTTTTCAAATTTCTTTGCGAGCGTAACACAGGTTAGAAAACGATTTGTTGCGTATGCTCTTGCACCTGTTTTTTATAATCTTGGCATTGTTGTTGGAGCTATCTTTTTCTATCCCGCGTTTGGACAAAAAGGATTGGCTTTTGGGGTTGTGCTAGGGGCATTGCTTCACATGTCTATCCAACTGCCGTATCTTTTTCGTCACAAATTGACTCCTCGTTTTTTACGGTTTGATTTGAGTATTGTAAAAAAAGTTATATCGCTTTCGGTATATCGTACAATTGCGTTATCTTCCACCCATATTGCGCTTATTGTTCTCACGGCGTTTGCGAGTGCATTTGCGGTTGGTTCTGTTGCAGTATTTAACTTTGCATGGAATATGCAATCAGTGCCGCTGGCTATGGTTGGAGTGAGTTATTCAATGGCCATTTTCCCAACTATTTCTCGCCTGTTTGCCGAAAAAAACAAAGAAGGATTTGTACGAGAAGTTGCTTCTGCCTCGCGACATATTGTTTTCTGGTCATTACCAATTATGGTTATGTTTATTGTTCTTCGCGCTCAGATTGTTCGTACGATTTTAGGATCAGGAGCATTTTCTTGGTCTGATACTCGCCTTACGGCTGCTGCGCTCGCCTTGTTTACAGTTTCAATTTTGGCGCAGTCATTATCTTTGGTTTTTGTACGAAGTTATTATGCAGCAGGGAATACAAAAACACCTCTCATTATTAATGTAATTACCAGTGTTTTCATTATTTTGTTTGCATACACCCTTTCTTCTTTGATGCTTGCTGTTCCTTTTATTCGTGATTTTCTTGAAGCGTTATTACGCGTTGGTGATCTTTCTGGAACTGCCGTTTTAGTGTTGCCGCTTGCGTATTCTTTAGCTCTTTTGATTAACCTCGGTCTTTATGTTTGGCGTTTTGAATTTGATTTTGGTGGTTTTATCAAGCCGGTAACCGCAACATTTTTTCATAGTTTTTCAGCTTCAGTCATTGGGGGTTTTGTGGCGTATCTAGGATTAAACTTTTTTGATACCGTTTTTGATCTGACGACCGTTGTTGGTGTTTTCTTTCAGGGTTTACTGTCCGGTCTTATTGGTATTGTCGCACTTATCGCAGTCCTTTATTTTTTGAAGAGTAATGAACTTCGTGAAATTGGCAAAGCCCTCCATCATCGTATTTGGAAAAAAGAATTGGCGGTCGGTGAACAAGAAACTCCTCTCTGATTTATTTTTTAAACACGATGACCTTTATGTTTTTTAAAATAAATCTTTGCTTTTAATATAAAAAACAACCCCGCGACAACTTTCATTGTGCGGGACAGTTTGTTGAACGTACGTAACCCTATCGGGTTCGTGCATTACCAAATGTGCTGAGGATAACTCCGATAGCTATTTCAGCAAAAATATCCCTTGGGTCCTGTGTGGGGAAGTATGCATGAGTTCCTACCTCAGAGGAGATGCTTTCGATTACGTGGCTAGGGAGTGCCGTTGCGTCAATCTGTCGTTCGTTGGCGTATGCTCTAAAACCACTTGCCCATTTTGCGGCCGCCTGGTCAGTATGGAATGGGCCTACTTTTGTCAAAATAGTTCCGTTGGTGAAATTCATTACGGCTACAAATATTGGTTTACATGTGTTCATGGGTCTATGATCTTATGGATATGTATCATAATAATATTAACAAGTCAATTTTTGGGTTTATGAAAATATGCCTAGAAATAAGGAATTTTTGTGATAACATAGCCCAGTATGGACCCAAAGCATATACGCAACTTCTCAATTATTGCCCATATTGACCACGGTAAATCAACCTTGGCTGATAGGCTTTTAGAGGCAACAGGGACAATTGAGGCTAGAAAAATGCGTGATCAGTATCTCGATACAATGGAACTCGAGCGGGAACGCGGTATTACGATTAAAATGCAGCCCGTTAAGATGCGCTATGCATACAACGGCACAGATTATGTGTTTCATTTGATTGATACTCCTGGACA
>CAZNMD010000005.1:0-51360 GCA_964574355.1 uncultured Candidatus Saccharibacteria bacterium
ATGTTCCCAATCATTATGAATGATTGGGAGGAATTAGATCAAGATGATTTTATGTCCCGTTATGGAACACTGGCGCTTCATTCTGGTCTCGATGCTGAAACAACCATCGAATACGTGCTATCAATAGCTAGAAGTAAGAGACAATAACCTTCTTGCTAAAACGCCTTTCCCTTAAAACCGGACAGGCGTTTTATAAATTAAGTTTTCCAAAACTATCTCACTTTCCAGTTCTCTTTTGCGTTAAGTGCGACTGTAACTTTTTCCATCACCGCATTTATTTCTATATCAGTGAGTGTTCGGTCTTTTGCTTGGAAAACAAGTCGGAACGCGTATGAAGTTAAAACTGACCCATCAGCTGATTTCTTATCAAAGACATCAAAGAGATCATGACGTACCAAAAGCTCATCGCAAATCGGTGAAATAACACCCCACACTTCATCAGCTTGTATCCCACCCGGTACAAAAACCGCAACATCACGAACAATACATGGGTACAATGAGAACTGCTCGAATGTTACCGCTTCCACTGCAGGTAAAGTAACATCCCATTCTTTTGGCTCAGGTAATGCCGAGATAAGTGCATCGAGATTAAGTTCAAAAATACCATCCACCTTATTAATCATTCCAATTTGTCTTCCAGAAAGTAAAATCAGTCCACCTGAGTCATCAACGGTGCAAACTGTTTGAACTAGCGCGCCGAGCATAGCGACTAATTCATCGCGCACTTCGCGGACGAGTTCATTGATTGATTTTTCTTTCTTACTTTTTATGCCCGTTATACCAACACAAAGAGAGGTTTGTTCGCCTGTTTTTGGGAAGATTTTTCCGATTTCAAATTCACGAATTTCTTTGGCACCCAAAAGTGCTGCGTTCAGGAGATTCTGCTTCAACGAGTGTTCAATATTTCTGGTAAGATCGGTGCGAAGGAACTTTTTATCAGCGGCGAGAGGTTTTTCAATTTCAACCTCCCCTGCGGCCGAAAAAGACGAGGTAAACACTTCGCTAAAACCACGTTCGATTAAAAACGAACGGATTTTATATTCGAAGTAAAATTGTTTATGGAGCACTGGCTGAACTTTTGTTTCTGGCGGCAAAACTTCTTTTACTTTGTTATAGCCATACAATCGGCCAACCTCTTCAACAACATCTTCGAAAATAACAAGATCCAGTCGCCAATATGGAGGCGTAAGTTCAAGAACCACTCCCTTCTTTTCTACTTTTACGTCGAGAAGTTCCAAAATGCGAACCACTACTTGTTCAGGAATTTCGACGCCCAATTTCTTTGAAATGTCTTCGACCCTAACAGAAAGTGTTTTTTGAGAAAGAGGCGCTGGATACTCATCAACAATTTCTCCAAAAACCGCTTCAGGTGATACCCCATGAATCAAGGCTGAAAATTCATTCATAGCAACCAATGCCTGTTCGGGTGAAGGAGCATTTTCAAAACGTTTTGAAGCGTCTGTTTTAATATTAATTGCGATTGCAATTTTACGTAAAAGAGTTGGGTTAAAATTCGCAGCCTCGAGAATGAGATTTTTTGTCTCACGAGTTACCGCTGCGCGCGTACCACCCTTGATACCAGCAATACCCAAAGGACCCTCGTCGTCAGCAATAAGAAGCATTGAATCATCAAGTATCACTTCGCGATTGTCCAAGGTTGTCATTTTCTCTCCCTTTTTAGTGCGACGCACCGAAATGTTTCCTTTCACTTTATCAGCATCGAAGGCATGCAAGGGCTGCCCCATATCGAACATCACAAAATTCGCAGCATCAACGATATTGTTTATAGAGCGCTGACCAATGGATGCCAATCGATCACGAAGCCATGTCGGCGAATCACCTACTGTTACATTTTCTACGCGCCGGCCAATATAGCGACGACAATCAGCTGAATCGGAAATTTGTATTGAAAGCTTGTCGGTTTTTCCAACATTCAGCTCTGTGCGATTTGGAATAACAATATGTTCACCGATTGCGGCGGCAAGTTCACGCGCTATACCACGATGAGAGAGTGCGTAATGGGCACGATCAGGTAGTACCTTAAGATCAATCAATGTATCATCAGCCTTCTTTTCTATTCCCTCAACTTCAAAAACCGCAAAAGTAAAAATATCAGCCAATTTTTCAGGTGACGAAAGAGGTTTTTTAAAATATGTTTGGAGCCAATTATACGAAACAATCATACATGTATTATTTTTTGAAACTCACCAACTCAAACCGTGGAACTTTTTTGCCCTCAAGTTCGACAAATTCTTCAAACATGGAAAGCGGTCGAACCCAATATTTTGATTTATCATTTTCATACAAGGCTTCGTACACTACAACATCTTCAAGTGTTTCCGAATGCTTAGCAACAAAATACACTTTATACATATTCCCCGTCTTTGAATGTCGATATAAGCCAGGTTTCATTTTAGAATTGGTTAACAAGTCTTAAATCGCCGGAATAGAGCATGCGTACATCAGGGATACCATATTTAACCATAATGATCCGATCAATGCCGCCACCGAACGCAAAACCTGTATACCCCTCTAATCCAACCGCTTTAAAAACATTTGGATGAACAAGGCCCGCCCCCATCATTTCAAGCCACTTGCCATTAAATTTCACATCAACCTCAACCGCAGGCTCAACAAAAGGAAAAAAACTAGGACGAAATCGAACTTCAGTATCTTTTCCCAAAATTTCTTTAAAAAAGAGTAAAAGCGTTCCTTTTAAGTGCGCCAATGAGACATCTTTATCAACATACAATCCTTCAAGCTGAAAAAATTGTGCTTCATGGGTTGCATCCGTTGCTTCGTTTCGAAACACTTTTCCAGGAACAATAATTTTGTACGGTGGTTTTTGTCCGGCCTTAAATTTTTCTTCCATATACCGAATCTGAACGGGAGACGTATGCGTTCGTAAAAGCTTCCGAGTATCAGAAGGTTTCAACCAAAAAGTATCCTGCATATCCCGCGCCGGATGATCTTTCGGAAAATTTAGAGCATCAAAATTGTAGTGTTCCTCTTCGGCTTCCGGCCCAGTAGCTATCTCAAAACCAAGCTTCGCAAAAATAGCATAAATCTCTGCTATTGCCCGTGAAATCGGATGCATATGACCTTGTGGTGCCTTGTTCATAGAATAAGTATAACCTATCACAACTTGTATATATCATGTAACAAAAAAGAACGTACCCTACGTTCTTTTTTGTTTTGGAGCCAGAGGTCGGACTTGAACCGACGACAGCCGCTTTACAAAAGCGGTGCTCTACCAACTGAGCTACTCTGGCGCATACTGATTTTAACCTTCTATTTTTATTTGTGCCATCTTTGGCATACCTACCAAGACAGCATACTCTGGCATATATTTTATTTTCAAACTATATCTCTTCTGTGCAGTATTTGCTATACCTACCAAAACAGCATACCCCGGCACACATCATATTCTCAAACACTATTTCTAATGTGCTGTTTTTAATATACCTACCAAGACAGCATACTCTGTGACGTATATTTTGTTCTCAAACACTACCTCCATTGCACTAACAACACTTCACTCCCTCTTTTTGGCCGACTTCAACAATACCGTCTCAATCAAAACCCTGCAAGTCCTATTCTTTCGGAGGAAAAATATCCTCATCATTATGCAAACTTTTTTTATGTTCAGTAATTGTACGTAAAAAACTAGATACCGAGCCTTGACCTTTCAGTGATACACGTCGCTTCTCTGCTCGATCACGTAATCGTGCCGACATGCGTCTCATACGAACAATCGTGCCCGCAAAAATAGACCGAACAAACTTTGCCACCACCGCAGCTATCCTATCAACAACAAGTACTCCCGCATGAAGGGTTGTGTCAACAAAGGAAATAATTGCATGATCAGAGCTACTCCTGAACCGAGAAAAAAACACACGTCGACCAACTGACCGTTCAACACCGGCAAGAATAAGCAGGCACATAGTTCCAAGCAACGATGAGTAAAAAACAACGATTGTTGCCATATACATAGACATCTATCTACTACTGCACCTCGACAGCAAATCGTGTGTACTGACCAATATCTATTTTTTCACCAAACTTTTGTATCGCAGAAGAAAGTAATTCAGATACGGTCTGTTCTTCATTTTTTATATATGGCTGTTCCAAAAGAACTCGCTCTTTAAAGTACGCGGCAACCTTACCCGCAAGAATCTTTTCCTTCATATCTCCTGTCTTACCAGTGACATCTTTTTCAAATGCTTTCATTACAGATATTTTTGCCTCCTCAGTAACATCTTCCATTTTTATATACTCAGGCTTGGTTGCGGCAATTTGCATGGCAATGGAATACGCAAGATCACGAAACTCCTCGTTACGAGCAACAAAATCTGTTTCACATCGAAGAAGTACCATACTCGCCACAGTACCGGCTCCGTGAACGTAAGATGCAATTGTACCAGCTTTAAAAACGCGGTCGGCTTTCTTTCCTGCCACATCCGCACCTTTTTTCTTGAGAAGAATGAGAGCTTTCTCAACATCACCATTTGCTTCCTCAAGAGCCTTTTTACACTGCATAACCGAAATTCCAGTTCGGTCACGTAAGTCTTTTACTTGTTCTGTAGAAATCATAGCTATATTCTGCAAAATAATAACGATAGAGATAATTGTAACATGGGTCGTTAACAAAAAACGACGCAGATGAACCTAACACGTCTCAGCGAAAATACTTTATTTAGCTTCAACCTTCACACCGTCAACAGCAGCTGATGGTGCAGGACGAGATTTAACTCCAGCCTCGTATGCTTCAACTAACGCTGAAATAACAAGTTCGATACTCTTAACAGCTGCGTCATTTCCAAGTATTGGAACATCAACCAAAGAAAGATCACAATCAGAACTTGAGAAAGCAATCACTGGAACATTCATAGATTTTGCTTCACGAACAGCAATTTGCTCACGCTTCGCATCAACAACAAACAAGGCATGAGGCTTACTTTTCATTGGAACCAACCCATTAAAGAGTCGGGAGAGACGTTCAATTTCTCGATCAAAAAGCAATCGTTCGCGTTTTGTATATTTACCAAACTCACCACGCTCACGCTCGCCTCGAAGCAATTCTAGTCGTTCAACACGGCTTCTTATTTCGGCAAAATTAGTCAACGTACCTCCAATCCAGCGACCAGCAATGTATGGCATAGAAAGTCGAATAGCTGCCGCCTTGAGCAACTCTCGAGCTTCCCCTTTTCCTGTAGCGAACAAAACGACTTTTCGTTCTGCTCCTAATTTTTTCATATGTTCTACCGCCTCAGAAAAAAGTTTTGAGGTCTTTTCCAAATCAAAAATTTCAACACGATTTTTTCGGCCAAAAATGAAAGGACTAACGGAAGGGTGGCGACGAGCTCGAGAAAGCCCAAAATGTGCGCCGACATTAAAAAGGCGCCCTATTTGGGGATCCATTGGAAATTGAATGGTTGGTTTTTCCTGCATAACGTACGAATGAATATAGCAGACTGGCTATAAGAAGGCAATAGCGGTAAATAAAATCACTTAAACTGAACTATTTTCCCCTTCACTTGGCTCCTCTGTCGTTCCGGCCGCGGCTGCGGACAACTTCGAAACCATATCATCAATGTCACCGGCAAAAAATCGATCAAGATTATGCCATGATTCTTTAATTCTATGATCAGTAACTCGATCTTGAAGAATGTTGTACGTTCTGATTTTTTCAGACCGATCAGCAGTGCCAATTTGACTCTTTCTCTCGCTGGCATGCTTTTTGGCGGACTCTTCCTCTTCTCTTTGCTCAAGCTTTGCCATAAGCATGGACATTGCTTGTTCTCGATTCTTTAACTGACTACGTTCAGACGTACAACGTACCGCAATACCTGTTGCCTTATGAATAAGACGAACCGCAGTCTCAACTTTATTCACATTCTGCCCACCCTTACCACCCGCACGAGAAAACTCCATCTCAATATCACTCTCTTTAATCTCAATTGTATGTTTCTTTCTAATAGGCATGACCGCAACAGACGCCGTTGAAGTATGAATACGTCCTGATTTTTCGGTTGGAGGAACACGTTGAATTCTATGCACTCCGGTTTCAAAACGAAGAGCTTCGTAAGCACCTTTTCCTTTAATTTCAAACGAAGCTTCCTTATAACCACCTAAATCAGACTTAGCCTCATCAAGAGTTAAAAAAGTCCAACCCTTCTTTTTGCCATATTCCCGATACATCGAAGAAAGTTTTTCGGCAAAAAGTGCAGCCTCCTCACCTCCAGCACCTGCACGAACTTCTAAAATTAATTCGTTTGGGAAAGCTTCCTCTTTTTCTTCTTCAGTCAAAATTGACTCAATCTGATCTAAAACAACTTTCTTTTCTTTACCAATACGAAGAATCTCATCATCTGCCAATTTTTTCATTTGTGGATCAGCCGCCAACTCGACCGCCTGAGCCTCCTCTTTTTCATACGACTCCAAAAGAGCCGCCAAGTGAGCGGTTTTTGGATTTGTTTTATACTCCCGTTGATCTCTCATCAATAATGTAAACGTCCCAAAAGGACGGCCTTGGAAGCAATAAATCTACTTCGCGTCAGCTCCCGCTTTGGCCTTTTTGCCAGCACGAACCTTGAATCGTTCAACGCGTCCTGCGGTGTCGATAATCTTCTCTGTACCTGTATAAAGAGGATGACATGCACTGCAAATTTCAACTTCAATCTTTTCTTTTGTTGAACCAACAACAAAAGAAGCACCACACGCACAGGTTACCTTTGCGTTCGGAAAATAAGTTGGATGAATGTCTTTTTTCATAGCCGGATTATACTATCAAAGTATTAGAAAAATGTAAAATTCTCCCTAAAAAGCCTCGAGAGGATCAATCATGTTTTCCTGAATATTACGAGCATGTTGAAGCACACTTGTTGCATAACCTCGCCCTCGAGTTGACCATCCAGCACCTGCATAATAACGAGCCGCTGCCTCAAATTCCGCACTATATCCGCCCTTACCTGCCCCTAAATCATCCAAAAAGAACGAACTCGCAAAAAAAGCATCACGAGGCGCCCAAGGGTTTGGAACGGAAACACCAAGAGCGTTTCCAACTCGTTTTTCATACATAACCCATGTCGAAGCAATAAATTGAGAAGGTCCCATCGCACCACCATATCCTACAGATTGAGGGCAAGAAACAACTTGATTATACGGATCAAAACCTAATCGTTTTGAAAGCTCTAAGAATGGTTCAACGTCGCGACCAACCTTCATAACCCTTTTAAATGGAGTCCCTGTGTTTTTACCTACACCATCTCCTGTTTCAGAATTTTTGAGATAACATTGGCCAACATTTTGTCCTAAATTTGACTCTTGAGTCAAAATAGCTAAAAGAAAAGCGGGACGAACGCCTGTAATTTTTGAAGCCTCGTTTGCATATTGAAGAGCTGTACCAAACGGAATTGCAGCACTATCACGCAAAGAAAAGAGGGCTGCACGAATTTCAAACGCGCGTTTTTCACGTTCACTCAAAAGAGCTTTATACTCTTTCTCCTGCTGACGACTTAATGATAATAAACTCTTTTTCTGGACTTCACTTTTCTGAACCAATCGTTTTTTTTCTTCAACAACTACTCGAGCATCAATTTCAGCTTTTCGCTCTCGATCAAGCTTTTCTCTTTCTGTTTCAACAACATCTTTATTGAGACGAATTTCTTCAAACAACGAAGCAAGCGCGTCTTTAATTGACACAAAAGAATCAAGATCAGAAAAAAAATCAGACAGTTCGCGACTGCTCAACATCACTTCAGCAAGCGAATAACTATCAAGCTCATTTGTCCTTCGAATAAGCTGGGAAAGTGATTGTTTACCACGCTCAATTTGGGCATCAAGCTCTCCGATTGTTTTTGTTTTTTCACCAATACCTTTGCCCAGCTTCTCAATAGCAATATTTTTCGCACGAATAGAGAGTGTTGCAGCTTCTATTTGAGCATTCAAAATAGAAACATCCCGTTCAATTGATACGGTTTCTCTTTGTTTGCTCTGTAAAATTTCTTGCTGACGTGCAATCTCTTTTTCTATTTCTGCGAGTTCGCGTTCAAGTTCGGCTCGCTGATCAGCAACAAGAACCCCTGAACTTGAAGCTGTTTGTGCAACAGAAACAGACGGCACTATAAAAATAAAGAGTGCTACTATGAGGCCAAAACAAATTCTACCTAACTTATGCCGTATACCAATCTGGATCATGAGTATCAATTATAACACGCAACAAAAAACCGCTCCGTCGGATAGTAAGGAGCGGTTTTTGCATTAAAAAATTATTTTTTTGCAGCTGGAGCGGCATCCTTCTTTGCTTCACCGGTATCAGCACCTTCGCCTGCCTCTTCCTCAACTTTGCCTTTCTTCTCAACTTCAATTTGAGAAAGATCCATAACAGGAGCCTCGACTTCTTCTTTATACGTCGCGACTGAAGCAATAACAGCATCAGGCTTCTCCACAAGATCAACACCTGTTGGAAGAGTAATATCTTTTGCCAAAATCTGACTCTCAAGAGTTGAGAGCAACGCAATATCAACAGTTAATCCTGAAGGAAGGTTTTTTGGCAAAGCTTCAATTTCCAAAGCATAAATAACCTTTACCAAGGTACCCCCCAAATCTTTAACCGCAGCAGAAGTACCAGTAAATTCAAGCGGAACGCGAACCTTTACCTTTCGGTCTTTTTCAAGAACATAGAAATCAACATGCTCAACTGCTTCCGTAAGAGGATGACGAGTCATATCATTAACAAGAACATCGTGGGTACCCCATGGACCCTCAAGTGAGATAACTGACGATTCTCCAGCATGAAGCATCGCCTTATCGAAATCTTTTTTATCCATTGAAATCGACTGCGCAGCCTCTTTTCGTCCATAAAACACCGCAGGAATACGGCCATTCTTACGAAGCGCTGCCGCGGCTGGCTTTGTATCTCTTGTTGTTGCTTTGATACTGATCATAGATAGTGAGGCATATTATACACGAGAAATTATACCTGGCAAATCAATAACATTAACCATTCTGACTAGTTTAAGTTATGCCTTATTAAAACTCTCAACCCGCCTTTACCAACATGCGGGAGTATCAAATATTGCAGGATTTGAAATAGCTGGACAAACCGCCCCAACAGGAAGAGGAGGTAAATCAGTCACGATGACCGAACGTCTTGTCGGCTGAACAGTTGCCGGATTATACATCTCATCTCCAGCAACAATATCGGCTCCTTCAATACCACATAACGCTTGAAGCTTATAATGAACACCCGTTGAACGATAACGATACGTTACCCTTGTTCCAGATGTACACGTCGCATCAGTAATACCAGGAAATTTAGCCTCTCGAGGATCTTTTGGTAAAGACTTAACAATACCACTGGCAATAAGTCCCGGTATCCAATTACCTCCATTACTAAAAGAAGCAAGAGGTGGTGTGCCATAAAACCAACGTATATTTGTAGTATTAAAAGTTCCAGACGAACAAAAAGCTGTACCTGGATTACTCGCCGTTCCACCACTACCACAAGTCGATGGATACTTTTTATTTATGGCATAATATTTTTCGAGGGCCAATTGTAAATTTTTTATATCCGATCGTCGAATATTATCTGCACCTCGAGCTCGATAGCTCATTAAATTTGGAAAAACAACTGCGGAAAATATTCCGATCAGCACCATAACAACCAAAAGTTCAATAAGAGTAAATCCTTTCTTTTTTACACTAAAATTACCATTCATCTCAATAAACATTATTTGCCGGACGAGATCCAGAAAGCACCGAAAGAATATTCTCAGCAGCAAGCCGAGACATATCCTCTCGTGATTCCGTTGTCGAAGAGGCAATATGAGGAGTCAAAATAACATTAGAAAGATCTTTGAGTCCGGAAGACAAGTTTGGTTCATTTTCATACACATCGAGACCTGCACCCCTGATAACACCCGCTTTCAAAGCCTCTACGAGAGCCACCTCATCTAAGACAGGTCCGCGTGAAGTGTTAATCAAAAATGCAGTTGATTTCATGAGTCTCAATCGCGAAGCATTTATCAAATGATGCGTTGCTGGCATCAAGGGTACATGAACTGAGACAAAATCAGCCACCGGTAAAACCTCCTCCACCGTTGATTTAAATTCCGCTCCAAATTCTTTTTCAAGTGCTTCGTTACGAGTTACATCAAAATACACGACTTTCATCAAAAATCCCTTGATTACCCGACGAGCAACTTCTGCCCCAATACGCCCTGTTCCAATAATACCCAACGTTTTACCCACAAGTTCTGTTCCATGAAAAAGCATTGGATCAAAACCGACGTACTGGCCTTGCCGAACAAACCTATCACCTTCGGTAATCCGACAAGCAAGCGCAAGCATAAGGGCAACTGCAAACTCTGCGACACGTTCTGCACCACCCCCTGGAGTATTGCTCAAGAAAACCCCCCGCTTCTTACCCTCTTCTATATCAAAGTTATTAAAACCAATTGCGTAGTTAGCAAACACTTTAACCGAAGGCGCTCCGTCAAACACATCCTTATCAATACCATCGGTCAATTGACTCAACACAGCGTCATACTGACCTGATTTTAGTTCAGTTATTAATTCCTCTTTCGTTAAAGGTCGATCCTTATTACTAATAATTACCTCATGCCCTCGCTCCCGAAGCATCGAAATCCCAATATCAGGAATTTTTCTTGTCACAAATACCTTTGCCATTCTTTTACGAAAGATTATTAAATAGTTTTAACTTAGAAATCACAATGTCTCGCACCACATCACGAGCCGGAGCTAAATACTTATACGGTGAAACTTCATCCGGTTTTGCGGCCAACGCCCCTTCCAAACCTTTCCTAAAAGCAACCCTGATTTCAGTATTAATATGAACAATGGAAATACCCGCCTCAATCGATTTTTTAAAATCATCAGCCGAGTTTCCGGATCCACCATGAAGAACGAGTGGAATGCCCGCGGCAGCACGAACAGCAATAACTGTTTCAATACTAAGCGCCGGATCAACTCCGCCTGTTAACATTCCATGGAAATTTCCAACCGCCGGAGCTAATAAATCAACACCAGTCTCTTCGACAAATCGTTTTGCATCTTCTGCTTTTGTGAGACCAGCCTTCAAATCAACTCCCTCTGGAATTGCGTCGAGTACTTTGCTTGATTGGCCAATATAGCCAAGCTCGCCTTCAACCAACACATCACGACCACTTCCTTTGGCATACAAAACGACTTCTTTTGTTTTCGCAATATTTTCTTCAAGCGATAATTTTGCTCCATCAAAAATAACCGAATCAAACCCAGCATCAATAGCCTCTTTCACTCGTTCGACTGAATAAGTATGATCAGCATTTAGAAAAATAGGGTACTGATCTCGTTCGCGAATGGTTTTTACAACCGCAGCAATTTCGGCGACTCCGGTAAAATCCCGTTCACCTTCAGAAACTCCAACAATGACCGGAAGATTCAAAGATTTTGCCGCATCATAAATCGCGTGAACAACTTCTAGATTTGATGTATTAAAATGACCAATTGCAACTTTTCCAATTGCAGCCTGTGTCACAACTTCGCGTAATGTTTGCATACAAAAAGTATACCATCTAACTACGGGCAATATAAAAAAATAGTCCCCCGAGAACCGCTTGGTTCTCGGGGGATTCAACAACCCTTTTGGGGTCGCTAATAGAATGGTTTCATGTCTCCTTTCGTTTTCTGGAGGTTTTCCGTCATTCAAAGGGAACGCGACAACCTACACTACGTGAAGGGCATGCTTCCTTCCTTTCGCCTTTCGGGCGAATTGGGATTCGTGGGAGTGAGACCAAAATGCGTCAGTGCATATATGGGCTTGCTTCCCGTTGTCTTGCCTGAGGCCGACGCCGTGTCAGAGACGATGATACTGGGCGCCGCGGCCGGGGACGAGGACGAGAACTGCGCTATTGTTTTCGTTTTTACTGAAACGATTCGGCGGACTGTTCATAGGCGCGATACTCGCTTTCTGGCCCATTTTTTTGGCCGGAAGGAACGTTAATGTTGATGAACTACTTAGGCTCCCATCAGGGAGGCTAAGGGGCTAGCGACGTAGGCAATCTTTACGACCGTCTCTCGTACTAGGTATCCTCCAGTACTATAGCATATATTAAAATACTGTCAACTACTACAGCTTTAAATACTCTAAAAACACTGAAAAATGGCTACAAATATGGTTTTAATACCTTAGCCACTTCCTTTGCATTATTTGCTTCCATCAACGCCAAGCGCAATTCTTTTGCATCAGGAAAACCATTCACATATGCTTTAAAATGTTTTTTCATCAAAGCAAAACTCTTCTTTTTTCCAAGTAATTTGTCGAAAAGTTTTACATGTTCAAGCAAAATTGCCAATTTTTGTTTAACCACTTGTGCAGAACTATTTTCTAATTCGTGAGAACGAGAGAATAACCATGGTCGGCCAAAAATTGCACGGCCAAGCATAACACCATCTGCTCCGCTCTCTTTTGCGAGTACTCGCGCATGATCACAATCTTTCGCATCGCCATTCCCAAGAATAAGCGTTTCCGATTTTAATTCATCACGAATTTTTACCGCCTCGCGGACATGTTCCCAGCGTGCCGGTACAAGCGAAAGCTCTTTAACTGTCCGCGCATGAATCGTAATTGCTGCAACATTTGTTGAAAGCAGAATCGGAAGCCATGTCGCTAATTCATTTTTGTTATATCCAATACGAGTTTTTACTGAAACCGGAATTGCTTCTTTCCCTTTTTTCTTCCCAGCTTCAACACCACGCTTCGCGGCTTCAATAACAAGAACTGCTTGCTTTGGGTTTTTTATCATCGCACCACCGGAACCTTGTTTCATTATCGACTTATCAGGACAACCCATATTAATATCCAACCCATCAAAACCAAGTTCGGCACACAATTTTGCTGCACCCTCCATCTTTTCTGGATTAGATGAAAAAAGTTGCACCACAATTGGTCGCTCTTTTTTTGAATACCCTAAATCAATTTCTAAGTGTTCCCGACCAGGCGACATAAGCCCGTCAGCCGAAACAAACTCGGTCCACATCACATCAGGCTTGCCGTACTTTGCGATGATACGCCGAAACGCAACATCAGTAACATCAGCCATTGGGGCCAACACCAAAATTGGTTTTTTCTTTTTTAATTTTTCCCAGAATCCCAAAGACATAAAACGAAGCGTATCACGCCCCTGAATCATTGACAAACACCTATTTTATTTATACTGTATTTATTAGAAACACCTTACCCTGTTCATGTTGAACAGAAAGGATAACAGCTATTTGAAAGGATTCTTATGGGACAATCACCTTTTTGGTGGACATGGCTAAGTCTTGTACTGGCTACCCTGTTGTTTCTCATCTTCCGGGTGAAAATGACCCTTGATCCAGCCAAACAAGGCGCGACGAAGTCCCTCACAATCTTCACTGTGTTAGCGAGCATGATGCTTAGCTACTACCTGGGAACGCTCTCAGGGGCAACTAACGTCAAGCCACTCTTTCCGGAAAAAGAAACTATTTACAAAATTGTGAGCCAGCCGTTCTTAGCAGGAACAAATATCTGCGTGGTTCTCCAACCAACAAAACTAGGAATTACCACAATGGAGTGGCACCTTTTTGGAAAACCAGAAATCTACACTCTGGCCAACACCCTAACCAATGACCCCGGAACACGAGTTATCGGCGTGGCAAACAACGAAGATGTTGTTCATTTGGAAACCCATCCCCTGCAACCAACATCAAACTGAACATCCTGTATGGGACAACTATTTTGGTGGCTTCTCATCTTTGGATGGGCATGGCTTGGGTATACGCTCATCCGCATGAAAACGCAAAGACTCCGGGAGTGCGTAACGCTCAAAGGTTTCGGATTTCTCATCCTATTTTCTTCGGGAGCACTGATCACTGAAGGATTGGTGTTCTACCTCAACTAGACAATCGATACCGCACTTATTCTGTCGAAGAATACGTGCGGTTTTTTCAATAAGATTTACCTACCCTATCTTAGGGTAGGTCTTTGGCAGTAAATTCAATTTTTGCCCCTGGTTTCAAACTTCCAGCAATAATTTTATCTGCAATAACTTGTTCAATTTTTTCTGAAATTGCACGATTGAGGGGCCGAGCGCCAAATTTTGGATCACCACCTTCCCTGGCAATATATTTTACAAGCAAATCGTTAATCACAAGTACATATCCCTTCTCTTCAATCCGTTTTGCAAACTTCGAAAGTAATTGGGACGCTACCGCTTCAGTTAAATCTTTATTCATTGGATTAAACAAAATTACCCCATCAAATCGATTAAGTAACTCCGGGCGAAAAATTCCTCCAGAAATAACCAACTCAATAATTCTTCCTCTCTCTTTTGTAATATCCTTCCCCGCTTCAGTGAGACGGAAAATTTCTTCACTTGCCGCATTTGAAGTTGCAATAATAAATGATGATCGAGCATACGCCTTTTTACCGCGACCATCAGTAATAAAACCTTCATCCAAAAGCTGCAAAAAAAGATCTCGCACCGCCTGGGAAGCTTTTTCAAATTCATCGAAAAGAAAAACAGAAAATGGTTTCTCGCGTAATTTTGCAACGAGCAATCCTGGCTCTTCTCCACCATCGCCCAGTAATCGCGTAAGTGCATTTACTCCACTAAACTCAGTCATATCAAATCGAACCATGGCATCCTCACTTCCAAAATAAGCAGCGGCCAATGCTTTCGCGGTTTCTGTTTTTCCAACACCTGTTGGACCTAAAAAGAGAAACGAACCCATTGGTTTTTTCTCACTTCGAATTCCAGAACGTGCGCGTCGCATAGCCGCAGCAACAGCCGCAGTGGCGTCAGGCTGACCAACCACTCGCCTCTGAAGTGTTTTTTCAAGTTCAATCAATTTCGCACGCTCATCACCACTCGGCCCACCCGAAGGAATCCCTGTTTTTGATTCAATTAATTTTTTGATATCGAGAGCTGTAATGCGCGCATATGTTCCTCGGTACTTAGCTGAAACTTCCATCAGAAGATCAATTGCCTTATCTAAAGGCGCTGAATCAGAAAAAAATTGTTCTGCCGAAGACGCCGCAGCACTAATGGCGGGATGCGTAAAGAAAACTCTTTCATGCGTTTCAATTGATTCTACTGTTCGCTCAAGTGCGTGCACCAAAGCAAGATTACCCTTATCTGCGACAAGCACGCGTTCGAAATGTTCCATAAGCTGCGGATCACGTTCAAACGTTCGGTGATAAGCGTCAGTATCAGAAAGAACAATAATGTGTAAATCTTTTGCTCGTAAATACCGATCAAGAATACTAAATAAATCGACAGAAAATGCGGATAGGCTTTTTATAAAAGATCCAATATTTGGAATGACGACAATCAAGTTACCTGCCCGAACCGCATCAGAAAAAACTTTTTGCAACGCGGCCTCAACAAGTGCCTTCGCTCCGCCAGAAGCAACAAGGCGTTCTGGATCCAAAAGAAACATTCGTCGATGTTCAAGGGGTGGTAATACTTCACCTCGCTCAATAAGTCGCGCCATCGCAATTGAAACCAAAAGAGGAGCATTCGCATCTTCACCAACCACAATAGCATTAGCACCTTGTGCTCTCACCAACACTGTCTCAAGCTCCTCAGCCTCTTCACGAAAATACGCAAGCAAAGGAGCATTTGTTTTGTATACACTCGTTTCCGTTATATAGTCGCCGTATTTTTCAAGAGAATACGCCCTTCCGTAAGAAAAAGCTGTACCTAACGCTGGAGTTCTGCCTAAATAATCACGACTCCACCAACGACGACGCTTTCTTATTCGTGTAGCCATTGCCGAAACAAATCGTGCTGTTGATGCGTATTCAAGATCAGAAACAGATTGAGTACGAAGATACGCCCGAAGCGCCGGATCAAGAGCAAGAATAGTTATTGCAAAAAGGGCACTATCAACTTTTGAACCCTCTGGTATAAAAAGCGTCTCAGCACTAACTCGAGCCCGTGAGTCATTAAGAATAAATGCTTGTGTATCACTAGGTGATAGACCGAGTCGTAAAAAAAGATGTTTTCCAAGATCTGAACGTAAAAAAGAGCCTGTGAGATCCGCCAGATCAAGACGCATAATAATTTCAGCAACATCAATCGACATCACCCCAAGGGCGGGAGCTTTTGGAAATTCTCGTAACGCCGAAGACTCATCCGTAAAAAGAACCGAGAAATAATATCCATCAAGTGAAAGGATTGTAATCCATATACCAAACGCAATACATGCAATGCCTAAAAACTGATCACGAAACTGAAAAAAAGAATACAACATGTGCATGTTTTCTGCGGCAAATGCTCCAATCGGTAAAAATAAATCTGAAACATACACAAAAAGTGATGGTATTGATGCTGCCACAAATAGCGTAAAAGAAAGCACCTTAATCCAATGCCGTACGATATAGGGAAAAATCCGATCGATCGCAAAAGCAACTTCAAATCTTCGTGCTTCATTTTTTAAAAATTCCCAGTTCATTGTTTATCCTTACATACCAAAAATTTTTATCGTACCGTAAAAGATGGATCCAACGGCCAAAACAGGTAATACGAGCCAAATCACATACGCCGTAATCCAAAGAATCAATACAAACGCTGTGGCCAAAAGCCCAAGAACAATAATTGGAATACGAATAACTGCTCCAACTAAACGCATAATAAGAGACACCATGACAGCTTCGGCGATTTTATCAGGCATCTTACTTTTTGGTTTTTCGTCTAATCTTTCGAAAGGAGAAAAAAGATTTGCAAGAAGTTCTGGTACAGAAAAAAGCCTCCACGAAAACCAGGTTAGATTTGTAAACACTCGAGTAATATCAGCCCACGCGTACACGTAGTGCCAAACAAACCAAGAAGAGGCCACGGTAAGTACATCCATAGTCATTACTATGGTACCACCAAGAGAAACTTACTCATCCTTATTTATCCCCGCCCCGTTAGAAACAGGTTGCACTGCGGAACCTATTTCTAAAGGAGTAAACTTTATTTACTTTCTTTCTTTAAAAAGAGCCTTGCCCAAAAAACGAACATCGAGTGTTTCAAGTTTTCCTTCACGATACAACGCTTGTACAGGCACCGTTGGGTCGGCAAACGTAGCTTCAAGTCGACTCAACGCAGCCGAAAAATCATCTCTCCTTCCAATTAAAAAAGTAGTTTTATTTTTTGAAATCACAGAAATAGAACCGATAGGATCAATATGAACTTCTGCTATTTCAATGCCCTTTGACTCAAGTTCGTTCAGTAAAAACCGAATATCAAGAAAAGCTTCTTTTGTTTCGACATACTGCATACCAAGCCGAATACTTGTCGAACTTGAAATACCGCCAACATACCGAAGAAGACTCGAGCCTTCCATAACGGGAGCTTCGGCAAAAATTAGTCCACTACCATCTAAAAGAAAACAATCTGTTTCTGTCCGACACCACAAAGCATAAATTTGACGTTCAGCAACAGTAACAAGAGCGACTCCATTTTTAAGAGCAAGTGTTGCTGTTTCAATCCGAGGAGAAGATGAAACAATTGCTTGTAAAATTTTTTCTTTAGGGTAAAACAGCGCAGTCGCTACCGGCATAACGCCAAAATAATACTTATCAGCAATAGATCGCACGACATATTCAACCTCACTCTTTTCTATAACCTTATTGCCAACCACCTCTACACCCTGAACCGTAAACAACGGTAATCTGATAACAAACGCGCAGGTAACAACTATTCCAATCAAACAAAAAATACTTCCTATGACTTTCGAAACTATCGCTTGTCGCTTGCGATCTTTTAATCTCGTTGCTGCCATTTCAAAATAAAAAACACAAACCTAAGGCGTAATTTTTTTTGTACCAAGATAAGAAGCAAGCGCGTCAGGAATATCAATACCACCATCAGGTGTCTGATTATTCTCAATAAGAGAAATCAAAAAACGCGGAGTAGCCAAGGCGGTTGAATTAAGAGAGTGTACAAATTTTAATTTACCATCATCATCTTTGTATCGAATATTTAATCGTCGCGCCTGAAAATCATGAAAATAGGAAGCCGAGTGTGATTCACGATACCTCTTCTCGAAAGGATGCCAAACTTCAATATCATATTTTTTTACTTGGCCTAATCCTAAATCACCACCACAGTTAGCAACAACGTGATATGGAACTTCCATCATCTGAACAACCTCCTCTGCATTTTTAGTAATTTCTTCGTGGAGCTTAACACTTTCTTCGTGACTTGCTTCACACAAAACAACCTGCTCCCATTTCATAAATTCGTGAACACGCATCAACCCTTTTATATCTTTACTATGCGCACCAGCCTCACGACGAAAACAAGGCGAAAATGCAATTATTTTCAATGGCAACTTTTCTTTTGGAATAATTTCATCCATAAAATATCCCATCGTACCCACCTCACCAGTACCAGCAAGATAATCACCATCTTGGGTTTTATAGAGATCTTCTTCTCCTTGTGGTAAATATCCGGTACCGAACAATGTCTCGCGCCGAAGAAGAGACGGAACAAACATAGGAACAAATCCCTTCTTCTTCACAAAATAATCAAACACAAGCTGCCAAACCGCAAAATCAAGAGCAGCCCCTCCCCCCTTAAGAAAATATCCACGAAAACCGGCAACCTTGGCACCACGCTCAAAATCAGCCATTGAAAGTTTTTCCATGAGCTCAATGTGTGATTTCACTTCAAAATCAAAGGTTGGAATTTTCCCCCACGCACGAACCTCTTTATTCTCAGCATCTGTCTTTCCATCAGGAACAGACATATCAGGGATATTGGGAACCTGGAGCATCAAAAGTTTCCACTCATCGATCGCATCTTTGAGACGCTTTTCAGTCGACTTCATCTCTTCTTTAACCGCCTGCATTTCCCGAATCATTAAATCTCGAACTTCAGCGTCAGCACCAGCTGCAGCAATTTTTTTAGAATATTCATTTTGAGCTGCACGCTTAACCTCGACTCGTGCCATAAGATCACGGCGCTTTTCATCAGCCTTTAACAACTTTGCAATATCAAAATCTAAATACTTCCGCTTCGCACCAGCAGCAACAAGATCAGCATTTTCACGAATGAATTTAATATCAAGCATATGTGTTATATCGTTACACCAATAGTAACAACAAATGGTACAATCGGACAAATGACTAACGCGAATATACGCGTGTTAGAGAAGAAACATTGGCCGCCACAATTGACGGAAATTCCTGAGGTACCAAAAAAACTCTTTATTCGTGGCCAAACCCCCGACTGGAGTCGAATACTCCTTGCTGTTGTTGGGGCAAGAAAAAATACCAGCTACGGAAAAGATGCATGCGAAACATTAATCGCCGGACTTTCCGGTTCACCTATTACTATTGTTTCCGGACTTGCACTTGGCATTGATGCGATAGCACATAGAGCGGCACTTAACGCCCGACTTCCAACCATAGCTATTCCCGGATCAGGACTTTCAAAGACTGTTCTTTATCCTAGAAGTAATCACGGGCTCGCCGAAAAAATAGTTGAATCTGGAGGAGCACTCATTTCTGAATTTGAACCAGAATTTCGAGCAACCGTATGGAGCTTCCCCCAAAGAAATAGAATTATGGCGGGAATGTCACGCGCCGTACTTGTTATTGAGGCAGAGAAAAAATCAGGAACACTCATCACCGCTCGCCTTGCAACCGAATACAATCGCGACGTATTAACCGTGCCTGGTTCATTATTTTCACCCACCTCAGAGGGACCCCATCTTTTGCTTCGGCTTGGAGCAACACCGATCGCATCATCCAACGACATTCTAGATGCACTTAATTTAAAACAAGAGGATAAAAAAGAAAAAGATTATAGCGATTGTTCACCAGACGAAATAAAAATCTTAGAACTTTTAGCTGAACCGAAATCAAGAGACGCCCTCATTCAACAATTAAACAAAACCGCTTCTGAATTAAACGCCCTCCTTTCAATTATGGAAATAAAAGGTTTGATTAAAGAATCACTTGGTGAAATTCATCGAGTATAAAAAGTTGATTTATTACGGATACGTTATACAATCGCAATTAGAGTGACAGAGCGATTCCTGGAATTAAGTCTCCTGCTCCATTTCGGGACAGCTTCGATATCTTCTCGATTTCGGGCTTTAGACCATTTCTAGGTGAACGTTCGAGTGCAATACTTGAATACCGGTTCAATCCGGCGCTACTCTGCCGCACGATGTATTATCTTTAGCTTTCTGGCCAAAGATTGCACCGTGCGGTTTTTTCTTGACAAAAAAACCTAAGTATGTATAATACTCTCCAGAGTCTGCAAAGGAAGCCTTTGGCTGAAAGAGGTTCGGCGGAGAATCCCCGGCATACGTTTGACCGGTTTTACGTCTACGAAGCAGACAAGGGTCCGTCCTGTGATTCCAGAGATGATCGCCTTGCCGACAGTGGCAATTCTAAACACTGAGTATCAGACCATTCCGATACGGGTGGGAAGACGTCCCCATAACGACCGGTCGATGCGCCACATCGTCCGGTTCTTTTTATTTTATTGACTTCATTTTCAATCCAGTTATGATTCTTCCCGGAGGTAACAACCAACACCTGGCGAGGCTCCCTTCGTGAATTGGGGGTGATTAGGTTCAAATCCTAAAGTTGGGGTGAGCACTTTATATAGGGAAAGCATAAAACAGGTACTTGAAAGTACATAGGTGGGAGACATCGAACCACGGGCTTCGGCATGTGGGGAGTCGCAGAATGTAAAACCACCCGCCTTTTTATAGAGTGCAAGCTTGCTCCACTGTCGCATGGATACTCCGGTATTCATGCGACTTTTTTATTTTCTTCCTCATACCCTTCATTTGTATCCTTCGTCTTAAAAATCTTTTCCCCAATTTGGCACTTTAAAAAATGCATGCTATTAATTAGCGCGATACGTCCATGAAATTACTTATTGTCGAGTCACCAGCAAAAGCAAAGACCATCGAAAAATATCTCGATGGGAAATTTACCGTACGCGCATCTGTTGGTCACGTGCGAGATCTCCCAAAATCAAATAAAAAAGCAGTTGATATTGAAAACGGTTTTAAGCCTCATTACGAAATTGCCAAGGGAAAAGAAAAAGTTGTTGATGAGTTAAAAAAATTGGCCAACAAAGCGGATGAAGTAATCCTTGCAACCGACCCTGATCGTGAAGGCGAAGCGATTGCCTGGCACATTGCTGAAGTAACTGACTTGAAAAAACCAAAGCGAATTGTCTTTCACGAAATTACTAAAGACGCTGTAAACGAAGCACTGCTTCATCCGCGCCTCATTGATACTCACCTTCGAAAAGCACAAGAGGCCCGACGTGTATTAGACCGCCTCGTTGGTTACGACCTTTCAGGAATTATCTGGAAAAAAGTTCGCTACGGACTTTCTGCCGGCCGCGTACAATCACCAGCACTTCGCATTATTATGGAGCGTGAGCGAGAAATTCGCGCTTTCAAAAGTGAAACCTATTGGGTTATCAAAGCCGATACGAAAACAAACACTGGCGACCCTATTCCTTTTATCTCCTCAGTTGAACCAAAAGAAGAAGCTGAGACAAAACGCATAGTTGAAACCGCAAAAAAAGCTGACTGGATCATTGCTTCTATCGAAGAGGCTGAAGCGAAGCGAAGCCCCCGCCCTCCTTTTATCACCTCAACACTTCAGCAGGCTGCTTCATCGCGCCTTGGACTTCCACCTTCACGTACGATGGGTCTTGCTCAGCGTCTCTACGAAGCTGGCCTCATCACTTATATGCGCACCGATAGTACGAACCTATCAGCCGTTGCTCATACCCAGATCAAAGCGGCCATAGAACATTCTTTCGGCAAAGAACTTTACCAAGAACATACGTACACAAAGAAGAGTAAAAATGCTCAGGAAGCTCACGAGGCAATCCGCCCAACCAACTTTTCAATTGAATCAGCCGGAAGTGATGAAGCACAAAAACGTCTCTATAAACTTATCTGGCAAAGAACAGTTGCCTCACAAATGAAAGATGCTCGTGTTTCGCGAACAAGAATTACCGCAAATGTTGCCAAAGGTGCCGTTCCAGATTTCAACGCCGATGGAACACGCGTGATTTTCCCCGGCTGGCTTTTGGCAGACACCGGTGCTCGAGGTGAGGATGTTGAACTACCAAAAGTAAAAGAGGGTGACAAACTTACTGTTATTGATGTAACAAGCGAAGAAAAACACACCCAGCCACCACCACACTACAGTGAAGCAGGACTCGTTAAGGAACTGGAAAAACGCGGCATCGGCAGACCTTCAACCTACGCGTCTATCATTAAAACACTCGTCGACCGAGGATATGTGACAAAAGAGCAACGGGCACTCATTCCAACCGACACCGGTGATGTTGTTTCAAGTTTCCTTGAAAATAATTTTGCTGAATATATTAGTGACGGATTTACCGCCTCTATGGAAGACGACCTTGACCAAATTGCATCAGGCGAAAAAGAGTACGAGAAAACACTTTCGGCTTTTTACAAACCCTTTCTCAAAGACATTAAATCAAAAGAGAAGCTGGCAAAAGCTACCAACTTAGGCGACGCGGATCCATCAATGAAGTGTCCGGTCTGTGGCAGTAGCATGATTATCAAACTCGGCAAATCGGGAAAGTTTCTCTCATGCGACAAATTTCCAACCTGTGTTGGAGCTCGCATGATGAATGGCGACCCTATCGAAGGACCAAAAGAGACCGGTGAACTCTGCCCTGACTGTGGCAATAAACTTGTTGAGCGTATGGGACGTTTCGGAAAATTTATTTCCTGCAGTACCTATCCAAAATGCAAGTTCATCAAAAAAGATCCTGAGCAAGAAGCAAAAGAAAAAACTGGTGTGAAATGCCCCATGTGTGGCACCGGTGAGATTGTCCAAAAAGGTGGACGCTTTGGACCATTCTTTGCTTGCAACAATTATCCGAAGTGTAACTTCACCATGAAAGCGAAACCAACCGGTCGTGTCTGTGGCGAATGTGGTTCCCTCATGATGGAAGGTACAAAAACAATCCCTGAACGCTGTTCAAATAAAACTTGTATACGACATAAACCTGCTAAAAAAACCCCGGAAGAAACTAAGTAAAAAAAACCACCCTACAAGGGTGGTTTTTGTTTTATCGCAAAACGTAGATAACGCTTTTGCCGATTAACTTCGGTGACAATAACATACTCACGAATGAACGTATCTTCATCACTTAGAAGCTCTTTACCACTTAATACACGATACGCTTCAAGAAGACCGTACTTGAGCACTTGGCCAACTTCGGGACAATGCGTACGCACCGGCACACCTTCAAGCTCAATAACTAAACCAGGCATACAAAGCTCTTTACAAATATCGACCAAAGGAACTTTTCTTCTTGGGGGCATGTTTCCTTTCTTAAAAAACCATATCACAAAATATTGACATATCAAAATAATGGGATATAGTCACCGAGGAAAAAGACTAGTGCTTTTTAGGTACTTGGTCTTTAAAAACAACAACCAACACAAAAAGAGAGGTTTGATTGAGTACTTCAAAAAGCATATACGTGATTGTTGGCGATATCGGCGGATGCAAAGAATTGATGCCAGTGGTGGATATTTTGATCACACGCGGCCACAAGATCACATGGATCGTTGATTCAAAGGGTAAAGCAAAGGAAACCCTCGAAAAAGCCAAGATCGCTTTTTTAGCTGACAACGATGAAGTCTATGCGTCCGCACAACCGGACCTTGTTCTCATCGGCACGAGCGCCACTGCCTGTGGAACGCAAAACCTATGGACAGATCGCTTCAAAGGAAAATGCAATGTCGTTTGGTACGAAGATCTCTACGGAACCGGCGAAGTGGTCGCCGTTCGAGGATGCATTGGTCCAGACACACTCATTACCATCGACGAGGTTGCGAGAGACATCGCAAGCAAAGCGTGGATACAAGCTCATGTGGTAGTCGGTGGTAAACCAACATACGGCAACACTCTCACCACCCTCATCCCGAGACGTGCAGAGTTACGAGAATCACTTCGATTCCAAATGAAACTCGAGCATTCGCACGACACCCCAATCGTCACTTACGTATCAATGGGTGAATCAACTGAGCGAATCTGGGCTCACCTCCTCGCCCTTGGCCAGGCCTTCGATCGAGGAGAAAAAGTGATCGTTCGTCTCCACCCAAAACTGAAACCGTCATTCAGCTCTCTTAAGGCCCATGCCGCATGTTGCCTCGGCAACAACCTGCTTGATACGAGCACAATTGATGACACCACAAATGTCATCCTTGGTTCCGACCTCGTAGTCACAGATTACGGCGGAGACGCTCCTTATCAAGCGGCGCTGGCAGGAATTCCGGTCATCATGACAATGTTTCCTGATTGTGCCGAAGCTCTGAAGACACGAGGCTATCCACATGGTATACCACCACTTCTTTACGCAGGAGCCTGTTGGGGTGCACGCGACGCAAACGACATGGAAGTGCTCGCAACCGGCATCAGAAAAGCTCCTTTGACAGCAAACGCGAGAGTTCGAGAGATGGTCCAACCATTCCTCCCTCTTTTAAACCCCGATGCGGCGAATACTATCGCCAACATCGTAGAATCCTGCTTCGACCGCTAGAAGCTCACACCCGGTTCATTTTACGAACCGGGTGATTTTTTATACATTAATTAAAAATTAGAGTGAGAAATTTTTTATCGAATACAATTCAGCCTCGTCATCTTTCTTTTCTTCAACAGAACGATCATCAATCGGTACGGCAGTTGATTCAGTGACTACTTCTTCAGTGATTTTTGTAGTTTCTTCAGCTGGTTTAACCTCTTCAACGGCTGGAGTCTGCGAGATACGAGGAGCTATCTCCACTTCTACCAAATTTTGAATAACCTCCTTTTCAATAGGTTTATCTTCAGTACTTTTTACACCATCGTTTTTCCCTTCATTCTGCTGCGCCAACACAGGCCACTGAAGAATCTTCTTATTGGCATTACCTTTATCAATCAAATGCAAAAGCGCACGCAAATCCTGATCGGAAAAGAAATCTATATGAACTCTTCCACCCTCACCTTTGTGCTCAATGCGAACACGTGTTCCTAACACCTCAGAAAGCTTGGCTTCCAAATCATACGTCTCTGGATCTGCCAGTCGGTCTTTTCTCCTAATTCGTTCAACAGCAATGTTTCGGGCAATATGCTCAACTTCGCGAACAGTCAACTTTTTTAAGAGAATTTCTTTAAACAGCGTAATCTGCTCTTCTGGACGACCGCCGAGCATCAATAGAGGTCGCGTGTGACCTTCTGATATACGCCCCTCTTCAACTGCGGCAAGAATTTCTTTTGGTAAATCTAAAAGTCGAATAGTGTTACTGACATACTCACGACTTTTTCCTACTCGTTCAGCAATCTGACCGTGTTTAAATTTAAATTCTTCATGAAGTTGCTTGAAGGCTCGCGCTCGATCAATCGGATTAAGATCTTCGCGCTGTAAATTTTCAATAATCGCAAGTTCAAGTTTTAATCGACTATCATCAGTACCTGATCGAATAATCGCCGGAACCTCTCGAACACCTGCAAGCTTAGAAGCACGTAAACGTCGCTCGCCAGAAATAAGTTCATACTCGGTAGAAATACCGCCATCTTCTTTTGTAACCTCTTTTCGAGTAACAACCAACGGCTGCAACACTCCATACATACCAATAGAATCAGCAAGATCTTTGAGGCGCGCCTCATCAAACTCCTTCCTCGGCTGGTAAGGATTTGGTTTTATTTTATCTACATCAATCCAAAAAATTGAATCACCAAAAAATTGAGACATTGAATCAAAGCGCCATTAGAAATACAGGGAAATTATATCATGCCCATAAGAAAATTCTGTGTTACCACCCGTAGGGAAAAGCGTCATTTCCGTCCCAACTCGAAGACTCGTTTGTGCCTAAAGACTTGATCTTTACATGATCAGTACAGGTTTCCCATTTTCTCACCATCAGAATGGTTCAAAAATATGGGAGAACCTTTTCAAGTCCCTTCTCGCGAACAAAGTAGTTTGTTCGCTTCCGTCCCAACTCGAAGACTCGTTTGTGCCGGAGAAGGGACTTGAACCCTTAAGCCTTGCGGCATGCGATTTTGAGTCGCACGTGTATGCCATTCCACCACTCCGGCGTACTGACAAATCTACACCACTTAGCGTGTTTGCTCAACAGGTATTATTTGTAAATACCCCCATAGTCTGTTAGTACTTAAGTGTGGACAAACAAAAACTAATCACTGTTATTGGTCCAACAGCAACCGGAAAAAGCGCTCTGGCGGTTTTACTTGCAAAAAAATATGGTGGCGAGATTATTGGAGCCGACTCAAGACAAGTATATAAAAACCTTGATATTGGCACTGGAAAAGTTACCAAAAAAGAAATGCGGGGTGTTCCACATTATCTCCTTGATGTAGCTGATCCTAAAAAACAATTTAGTGTTTCTGAATACGTTGAACTGGCAGAAAAAACAATCGTGGAAATTGTTGGCCACGGAAAGATACCTATCGTTTGTGGCGGAACAGGATTTTATATCGACACCCTGTTGAGTAACACCAAAATTCCTCATGTTCCACCAGATAAAGAACTACGAAAACGTCTCGAGGGAAGATCTGCTTCTGAACTCTACACCATGCTCACCTTTCTTGATAAAGAACGATCAAAGACGATTGACGCTGAAAATTCACGACGCCTCATCAGGGCAATTGAAATAGCAAAGCATTTTGGCGCTGTCCCTTCTCTTTCACCCGGTGAATCAAAATATAACGTACTCAAAATTGGCCTTACCCTACCAAAAGAAGAGCTTCGAAAAAAAATTCGAGATCGAATTTTTTCACGCCTAAAAGAAGGGATGATTGCCGAAGTTAAAAACCTTCATACACAAGGCCTTTCCTGGAAACGAATGGAAGCACTTGGCCTTGAATATCGTTTCATTGCTCGCCATCTTCAAAAAAAACTAACCGAAACAGAACTTGTAGGAAAATTAGAAACCGAAATATGGCGTTACTCAAAAAGACAAATCACCTGGTTTAAACGCGATAAAAAAATTCAATGGTTCAATCCGAAGGAAACTTCAGCAATAGAACAAACGGTTGAGAATTTTTTGAAATAGAAAAACGCCCCGTATGTACAGGACGTTTTTGTAACAACCGATGAAAATCAAAGATCCACGAACCGAAGAACTACTTCAACCGTTGAAGGGTTAATCGGAACACAGGCAATCTTGATTTTTGTCACTGGTGAATCTTTTGGCCACTGGCATTCCCCGACATAAGGGGGCTCATCTTTAGGCGACATACCTCCGAGCCGGTAGAGCTCTGCAAAAACTTGCATAACATCTTCTGCTCGAAAATCATTCAAGTCACCGTGTTTCTCACCATCAAGGAAAACCTTCCCAGAAGGCGCAATACGGATCACCTCAACTGAATCATTCCTGGCACAGGTGATCAAACGATTCACTCGGCGAGGAATGGAATCACCAGAACCAACACCAGCTCCTTTTTTTGATGGTACTCTACTCATGGTGGTCATTTCTTTCATCTTCGAATTCCGAAAATATAATAACACACTATTTTAAAATAAACAATACTATTCCTTAGTATCAGATTTTAATCTTTTTAAATACGTTTTATCTTTAATTCTATCTGGCAAATAGGTTTCCGTATCATATTTTTTATAATTTTTTCCATATCCTAAATCTTTCATGAGTTTTGTTGGTGCATTGCGAATTTTTAACGGAATAGCGAGGTTCCCAAATTCTAAAACATCCTTCTTCGCAGCCTGTAATGCGTCATAAGCACCTCTATCCTTCTTTGCCAGAGAAAGATAGGCAGCCCCGTGCGCAAGATTTATTGCAGCTTCTGGTAATCCGATAATTTCAACCGCACGAAATACTTCATTCGCCACAACAAGTGCGGTTGGTTGAGCCAATCCAATATCTTCCGACGCAAAAACAACCATTCTACGTGCAATAAATTTTGGATCTTCCCCTCCCTCAATCATCCGAGCCAAATAGTAGATAGCCGCATCAGCGTCTCCTGCCCGCATGCTTTTTATAAATGCCGAAATAGTGTCGTAATGTTCTTCGCCTTTTTTATCAAAACGGATAAATGTATTTTGAAGAGTGTTTTTAAGAGTTTCGAGCGTCACCTTTCCATACAACTGAAGTGCACTCTCAAGAACAGTAATCAACATACGAGCATCACCGTTTGCCACTTGAAGCAACCAATCAACCGATTCTTTGGTTATTTTCACCTTTGTCCGTTTAATGATTTTTTTCAAATCATCATCAGTAAGTGATTTCAGAACAAACACTCGACAACGAGAAAGAAGGGCTGAAATAATTTCAAAACTTGGATTTTCAGTCGTAGCACCGATCAATGTCAGCGCACCTGATTCTACGTATGGCAAAAGAAAATCTTGCTGTGCTTTATTAAATCGATGAATCTCATCCAAAAATAAAACTTTTGGCCGCTGATCAAAAACCGTATCTTTTTCTTCAACGATTGCCCGAATATCATCTTTACCAGCCGAAACCGCGGACAACTCATACAAACGAGCATCAAGTGCCTTCGCATAAATTTTCGCGAGTGTTGTTTTACCAACTCCTGGCGGGCCCCATAAAATAAAAGAAAATCGATGCCTCTCTTTGACCGCAACAGAAAAAGGCTTCCCTGGACCAACAAGATGGTCCTGACCAACAAATTCTTTCAACCCCTTTGGTCGTATACGTGAAGCCAGCGGCTCAGATTCCATCCCTCAAGCCTACCACTACTCTACCCTTGACTGGAACAATCAATACGCTTTTATTAAAAAGAAAAAATTACTTCTTAATATGATCAAGTGCATACTTGAGTGTTCCGTGCACCTTTTTCCCTGGATTTAATACATTAAGAGGATCAAAAATCTTCTTTGTTTCCTCAAAAAGTTTAATTATTTTTTCGCTATACATCATCGGCAAATAGGGCGTTCTTATCATGCCGTCATTATGTTCGCCGGTAATTGAACCTTTATAAGACATAACCAGCTCATATACCTGTTTTGAAAGATCAGAAATAATGGTTTTTGTTTCCGGTTTTGATAAATCCATAAGCGGGATAATGTGAAAATTGCCATCACCAATATGTCCCGCAATGGTATACACCAACTTATACTGCTTAAGAATTTTTTCTAGTTTTGGAAAAAACTCTGGAAGAACATCCGGACGAACAACAAAATCATCAATAAATGGTGCGGTTTTTAATCCTCTCACGTGTTTACGAAGCAACGCAAAACTTTCGTGTCTAATCGTCCAATATTTTTTTGCACCGTTTTCACTCGCAATACTAGTAACGGCCGGCAAGCCTTTTAGAGCTTTTTTTGCACGATGCGCCGCCTCCAACGCTTCTTTCTCAGTCTCGCCAGAAAATTCAGCAAGTAATACAAGCTTCGGCAAACCCCCTTTTATTGTCATCAAAAGTTCAGGAAAAAACGAAAAAGCGAGTGGGATCATTTTACTTCCTAAATGTTTTGCAATTTCAGGTAAAAATCGGAACGCGAGTTTCATTGTCTGATCATCGTACGATTCAAACGCTTGAGGACGTTCAACAAGAACACGACGAACAATTTCAGGTAATTTATCAAATGAGCGCATAAAAATCACTAGGAGTGCTTTTCGAGGTTTTGGAACAACTAAATCAAGAGTTGCCTCAGTCACAATCCCAAGTGTCCCCTGTGAACCCACGACGATCTTCGACAAATCAAAAGTCTTCTTTTCTTTGTCATAAATATTCCACAAATAATAACCTGCAGAATTTTTACTAACATTTGGTCGAGACTCCTCAATATCTTTTGCATTTTCGGTAACAAGAGCATGCATCTTTCTGTAAATTTCACCTTCTAACGTTTGCTCTTGTTTCTTTTTTTCTAGTGCATCCTCACCTAACGCTTCAAAAACAACTTCTGAGCCGTCAGAAAGAACTGTTTTCAGGGAACGGACGTATCGTTCTGTTTTCCCATAATTTAAATTAAGTTCTCCACCAGAATTATTAGCAATCATGCCACCTAGTGCGCAAAGATCTTTTGAGGCGGTAAAACATGGAAGCAACAAACCCTTTTTAGCAGCCTCTGGTTCAAAATCGCGATAATACACACCCGGTTCAACGATCGCATGTCCACCTTTTCCTTCCTTGGTAATACTTTTTATCTGATTAAGATTTTTTGTAAACGAAAGCACGATTGACTCACCAAGTGGCCCACCACTCATATCAGTGCCTGCCGCTCGGGCCGTCACCGAAACATCTTCACCTTTCGTTTTTGCTTCATGAGCAAGACGAACAACCGCTTGAACATCAGCTGTATCCTTTGGATGGACAACTACCTTTGGTCTTACTGAAAAAATACTGGCATCCGTACTTGCTGTATCAAGTGCAGCAACACTATCCTCAACTTCACCGCGACACCTTCCAGCAAGATCTTCTTTTAGAGACATGAAGAAATTGTATCACGCCTTGTAAAGAGCGCTCGACTTCTAACCTGTAGACAAAATAAAAAAACCCGCAACAATTGCTTGCGCGGGTCTTAAACAAAAAAACTCACCCCTACTGCTTCACTTACGCCTTTGCAGAATCCTTCCTTAATTTCTCCTTTGGAAGAACCTCGGTCAAAGTTTTCCAAATTTGAGGATCTGTTTCAAGAGCCAGAGCCTTGGACCCATCTTTGCACAGCGGACATTCTGCTGATGACCACCGACCAATTCTTTGATGAATCATCGACAGAATCTCTCTTCCGTTATGAATTTTTTTGCTCCCAAAATTCACCGGAACCAAAACATACTGCTCAACCACTGCCCCAGCGGTCGATACGGCCTGTGCCAAATCATCAACATCTTTAACGTTTTCATCCAGAACCGGCAAACACAGAATAACGTGCTCACCTGATTCAATCTTCAAACCTTCACACTCAAACACAGAACCATCAGTCGAACAAACATTCGACCAGCAGCACGGTGCATTTTTCGATTGAGCAATAATCCTTGCAAGAGCAAACGTGAGCGCCTGAAATTCAGTAAAACCAACCACGCGATTGATATTCTTGGTATTGGCATTCCGACCTTTCGTAAGCAATCCAAAAAGACCCGCAGCAATTTGATTTAGAACATACGCGTCAGAAAACAAACGCGTCGAATCAAAATAGCCATCTGCGTGTAGGGCATCTTCCAGAATATGTGGTCGCCGAAAATCACCATCAGAAAACCACAAACCTTTTGTTCTCGCCCCTAATCCAAGTAACTCCTCTCTCGCAGATTTGAAAACATCCCTTTGACCAAAGAGATTAAATCGATCTATTGGCATATACAATCCTTTGTTTTTTCAAACACCAAAAACATTTTGGTTCTAATAAGGAACATTAAGGGACAATCAATGGGAATGCAAGCACCAACTTTTGCGGATACGATGGAGATCGGCCACAGCTCTCGTCGCGCCGTCGCAACACTATATTCCCCGAAATCTACCAAGAACACTTTTTATCACCGTCACTCTCCGTGTTTAAAGCGATGGAGGAATCTGTCAGCAATCGAACGCTGCGCGTTCTCTTGAATATTTGCGGGCGATGGAGGAATCGAACCTCCGACAGCGGTTTTGGAGACCGCAGTTATGCCACTTAACTAATCGCCCGTACGGCTAATTTAACACACGAAAGACACTGAGCCAATGCAAGAAAGAAATGTTTTGACCCATAAACAAAAATCTCGCACTGGGCGAGATTTTTGTTTATTTCTTTGCTTCCTTGTGCTTTGTCTTCTTTTTGCACCATTTGCAAAACTTCAAAAGCTCGATTTTTCGTTCGACTTTCTTCTTGTTTTTGCTTGACCAGTAGTTAACGCGCTTACAGGTCTGGCAGGCGAGTTTTATCAATCTATCTTGTGACATGGCTGTTTTTTGAAATGTTTGGAAACTATACCCGAAAGCGGTTAAATACGCAACCTAGCGATATAGACGCTTAATAAGGGGATTAATACGGGTAATTAACTCGTAGTGAGACGCATCAATAAGGCCAGAAAGCCAGGGTGCGCTAATTTCACCCTCGCTTGTATGTCCAAGCAGCGTTACGGTATCACCAACAGAAACATCACCAACATCAGTCAGATCAACAGTAAGCATATCCATAGAAACACGTCCCAAAACACGAGCCTTCACACCATTCACCAACACATGCCCGATAGACGAAAAAGCTCGAGAATATCCATGCCAATATCCAATCGGCAAAACACCAATAACAGAATCACGCCACAAAACCTCAGTGCAATCATATCCAACCTTGTCTCCCTTTTTCAGATTCTTTACCTCAGAGATAATTGTCTTCCAAGAAAGAACTGGCGTTAAATCATATTTTGATTCCATCGCCGATTTTGTTTCTGTTGATGGCCATAAACCGTATAAACCAATACCAATACGAACCATATCGTAATGCCCTTCAGGAAAAAGCAGTGTTCCCGCTGTTGCACTGGCATGAGTTACCACAGACATCCCTTCCTCCAAAAAAGCTTTTCTCCACACATTAAACTCTGCGATCTGTTTTTTTGTGTACTCTGGAAACGCAGGATTTTTTGCTGAGGCAAAGTGCGTATATAAACCAACAACTTTTATTTTTTCAGCATATTTTTTAAGAAGATGCATCACCTCATCTTTTTCATCAAGCAAAAAACCTTGCCGATGCATTCCGGTATCAACCTTCACATGAACTGAGATTGGTTTATCTTTTACTATCGCAACAATGGAACTTACATGATCGTGGTGTGAAAGCGTAATAGAAATATCATGTTCAATGGCAACCAAAAGCATTTCTGGAAGCGTATACCCCAAAACAATTATAGGTGTTTTTATCCCTTCTCGTCGCAAGGCAAGAGCTTCAATAATCGAATCAACTGCAATAGTATCAACTCCTAGCATTTCAACCTCTTTTGCAAAATCAACAAGGCTATGTCCATACGCATTCGACTTCAAAACAGCACATAATTTTGTCTCTTTTTTTATAAGAGAACGAAAAATGCCTACATTGTGACTAATTGCTTGGCGATTGATTTCTATCCAGGTACGCAAACCCTCCGGATTTTCCTTCTTTGACATATCATGAATACTATCGGATTTTAGCAACCCAAGCAATCCGCATAAAATCTTCTATCCAAGATTTAAAAATCCAGCGACAATTTTAATACATGTTCCGCCAACAAAGTACGTGAGATACAAGAAGAGAACCGTTAAAGGGTAACGTAACCACGAATGACTGCGCGGCTTATCAGCCAAAAAATGTTGTATACGCAGGTACGGAGCCAAATTCATCGCATGATAATTAATCATTATGTACGGGATGAATAAAAGCAAAAACGGATTGAGGAAAAAGAAACTACTTCCATCACCTATGGATTGACCGAGGGCCATGAGAAAAATATATTCCCACTTTGAATAATGAAAGTGATTAATTAATTTCCAAATCACCCAAAAAATCAAAACGTACACCGGAAGCGTAAGAGCTAAGTCAATAAAATAATTATGCCAAAATTGAGGCCAAGAAATTGGTAATGTAACAAGCAAATTATCAAGTACAGGCTTACTAATCATGTAGGCCCCCTCACCAATAGCCGCCAAAAATACCCCAGATAGTATAAAGAACCGTTTTGGATGGACAGGATTAAAAAAACGAAACAACAAAAGTGAACCGAATAACTGAATCAGAATAACAATGTGTGTAATATTATCCGGACTAAACTTATCTCGCATAAACGTAACCACCAAGACAAAGACAACCCACGTCACATACAGAGCCGGAAGAATTTTTAAGAATTTCTCTTTCATATTTTATTTTTTATATTGTTCCACTAAGTATAGCAATGAGTGCTCCATAAAAAATACTCCTCGGACCTAACCGAGGAGCAAGGGAAAGTCTGTCACGGATCTAAATGTTGCTTTCCTTCACGAGTCCAAGGATCAACGTACCCAACACCGTATACATGCACAAAACGACTATTGGGAGACAAGAGGTCTTCAAACCGTTGTGCCAAACGAGCAGCCTCTTCTTTCTCTACCTGCTCAACAAAAGCTTCACACTCCGTACAAAGATCGCCTCCTTGAAAATAAGGATACCCACAAGCCTGACACATGCAATGTCGCTGCTCAGCAAGAAGGTGTGGATTCATCCTTCTGTTGGGCAACGCAATGACACAGACTCTCTCTTTTTCTATTGCCATAAATGTTCCTTTGTAGAAGTCTGAATAAAACATACCATGAAAAAGAACACTCGGGCCAGAGTGCTCACTGCTCGCCTTCGCAGACTCGGCTCCGCTCACGAAACCCACGGTTTCGTGGACATCCTCCACGGAATACTCCCGTTTTCCGACCCTTTCCCAAGTTCGAGTCTGGCCAGACGCAAAACAAACCTGGATAAACCAGGTCTGTTTTTTTATGTGCGTCGGGCCAGACTCGAACTGGCGATGCCCAATGGGCCGCGGATTTACAGTCCGCTGCAATAGCCGCTATGCGACCGACGCGTACGTAAAAAGCAGTATAGCCGAAACTGTCATCTTCGCCAAATAAAACCACCCTCAAATAAAACCGACTATCGTCACGATAGTCGGTTTTATTTTTATGCTGTTGTATTTTCAGCACTTAATGCTGATGATTCAATAATCATCCCTTTTTTAGCTTTCTTGATGACATTAAATGTAAACTCGCCATTTTGCATACCAACCGTAATCATTCCACCTTTCATGACATTTTTTGCAATCATATAAGACGCAACCGGATTTAATATTTTGGATTGAATCAAACGTTTTAATGGTCTCGCACCATACTGCGGGTTGTATCCTTCTTTCGCGAGATAATCCAAAACAACCTTCTCGACAACAAGCTTGATTTCTTTTTCTTCGAGACGTTTCACCACAATACCAACCTGAATATCAACAATGGTACGAATCGCTTCTGGCGAAAGAATGTCGAATACAACAATTTCATCAAGACGGTTAAGGAACTCTGGTCGGAAAAATTCTTTGAGAGAATTCATGACCTTATCCTTAGCATTGTTGTAATCAGCTTTATCACCAAGCGTCGTCGCAAATCCAAGCTTCTGCATTTTATCAATGTACTGGCTACCAATGTTTGAAGTCAGAATAATAATAGTATTTCGGAAATTAACAACACGACCTTTCGCATCAGTTAAGCGTCCATTATCTAAAACTTGAAGCAAAATATTAAAGATCTCTGGATGAGCCTTTTCAATTTCATCGAAAAGGATAACTGAGTATGGTCGGTGTCGTACCATTTCTGTAAACGCTCCCCCCTCTTCGTGACCCACATATCCAGGAGGTGAACCAATCATTTTTGAAACACTATGCTTCTCCATATATTCGGACATATCGAGCCGAATCAGTGCCTTCTCATCATCAAACATAAACTCAGCAAGCGATTTGGTGAGTTCTGTCTTCCCCACACCAGTTGGACCCAAAAAGAGAAATGATCCGATTGGATGCAGTGGATCACTAATTCCGGCACGTGAACGCTTCACCGTTTCTGCAATTTTCTTTACCGCCTCATCCTGACCAACAACACGTTTTTGAAGCTCCGCTTCCATGCGAGACAATTTTTCTGCCTCAGCTTCAAGCATTCGAGAAACCGGCACACCAGTCCAACGAGAAACAACTTCAGCGATATCCTCTTCAACAATTTCTTCTTTTAAGATGCGGCGCGAACTCTGAAGACGCTTCAAGCGTTTCATTTTTTGTTCAAGCTCTTTCTCAAGAGCAGGAATTTTCCCATACCGAATTTCTGCCGCCTTTACCAAATCAGCCCGGGCCTCAGCCCCTTCAGCTTCAAGACGAAGCGATTCAAGATCTTTTTTCGCTGCCTTAATTTCAGTAATCGTTTCTTTTTCGTTTTTCCATTTCAACTCAAGCTCACTTGTCGCCTCCTTAAGATCGGCGATTTCACTATCAATTTTTTTAATTCGATCTTTAGCCTTTTTTGAGCTTTCTGCCTCCTTCTTAAGTGCCTCCTTTTCAATTTCTAAGCGCATCACTTTACGACGCGTATCTTCCAAAACAGGCGGCATATTCTCAAGTGAGATTTTCAACGATGAAGCAGCCTCGTCGATAAGGTCAACTGCCTTATCAGGCAAAAATCGATCTGTAATATATCGCGCTGAAAGGGTCACCGACGAAACAATCGCATCATCAGTTATGCGAACTCCGTGATACAACTCGTACTTCTCCTTGAGACCTCGCATAATAGCAATTGCATCATCAAGTGTCGGCTCGGCAACATGAACAGGTTGGAAACGACGAGTTAACGCAGGATCCTTCTCAATATGCTTTTGATACTCTTTAAGAGTTGTTGCCCCAATAACCCGAAGCTCGCCGCGCGCCAAGGCCGGCTTTAACATATTTGACGCATCCATAGACCCCTCAGCAGCACCTGCCCCAACGAGTGTATGAATCTCATCAACAAAAAGAATAACTTTACCTTCTGACCGTTCAACTTCTTTCATCAAAGCTTTAAGTCGTTCTTCAAACTCACCACGATATTTTGTCCCAGCAATCAAAAGCCCGAGATCAAGAGAAACTAGTTCTTTTTCTTTAAGAGACTCAGGAACGTCACCTTCAGCAATTCGTTGGGCCAACCCTTCAGCAATCGCCGTCTTTCCAACGCCCGCTTCACCAATCAAAATTGGATTATTTTTTGTACGACGAGAAAGAATTTGGATCAACCGTCCAATTTCAAGATCCCGCCCAATAACTGGATCGAGTTTATTTTCAGAAGCAAGCTTTGTGAGTGAACGAGTATATTTAAGAAGTGTTCTAAATTTCTTCCCACCAGAAACATCAGTAACCTTAGATGTTTTCAATTCAGTGAGCACTCGCGTCACTGACGCTTTGTCAATTTTAAATTTAACTAACAGTTCACGCGCAGCACCCGGAGCATCAATGAGGGCAATAAAAAGGTGTTCTGTTGAAACAAACTCATCCTTAAAACTTGCTGCAACCCGCGTTGACGCCTCAATTGCTTGAGCGAGTTCTGGCGTCAAATAAATCTGATAGGACGGCGACAACACATTAGTTGCCTGCGCACCCTCAATGGCTTCCATGATAGATTCTGTTAAAAGCATCGCATCAACCTCTAATTTTTCAACAATAGAGGCAACCATACTCTCTTCTTGAAGCACCAGCGCGGCCAAAAGATGTAACGGATTTACGTGGTTTTGACCACGTTCAATAGCGAGCTCGTGAGCTCGTCGAATAGCTTCTTTTGCTTTTGTAGTGAAATGGCTAAATGGTGGCATGCCTATATGATATCAAGTAAAAACGATACGTAAAAATCCGATTTAGATACGGTAAAACAAGACTTAAACAGAATTACTAATGGAAACAATTATACAATAATAATATATTGAGTCAATAATTTCCTGGATGTACGAATTTTAGAAACGATAAATTTCTTTGGCCTGATCTACCGGCAGAAACGCACCTCGGCTCGCGGTCACCCCGCCCTCCATAATACCAACAAGTTGTCCGTTCAAATTAAGAAGAGGAGATCCTGTCATCATTGGATTTGAATACAAATTAGTACCAATACCACGATGAACAGAATCTTTTAATTCGTCGAGTGATGAAACAATACCTATGGATACCTCATTTTTTTGAGCACCACCTAACCCAATAACGGTTTGCCCCAACCGAAGTGCATCAGACATACCAATGGAAGAAAAAGGAAAGGTAGCTGGCCCTGTCTCACCTGGAATAATCGAAAAGAGAGAAAAAGGTGAATTAGTAACTGTTGTCGTTGCAAATACTAGCTCATGAGAAGAACCATCGAAAAGCACCGCGCGAAAAAGAGTTGTTGTTATGTTGTTTGTAATATGAGGAGCAAGCACTGTTCCTTCTCTGGTAACAATCACTCCAAGTGAAGCAAACTCTTCTTGCGCCCCGGCCTCCGTTCCTTTTTTGAAAATACGAACAACAGCGGGACCATTTTTCTCAACAGAAGCAGGTACAAGCTCATCTTCTTTTACCACAACCGTCTCACGCTCAATAACAGTTTTTCCTGGCGTTGTTTCAACAACCTTCTCCGGAACAACTCGCTCAACGGTACGCTCAACAACCCTATTTACTGTTTGTGTAATTACTGGAGGTGCATTTTCAAGCAACGACGCAGTCATAATGCCGGTCGCAATAGAAGTCACAAACGACACAAGGAGAGCTAAAAGAATTATTTGCTGTTTAGAAAGACTTTCCATATGAATATAGTACCATGCAAGACTTTAATCCAAGAAAGTATTGGTTCATAACAACACCCCACAGAAAAATTATTTTCTCAATTCTTTAAAACTTTCTCGAGCATACGCAACCGCTTGTACATATGCGTCTTTAATTTTTTTAACATCACTCATTTTTACATAAGGACCTATAGTAAAACGAACTGCCGATTGAGCTCGCCACACATCATGAGGGGCAATAGCCAAAACCACAGGAGAAATCTGTTCACCTGCCGCACACGCAGTCCCCGTTGATGCCGCAACACCAAGTACATCTAATTTCGTCACTACAACATCAGCATTAATACCACGAAGAGAAACATTCACATTATTAGGAACACGATGTTTTAGTGTTCCATTTACTATCACTTCTGGAAGTGATTCTTGAATCATCTTTAGAAGAGCATTTCTTACCAATAAAACAGACCTCTCTGTTCCTTTTCTTTTTTTTGCTATTACAGATAACGCTCGTGCAAAACCAGCGATACCAGGAACATTTTGTGTACCAGACCGAAGACCGGCCTCTTGTCCACCACCAGTAATAATTGGCCTCAATACAACACCCCTTACTACAGCAAGCGCCCCGACCCCACGAGGTCCACCAACTTTAAGACTGTCGATAGCAATCGTATCGACACGTAACGTATCAAGATGAACAGAAATCCACGGTGCTGATTGACAAGCATCAACATGAACATGAGGATTTCCTAAACTTTTCACAACAGAAACAATTTCAGAAATGGGCTGGATCGTACCAATCTCACTGTTAACATGATGAAGAACAACCAACGATGTTTTATTTGTAACAATTGCCTTAAAAAAAATGGGATCAAGAATACCATCCTCTCGAGGAACAACCCACTGCACAAAAACCCCTTTCTTTTGATAGAAAAGGAGAGTTTCTCGAATCGACGGGTGTTCAATTGTACTTGAAACAACAAAAACATTTTCATACCGACCAAGCCGTAACGCAGCCTCTTCGATAACACCTCCTATGGCCACAAGGTTCGATTCCGTTCCAGAAGCCGTAAAAATTACCTCATCTGCTTTTGTATTAAAAAACTGAGCAACCATTTTACGAGCTTCTTCAAGTTCTCTTCGTGCAATCCTCCCCTCTTCATGAATCGAGCTTGGATTACCAACATATTTAGACACTCTTAAAAACTCAGCACGAGCCTCTTTCAAAAGAGGTGCCCCTGCTGCATAATCGGCATACACTCTTACTCCCTTTTTTTGCATGACCACCATAGTACAACTAAGCCTCTTACTCGACTAGGGCTTAGCACTTATGAGAAAACTTTTTATTTTTAGACCAAACCTTCACCAAACCAAGTGTTTGCAACATTATAAATAATATTGTACGATAACGAATCATGCAGCTCGACTCAACTATTCTTATTTTTGTAGGAGCATCTGTTGCCATCCTCATTATTATTGGCTGGCTGATACACCTTGAACGTCGAGTTTCAAAACTTGTTATTGGCAAGAATGGAAAATCATTAGAGGACTCAATACTCTTTGCAAAAAATCAACTTCTTGAACAAGCAGCTTGGAAAAAAGAGATAGAACAGTACCTCGCGCACGTTGAACATCGCTTAACTCATACACTCCGTGAATCAAAAACTATTCGATTCAACGCTTTCAAAGGAACAGGCGAAGGTGGAAATCAGAGCTTTGCAACAGCCTTCCTTTCAGAAAAAGGAAACGGCGTGGTCATTTCAAGTCTCTTTACTCGCGACCGAGTGAGTGTATATGCAAAACCAATCGTAAAACTTGAATCAACTTATGATTTAACCGAAGAGGAACGCCAAGCTATAAATGAAACAGTTCAATCGGTTAAGGAAACAAAAGATAAATGAAAAAAGAACCCACAAAAAAAGCAGTAAACACGGCGGTCCCTCGACCGCCTGTTGTTGCTATTATGGGCCACATTGACCACGGCAAATCAACCCTTCTCGATTTTATTCGAAAAACACATATCACCGACAAAGAAGCAGGTAGTATTACTCAGCACCTTGGAGCCTACGAAACGACCTTTGAAGGAGATACCGGAGCAAAACGCCGTATAACCTTCCTTGATACTCCAGGTCATGCAGCTTTTGGGGGTATCCGCGAACGCAGTGCCAAAGCGGCAGATATTGCCATCCTTGTTGTCTCAGGAGAAGAAGGTGTAAAACCACAAACTATCGAAGCCTATAAACGGATTATTGAAAGCAACCTCACGTTTATTGTCGCGGTCACAAAATCAGATAGTCCTAAATTTAACCTAGAAAGAACTCGACAATCACTCGCGGAACATGAAATTTTTACTGAAGGTTACGGCGGAGACGTTTCCACCATCGCTGTATCTGGAAAAACGGGCGACGGCATAAAAGAACTTCTCGATCTTATTGCTCTAACAGCTGATATGGCTGAAATCACGTACGATCCACACCTCCCGGCTCATGGAGTCATTGTTGAGGCACACAGAGACGAAAAAAGAGGAAACGCGGCAACTATTGTTATTAAAAACGGCACACTTACAAAAGGTTCTTGGCTTTCTTCAGGAAACACAACAACACCCGTTCGTTATATAGAAAACGATCTTGGTCAAACAGTAGACACTGCCACAGCATCAACGCCCGTTGGTGTTATTGGCTGGAACGCCCTTCCCCCTATAGGCGAAGATGTCTTTATGCACCCAGATAGAAAATCAGCCGAAGCTGCTCTTGTCAAAAAACCTTCTGTTGATACAACAAAAAAAACAGACGTCCCTCTGCTTGATACAAACGATACAAATAGCACGCCAATCAAAGTCCACACACTAAACGTTATCGTAAAAGCTGACACTGCAAGTTCAGCCGAAGCTGTAGTTGGAGAACTTAAAAAACTATCGGTACCAGAAGTTACTGTACACATCATTGAATCGGGAGTCGGAGATATAACTGAAAGTGATCTGAAACTCGCAACCGCACGAACAGATTGTGTTCTCGTTGCCTTTAACGCAGCTATCTCAAAAAAACTTACAGAATACGCACTACGTGAAAATATCCCCGTTCTTGCTTTTGACATTATTTACACCTTGGTTGAAACAATCCAAACAATGGTGAAAGAAAGAACTCCAAAAGTTATCCTCGAAGAAATGACTGCTCGCGTAAAAATTATTCGAGTTTTCAGTGTTGATAAAGATAAACAAATTGTTGGCGGACGCGTCGAAGAAGGTACCCTTACTTCCGGTTCTTCAGTAAAACTATTTCGACGTGATGCTCCAATTGGAGTTGGAAAAATTAGAAATATCGAACACAACAAACAAAAAGTTACTGAAGTTAAAAAGGGGTCTGAATTTGGCATGATGATTGAGTCAAAAATAATTATTGCTCCAGGTGACAGTTTGCAATCATTCACACAAAGCTAGTATATGGCCGACGAAATTAAAGATAATCGAGCGAAATCCATATTAACTGATGCAGCTGCATCGTTTATCGCACTTGAAACAAATGGTTTTTCGCTGATCACTGTGACAAACGTCAATATTACCAACCACGGAAAAATGGCTGACATCCTCGTTACCGTCTTACCAGACAAGGAAGCCGAGTCGGCAATTAGCTTTTTGAAGAGAAAACGTGGCATCTTTCGTGATTATCTCAAAGATAAAACAAAGCTTGCACGTATCCCTTTTATTGATTTCAACCTTGACCTTGGTGAAAAAAATCGCCAGCGCATAGATGAATTGACCATACCAAAAACATAGCCGTCTTTGGCTTTTCTGGTAGGATAATGATTACCCTCCCCAAAAGGACGGTAATGCGGTGGTGGCGAAGTTGGTTAACCCCAGCACCAACGAATATCTGGTACGGGGCACGGCGTGACTCCGTCGCTAGTGCTAAGATTGAGCTCGTGGTACCAAAAAATAGTTAGTTACAGAAATGCGGTGGTGGCGAAGTTGGTTAACGCGACGGTCTGCAAAACCGTTATACGCGGGTTCGATCCCCGCCCACCGCTCAAGAAAATCGTTCATAAGGCGATTTTCGAAAAGGTTAGAGGAGAACCGTGCCTACGCACTGTTAAAACCTGACCTATGCCCGGGTGACGTAATTGGTAGCCGTACGAGACTTAAAATCTCGAGATCGTAAGATCGTGTGGGTTCGATTCCCACCCCGGGCACAAAAACAATTTACACTTTTTACATATCCTAAAATCCGTAGGTATACAAACTTTGAATCAAGAAAAATAAAACAATTAATGTAGCGACTGCTCGTGTTGCTAACACGCCAGAAGCTTCAGAAAAAATCGACAGTTTTTCAAGACCATAAACAAGTATAAGCACCGCAAAAAAGTATGCGGGAACATAATGGTATAAAAACATTGGCCTCGTCCACGCCATACACACGATTGATAAATAGGAAACCATATACCCCAACAAAAGCATTGCTTCTGTTTGAGAAGGAGAAGAAGTGTGTACATTTTTGCGAGCGAATAATCGAAACACAGTTACAAAAATAAGTAACAGTATAGCGACAAATGTAAACGTATACACGGGAAAACTTCCAGAAAACCGAATACTTTGCCGATCTCCTTTTTTCTGCCACGCATTCATTACATCAAGCCCTAAAGGCCATTTCTCTGGATAACCGTAAGCTAAAACATGATCCATAATCTTTGGATTTTTTTGTATGGCAACCGAGGTCTTTGTATGAGCATAGACATGCTCCAAAACAGTACCCGCTGTTACAAAAGAAGGAAAAGAAATAGCATCAGCTAAATCAGCATATAAACTTCTACTTGGAGTAACCAATCCACCCTCAAAATGAGAAAGGTATACACCCCATACAAAAAGATGAGTTGCAATTGAGACAACAAAGACAACACCTACCAAAAGAACTATTTTCCACCACTGACGAACATAGATCACAAAAACGAGAGCCGCCAGAACTCCAAAAATGCCTCCTGTCCATTTAACCGAAAATGCTAACCCCACAAACAGACCGGAAAGAAAAGCGAAAAACCAATTTCGCCACCCTTCCCATCGAACCGCACATAAAGAAAAAATCATCGAAAGAAGGCAAAAAACCCACAAGATCGAATCGGGTAAAATAAGTCGCGAATAGACAATAAGAAGTGAATCAAGCATTGCGGCACCTCCCGCAATCAGTGCATATTTCCTTCCTATACCAAAAAGCCGTGCGAGAATAAAAAGTAACCCCGGAATCAACATACCAAAAACAACAGATACTTTTCGTGCGGGCACATACGGAAAATCTCCAAAGGGTTTACCAATCACACTTTGCTTATGAAAAAGAGGCACAGCGTCACCCTCTCCATAAGGAGATGTGAAAATCATTCGCGCTAAAGGTGGATGAATTTCAAAATATCGAATCTGGTGAACATCGTTCGACAAAAAAGTTGCATACGCCCCCTCATCAAATACAGAAACTGCTGGATACGAAATAAAAGGTATACGAACAAAAAATGACGCAAGGACTAACCCTGCAACAATATACCAATCAATCCGTGAGAACTTCATAGAATCCTTTGAGTCTATCTAAAGTAGAAAAAAAATCCATAGGCAGAGAACAAAAAACATAGTACATTTGCCGAAAGTACTTAATTGTTATACATTTTCTCTACACTCTAACGATTCGTTAGTTTGAAACCCGCGCATTCATATGCTGTTTTAGTAAATATGCAGTAAAATTAACAGCTATTACATGGGTTAACGTTTACTATCCGCCCGTAGCTCAGTCGGTAGAGCAGTCGCCTCTTAAGCGAATGGTCGCAGGTTCGATTCCTGCCGGGCGGACAAAAACAAACGAAGTGAGTTTTTTCTCGCCCGGAGTGAGCAAACTGCTTTGCTCACGTCAGGAATCGAAGAGGTCGAACATATCGTAGTGAGCTTCCGAGCGAAACGAGATGTGAGGCCTGTACCGTCCCCGTAGGGGAAGATTATCCTGCTGTACAGAAATCGAAGCCGTTCTCCGTTATTTGTGAGGTATTCTGATGCCAAACAAATCGGAAACGGATACTGCTCCTGTAAGGAGGGATACTCCTGCCGGTTCATGCAGAAATCGAAGAGGTCAAACATATCGTAGTGAGCTTCCAACGGCTTCACGGCCTCCGTCTTTCAAGTCCTCTCCCGCGCATAAAACAATAGTCGCCCAATGCTTTCGCATTGGGCTCCTTTGTTTTTGGTGCGCGGGAGAGGAATCTTTCCCGCGACTCAAAATTTGCCGTCGCAAATTTTGGTCTGGGCACCGCCTCGCTCCCATTCGAAACGAATGGATCCTGCTCCGGCGTTCAAGTCCTCACGAAAGCTCCCCCGGAGCTTTCTTCTCGCACTACCCAAGCAAAAATCGCCTTTCGGCGATTTTGTGCTTTTGGGTGCGCGGGAGAGGACTTGAACCTCCATGCCTTGCGGCACTTGCTCCTAAGGCAAGCGTGTCTGCCATTTCACCACCCGCGCGTAACCTGCATCATACCGCGCCTTCACAGAGCCGTACAGGACTAATTGACAAAACACATATATAATGATAATATACGCGCAGAATTCAGCTTTGTTTAGAACATTGAAACAACCAACAAAGAGAAAAGATACCTATGAACACTGTAGGTCAGTTTATCCTTAGCTCGCTTCTGCTCCTCGTTGCAGCAGTAGTAGCGCTCATCATCCTTCGACTAGTCATACGTTTTTTGTTATACGTCATGGCCAAGGAAAACACTCTATTTACCCTTCGCACAGAAGGAGAAATACGAGCAATCATGTTCGGAGAAAAATGCATCCAGTACGTGATGGCGGTTGAAAACCACATCATTGACCCAGATGATTTCGATATCTTCAAAGGAGATATCGACGCCTATGAGCAATATCTCTACTAAATTGGACAAGGGGCACGCGCTACCGACCCACATTTTGTAGAAAAAAAACTTGTTGTCGATCCAACGACGGGCAACTCACTACCCCAATTACGTAGTGATTTTAGAGATCGACTTGTACGAGCCAACAAGCCTTCGTGGTTTGAGCGACACTTTGGTGTGGTTTGGATTGGCTTTCCTCCTTACCACGTGTTTACCTATCGGTTCGTTTGGACCAAATACAAACAAAGCACCGTCGCCGAAAATGAAACCGGCGAACGTAATGCTGCGTACGAAATGATTCCACGAGAAGAAGATGATATTGATTCACTCTACTTCCGCTATCCAACCTATGGACTCTTCATCGGCAAACAAGAAACAGGATCAGGTTCTGTTGCGACCCTTGTCGGAACAGGGCCATCTGGAAAAGGCACCTTGGAAAAAGTTCAAGTTGACCTTGACCTTGTATTCGAAACACTCACTACAAACCCACAGAAAACTCTGTTTCGGTCAACAGGGTTATCATCAGCCGGTGATTGGCTCGTAGCGGTCGTTGCTGAGATTGAAACATTCATACGGGTATGGGTTGGAGAAAGAACCTACGATGACCTCCTAAACGCACAAAGAGGGGGGGCATCGCTTGACGACAGTATTCGTGAAGTGATTAAACGGATCAACGAAAAAACCATCCCGGACTATGGTCAAGAAGTGACCAGAATCCGTATAGTGGCAGTTGAGTTGACCAACAAATCATTTCAAGAATCAGTTGCAACCTACTTTCGAGAAAAACAAAAAGCGGACGCCGCGGTTGAAACCGCTCGCGGACGTGTCACACTTGCAGAGGCAACTCGGAAAGAAATGGCAGCTGAACTCCTCGGACAAGCTGATGGCTATGAAGCTATCGCAGGTGTCACTGGAGGACACGGGCCAGGTATGTACCGAGCGGCCCAAATTGGTGGAGGTGGTATCAAGGTTCTCTCTGTTGGTAGCGGAAGTGGCAATATCATGAACCTTCCGGAATCAATTCTCGGGGAGGCTCCTGAGGCTCCGGTACCACCCGAAGAAACAACACCTTCCGCAACAGAAACCTCAAAGTCACCCAAACCTCCATCAGGTAAAAAATGGAGGAAAAGGAGACGTTAGAGCGACCAAATCAATTGGTCATCCACAAAGCCCCAGGACAAAATCCTGGGGCTTTTTACATTGACAAATGTAATAAAATCTGTTAAGATTATAGGTAGATCGTAGACTAAAAAACTCTACCAGAAAGGTTCATTGTAACTATGAATTCAACTTGGATATGGTTATTCGGTAAAATCATCCTTGGAATTCTTCTTTTTGCTGGAATCCTCGGACTAATTGCGCTTTGGTTTCAAAGTCGTTCGCCAAAATACAAAAGAGCGACAAAAAAAACCAAGGCCACTGCGGCCATCACAACACCTCCCGCGCCGGCCACGGCTCCCACTGCCCCTCTGACAACGGAAACGTCAGGAACAGAACCGAAAGACAAGAAAGAGTCATCGGTAACGATGAAATGGCTTGTCTGGATCGCTCTTATTTGGACAGTGATCCTTGCTGGTTGGGACATCTGGTATCACCCCCAAAACTGGAAGAGAGATCTTCTTGTTGCAGGAGTGACACTATCGGTGTTACTGGTCGTTGGAAGTCCTTATCTTTCGAAGTCGGAAGACAAAAAGAAGGACAGCAAAGATGGTTACACCTTCGGAAAACTCATCGGCAACACGCTGAAGTTTTTTCTGAAAGTAATCATTTTTGCACCAATCTGGCTCCTCCTTTTTGGAGCATTCTACCTCTGGATCTGGCTCCCTTCATACAGGAGCACCTATGGAATTGAAGAACCTCGCGGGCAAGGAGTGTCCAAAACCTTCCCTTACAAGATCACCATTCCGATCTCGCCGGATCCAACCGGTGCATACAGCGCAGCGCTCTACGTCCAAGATGGAGGGAAAGTCCAATTCGACTGGAATAACTTTCCAAAAAACGTCTGGCTCGACATCTGCTGGAATGGTAAAGACGTGACTCGGATGTACCCAGTCAATCATCCCCTTTGGAAACAACCTTGGGGCACAAACATCCACACAATAGAGTTCAAGGCGGTCCTTGTACCGGCCGGAACCACATCAGTAGAGCTCGGCTACAGCTTAAAGTAACGTAGCCCACAACATCCACCAACCTACCTTTGGGTAGAGTCGGTGGATGTTTTTTAATACCAAAATTTCTCCTAAAACGGTAAATTCGTATGAGTAACGTTCAACAACTTTAGTATCAGTCGAATGATACCAAACACAGCAACCATAATAAACATTCCCAACAATCCCCACACAATTGATGATTTTCCACGGCGTCGCTCTTCTTCAGAGGACATTTTAGACATGAAGCGTAAGAGCCCATACACAAAAACAATAATTGCCGAGACAAAAATAACAATAAGAATCGGGTTTATTATTTCTCGATTAACTGCCAGAAGAAATGTATTAAATGAAGCCATAAAAAATTAAAAATCTTTCGTTTATAGTATGAATGTCCTTTTATTATCGCATACAGTTGTTTTTCATTTTTCCATTTGTGCACATACAAAAAATCCCGAGAAAACCTCGGGATTTTTTGAACTCAACGCCAGTAAACTTAAATACTGATGACTGGAAGAGTAGGAGCTGTGTACGAAGATGTCGTATCAATGTTGAAGATCGTCTGCAAGAGCGTAACGAGTCCCCACAATGAAACCATGACGGTGATAGCAATAACACCCCAAATCATGATCGAGCGGCCACTCTCTCGAGCACCTTCATCACCTGCAGCAAGAACGAATTTAGCAAGACCCCAAAGGAAGAAGAGGACGGCAAGCGTCAACATGAATGGCACGAGTGCCGAAACAATGTCGATAATTGACTGAATAACTGGAACAAGTGTTCCACTAAGACCGCCACCACCGCCAGGACCAGGGCCCTGAGCAAACGCCGACAACGGACTCAAAGCTGCGAGAGCACTTCCAACTGCAACAATTTTCCTATACATACGAATAGTTAGGTTTTAAACCTTAAATTAATAAATTAGTAAACGACCTTATTTATTTCTTATACCCAATAACTATAGCGTGGTGGTGAATATCGCACAACAGATTTTCAACTCTCATTGTGGATATGTATAAAAAATTATTTATTCTTTAAACTGCGGGAAAAGAATCATGTAATTACCATCTGGAAGGCTCCCTGTCGCCACAGCCAAAGCAGACATAATGCCCCAAAATGAGATAGAAACAGTAAACACAATAACTCCCCAAACCAAAAGAAGTTTCCCTGTCTCTATGCCATCTTCATCCCCCGCAGACAATGCCCAAAGAAAACGTGCAATTCCATAAAAGAACACCAACCAGGTTAACAAAAGCAACGTTGCTTGAACGAGTTCAGCAAGAGGACGAAAATCATTTTTAACAATCTCAAAAAGGGTATTCTCTCGACCTGCAGGACTAACAACGCCCGACACTCCAGGAAGATTCGTCGGAGCAATATTAAATGTTCGCAATATGACAAAGGCAATACTCCAAATAGAGACAAAAACAAAAATTGCAACAACTCCCCATACCATAATACGACGACCGTCTTCATGGCTTTTTTCGTCACCTGCCCTATAAACAAATTTAGCAAGACCCCAAAGGAAGAAGAGAACTGACAGCGTGAGCGCAAACGGCACTAACGCATAGATAAGATCAAGGATTCCAATCCCAGTAGTAAAGGGGCCCCCTCCAAACAGAGGCCTTAGTGTTTCAAAAAAGCTTGTTCCGCCACCACCTGAAGGGGGTGGTTGTGCAAAAACAAAAAGGGGCGCGAACACACCGAGCGCCACAAAAACAACCCCAACAATGCTAAATAAATTTTTTCCAGAGTTTGGCTTTTTCATATAAGGTTTAAGGTAATCCTCGAATAGAATTAATGGTCGATTCAATTCCTTTTGCGATTGCCCATGCCCCCAATAGCACAAGACCGCCAATAAATGACCAGAAAAAAGCTTTTTGAGCAGTCGCGAGTTTAGCAGGATTACCCTGAGCAGTCACAAAGAGAAAACCTGACCAAATAATACCAAGTGCAAGAACAATTCCGCCGATTGGAATAATCACATTATCAAAAACAAGCTTCATAAAATCAAGAAGATTGTCAGCGCCAGCACCCTCAAGAGGGTTTGGAATATTCACCTCGGTATCACCCGGTGTCGGACCTACTGACCCACCACTTGGCGGTTGTGCAAACAGTAAAACAGGTGAAATGATACTAAAACCCAAAACAACAACTATTAATACTTTTGAAAAAAAAGGGAGTAATGAATGCATACGTGTTTTTTTTGAACTGATCATAATTATCATCTACTACTTAAGGAATGAAGCTGCGCCTGATCCTAGAAGTGCTGTTTCTATCATTTTAACAATGAGCCAAGCTGAAAGCGCCACGATAAACCCTGTTGCAACCTTACCAAAAATACGATGGGCACTGGCTATTTTTCCAGGATTGCCTCCACTTGTTGCGTATAAAAATCCCGCGTAAGCAAAAGAAACGGCAGCAAGAAGCGTTGAAACCCACAAAAGCACATCAATTATATTTCCCAGAAACTTTATAAAATCTGCAAACTCACACTGTTCAGATTGACCCACCACCCCATCAACAGCGCCCCCTTTTGAACCATCAAACCCGCACGGAGCAATATCATCGCCAGGCCTCCATGCGTGCGCAAAAAAAGGCGCGCTCATAAAAACAAACAACATACCTAGTAAAAACAATTGTCTTCCTCTTTTTTTGATAGAAATCATACGCGAAGCATTTAATAAACCGACACAGGTGTCACACTTTCCAATTCTTTTTGTCCTCGTGTGACCGCTTCAAGCGAATTTTTTTCGCCAGAGATAGTTGAATTAATCATTCGACCAAATACTCCGAAAGAAGCTTCTGGATCGGGATCGAGCCACGAGCGACCCATGATTGCCGACTCATACAACGAAGCGCCATACACATCACCTGGAGGAACAGAGAGAAGATCTCGCCGTGCCGGCGCAATACCTAAAGCTAACGCCAAATAAGAGCTTGCATCACTCGACATAAAAATTGAAAGAATAATATCTCGCGCATCAACCGCTTTTGGACTCGTACGCAAAGCGACAATTCCATACGAACGAGCAAGTGTTGTTTTTATCTTTGCCGAAAGAGGTTGCGGCATAGGCGCAATATCAAAATTCAAATTTGGATTTTTATCCCTAATAATTCGAGCCTCACTCGCAAAACCTAAATAAAACGTCAACTTATCTGCAATAAAAGCATCACGCGCCTCAGGAAGTGACCTGTTCCAACTGTAGACAGGATAGGTTGGATTAGAAAACTGAGTGAAAAAATCTAGAGCATCAATTGATGATTCAATGTTATCCCCACCTAGCGTTGCAACAAGAGCTTGATCACGATATGTCGTAATTGGATTACCAGATTGTAAAAGAAACGTAGCGAGAATCTCTCGAGCATTGTTAATGTTTGCAGATTCTCCCATCGCAATAGTGCTTCGTGATATCTCAAACGAACGATCACGCACAGTCAAACGCTCAGAAAGGCCCGGCAACGCAGACCACTGGGTTGGTGGCTTAGCAATACCCGCACTTTGTAAGTGATCTCGATTCCAATAAAAGAAGAAAGGGTCAATCGCGATTGGCGCGCCAAATGCTCCTCGTGGTCCCCAAAACGTCTCTGCGGCTTGGCCATACGTATCAAAGAAATAACGCTGTGTCACTCTTTCAAGAGGAAGCGATTGAATTCTCCGCGCGAGAGAAATAATGAGTGAATCCGGTATAAAAACAAGATCCGGACCACGACCATCCGCAATAGCTTCTACAAGATCTCGCTCAAATGTCTCAGCTTTTTTTTCAGTATACCGAATAACCAAAGGACGAACCCCTGAACGATCGAGACTAGAAAAATATCCACCGACTAATGTTGACGGAGGTGTTCCCCACATAGTAAGTTCGATTGGAAAAGCAACTTCCCCACTGCCACGGAATGTCGCAAAGGCTAACAGCCCACCAACGGCCGCAAGACCGAACATGAGCATCAGGGCGAGTTGGAACTGAGTCATTTTCATTTTAGTTTTGCAATAAACCCATAATGACTAGCTCCTGCGGAAATGTTTCGCTCAACCGAAAAACCGTTCTGAACAAAAAGAGTCACAGCAGCTTCTTTCGAAATAATCATATCTGCAGAAGGACCCATACCTG
>CAZNMD010000006.1:0-14286 GCA_964574355.1 uncultured Candidatus Saccharibacteria bacterium
AATAAGGGCATCCCCTCCTTCTACGTTAGGATAGGTGTTGTGGTCAAGGTAGTACAGTTCAAGAACGGTTGCGAGTTGGTGAGTGTTTGTTTGAGAGGTTACTTGTTTTGCTCCATTAAGTGTATTGTCGGTATATAAAAACAACCCATATGCGATAATGGCAGTTCCTGTGGTTATGGCTATAAGTGTTGCTGCAGTATTGTTCATTAGGTGTAGAACCATACCATATTTCTTATTAATTCAATAGAGAACAAGCCTTTCATAAGGCAAAAGGCTTGTTATTATGGTAGGTATGAAAATTGTTTCTTGGAATGTGAATGGTTTACGGGCGCTTCATAAAAAAGGGGCATTTTCCGTTATTTTTGAGTCGGATCCAGATATTCTTTGTTTGCAAGAGGTTAAAGCAGAAGCAGAACAACTGCCGGATGAAGTGAGAAATGTCCCAGGTTTTTATTCTTATTTTGATCACTCAAAAGGAAGAAAAGGTTATAGTGGCGTGGCTCTTTATACAAAAATAAAACCTGAAAAGGTTGAATATGTGATGGGTAATGACCTTTTAGATCGTGAAGGCCGACTTATCGCGGCTTATTATAAGGACTTTGTTCTTATAAATGTCTACTTCCCTAATGGTGGAGGTGGTCCGGAGCGGCTCAAATTTAAACTTGATTTCTACGACGCTTTTCTTGCGTATGTTAAGAAAATAACAAAAAAAGGTCATAAGATTATTTTTTGTGGTGATGTTAATACCGCCCATGAAGAAATTGACCTAGCTCGACCAAAAGAAAATGAAGAAAATACAGGTTTTTTGCCTGTAGAACGAGCTTGGATAGATAAAGTGATTAAAAACGGTTTTGTTGACGTTTTCCGTTACTTTAATCCGGAAAAAGGAGAAGTATATACATATTGGGATATGAAGACTTTTGCTCGAGAACGTAATGTTGGTTGGCGTATAGATTATTTCTTTGTTTCGTCTGATTTTCTAGCAAAGGTTAAAAAAATAAAGATTCAAGAGGAGGTTTTTGGGTCTGACCACTGCCCTGTCCTTCTTGAAGTTAGCTAGTGTGTTTAAGGTGGTAAGAGTTATCCACACTGTGTCCTTTACATGTCCTTTAAGTCCTATAGAATTGTCTTTAGAAACAAGTTCGTAAAGCAAACCCTGGGAAATGCTTTCTAATGATTAGCTTTGCGAATGTCGGAATTGTTCTTTCCACAACTTAGAGGAGCGCCAATCTCTCTAATTTCTGGCAACGGTTACTTGTGTTTCAAAGTCAAAATAAGGAAGGATAAGGATTCTCATTCTTATCAAATTGTATCGGATCACTTATCCGAAGACCTTTAAAACTCAATAGACTCGAGTAAACCATAACCAGACCAAAGACCGCTCATGCGCCATCACGTTTGTTCTCCGATGCCGCTCGAGCGGTTTTTCATTTGTGGAATTTTAATGTTTCACATGAAACACTTTTAATGTGTTTCATGTGAAAAGAATCACTATTATACCTTGTATTTTAAGCGTATCTCGCCAAGAGCTTCACTTTCCTCATCTTCTTTTTTTTCTTTACCCAAATCCCCAAGTTTTTTTAGTTCTTCGTCTTTTAGGACTGAGAGTTCCGCGGCCTTTTTTAGAAGTAACTCTTTTTTGTTTTTTAAGGGATCATCAAGAACCTCATTAAGAAGCGCGTGAAGAATGTGGCCAATTTTTGGGCCAGGTACCAGGTGCAGTTCTTCTATGAGTGAATTACCATCTATCTCGAGCATTCCAACGGATATAGGGTCTCTCAAGGCTTCTTCTATCATTGATTGGTATTTCCTTAGTCTGTAGGGGTTTTCTTTCGGCCTACCGGTTCCTATGCGGTCACAGGCCCTTAGGTCCATAAGATCCCAAATGTTTTCCTTTCCTACTTTAGTGATAATTCTTCGGACAGCGGAAAGGGTTATCTTCTCTGTATCAGAGAAAAACATATGCCACCTAACTAGTTTTACGATAGTTTCAGTTTGTTTCACGGGAAACTTTAGGCGAGATAGTATGATTTTTGCCATTTTTGCACCAACTACTTCATGTCCGTAGAATGTCCACTCTCCGTTTTCACCCTTTCGTCGTGTTATAGGCTTGCCTATATCATGTAATAAGGCCGCGAGGCGTACTTCTAGTCGGAGACCTTTTTTTGCTGCGTGCTGTAAGGCTCTTAGTAAGTGCTCCCAAACATCATAAGAATGAGCTTGATTTTGTTCAATTCCAATAGAGTCTTCAAGCTCTGGAATAACATACGACAGTAATGAAAGCTTTTTTAACAACAAAAACCCTCCCATTGGATTCTCGGACAGAACTATCTTTTCAAGTTCTGTCCTGATTCGCTCACTAGAAATATGTTTTAAAATCGCACTGTTCTCAATAATAGCCCGTTCTGTGTCGTTATCTATGGTGAAATTGAGCTCTGTGGCGAATCTGACAGCTCTTAAGATGCGTAACCCGTCTTCGTTGAATCTGTCCTTTGCAGAACCAACGGTTTTTAAGGTTTTCTTAGAGAAGTCTTTTATACCTCCATAAAGGTCAGTTATCTGTCCTTTATAAGTGTTGTTCTTGAAATCTACAATGTTTAAAGCTAAGGCGTTTATTGTAAAATCACGTCTTTGCAGATCTTCTTCGAGGGTCTTAGCAAAAGAAATAGTGTCTGGGCGTCGAAAATCACTATAAGCTGATTCCACTCGAAAAGGAGTGATTTCTATAACTCGAACACTTTCTTCGCTAGGTTGTTCAAATACAACACCTACTGTTCCGAAGGAGTTTTCATAGTGGGTGTGCGGAAATAATTTTATGATTTCTTCGGGAAGGGCATTGGTTGTTACGTCCCAATCTTTAGGTTTTTTTCCCATAAGAAGGTCTCGAACGCATCCGCCAACAAGAAACGCTAAAAAACCCTTATTTTTTAAGGTTTCACATACATCTGCGGCCTCTTTTGGTATGTTGGTTAGCTCAAGAGTGGCCATACAATGTGCTCCCGGCAGGACTCGAACCTGCAATAACGGTTCCGAAGACCGTTGTGATATCCATTTCACCACGGAAGCGTACCAATGATTCTACAATATATTTCAACAATATGGAATTAATCTTTTCCCTTTGATGTATTGAAACCAAAATGCTAACATGGTTACTGTTACTTCTTTTTTATCTAAGTTCGATTATCGAGGCGGGTATGGTTTAGTGGTAGAATGCGTCCTTGCCAAGGACGAGACGGGAGTTCGATTCTCCCTACCCGCACAGTACGTAATAAGACAGGTTTTTCAATTTTGAAGGAGTGTCATCTTGTTTTTAAAGGTCTATATACAAAATACGGCCCTAAATATAGGTTTCTAGTTTACAGTTGTGGATAACTGTGGGGATTGTGGGGATAAAGGACATAAAAGTATGTCCGTAAAGGTTAAAATATGGCCTTAAATAAAGCAGTGTGTTACACATGAAACAGTAAGGATTTTGCTTATTTTATGAAAACAGGGGTAATTGGCGAAGATATTGCCTTGAAGTACCTACTATCCAAAGGGTTTACGTTGGTAGAACGTAACTATCGGCGCCCTTGGGGTGAAATTGACATTATTGTAAAAACAAGTTCTAAACTTGTTTTTGTTGAAGTTAAGGCGATTGAAGCCCTAGAGGGTGAATGGGATAAGGTTTTACAGTTTAATAGACCAGAAGAACGTGTTACTCCTCAGAAAATAAAAAAGCTTCGCAAGGTAGTACAAACATATCTTCTAGAGACAGAGCAGGGAGATAAGGATTGGTTATTTTCTGTTTGTGGGGTATTGATTGATCCAGTTAAAAAAAGAGCGAAAGTTTCTTTTGTAAATGAGCTCTTGTGATTGTATGTACTCGTGATACACTCACGAAACGTGATTTTAGAAGTTTCAAAGAAAATACGATAAGATAAAGGGTACGTTTTCGGGCTGTAGTATAGAGGTAGTATGCGTGCTTTGGGAGCATGAGGCCGGGGTTCGATTCCCCGCAGCCCGACAAAATGAAAGGGAAGAAGGTGGTTGAGGAGCAAAAAATAAAAAGACCCCTTATTGGGACAGGTGTTTTTTTGGTTCGCGGAAGAGAAATATTGATGGGGCTTCGTAAAAGTTCACACGGAAGTGGGACGTGGTCACTTTTCGGAGGACATCTTGAGTTTGGGGAATCTCTGATTGATTGTGCTAAAAGGGAAGTACTGGAAGAGACCGGGGTTTTGATTAAATCTCTTAGACATGGTCCTTATACTGAAGATCTATATGAAAAAGAGGGAAAACATTACATAACCTTTTTTCTGCTCGCAGAAATGCCCAACGATGGACAGGAACCAAAGATAACTGAACCAGACAAATGGGAGCGATTTGAGTGGCGACGTTGGGATAATTTGCCTGAACCTCTTTTTTTGTCTCTGAAAAACTTAAAAGAGAGTGGCTATAATCCGTTTCTAAGATAATGCTGAGTTCTAAAAAGAATGATCAAAAAGAAATAGATCTAAAGCGTTTTTCCGATACGGTGTGGGACTATTATGAAAAACACGGACGCGATCTTCTTTGGAGAAGAACAAATAATCCGTATCACATTCTTGTTTCAGAAATGATGTTGCAACAGACACAAGTTTCTCGTGTTGTTGAAAAATATCAAATTTTTTTAAAAAAATTTCCCACGCTTACAATTCTTGCGAATGCTCGTCTCGAGCAGGTTTTAGAATGTTGGCAAGGGCTTGGATATAATCGGCGAGCAAAATATATATGGCAGAGTGCGCGCATGATCCTTGATAGGTATAAAGGTGTTGTTCCTGCTGACCCACAAATACTTGATACGTTGCCAGGGATTGGAATCGATACTGCAGGAGCTATTTGCGCGTATGCGTTTAATCAACCTGTGGTTTTTATAGAAACGAATATTCGAACTGTTTTTATTCGTCACTTTTTTTCAAATCGAAAAAAAGTTTTTGATAGTGAGCTTCGGCAGTTGGTTTTAAAAACACTTGATCAAAAAAATCCAAAGGCTTGGTATTCAGCATTAATGGATTATGGATCATTTTTAAAAAGCGTGGATGGTAAGTACACAAAAAAGAGTGCTTCCTATATAAAACAAAAGCCGTTTAAAGGTTCAGTTCGAGAAGTTCGTGGTTTTCTTCTTAAAGAGGTAATACGTGAGGGTAGGGTAGAAAAGGCCGCACTAGAAGCTCGTTTTGATAAAGAACGAGTTCAGCAGGCGATCGTTGGTCTTGTGTCTGACGAACTCATTACATATTCTCGCGGGTTTTTGAGAGCCGCTTGACTAATAGTGCATTATCGACGAATATCGTTTTGTGTGGTTTTCGTATGGAGAGTAAACGTTTTATAAAAAAAGTAGAAAATTTTACCTGCGAACAGTGCGGTTTTTCCGTGGTAGGAAATGGTTTTACAAACCATTGTCCCCGGTGCCTCTTTTCAAAGCATGTTGATATTAATCCTGGCGATCGGGCCGAAAAATGCCAGGGATTGATGCGTCCATCCGGAGTTCTTCAAGATTCCGGATGGTGGGTTATTGTTCATGTGTGTGAACGATGTGGTGCTGAGCGTCGAAAACGATCAGTTCCTGAGGATAACTTTGAGACACTTTTAACTGTGGCAAAAAGTGTGAATGAGTAGTTAAGGGTTTTTTAGAACAGAGAGTAGTTGCTCTTTAAGGAGAGGGGCGACATTTTTTTCAAAATTTTTTGCTGTTGCCGCTATGTCTCCATCAAGAAGTTTTTCAATGGTTGAACCAGTTTCTTTTTTGAAGGATCTATCGATGTGGTTTACCGTGATTGCTCGTAAGTCGCGTGTTGCTGTTGATGTTGCTTCGGTTGTCGTTACAACAATTCCAAGGAGGGTTCCGTTATTTGACGCCACCGCTCCGCCGGAGGCTCCTTGTTGTGCCAAAACACTGCTTCCAACAGAAATAAGATCAGGTGTATTTTCTTGTCCGAATGTAAAGATATCAAATACATGCGAAAGAGCTGAAAGTAAGTATAGGTTGCGTTCAATTGCAATAGATCCAAGGAAGCTTGCGGGGTAGCCAGCAAGGACGACTGGTTGATTGACAGTGGGTTCAATTGTCTCTAATACAAGAAAATCAAATTGGGGAAGGGGGCTTTTATCTATAGCTTCAGTGATGCGCAAAAAGGCGTAATCTTGTTCTCCTGTTCCTGTCGGGTTACTCGAAATAAGCATTGATGCGTTTTTTACTATCCATGAAGGTGATATGTATACGAGCTCAGCTTTGTATCGAGGGTATGCGGGTGAGCCGGTTCGAATCACGCAGGTTATAGGATTTTCTGCTGAATAATCAGTGAGAAGAAAATATTGAGCAAGATGAGCATTGGTTAAGATAATGCCGCGAGGGTCAATAATGACACCGGATCCAGAAAGTGAATTAAGTGTTTGATTTTTTGCACTACAAAGGATATTTACGATCGCCTTTCGAACAAGGCTATTACTTCTTCCCGAGAGAATAGGGTTTGTTTTTGTTTGCTCTGGGATGGGTGATACGTTCTCTGTTTTTACGATTTCGGTAGTTGTTGTTGGTTTTGAGGTGTTTTTTTGAGTAAGTATTGTTTTTGTTTCAGATGTTGAGGTTGTCGGTGTATTTAAAAGAGGGGAGTTTGAGATGTGTATATCAACAGATGAAGTGAAGAGTATTTTAGCTGGCTTCTTTACAGGTTCAGTGGAGGTTTCGTTTTGAAATGTTGGTTTGGTGACGATGTGCGTTTGTATAACAATGATCACCAAGGTTATACAAAAAAGGGTGTATATAGCAAAAACTCTTTTCATGGTAGTTTATTTTACCTCGATATTTGTTTTTGTGAGTATCGGTGTAAAAAATGATTGCGTCTCGTTTGAGTATTGGTATATAATTTCGGCACGGTGCACGTATGCACCAAAGTAATTGTTAATTAATTGTTTTTGAAAATGGACCAAGAAGATGATGTTGTAGTGCCGGGTAAGGACGGGGAAGAAGAAACCGATACCGCAGAGATTGCAACACCGGACACGATGTAGTCCAATAAAAACTCTCGCCTTGCAGCGGGGGTTTTTATTCTGTACCATACGAGAGTTCTTTTTAAGCGTAAAGCGGGATTAGTTTAATGGTAGAATGGGAGTTTTCCAAACTCTTGGCACCGGTTCGATTCCGGTATCCCGCACACGTATATATAACATAGATATATAACAAAAACCGCCAGCTACGGCGGTTTTTGTGTTGAAGTGAATTAACAGAGGTTATTTCACTGCTTCTTTGAGGGCTTTTGCTGCTCGGAATTTAGGGACTTTCATTGCAGGAACCGTTAAGGTCTCACCTGTGCGCGGGTTGCGTGCTTGGCGAGAGGCGCGGTTCTTGACTGAAAATATTCCGAGACCGGCGATTGAGACCTCGTCGCCTTTCTTCATAGAGTCAACGATCGAGTTAATGAAAGTTTCGACCGCTTGTTCTGCTTGAACCTTGGTTCCACCTAAGACGGCGTGAACCGCATCGATGATTGCTTGCTTATTCATCTTTATTGCGACGTTAAAATTGGTAACTATCTCCCGGTTTCCTCCTGTTCTCCATCGAAGAAATCCGATGGGCTAATTATAGCCTTCCCATTTTTTCGCGCAATAAGGCCGTGATAAGAATGTGGATATTGCTTTGTGTCAATTTTTTGATGAAAAAGTACTTTTTTATTAACAAAAAATATAATCCGTGTTCTAATTTGTATAGAAAATGAAAAAAAATCAATTTTTCATTCGAAGAGTACGCCAATTTCGAAGTATGTGGCCAAAAACGGCATCTAGACAGGTAACGTTAAGTGATCTTTTGACCCAGTGGTTCTTACTCGCTTTTCTTTTGTGGGCTGTTCTTTTTGTCACTTTTCCTGTTGTTTCTCGGTTTTTTCCATTTTTACACTTGGAAAAGCGTTCCTTGTTTGTGAAGTTCTATTTTTACCCCCTCATCTCTCTTATGTGTCCCATTCTGTATTGTTTAGTGTCTGAATTGATCAAATCTTTTTGTCGGCGCCGCCCGCCAAAAGACTAAAATACCCCTCACAAGAGGGGTATTTTTTAGCCGGAAGCTTTTTGCTTTACCGTGCGTATTCTATTACTCGAGATTCTCGGATAACAGCAACTCGTATTTCTCCTGGGTATTTAAGCTCAGCTTCGATTTTAAGGGCAATATTACGAGCCATTTCTTTTGCCGCGAGATCAGAGACTTCTTCTGGTCTTACAAAGATGCGAATTTCGCGGCCTGCTTGAATGGCGTATGCTTTCTCGATTCCAGAGAAAGATGTGGCAATTGCTTCAAGGTCTGCCAAACGTTTTAGATAGTTTTCGACTGAATCGCGTCGAGCACCAGGGCGACTGCCGGAGATGGCGTCGGCTACCTGTACAATGACCGACTCAACTGTTTCATAGGGGTATTCTTCGTGGTGAGCCTGCATCGCTTTAACGATGTCTTCTGATACTCCGAATTTTTGAAGAATACGTCGGCCAATCTCAACATGTGTCCCCTGAACTTCATGATCAACTGCTTTTCCGATGTCGTGAACAAGGGCTCCAATTTTGGCTACCATAACGTTTGCTCCCAATTCATCAGCAATCATTCCTGCAATATGGGCCATTTCTACACTGTGCTGCAAAACATTTTGGCCGTAACTGGTTCGGAAGTGAAGGCGTCCAAGAATTGAAAGAACTCGAGGGTCAAGGTTGAAAGCCCCGATTTCAAAAGCGGCCTGTTGACCTTTTTCCTTGATGATTTTTCCAATCTCTTCTTGGGCTTTTTCAACAATCTTTTCTATTTTTGCGGGTTGAATACGGCCGTCGAGTACCAAGTTTTCAAGAGCGACTCTGGCAACTTGTCGGCGAATTGGATCAAAGGAAGAGATGATAATTGATCCCGGAGTATCATCAACAATAACTTCTACGCCGGTTGCTCGTTCGAAGGCTTTAATGTTTCGGCCTTCTTTTCCAATAATTTTTCCTTTTAATTCGTCGTTTGGAATTGTAACAGCCGTTGAAAGTACGTCAGCTGCTACAGAATTTCCGTAACGTTGAATTGCGGTGGTGATAATTTCTTGAGCGCGTTTATCAAGTTTTTCGGTATTGGCGCTTTCAAGTTTGTTGAGGCGAACCAAAATATCTTCTTCGTATTTTTTTTCCGCTTCCTTTAAGAGTTCATTTTTTGCTTCTTCTACACTGAGACGTGCGATTTTTTCAATCTCACTTACTTTCTCAACTTCCATCTTGTCGACACGTTCTTTGATTTTTTTTATTTCAACCGCTTTACCTTTTAGATCTTCAACTTCTTGGTCGATATCTACCTGCCGCTTGTCTAACAGTTCTTCTTTTTTTACAAGACGGTCTTCTGTTTTTTTAAGTTCACTTTCTTTCTCCTTCTGTTCCCCGCGAATTCTTTTTTGTTCACTTTCTGCTTCTTCTTTTCCTTTTTCAACGAGACGCTTCGCTTCCTCTTTTGCTTCTAAAAGCATTTGCTTGACCTCAAGCTCCATGGAGCCTTTTTTGGAAAGCGAGATGAGCCATCGGATGTAGTATCCAAGGGCAGCACCCAAGAGTGCGGCAGCGCCGGCAAGTGCCAGTGCTAATTTTATTGACATAAATTACGTGCGGAGTCCCGCCGATGCCAACCGGTTTTTAGAAAGAGGTTTGAAGTTCTCGAAACGAGTTTTTGAGTCCGTAAACCATTTTCATAAAGAGTGTTGTGTCGGGTAGGGGAGGGTTGGGTAATCGTCGGTTCCTCCGTCCTAAAAATATAATGACTAACAACGCCATCGTACAAGAATGGTTTACGTTTGTCTACTTTTGGCCTACGTCGGGTTCCTTTAGTCTGAAATGAATACAGGAAATGGGGCTATTTCAAAATTTCATCAACGATGCCGTACTTCTTTGCTTCATCTGCTGTCATGAAGAAATCACGTTCAACATCCTTCTCAATCTTTGCGATCGGTTGGCCGGTTTTTTGGGAAAGAATTTTACTCGTTACTTCACGGAGCCGCAAAATGTGTTTTGCAGAAATTTCAATGTCGGTTGCTTGTCCTTCCATACCACCCCACGGCTGATGAATCATAACTTCAGCGTTTGGAAGAATAAATCGTTTTCCTTTTTCTCCAGAAACTAAAATGACAGCACCCATTGAAGCGGCGATACCAACACAAACTGTCGAAACATTATTTTTAATGTGGTTCATGGTATCAACGATCGCAAGGCCGGCAGAGATTGAACCTCCCGGTGAATTGATGTAAAGAGAAATATCTTTCTTCGGATCTTCAGATTGTAAAAATAAAAGTTGGGCAATAACGAGGTTTGCAACGGTATCGTCAATAGCTCCGCCGAGGAAAATAATATTTTCTTTCAAAAGGCGTGAATAGATGTCGTAGGCTCGTTCGCCGAATTGTGATTTTTCAATGACGGTTGGAATTAAGATGGACATGATTATTATGATTGATTGTTATGTTTATATGATACACGTTTCGTGACGAGGGGAGTATAACAAACGCTCGGTAGGTTGGCCACTGAAAGAAAAAACTTTTCTTTTTTGTGTTTCACCGTTAGGATGGTTTCATAAACATATGTCACGACTACATACTTTTTTTGTTGAAGATAAAAATCTTACCGAAGGAGCCGAAGCTACCCTGACAGATACTCAAATGCTTCATCAGGTAGTAAGGGTATTTCGGTTAGGCAGTGGAGATGAGATTAAACTTATTAATGATACTGGTTTTGTGTTTTGTTCCACGATTCTTTCCATAACAAAAAAAGAGGCAAGAATAAGGGTTACACAGGTTTTGAAGGGAAAAGACGAGGCTCTTATTTTGGTTACACTCATGCCGTCTTTGATAAAAAAAGATAAGCTGGAATGGGTTGTTGAAAAAGGTACGGAACTTGGTGTATTTTCTTTTTCTCCGCTTATTTCGAAACATGCTGAGAAGAAAGGATTAAATCAAGAGCGATTAAAAATAATTGCTAAAGAAGCTACTGAACAGTGTGGGCGTTCTTGTGTACCTCACATTAATGAACCGCAAACACTTCAGGAGTTACTCGTCTCTTCTCAACTACCACTCATTGTGTTTGATGGAAGCGGTGAGATTTTTAAGCTAAAAGAGGTGCAAGAAAAATATAAAGGAAAAGGTCTTGGAATTTTGATTGGTCCAGAAGGTGGATGGAGTGATGAAGAACGTCTTCTTTTTAAGGAGAAAAAAATTCCAGTCTATTCTTTTGGAGAGAGAACTCTTCGAGCAGAGACTGCGGCGGTAGCGGTCACATCACTTTTATTACTGTAAGGGTATGCAAATAAAAACACGCACTTAGGTGCGTGTTTTTATTTTTTGGACACTTTATTTTTCTAACATTTTAAATACTTCTTCTTTGAGCATGAGGTGACGAATATGTTCGCGCACTCGAGTCTCATCAGTTCCGGGCATCATCTGAAGATAGTGCTTAACTTCTTCTTCGAGTTCTTTTGTATTTACTTCTAACTTTTCGTCTCGAGCAATTTTTGAGAGAACTAACTCAAGGGTCACTCGTTTTTTTGCGTCAGGCAACCATTCTTTTTTCAGATCTTCTTCAGTTTTTTTTATTTCTTTTATGTACTGATCAAATTTCATTCCCATGTCTTCGATGTCGTGTTTGAACCGCTCAAGCATGACATGTTGCTCGTCTTCGATCATGACATCGGGAATATCAATGTTTGTCTCGGCAATAAGTCCTTCTGCAATTTCTCCTCGTCTTTTATCTTTTGCTTTCTTTTCTTTTTCTGTAATAAGTGATTGTTTTAATTTTTCCGTAAAATCGGCAACGTCTTTATACTCGCCAATCATTTTTACGTCGTCGTCGGTAAGGGTTGGAGGTTCAACTTCTGTTTCTTTTTTTGGAGATTTTTTTTCTTCAACATGTTCATGGTCATGCACCTCTCCTGGTTTGTGTACGTGACCATCATGGGTGTGCGTGTGAACCTTTTCCTGATCGCCGGCTTTTCTTCGTTTCCACTCAGTAACTGTTTTACGAACATTTAAAAGTGCTTCAGCGACTTCCTTTTCGGTTACTTCGTTGGAGTGTGTTGCTGGTTTATATTTTTTTGCAATCTTTTTAAAATCAGGAAGTTTTACTTCAGGCATAACAGGGACGGTGATACTGTATTCGACCGGATGTCCGGGAACAAGTTTTGTAATTCGGATAGAAGGACGAGTGATAATTTGAATTGATTCTTGTATTAAAATTTCAGGAACAATTTCTTCAAGAACAATTCCTGCCGCCTCTTCCAAAATCCCAATCTCGCCAATTTTTTGTTCAATGATATTTCCCGGCACATGACCTTTCCTGAAACCTGGCAGTTCAATGTCGGCACTAATTTGTTTTAGTGCGGCAGTTTTATGGTCGGCAATTATTTCTGGCGAAATTGAGCCTGAGATAAAAACAAGCGAACCTGGTTTTTTCAGAACGTCCACTTTATACTTCTTTTCCGGTGATGGCTTTGATGAGTCAGTTCCCATTTCAATGTGAATCAATTATATTAGTGAGCCACAGTATACAAAGATTAGGTAAATACGCAAAACCGCCGCCTCTTGTTTTTAAAATAAGAGGCGGCGGTTTTTTTGAATACGACTAGCGAGTTGATTCGATGAGAAGTGCACCAAGATCAAGGTCTAAGTCGTCAAGATCAGTATTAATAAGATCGGTTTCAATATCACTCGGTTCAGTTGATGTGCCGACTGTTTCAAAGGCTGAGGTTGCTGCGTCTGTTGTTGGTAATGGGGTCGGTATGAATTGATCAGCAAGTTTTGTTTTCCATACGTAGAGCGCTCCTCCAACTAAAAGAAGAATAACAACAATGATACCAATGATTGGGCCTGATGATTTTGATTCGCTTGGAGGAAGTGAGATGGTTTCAGGTTCTATTCGAGGAGTTTCTTTGTTTGCCGGCATCGGAGGAGGGGTCTGGGTGTTTCCTGGAATAATAGGGTTTGTTTGCGGATCCATGTGGTGATGTTAAGTAATTTATTAAATAGTTTTTGCTGATGAAGTGGCTGTTCCTGCTGGTTTTGCAGGTTTTAGCATTTCGATAACGTTAATGAGTGCTGCGTGAGCCTCTTTTAAGGCTGTCTTTGCTGCTTCGGCTTTTTCTTGAGAGGCTGTCTTAAGGGTAGTGTCAGAAGGATTATTAGCCACTGCGGTCAGCGCCGTTTTAAGTTCATCGATTGAGGTTAAGGCTTTTGCAAGGAGCGGTGTGGCTTTATCAAGCTCTGTTTTTGCCGCACTTGCGTTCTGGCCTTTTTCTTCTACTTTTTCAATGTGGGCAATAACTCGATCTTTGATATTGATGAGTCGGTCATAGGCTGCAAGGTAGCGTTTCACATACATTTCTCCGATTTTTGCAAAATGTTCTGCACGAACCCGCTCGGCGGTAGTTTTCATTTCTTCTCGTTTCAGCTCAATTTCGCCACGAGCTTTTTCTCGTTCAGCAGAAATAGCGGTTCGGCCATCCTCAAGTCTCTTCCTTGCTTCATCACGACCATCTTCTCTTGTTGTTGAGCCGTTTTTTACATCGTCACGGATTGTTCGTACGTCTTCTCGTATAGCTTTCTTTTCGCCGACAACAGCTTCACGTCGATCGTCTTTAATTCCCTGTATTTCTTTTTTAAGGACCTGTACTTCGCCAGGACGAGCTGCTTTTTTATCGTCAAGTCTCCGTACTCCTGAAGAAGCTATTTCACCCCGTGTTTCATTTGGATATGTTTTAGGGCCCGGTGCAGGTAAGATGCGAGGTTTTGGGGTAGGTACGGAACCTACTCCTGGGTCACTTTGTGGACCAGAAGAATCTGTTGGTCCTGGCGCTTGCGGTATTTCTTCCGCATAAGCAACTATACTGCTACCAAGAACAAGGGTGAATACGATGCCGAATAGTACAATATTTTTTAATGGAGACATTATGATCTATGAAAATAACAATAATAAATTAATAGTGTCCGCTCTTTGCGGCGTTACGGTAAAGTATAACATTTACTAAAAACGAAAACACCGCCCTGTTGTGTATGAGCGGTGTTTTCGTTAGTACTAAGGTTTATTTTTTCGGTTTTTTGTCGAATTTTTCTTGATAGAGAGTTTTTCCTCGTTCAAAAGCTTTTTCAGCTTCTTTTTTTGAAGCAAAACCGTTGATTTTCACTTCTTTGTTTTGTAGTTTTTTGTATGTAAGGTAAAAATGTTCTATTTCTTTAAGTGTGTGTGGGTTGATATCTTCCATTTCGGACACATTACTCCAGCGAGGGT
>CAZNMD010000006.1:14296-17230 GCA_964574355.1 uncultured Candidatus Saccharibacteria bacterium
GTCTCCGGCAGGAACAGCGATAATTTTGTCGTCTGCATCGCCAGAATCAATCATATTCATAATGGCGACAGGCCGTGCTTTTACAAGTATTCCCGGCATGAGAGGGTATGTTGTGAGGAGGATGACGTCTATAGGATCGTTGTCGTCCCAGAGTGTCTGAGGAATAAAACCATAATCAAAAGGGAAGTCTTGTGATGTGTGTAATACTCGATCAAGGGCAATGAGACCCGTTTCTTTGTCGACTTCGTATTTATTTTTTGAACCTTTATTGATTTCGACAATAACGGTCATTTCATTTTTTGTTCCAGAAGAGATTTCGTGCCACAAATTCATGGGGTTGAACTTTAACAAATAATAGTGGAGTTTTATTCCTTACTAGGTATTTCTTCTGTTGGAGAAGTTTTAGAGCCTTTATCCTTCGGTGAAGATTCGTCTTTTTCCGTTGCTTTTGGAGATTCAATTTTCCCGCCAACAGGAACAATGTCAATTCTCCAGCCTGTTAATTTTGCTGCAAGACGAACATTTTGCCCACCCTTACCAATGGCTAATGACTGTTGATCCTCAGAAACAGTAACTGTTGCGGTGTTTAGGTCTTGGTTTAATTCAACGGAGATGATTTTTGCAGGAGAAAGAGAGTCCTCAATAAATTGTTTTGCATCTGCCGACCATTCTATAATGTCGATTTTCTCACCTCCAAGCTCGCTCATAACAGTGCCTACACGAACACCTCGCTGGCCAACCATTGAGCCGATAGGATCAATGTGTGAATCGGTTGAGGCAACTGCAATTTTTGATCGAGAGCCGGGTTCTCGGGCGATAGCTTTGATTTGAACGACTCCGGAGGCAATTTCAGGTGATTCAATTGAAAAGAGTTTTTCGAGGAATCGAGGGTGTGAACGTGAGAGACGAAGAAAAACGCCCTTTGGAGTTTCTTCAACACGATACAAATATGCCCGAATACGTTCGCCTTGTTTGTAACGTTCGCCAGGAATTTGTTCTTCGTAAGGCAAAATAGCCACTGTTCTTCCAAGGTCGACAAAGAGGGCGCCGCGTTCGGTGCGTTGAATTGTTCCTGTTACAATCTCTCCTTCTCGTTCGCCAAATTCAGCAAATACGGCTGATTTTTCAGCCTCACGAATTTTTTGAATGATGACCTGTTTTGCCGTTTGAGCTGCAATACGGCCAAAATCATCTTTCAATTCAAGAGGAAAAACAATTTCATCGTCGAGAGTAACTCCTTTTTTGATACGTCTCGCGTCATCAATCATGATGTGATGTTCAGGGTTAAAGTGGACGCGTGTGTCAATTTTTGAAGCGTCAACAGTTTTTTCTTCGGCCTCGGCTGCTTCGCGGGCCTCTTCGGCTGTTTCTGGGATGACTCGTGTTTCATCAACAACAATTTTTACCTGGAAAAATTCAGTTGTTCCACTTGCAACATCAAATCGAGCCCGAACAATCTGGCCTTTTTTTCCGTATTCCTTTTTATATGCGGTAGCAAGGGCAGCTTCAATTGCTTCAAGAAGCTTGGCTTTTGGTACACCGCGCTCTTCTTCCATCTGATCAAGGACGGCATTTAATACTTTTAGGTCTATCATGAATTGATTTTTAAATTGTTAAATATTTTTTGAATGTGTAAGTAATAGTTAGGTCAAGATACATTTTTCTATAAAAAGAGCCCGCTCCCATGAGCGAACTTTCGGATTAGATTATATCGCACACATTGTCATTTTGTCAATTATGGTAGCCGAGAGACCTGTTTATAAAAAATATGAGAGTTTTTCCACACACTAGTGCACAGGTTTTTGTTGTAGATAGAGTCAATCAGGTTGTACACTAGAGAGAGATATTGCGTAAAACATCGGTTTATGAAAAGTAAGTCGATGGTTTTAGGCGCTTCAAAGATTTTGTTTGGCCGAAAATAGAATTAAATTATGGAACAAAAAATTGTGGGAATGGCGGCAGCAAAAAAAAGCTTTCTCAAAAGTAAAAGGAAAGCCTTTTTGCTTTTTTTAAGCACGTTCCTTTTTTTGATAACCTCGGTTTTTTCTGGTGCTTTTGTTGTTCATGCTGCCTCATACATGATGCACGCTTCGGTATCGAGCGGTGCTTCGACCGGTAAAATAACGACGTCGCCGGCCGGTAGCCCTTCTTTAAACTGTGGAAATGGTGGATCTGTATGTTCTGCTGGATATACAGAAAATTCCTCTGTAACCCTAACGGCAACGGCTGCGTCAGGGTATGTTTTTGATAAATGGTCTGCTTCGACACCTTCTCCTTGTTCAAACTCTACTTCTGCAACGTGTTCTTTCTCAATAAACGTTGATAATACAAATGTTTCGGCAAGTTTTAAGCCTCTTCATACGGTGTTTGCGAGTTTGGGTGGAAGTTATGGGGCAAGTTCTATTACCAGCTCTCCTCCCGGCATGAGTTGTGGAGGGGGTGGAACTGTTTGTGATTATCCGTATGCCGCTGGAACCAACGTTTCTCTAACAGCAAATCCTGCATCTGGGTATACGTTTTCTAACTGGACAAATTGTCCATCGCCAAGTGGAAATATTTGTAATATTTTCAATATAAGTATTCCTTACGGAATAACCGCAAATTTTGCGGCTTCCGCTGTTTACTACACCGTCACCGCTGCCAAAACTGGAGCAGGAGCAAGTACGGGTACAATTGTTAGTTCAGATTCAGGTATTAACTGTGGAGCAGATTGTTTTGAACAATATATATCCGGAGGCATTACTGTCCTTTCAGCGACCGCCGGTTCTGGATATACCTTTACCGGCTGGAGTGGAGGAGGATGTTCTGGAACAGGTAATTGTGTTCTCGTGGTTAACAGCGGTGTGACGGTTACGGCGAATTTTGATACTGCTACTACGTACTACACCGTCACTGCTGTTCGTGGAGGCACATACGGAGGAAGTAGTATCACCA
>CAZNMD010000006.1:17330-47145 GCA_964574355.1 uncultured Candidatus Saccharibacteria bacterium
AACAGGAACGTGTACGGTCAATATCAATGGGAATATAACGGTGAGTGCGAATTTTAACGCCCAATTTGTTCTTGCTGTTACTAAGGGGGGCTCTGGTTCGCTTGCAAGTACAGTTGTCAGTTCTCCGATAGGTATAAATTGTATAGGTTATTTCAATAATGTGGCTAATTGTTCAGAGCCGTATGTTTCAGGGACGAGCGTGACGCTGACTGCGGTGCCGGGTATTGGGTATTATTTTTCAGGCTGGAGTGGAGGAGGATGTTCTGGAACAGGCACTTGTACAATAAATGTGAATGCAAATGCAACGACCACTGCCGGTTTCAGTCTTTTAAAGAATGTTACTGTAACTAACAATAGTTTGAGTCAGACGAGTGTTCCAAGTGTTACGACTGCCGCAAGTCATGTTGAGGATGCTCCGCAAGATAAAATAAAATGTGGTAACGGTTTTGATTATTGTGTAAGCGGTTTCACGCCTCTTGCCCCTGTTACCTTAAAAGCTGTTCCTGGAATCGGGCAGTGGTTTCGTCGTTGGACAACATCTCCTTCGGGACCCGCTTGGAGTTGTGATGGAATTTCGATAGTAACGTGTACGTTTACTCCAACTTCCGATGTTTCTGTGAATGCTGAATTTGGAAATATTTTAACACTCACAAAAGTCGGTACAGTCGCTTCAACAAGTCTGGTGACAAGTAGCCCAACAGGTGTTAATTGTCCGATTGGTTGTACAAGTCAGACCGCAAATTTTATTAAAGATCAAAATGTTGTTTTGACTGCGACACCTGCTGCAGGATATGTGACAGTGTGGACAGGTTGCACGAGTTCCAGTGGTAATACGTGTAATGTAACCATGAGTGCGGCGAAGTCAGTTGTTGCTACGTTTGGACCAGTTACATCGTACGCACTTACTGTCGCTAAGGCTGGGCCAGGTGCGAGTGTTAGTTCTGTTACGAGTTCTCCTTCGGGGCTGACGTGTGGTTCAACGTGTACGCGAAATTTTGCAGAAGATGCGACAGTGATTCTTACCGCGGCTCCGGCTGCTGGGTATCAGGTGGTATGGACAGGTTGTACCGCTTTTTCGGGCAATAGTTGTAATGTTGTCATGACTGGAATAAAAAATGTTACCGCAACATTCAATGTTAAAAGTTTAACGGGTAGCATGACAGGGTGGGGTTGGTCGGGTACAACCGGGTGGATTAGCTTGAATTGTGCCAATCTTTCTGAGTGTGGTACATCAAACTATGGTTTGAGTTTGAACGGAGCAAGTTTGCGGGGTTATGCCTGGGGCGGTCATATTGGCTGGATTTATTTTCCTTCAAATCAAACTGATGGAAATTCAATCATCGATCTTTCTAATTGTCCCGGTTCGGTTTCTTTGGGTAGTGCGTGTACACCACCAACTATCAATAGTGTGACAGGACAAGTAACAGGATGGGCGCGTGCGCTTGCTGGTATGGGACGAACTGATGGCTGGGAAGGGTGGATTGAACTTTCGGGCACCAACCATATTTCGCCGGGAAACGGTGTTACGTATGACAACGTAGGAGATAGTTTGAGTGGGTATGCCTGGGGTGGTGCAGTGGTTGGATGGATTGAATTTGGGGGTGCGTCAGCTTTATCAAATTGTGATTTTACACTTTCTGTTCAAAGGCCTTTGGTGACGATTGCTCAAGGAGGAACGGCAACGAATACAGTTAATGCAATTGTTCCACCAGGATGTGTTGCTAATCTTTCAGTTAATGCCGTTCAGGGTCCAAGTCCAGCATTGTCTGATGTAAAGAACTCACAATTTGGCGCAAAGACGTTGACTCCTGCAGCATTAAATCCAACAACAACAAGCTCTAGTCTTTCTTTGGGTTCATTAACAACAATTCCGTACGGCTCGTATACAGTTTCTGTTGGTGGAGTAAGTAGTGGTGGTACATTGGTTCCAATTACGAGTGGTCAGTGTGTGACCTATCATGATGATGCGGGGTGTACAACGGGCACCACCGGAGGAAACTTTATGGCATGTAATTCTGATCCAGTTGGTTACTACAGCAATACGGTACTGTATAGTTCGTGTAATCCTCTCTATACAACTCCACCAAGTACTGGTAGCAATTCGTTTACCAACGAAGCAAATGCGTTGTGTGGAGTAAATAATTGGACATCAAGTCCGGCTACCAGTACCTATTGGGGAATCAACACAACTCGAACCATCACATGTATTACTCCAAACTTGGTTCCAAATATTTCAGGTGGTGGTGAACCTGTTTCAAAGGTTGCGAGTTTCACTTTGCAAGTCAATAGTTTGGTTCCTCAGTGTCAAAATGGATCAGGGTGGAACGTGAGTGCGGAAACTAATATGCAAGAGTGCCCAAGTGATTTTACCGGTCTTACGGTTGATACAAATAAGAGCTTAGTTCCTGTGTGCAGTAATCCAAGTGGTAGTACTCCAAAATGTCAGTATATTTGTAAGCCTGGGTTTATGCTCAATGTGGCAGGTACGGGGTGTATTGGTGCACCAGTCGTCACCATTAAAGGAAAGCCACTTTCGGGGACGACATATACTGAAGTTGTAACTGAACCGGTAAAACTTGGAGAACAGGTAAGAATTCAATTTACAGGGAAAAATGTTCAATTTTGTATTGGTAAAGTTGGTACAGGGGATGATGCAATCGATCCTGCTCGCAGATGGAGGTTGTCAAAGCAAATGTATGAAAATCCAACCCCTCAGTCTTATTACACATCAGTACCTTTGGTTGATAGTGCTATGATAGCTTCGTCTTCGTGTCCAAATTCGGGCGGTGCGCCGTGTTATAAATTTACAATTGAATGTCGTGATTTAAATAACTTGCAGACGGCTAATACGGTTAAAACGGTTGAAGTCCCGCTTGCTTTCGGCTCAGTTCTTCCTCCGACCTGTGCTCCTTATGACAATAGATTTGCCAGTGGTACTCCTTTAACAACCATCCAGATCGGAAAACCTGTCTACTGGATAGCTTCAACAACACCTGATCGGGCACTTGATGGTAGCAGGCTCGAGTTTCTATGGTCGGGCACGGACGACCTTGATGGGTTTATTGGTCCGGGGAATGATGATGTTTGTGGAAGTTATTGGTGTAATTGGCAGCGATTCGTCTATAAAACAACGGGTAGGAAGGAAGTGTATGTGTCGTACGGTGATGGGGGCCCTGTTTCTTGGTGTGGTCCGGTTGAGCTGACAGCAACCATCAATACAACGTTCGATGAGTTCTAGGTAAAAATAAACAAACAAAAAAGAGCCCAAGGCTCTTTTTTGTTTGTTTATTGACTTTTGTCTAGTCAATACCTATGATTATTTTGGAATTAACCTAACGATTATGTTAGGTCCTTCTAGGAACAACAATGAATAGTAAAATACCAGTGTTGGTTGAACCAATTGTTCAAAGTCAAATACCTTTCATTCTTCAAAATTTGGTGAAGTATGAAGGTGCCACGGGAGCTACAACTACCGGAACGTACGACAATGTCGACGGTTCGGACGATTCGTAGGATTTGCTCGTTGTCATTATGCCCCGCACTTGTGTGTGGGGCTATTCATAAAAAGGAAAGGTATATTATGATCCTTGCTATTGGCAGTTCAAGCGACCAAGAATTTAGAGCATTTCAAGTCATAAAGGAAAGCGTTATTAGTTTTGGGGAAGAGATAATCCTTTTTGAACAGGATAAATGTCTCAGTGATCAGTATCTTACGTTTCGGGTCCAGGGTAGTAAGCCTCGCTACTCCTTGAGTATTAAAGGTGTTTTATATGACGCTGATAGTTTTTCGGCAGTTCTTTATTTACACCCAGTACTTCCGAGGCAATTATTATCGTATCAACCCTCAGACCACGCCCGATTCATTTCATGTCAATTTCTTGAACTTAGAAAAGGTCTTTGGTATTTATTGCAAAATCGAAAATGGGTCAATGATCCGTGGAATGCTCAACGAGCTGAAAACAAAATATTACAGTTAACTGTTGCTACTGAGGTTGGTTTAGAAGTACCAGAAACACTCATAACATCAGACCCTGTTGAAGTCCAAGAGTTCTATGAAAGATGTGATAAGGAGATGATAACTAAAATATTATTTCCAAGTCCTATTCTTGATCATGTTATTTTTACGAATAAAGTAACGTCGAACCAAATGGAACAAATAGATACAATTAAGTTGTGTCCATCTATTTTTCAGGTTTGCCTTCCAAAGTTATATGAATTAAGGGTTACCGTTGTAGGACAACAACTTTTTTGTGCTAAAATTCATTCTCAATTAGATTCTGAAACTTCTATCGATTGGAGAAGGAAGCCAAAGTTGAACGATCATGATGTTAAATTAGAACCAACAACAATCCCCAATAGTGTAAGTTCAAAAATATTAGCATTCATGAAAAAAATAGGACTTCAGTATGGCTGTATTGATATGGTGGTAACCCCCGAAGGCAGGTTTATATTTTTAGAGATAAATCCTAGTGGTCAATGGTATTTTGTTCAGTTAAAAACTGAAATGGAAATTGGGGCGGCTATTGCCAAATTGGTGCTCTAAAAATAAACGAGAGTGATAGTGGACACTCTCGTTTTTCTTTTTGCAATATGACGTGGTGTGTGTTTATATACTTACCATGAATGACCATGTCGCAAAAATAATTAAAGAAATGGCAAAAATTGATCAGAGTGTTCGGTTTAGAGCGAAAGAGGAGATTAAAAAATCTGACGAGCTAACTAGTTACAATTATTTAGTATATACAGTGGATGCTGTTCATCAGTTTCGTTTAAGAAAACTTATTGAGATATACGGGTATCCAAAGAAAAGATTTTTAGGAGAGGATGGGTTAAAAAGTTTTTGGCTTCTCATCCAGCATCAGGATTTTGATCTTGATTTACAGAAAAAGTGTCTCAAATATTGTGATTTTGGTCCCGAAGAAAAAGCCCATTTAACCGACAGGGTACTTATTACTGAAGGTAAAGAACAAAAGTATGGAACTCAATTAAACCAACCGATTACCAATCTTGATAAAGTTAATAAGTCGAGAGCTTCGATAGGGCTTAAATTAATGTAAAACCTAAACAAAAAAGAGCCTTGGGCTCTTTTTTGTTTAGGTTTTTGAGAAATAAAAAACCGCGCATCTCCTTCTTTAGGGTAATGCGCGGTGCTAGGGACTTCCTTGTCGAAGTTCTAGCGTGTTGTGAAATACGGCCCGGAAAAATCCGTTAAGGCCGGTGCTTGAAACGCGGAACGTGCTTGTTCCAGTGAAGTCGCTTATTGGAGGAGCGATATCCTCCCATGTTGTGAGGTTTATGGAACCTTGGAGATGAACCATCTCTCCTGTCGGTGTCCCTTCAACGGTGACAAAACTCTCACCTTCTCCTTTTCGACCAGGTCTGATCGAGATGGAGAGAGGTTTGAAGTTTACCGGTCGACCAGTTGCAAGGTCGAACTCTTGTTCAGCTCCGCTGAGGTGATGAAGGGTAACTTTTCCCTTCGTTTTTGTTCCAACAAACCTGGAAGGGAAGTTGAGAATACTTTGAAAGCTCCCATTAAACAACCTTCCACGGAAGTTGTACGTAACTTCGGGATAATCCCGAGTGTCGAGTACCTCATCAGGTGTTTCGACTCGTGCCCAGTCCAAACCGGGAACGATGATGTCTACTTGCTCAAAGGCGAAAGGCCAATACTGAAGCGAACCCTTCGAAGCTTCCTCAGGGACTACGTATTCGCTCCCATTCTTTACCAATCGAAAAACTTTGTACGACTGGAATAGGGCAGTGGATCCATAGTATGTGGGGTACTCGTCGGGGGTAGTTGCGTCGCAACCAACTCCAACTCTGAAATACGTTTCGCCCGGATTTGCCGGATTAAACGATTTCAAGATGTTGATATTGTAGTTTAGCCAGTCTCGAAGAGACTGTTCAACTGTTTTTCCAAGAGAAACCTCGGAAGTTGCGGCTCGCCAGGCAAACCCTGTGTAGTCAAACTGACTCCACGTTTTTCCTTCGTACTCGATCCAGCCATTTGGATCTTCGAACTCAAGAACGAAGTATATTGCACTTACGCTGTTTGTTGCGTATGTCAGTACCTCATTTGTCGAGGCGATGGGAAGGAAGGGGATACCCTCCTTCGGTGTATTCGGCATGCTTTTTGCCGAAAAGAGCGAGGCGGTCGAAGCCTCGCGTGCAAATAGGAGCAAGGCTCCTATTACCAACGAGGCAATCATTTTCATGATTTTCCTTTCAAGTGTTATTTTGTTGTCAAAGAGCTGTTTTTTGTGGTTACGCGCCACACAACTCTGCTAGCTCTATGGTATACGAGACTTAACAATTCGTATACCTTCTACCATATATTGTAGTCTAAAAAATCAAATTTGTCAATCTATGTCAAGGGTGGCTCTGTTAGGTCTTTTTCGCTGTTTCGAGCGGGTATTTTGTATAAGAAGGTATAATTGCCTGTCCTAAATACAGTGCATAACCCGTGGAAAACGCATAGTAAGGAATGAATTTGAGGACTAGTATATTGAACGGTTATGGCTGAATAGGTAAGTTTTTACGAGTGATATATATCGGTAAAAGTGTTTATTTCTTTTAATGTGATTTCTTCAGCATCTATAATGTCGATATGTTTTAGTGTTGAGGTGTCGGTGGGGTAGAGGCTTTTTTGTTTTTCACCACTATGAAATAAGGTAATAGTTGTTTCTGTAAAGTCTGTAATAACTCCAATAGTTTTATACACAACACCTTCGCTATCGCGGTGGTGTACCAGTATATTCATTCCTTTTTTATACGTCATAGGTTTCTATGTTGCTGATAAGCGGGAGTGGTATTACTAAAAAAGAGGCGCCTTCTTCCGCGGGGTGATTTTTTGTTTTTTCACCAATGAGCAAAGTGTGTGGATGTTCAATGACAATTTTTTCATTATCACAATGTATAAGAGTGCCTTCCGTGTAGGCTTCAGTTGGTTTTTTTGGAACTATACCATTTGAAAAGTAGACAACATCTTTCCAGGTTACACCAACTGATAAGTGGGTCGATTGTTGTGTCCTTTTTTTCTGCAGAATTGAAAGTTGCTTTTTTTGGGTATCTCCAAGTAATGGTTCTGGAGTTATAAAACTTTCGGCAGGAATAAGAAGACCACGGTACGGTTTTTCGTCTTTTAGTGAGTAGGAAAGGACGCAGTGAGTTTTTTCAGTTAGCGAAAGGGTGCCTACGGCGTAGTGTGTGGAGAGGGGAAATATCTTTTGATTTTCCAAATAAAACAATGCGTCACGAAAGCGTATGGCAACAAACCTATTTTGTATAGAATTTACCATGATATAAAAGCGTATCTTGTATAACGATCATAATATACTACGGCCGTTAGTTTAAAAATAAAAAAGTGGGATCCTTGCGTATCCCACTTCGTGTACTATTTTGAAGGCTCTTTTGTGGTTGGACCTCTTCCTTCGGGAAAATAGTCCACCTTTGCTGAACCACGTGATTCTGCCCAGTCCGGGGCGGAATTAAAATGGTCCGTGTCTCTGTTTTCTCTCACTCCCGAATGATCTCGTGCTTCGTGGTGAGCTCGTGAGGTCTCTTTTCCAGATGAACCAGTAAGTTCAGAGACCATGTCTCGAAACCAACCCATAACAGTGTCCTCTTTTTTGTTTTTGGCAGGTCTTTATTTAAGATAGTATTTGATTTGTTTAATGTCAATTTTTATTTTTAAGCCTACACTCTTCCCCACATAACTAAAACAAAACACTACGTTTGCTTGCTATAATGAATCCTGATAGGCGCGTCCTGGGACATTATGTATATCGAAAAATCGCAACTCAAAGCTTTTGTGCTGGACTCTGGTCTGGTCAATAAAGACGACTACGAAAAAGCTGAAGCAGAAGCTGATAAAAAGAAAAAATCAGCAGGGGATGTTTTGGTTGCTAATGGAAAATTGAGCGAAGATGATTGGCGTCGTATGCAGGCGTATGTGCTCGGTATTCCTTTTGTTGACCTTTCCGGGCAAAAAATTGATTTTGATGTTCTTTCATTAATTCCTGAACCGATTGCCCGTACGCATAATGTTGTTGCTTATAAGCGTGGTGATAAAACGCTTGAGATTGCCATGCTCGACACCGATGATTTGTCGGCTGTCGATTTCATAAAAAAGAAAGTTGGTTTAAAAATTTTGCCTCGGCTGACCAATGCTGAGTCGGTGAAGTCGTGTTTATTGCAGTACCAAAAATCACTCAAGGCTGAATTCGGCGATATTATTCAACGCGAAACAGAATCTCTTAAGGCGGTATCAGTACAAGAGGGAGGTGAGACGGCGCCGGAGTCAGAGGGTGATTTGAAGAAGATGGCAGAAGATTTGCCGGTTGTGCGTATTGTAGATACGTTGTTAAAACACGCTATTTTGCAAAACGTTTCGGATATCCATATTGAGCCGATGGAACAAGAGGTGGTTGTTCGGTATCGAATTGACGGTATCCTCCATGACACCATGGTGCTCCCAAAAAGTGTTTCAGCGTCGATCGCCGCTCGTATCAAAGTTCTTTCAAATTTGAAGCTTGATGAAAAACGTCTGCCACAAGATGGACGTTTTCGTGTTGAGACGGAAACAGAAAAAGTTTCTTTTCGTGTGTCAGTGTTGCCGATCTATTACGGAGAAAAAATTGTTATGCGCCTCCTTCGTGAAAATGTTTCAGGGTTTACCTTAGAGTCTCTCGGGTTTCATGGTGATGCGCTTGAAGCTTTACACCAAGCCACGAAACAAACAACGGGAATGATTTTAGCAACGGGACCAACGGGAAGTGGTAAAACAACGACGTTGTATACGGTGCTTGATATTGTTAATACGCCAGATGTTAATATTTCAACGATTGAAGACCCGGTTGAGTATCAAATGAAGCGAATCAACCAAACGCAGGTTAAACCAGAAATTGGTTTTTCATTTGCGAACGGGTTGCGTTCATTGCTGCGTCAGGACCCAGATATCATTATGGTGGGAGAAATTCGTGATAATGAGACCGCGTCGCTTGCGGTGAACGCTTCACTTACTGGTCACTTGGTGCTTTCAACTCTCCACACAAATTCTGCAGCAGGAGCCGTTGCTCGCTTGGTTGATATGAAAGTCGAACCTTTTCTCCTTGTTTCGACACTGAAAGTTATTATTGGGCAGCGATTGGTTCGTCATTTAGTTGATCCAAAAGAGCCGTATAAATTAACGAAAGAAGATGTCGCACTACTTCGGAAGTCCGTTGATCTTGATCGGGTGCTCGAAGTTTTGAAAGCAGAGAAGGTTGCTGATAAAAATGCTGATTGGACAGATATCACATTCTTTAAACCGAAGGCTTCGCCAAAAGCCGAAGATGGATATAGTGGTCGAACGGGTATTCATGAGGTTATGAAAGTCAGTGCCGGTATCAGAGAGCTTATTGTTCGAGGTGCGACAACTTCTGAGATTGAAGCTCAGGCGAAGAAAGAAGGAATGTTAACCATGATCGAGGATGGTATTTTCCTTGCGGCTCAAGGAGTAACTTCTATCGAGGAAGTGTTACGTGTAGTAACTGAATAATATATGCCCCAATTTCATTACAAAGGAAGAAATCAAGAAGGTGTGCTCACCGAAGGTACACGAGAGGCGAACGATAAATTTTCGCTGTACCGTGATTTGCGCAGTGAAGGAATTGCTGCAACTGGGGTTGAGGAGATTTCAGCTGGCGGCCAATCCTTTATAGGAGGATTGTTGGCAAAATTTAATACCGTTCCCCTTCATGATCGAATTACGTTTGCTCGTAACTTAGGTGCAATGCTTGAGGCGGGGTTGCCGCTTTCACGTGCTCTTACCGTTATGGAGCGCCAAATAAAGAATCCGCGACTTAATAAAATTGTTACTGAGGTTAATACGAGTGTTAAACAAGGTAAAACACTTTCTGATTCCCTAGCTATTCATCCAAACATTTTTAATAAATTGTTTGTTTCGATGGTACGCGCTGGTGAAGAATCGGGAACTCTTTCGAAGTCTTTGAAAAATTTAAGTGATCAGATGAATGCCGTCTATTTGCTTGGTAAGAAAGTAAAAGGCGCGCTTGTATATCCTGCGGTGATCATGTGTCTTATGGTTGGTATTGGTATTTTGATGCTTGTGTATGTGGTTCCAACACTTACAACAACCTTTAAAGAATTGAATGTTGAATTACCGTGGAGCACCCGCTTAATTATCGGCCTGTCTGATGCTCTAAGAAATCATTCGCTTTTGTTTTTACTCGGAGCAATTGTTCTTGGGATAGGTACTTATTTTGGAGCACGAGCGAAAGCAACAAGAAGAGCTTTTGATTTTGTTGTCTTGCGCATACCTATCATTGGCGTTTTGGTGAAAGAAACAAACGCGGCCCGCACAGCTCGCACTCTGTCAGCACTTTTGGCGGCAGGCGTTGAGGTTGTCCTCTCTATGGAAATAACAGAGAACGTTGTTCAGAATAGTTATTTTAAAGGTGTTCTTGGTGAAGCAAAAGAAAAAATTAAAAAAGGTGATCCTATTGCAACTGTGTTTGAGGCGAACGATAAATACTATCCGCCGCTTGTTGGAGAAATGATTTCTATTGGTGAAGAGACGGGAAAAATTGGAGAAATGCTCGAGGGTGTCGCTGGCTTCTATGAAAATGAAGTTGATCAAAAGACGAAAGATTTGTCGTCAGTGATTGAGCCATTTTTGATGATTTTTATTGGTGCCGCTGTTGGTTTTTTTGCACTCGCAATGATTACACCAACATACTCATTGGTGAATGCGATTTAAATTATGTTTCGCCGACGACGATTACATACGGGGTTAGCAATAAAAACAGGTGCGGGGTTCACCCTTGTTGAGACTGTTGTTTCGGTAACTATTTTTGTTTTGATTTTTTTGGCGGTTTATTCTACCTACGCGAAAATTTTTGAAATTATTGCACTCTCTCGAGTTCGAGGGATCGCGATGGCGTTTGTTAATGAACGCATAGAAATTGCTCGCAATTTACCTTATGGACAAGTTGGTACACCAACGGGTATACCTCGAGGAATACTTGAACCTATTGTTACAGAAACAAGGAGTAATATCCCTTTTGAAATTACAACGGTGGTTCGAAATATAGATGATCCGTTTGATGGTCTTATTGGAGGTTTACCCAATGACACTTCGCCTGCTGATTATAAGTTGGTGGATATGACGATTAGTTGTCTTTCGTGCAAAAATGATATTCCTTTTTCTGTTGTTACCTACATTGCACCAAAAAATCTTGAAATTTCATCAACAACAAATGGTGCTTTGTTTATTAATGTTACTGATGGTAATGGGTTACCGGTAGTGGGGGCTGATGTGCATATTGAAAATCCTTCTACGACACCTCCGATTAGTATGGATGATATTAGTGGAGTAAGTGGCATGCTTCAGCTTGTTGATATTCCACCAGGCAATGAGGCGTATAGAATATCTGTATCAAAAGACAATTACACAACAGATGCAACTCTCTCTCGAACGGCTCTAAATCCAAATCCCACAAAGCCTCACGCTACGATTGCCGCAGAAACAGTTACGGCGATCACAATGTCTATTGATCGAGTTAGCGCTTTTAATTTCAACTCGTTAACACAATCTTGCGTTCCTGTTCCTAATATAGATTTTAGTCTTGTGGGTTCGCGAGTCATCGGAAATTCACCAAGTATAAAAAAGTATGATGCAAACCTTTCGACCGATGGGAGTGGTCAAAAACATCTTTCAAATATGGAATGGGATACATATAGTATTGATCTTACAGATGCTACGTATCAGCTCATTGGAACAAATTCTTTATCGCCGGTTGCGTTGTTACCTAATGAGACCAAAGACGTAGATTTGATTGTTGCCCCTAAGAATCCGCGAGCGCTTATGGTGACAGTAAAAGATGGTGGAACAGGTTTACCTATTTCTAGTGCGACGGTGAACCTTTCAGGAGGTGCGGTTGATGAAACTTTTTTGACCGGTCGTGGTTTTCTTAAACAAACAGATTGGTCTGGTGGGGCAGGTCAGGCAACGACGACAGATTTCACTCGGTATTGGAGTTCTGATGGAAATATTGATATCAGTAGTCCAGTGGGAGATGTAAAATTAAGAAATATTCTTGGCGAGTACGTTGGGGCTGGTGAATTTATTTCTTCAGCGTTTGATACAGGTTCAATTAGTAACTATCACGAATTGACGTGGTTACCTGGCTCACAGCCTGTAGAAACTGGTTCAAGTCCTGTCCGTATGCAGTTTGCAACGAATGACGATGGTGGTGTTTGGAATTTTGTCGGACCAGATGGAACCTCGGCAACATATTATGAACCAGGGACGTCTACAATAAGCGCCGTTCATAACGATGATCGTTTTGCGCGGTATAAAGTTTTTTTCCAGACTGCCTCGACCTCGTTTACGCCGACCGTGTCAGATGTTTCATTTACGTTTACTTCAGCTTGCGTTCCTCCAGGGCAGGTAACCTTTGAAGGCCTTTCAAATGGCACATATGACATTTCTGTTTCGAAAGCGGGGTATACACCTTATGTTGGAAGTACCACTATTTCACAGAATTGGCAGGCCTTGGAAATTGTTCTTACTCCGTAAAATGTCTATGGGTTACTACACACAAAAAAAGCATTTAGCTAACTTGAATCGAGGTATTACGCTTGTTGAGCTGATTATTGTTATTGGTATTTTAGGGGGAGTGGTTGGTCTTGTTGCGTCGTTTCAATCCGGAGTTTTTAAAATGAATCGTTTATTTGGAAACGGTATTGATGTTTCATTTGAGGGTAATAGGGTGGTAAAAGATTTGGCTCAAACAATTCGTCCGTTAACTCAGTCGGCGCGAGGTGCTTTTCCTGTAGAAATTGCTGCAACAAGCACGTTTGCTTTCTTTAGTGATGTCGATCGCGATGGTGTGGCCGAGCGTGTGCGTTACTACCTTGCGTCAACAACACTCAAAAAAGGTGTCACTGAGCCAACAGGTAATCCTGCTGTCTATAATCCGGTAAATGAAGTTTCAATTGAGCTTGCTCACTATGTTCGAAATTCTGCAACCACATCAATTTTTTCTTACTATGATCGAAATTATATGGGAACCACGACACCACTTACCTATCCGATTACGATGTCTGCCGTGAGACACGTCCGTGTGTTATTGATTTTAGACAAAGATAATGATTCACCTCCACCGTTTACCGTGACAACAGGTGTAACCTTTCGAAACCTTAAGGATAATCAATGAACACAAAAAAACATTTATTTAAAAAAGGTTTTTTCCTCGCGAGCACGCTAGTATTTGCGGGCATTGCTGTTCTTTTAATCACTGCAGTAGTAAGTGGGGCAACATCGGTTTTAAAACTTTCACGTTCAGTATATGATCGCGAGCTTGCGTTTCAAGTTGCTGAAGCGGGTGTTGAGTATTATCGATGGCATTTGGCTCACAATCCGACTGATTTTCAGGATGGTACGGCTGGTCCTGGCCCATACAATCATATTTTTTATGATAAAACAGCGACTCGAATTGGAACATTTTCTTTAACCATCACACCACCTTCTGTTGGTTCAACCATTGTGACGGTTCAATCGGATGGTCGAGTTGATGCGAATCCTTCGATTGTTCGAAAAATTAAAGTTCGTCTAGCTATTCCTTCACTTGCGAAATATGCCGTAGCTGCAAACGATACGATGCGTTTTGGTGAAGGAACGGAAGTGTTCGGTCCTGTTCATAGTAATGGTGGCGTTCGTTTTGATGGTCTGGCTCATAATCTTGTCACAAGTGCTCTTACCCAATACGATGATCCTGATCATGCAGGAGTGCAAGAATATGGGGTCCATACGCACGTTTTGGTTCCTCCCTCAGTTGGTGTTTCTGCTTCTGGGCTTGCAACGGAGGACCCTCCTCCTGCGACGCCGCCAAATCGTTCTGATGTTTTTGTTGCTGGAAGGTCTATTGGTGTTCCTGCTCTTAATTTCGGAGGCATTATTACTGATCTTGCGACCATGAAAACACTTGGGCAAAGTGCTAATGGTCGTTACTATGCACCTTCGGGGGCACTTGGATATGAAATTGTATTAAAAACAAACGACACTTTCGATTTGTACAGAGTTACTGCACTTCAGGCAGCACCGAATAATTGTGTAAACGAGTATTCTCAGGACGGGTGGGGTACGTGGTCAATTAGAACAGTCAACGGAAGGACCCTTATAAGTAGTAATAATGCATTTCCGACAAACGGCGTTATTTTTGTCGAGGATAATCTTTGGGTTCGAGGGCAAATCAATACCGCTCGGCTCTCTATTGCCTCAGGTCGTTTTCCCGATAATCCTGCAACCAGAACTTCTATAACGGTTAATGAAAATTTATTGTACACAAATTATACCGGTGTCGATGTTCTTGGGTTGATTGCTCAAAAAAATATTAATGCAGGTATGTTAAGTGCTGATACGTATCGTATTGACGCTGCTCTTATTGCACAAAATGGTCGTGTTGGACGATATTACTATCGCCCATCAGGGGGAGGGAGTTATTGCTCTCCTTATCACGCAAGAACAAGTATTACTTTATACGGTATGATTGCCTCAAATATTCGCTATGGTTTTGCCTATTCCGATGGTACAGGATATGCAAATCGTGACATTATCTATGATGGTAATTTGTTGTACGGCCCACCACCGTCGTTTCCTCTTACCAGTGATCAATATCAGGTTATTTCTTGGGAAGAAGTGTTGTAAAAGGTAAAAAGATAGGACGAAGGGTTAATTTTTCGAAAGGTACGCGTGGAGGTATACTTCTTTTATGCTCCCGTTAGAAATAGGTCGTTTTGGACGACCGTAAATCTTGGGATAGCGTAGAATAAAATTGATTGTAAAAATTGTTTACCATCTGAACTATTACATAGTTAAGTAATTTCTAACGGAATGAAACGAAAAACAATTATTGCCGGGAACTGGAAGATGAATCCCGGAACACGAGACGAGGCGAGGGCAATTTTTTTGGCAACACGTCGGGCGATAGAAAAAAATGATAATGTTACTGCAATTGTTTGTCCGCCCCTTCTGTATGTTCGTGAATTAGCAGTACTTGCAAAAGGTCGAAAGCGTCTTTTTGTTGGTGCACAAAATTGTTTTTTTGAAACACAAGGTGCGTATACGGGCGAAGTATCGGCAGGTCAATTGGCTGACAATGGTGCACGTTATGTCATTGTTGGTCACTCTGAAAGAAGGGCAATGGGTGAAACTGATGAGGTGATTAATAAAAAGATTAAAGTGGCAATGAAGGCCGGATTAACTCCTATTGTATGTGTTGGTGAAAAAGAGCGTGATAGTGATGGTCATTATCTTTCTTTTATTCAACAAAGCCTTACCACGTTGCTTATGGGAATTGCTGGCGTTGATTTGGATCGGATAATTATTGCCTATGAGCCAGTGTGGGCAATTGGAAAATCAGAAAAAGATGCCATGAAAACCCACGATCTTCACGAGATGGCTATTTTTATTAGAAAGACCTTGGCAAAACCATATGGCACAACAGCTGCATTTAAGCTCCCTATTCTGTACGGAGGCTCGGTAGGTCCTTCGACTGTTCGAGAACATTTAGAGGCCGGAGTTCAAGGGTTGTTGGTTGGGAGGGCCAGCGCTGATCCTGTTTCTGTAGTTGAAGTAATTGAGGCTGCGGCGTCAGTGAAATAAAACCTGTAATGAATTTAAAAACGATTGATGATTTGGGAAATCTCAACGGAAAGCGCATTCTTTTGCGCGCAGATTTGAATGTTGCAGTTTCTCAAGGAAAAGTTGTTGAACCATTTCGTATTGATGCAACGATTCCAACGATTGAACTTTTAGTTTCTAAAGGGGCAAAAATTGGAATAATAAGTCATATTGAAAATGATGAAGATGCAACACTTTTGCCTATTTTTGAATACCTTTCAAAAAAAATTACTCTCTCTTTTGTCCCAACAATTCCTGCGCTTATGTCTGCTCTTGTGGGGGCAAAGTCTGGTGAAGTTTTTCTCATGGAAAACGTTCGAAAATATGAGGGTGAAAAAAAGAATGATCCTGCGTTGGTGCGTGAGCTTGCGGCTGTTGCTGATTATTACGTGAATGATGCGTTTTCTGTTTCTCATCGAAAGCACGCGTCAATTGTTGGTGTTCCAAGTTTGTTGCCAAGCGCGGCAGGTTCGTTATTGATTCGAGAAATTACAGAACTCTCAAAAGCATTTTCTGCACCAAAACCATTTGTTGTTATTCTAAGCGGAGCTAAATTCGACACCAAACTACCTCTCATTGAGCGTTTTTTGAATTCGGCTGACACTATATTTGTGGGAGGTGCCTTGGCAAATGATCTTTTGAAGGCACGAGGGAAATCGATCGGCAAATCAAAAGTGAGTACTGAAGTTCCAGATCTTTCGAAAATTGTAAAAGCTAAAAATGTTCTTTCGCCCGTTGATTCTTTTGTTGAGAATTCTGGAAAGAAAGAAATGAAAGAGATTGAATCAATTGGACCTGACGATATAATTTTTGATATTGGTCCGCAAACATCTGCGGTTTTGGAAAAAATAATAAGTAAGGCGGCTTTTGTTGTCTGGAACGGTCCATTGGGTGTGTTTGAAAAAGGGTATACCGAAGGAACCGAGCGTCTGGCTAAAGCTATTGTTAAAAGCGATGCTTATTCAATTGTTGGCGGTGGCGATACCATTGCCGCCCTGGAGCCGTACAATCTTCTTTCTCAGTTCTCTTTTGTTTCAACAGGTGGTGGTGCCATGCTTGATTTTCTTGCCAGCGGAAGCTTGCTTGGAGTTGAACCTCTTGTTGTTTAGGTAGTGATAAGCAAGGCTTTTATTTTTGCTTCACACGTTGAAATTTCTTCTTTTGAATAGTCACGAGTATGTTCCCAGTGTTTGAATCCGTCACCTTCGTGGCGCGGGATGACGTGGAAGTGTAAATGAAACACACGCTGACCCGCAACATATTCATTGTTTTGAAATACGTTAATTCCAGCTGCTCCGGTCGTTTTTTTGATTGCCACCGCAAGTTTTTTTATAGTTTTTGCTATTGCCTCAAGCATTTTATCGTCTGCAGAGTAAATGTTTTCAGCGTGTCTTTTTGGAATAACGAGAGTGTGACCAACATTTAAAGGTGCCATAGTAAAAAAGGCAGCTGTTTCGTCGTCTTCATAAATGAGGGGTTTAAGTTCCCCCGCATTCGAGGCCCCTTGGTTAGCTATTTTGCAAAAAATGCAATCAGGGGAAGCTATTTTATTATCCGCCAGTTTCTTTTCTTTGGTCATGACCTTATTATAGAGGTCGGTTATGTCAAAGAAAAGCCGGAGAGGAAAAAAAGAGAAAATGCTTGTAAGGGAAGACAGGCCTTTGAACCTGAAAGGTTTTTTGTTTTCTGCGTTGCTTGTTGCGTTGGTTGGAATACCTTTTTTGATAAAAGGGGGAGTTTTTTCTGATTTAGCTTTTGTTGTTCAATCAGAAATAAAGAGCGCGCTGGATCGAGCGCCCGATTTGTCGCACGTATCAAACAAAACGATTTCTCTCGGTTTTGTTGGTGACATCATGCTTGATCGGGGTATTCGAAAGGTTGTTGAGAAAAATGGAAATGATTATGCATTTTCGTTTTCGCGTATCACACCTTCGCTGCATTTATATGACGTACTCTTTGGGAATGTTGAAGGTACTATTTCTGATCGTGGGGTTAATGTTGGTTCTATCTATTCTTTTCGAATGGCAACTGCTTCAGCTTTTGCTTTAGCAGATGCCGGTTTTGATGTTGTTTCGGTTGCTAACAATCATTCGGGTGATTGGTCTGTTGCCGGCATGGTTGATACCTGGAAATATCTTCACGAGGCAGGGATTAAGACCGTCGGAGCAGGTTTTAATGCAAATGAAGCCTATGAGCCGGTTATTCTTGAGAAAAAAGGTATAAAAATTGCATACGTTGCTTTTTCAGAGTTTGGAAAAGGGTATATGAACGCAAAAGAATCATCTCCTGGAATTGCAATCATTTCTGATGAAATGGTAAAAGAGTCGGTACGAAGGGCAAAAGAGATGGCTGATATTGTGGTCGCTTCGTTTCATTTTGGTGATGAGTACGAACCAGAACCAAATGCTTTTCAAAAAAGGATTGCTCGTCTTGCTATTGATTCTGGTGCGGATATTGTTGCCGGACACCATCCTCATGTGAAGCAACCGATTGAGTGGTATAAAGGAAAGGTGATTGCTTATTCACTTGGAAATTTTATTTTTGATCAGCCGTTTTCAAAGGCAACCATGGAAGCTCCGGTGTTTACTGTTTTGTGGAGTAAGGGAAAAATTGTTGATGCGTATTTACGAGTTGCTCACATGGACAAATTGTTTCGGCCAGGGTTTCGCGAAGAATAGCCTCTTTTCTTCGTTATACTGTATCGATGGTAAAAACGTATGAAGTACGGCCGCCACTCGCCGATGACGCTCGTCGGGAACTTTCTTCTCATAATGATCTTTTGGCACGTCTTTTATATCATCGAGGTGTTGTAAACGATGATGATGCAAAGAAGTTTGTTTCACCGCAGTGGGAAACTGATCGGCATGATCCATTTTTGATGAAGGATATGAGTAAGGCGGTTGATCGTTTGGCTCAGGCGATTGAGAAAAATGAACATGTGGTGATTTTTTCTGATTATGATGCTGATGGTGGTCCAGGAGGGGTTGTTTTACATGATCTTTTGAAGAAGGCTGGGTATACCAATTTTGAAAATTATATTCCAGATCGTCATGGGGAAGGGTTTGGTTTAAACGAAGAAGCCATTAATGAATTTGCCGAGCGAAATACAAAACTGATTATCACTGTTGATTGCGGTATTACCGATGCCTTTGAATTAAACGCCGCAATGGCTCATGGTATTGATGTGGTTGTGACTGACCATCATACACCCCCTGAAGTTTTACCAAAGGCGTATGCGGTTTTAGATCCAAAACAAAGTGATTGTCTGTATCCGTTTAAGGAATTGTGTGGGGCCGGAGTCGCATTTAAGTTGGTTGAAGGATTCATTGCTCGTCATGGTGAAAAATTTAATATTCAAAAGGGGTGGGAAAAATGGCTTCTTGATTTAGTCGGTATCGCGACACTTTCGGATATGGTGTCACTGACAGGAGAAAATCGCGTCTTTGCCAGCTATGGACTTATGGTGCTTCGAAAAACTCGTCGTCCAGGTCTGCTCAAGCTTTTTTCTCGTATGCGTATGTATCGAAATGGAATTTCGGAAGATGATATTACGTTTATGGTCACGCCTCGTATTAATGCTGCTTCAAGGTTGGGTAAAGCTGAAGATGCGTTCCGATTGCTTGCAACAGATGATGACGTTGAGGCTGGAGTGCTTGCTGAAAAATTGGACAAAATAAACGATGAACGCAAAGGAATTGTTGCAGCACTTGTTAAAGAACTAAAACATATTGCAAAAGAGCGTGTCGAAGGAAAACAAGTGCTTGTTATTGGAAATCCCGATTGGCGGCCATCTCTTTTAGGTTTAGCAGCGAATTCTTTAGTTGAGCAATTCAATATGCCGGTCTTTCTTTGGGGGAGAGATGGAAGCGATTGTGTGAAAGGTTCGTGTCGTGGACCTGAGGGGGTCAACGTTGTCTCTCTAATGCGTTTTGCGGCCAAGGAAGGTGTACTTGATGATTTTGGTGGCCACCATGAAGCGGGAGGTTTTCGGGTGGCAGATGGTAAGGTGCACTTACTTCCTGAAAGTCTGGAGAAAGCATATGAAGTTGCTATGTTGGAGCCACAAAGTGAGCCTAAAAATTTTGTTGATCACATTCTTTCAATTGAAGATGTGACTATGCAAACGTATCGAACGGTAGCTTCACTTGCACCGTTTGGTATCGGGAATGAAAAACCAGTTTTTCTTTTTAAATCACTGCCGATTGTTTCTGTTCGAGTGTTTGGAAAGCAAAATAATCATCTTGAGCTTTCGTTTCAAAAATTTGATGATTCGCTCGTTAAGGCGATTGGTTTTTTCACAAAACCTGATTCGTATGGAGCATTGCTTGAAGCGGGGAAGGTGATTGACCTTGTCGCTTCACTTGAACTTTCCAATTTTAATGGTCGCTCTGAATTGAGATTAAGAATAGTCGATATTGTTTAAACGGCTTCTGTGTAGGCATATAAATTGCTTGACGAAAGACCATAAATAGTGTTATCATTTGTGGAGATTAAGGTTAATGCTGTATACCTCCGCACAAAGCGGAACACCGAATGCCCTAAATTCGCTGAGCGTCGGCAACATACCGTTGCCCGGCATGGTGTATCAGATTGAAAATTTCAACAATACCAAAGGAACTGTTTACTCAGACCATTGGTGTTGTTGGGCTGGAAGGAAGCTTTGGTCGGCGCCCGGGAGCCGGCTAATGCTATTGAAATTCCCGGGATATGGTTAATCGAGGTGGTCTACTGTTATGAAAATGATAGTCCTTGCGATTGTTCCCAAGATGTTTGCCTCAATCACGCTTCCGGATATGAGCGACATCTATTCCGTGGTGGCGTTCATGAAAAAGATTGGCTATTTGGCTCCTGATTATGCTGTGCCCACAGGGGCAGTCGCGATCATGTTCCTTCTCTGGGCGGCGATGGTGCTTGCAATGTTGTATAAGTGGCTCAAATAGCCCCCGGTCCGGACGCCAGATTGTCATGATTTAGCTACGGTGTCCTCGAGTTAGTTCTCATAACTAAATCCTTGAACTTCGGTTCATAGTATTTAGTCACAAACCCTGTGCAGAAATGCGCGGGGTTTTCTTTTTGTATATACTTATCCCTATGTCTCAAAAAGAAGTTCTTGTTTTTACAGATGGTTCCTCGCGCGGAAACCCTGGTCCGGGTGGTTTTGCAGCGATTATTGCTTCGGATGCAGAGGTTGTTGAGCTTGGAGGACGAGAGGATAAAACAACAAATAATCGAATGGAGTTACAGGCTGCGATTGTTGCTCTTTCATACCTTCGAAGTTTACGAGAAAAGGTTGCCGTGAAGCTTTTTTCCGATTCTTCGTATGTGATCAATGGTATTACTAAGTGGGTTTCTGGGTGGCGGCAAAATAATTGGCAAACGAAAGATAAAAAGGATGTAATGAATCGTGATTTGTGGGAAGAATTAGCTGAGCTTAACGGATCACTTTCGGTTAGTTGGAAGTATGTTGCTGGACATGCCGGACATGGGGCTAATGAGCGATGTGATCGTATCGCTACTGCATTTGCTGATAATGAGCCAACGACGTTGTATCACGGCTCGCGCGTTGGATATCGAGTACTCGTTGAGGCACCTTCTGGTGAACAAAAATCAACAAAAGGAAGCTCCGGACGTTCAGGGAAAGCCTATTCATATGTTTCGATGGTTGAAGGGGAGATTCGTACCCATGATACGTGGGCAGATTGTGAACGGCGGGTAAAAGGGGCAAAACGAGCTCGCTATCGAAAGGCACTTTCTCTTGAAGATGAAAAAGCGATTTACGCTGAGTTTTCAAAAAAAGAAAAGTGACGAACCAAAAGGTTTGTCACTTAGTCACTAATGCCGTGATAGACACGTTCAGCACAGTATTCCTCCCAACTTCTCCATCCACGGTCTGGAAAATAGAAATTCCAAAGCTCTTCCGCGTCGAGCTCTTCGGCCCATAAGGTTATGTATTCTCTATGTTCACAGGGATTGTGTGGACGGTAGAACGAAAGCCAGCTTAAGCGGTGTTGGCGAGCGTTGTTCCAGCGTCTTGTTACGGTGAGACGAAGTTTCTTTGATCGGCGTTCTTTGTACAATGACCAAATTCCAGAACAGATTGCGATTATGGAAATAAGGGTAAGTAGTACAAAAATATTATGCATCATCACCTCCAGAAACGATACTACCATTTAGGATTGAGCGTTACAATTTAGAAATGAGTTCTACAGCCGACCTTTTCCTTTATGTGGGAGCGGGAGGGTTTGTGTCCGGGGTGTTGGTAAGTTCGTTTGCAGATATCCCTCCTTTCTATTCGTTGGTTATCGGTACAGTTACTTTTTTGTTTGCGGTAGGTATCCGGCTTTTAGGTAAACATAAAGACCGGATTGTTATTGGTAGTATCTTTTTTGTCATCCTATTTTCTCTGGGTACGGTACGGTTTAGTGCAACAAAAGATGTATTGAATGAAACACTTACCTCTTTTGAAAATCGTCGTATTGGTTTGGTAGGAACAATTATTCGCGAACCAGATGAGAGATTAAGTGGAACATTGCTAACGCTCGATAATCTTTCTTTTGGTATTGATGGTCGAGGGGAGGCTATAGAAGGGCGGGTACTGGTACGATCACCAAAATATCCTGTTTTTGCATACGGTGACCGTGTTTCTGTTTCTGGAATGTTAGAAAAACCAAAAGCATTTGAAACGGGAGATGGGCGAATGTTTGATTATGAAAAGTATCTCGATCGGTTTGGTGTTTCGTTCATCATTAATCGGCCAATCATTGAGCGTGTGAGTGAAGGAGAAGGCAATCCAGTAGTCGCTCGTTTGTTTACAATGAAACAGGCTTTATTGAAATCTTTGGCGAGAGTTATTCCGGCGCCCCAATCAGAGTTGCTCGGTGGAATTATTTTTGGATCACAGCGGGGCCTACCAGAAGAAAAAGCTCTTGAGTTTAGGCGGGCAGGACTCGTTCATATTGTTGTGTTGTCTGGCTACAACCTTTCTGTTGTTGCCGATTGGATTATGAGAGCAACACAATTTTTACCACGCATGCTCGGTCTTTCTTTGGGAGCCCTTTCTATTGTCCTCTATGCCCTTATGGCGGGAGCTTCGGCGACCGCTGTTCGGGCTTCAGTTATGGCGCTCTTGGTTATTTTGGCACAAGCTTCGCGTCGAACGTATAACGTTTCTCGAGCTCTGGTTGTGGCGGGGGTCGCAATGATCGCTGCTAACCCTAAGGTTCTTGTGTTTGATCGGTCTTTTCAGCTTTCTTTTTTAGCAACAATCGCTGTGATTTATGTGTCGCCACTGATCGAGCCAAAACTAAAATATATTACGGAGCGATTGGGTATGAGGGCGATTATTTCTTCGACGATAGCAACAAATATAATGGTTTTGCCCCTTGTTCTCTACATGTCTGGTATGCTGCCACTTCTTTCTCTTCCGGCTAATATTCTCGCGTTGCCGGTTGTTCCCGCCGCAATGCTTTTTGGAATAGTAACGTCTGTTATTGGTCTGCTTGGATCATCGCTCGCTTTTCCGTTTGGTTTTGTAACAAACCTTTTTCTTTCATGGATTATCGCGGTAGCTTCGTGGTTTGGAGGAGAAGCGTTTGTTGTTAGTCTTCCCGCTTTTCCTTTTGCTTGGGTGATGGCGGCGTATGTTGTTATTGCGATTGTTATTATTCGGATGTATCAGAAAAGAAAAAAGCTCACGTTGTTACATGAGCCCTTTTCAAGGGAGGAGAAAGAAAGTGATTAACGTATTGCTTCGTTAAAATTTTTCTCAATCACACTCCAATTGAGATTCTTAAAATAATCATCCACGTATTGTTTTTTGCCACTTGGTTGATAGTCAGCAACGAATGAATGTTCCCACATATCAAGGGCAAGAATGGTCTTTGTGTCAGGGAGCTGTCCTAAGTGTTGTTCATCAAGCCATACAGTAAGCAATTCTTTGTGCGTAGGGTCGTATACCAACTTTGCCCAGCCAATACCGCGAGTGAGGGCAATCGCTTTAAAGCGATTGAGAAAGTTTTCTGTGGAACCCCATCCTTGGACAAGCATTTCGCCGAGGCTACTCTTTGGTGAAAGTGCTGTTGGTCCACCTTCGAGTGCTTCAAAATAAATTTCGTGGTTTCGAATACCACCAAACTCAAATCCGAATCGGCGGTTAATTTCTCCGAGTTCGTAGGCGTATTTTTCAGCATCTTTTGAAAGTTCTTCGATGTGGTCACGAATCAAATTCGCGTGTTTCACGTAACCCGCATACAGTTTCAAGTGTTCCTCAATTGTTTTTGGAGATATGCCGATAAGTTCTGGAATATTAAATTTTTTTGCTTCGAATGGTTTCATAATATGCTCGTTAATTAAATCTATTGTGCCATATTCGAGCGTATACTAGTAGTATGAATTTTCGCCAAAGAGTGCGAAGTATTGTTCTAGTCATTCTTTTTGTGTCAGCGTTGTTTTCCTCATATGCAGCTTGGGCACAGGGGACCGGAGATATTTTAGAAGTTGCATTTCTCGACGTTGGCCAAGGTGACGCGATCTATATTAAATCTCCAAGTGGTCACGATATGCTCATTGATGCAGGGAGAGACGATGGAAAAGTGTTAACGTCGCTTGCTGAAATTATGCCGGTAACTGATCGTCGAATTGATATCATTCTGGCAACTCATGCCGATGCGGATCATGTTGGAGGTTTTCCTGAACTATTGGCACGTTTTGATATTGGGACAGTTGTTGTTTCTGGGAATGAATCAGATACAGGAATCTGGAGTGAATTTATGGGCACTTCAAAAAATGAACCAAATGCATCGGTACTTATGGCTCGAAAGGGAACAGTTATTGATTTAGGCGGAGGTGTTTTATTTGAGGTTCTTTTTCCAGACCGTGATCCTGTTTTGTGGGAGACCAATCTTTCTTCGATCGTTGGTATTTTGCGCTATGGTTCAACGACGGCGCTTTTAACTGGGGATTCTCCTGATGAAATTGAAAAGTATTTGGTGGATAAGGAAGGATTACGGCTTAATGTTGATATTTTAAAACTTGGTCACCACGGATCAGATACTTCAACGTCTGAAGAAATAATACAAGCAACAACTCCGGCCTACGCGATTGTTTCTGCCGGAAAAGGTAATTCTTACGGACATCCAAAACCTTTGGTTGTTGACCGGGTTATGAAAGCGGGCGCGTGTCTCCTTCGGACAGATGAGGCGGGAACAATTGTATTTTATTCAAATGGGTTAAGCTGGAATACCAACGAGGGTTGTTCATCTGGTATTCATTTTGTAAAAGAAGGAAAATAAAAAGCTCGCCTAGGGGTAGGTGAGCTTTGTTCTTCTTAGCGAACTTGTTCGCCGGGAAGAAAGATGTGACAGTCTGCGTGAATTACTCTTGTTTTTCGCTTGGTATACCAGATGTCTTCACGAAAGCGAAGGCCGGTAAAGAGTGCGCTTAATGCCGAACGAAACCAAATTCGGTCAGCCGGCATCATTCTTTTCCAAGGGAGGCGATGGAGCATAAACCACCGAGGTGTTTTAAGCTCGTCGCTTTCGTGGAGTGAACATGTACTATGCACATTGTGCCAAAAAACGTGCATGGTGATCGACGGTGTTTTGGCAGATTTGCCAATAAAAAAGCGTACGATGCCGAGAAAGTGGACACCTTTCGGGTTGTCAGGAATAACACCTAACTCCTCTTGGAGTTCTCGGAGTGCCGCTTGTTTAATTGATCGGTCTTTTTTGTCGACTCGCCCGCCAGGAAAGGCCATTTTTCCTCGACATAATCGCTTTTGTTTTTGTGCCAAGGCGATTTTGTACGCATATTCTTCGTGAGGTTGTGCCACGATGGTGAGTGTGCACAGTCGTGAAGGCTTCTTTTTCATGGTACGTAAGACTCTGTTCTTGCGGAACAGTACCATATGGTTTTCTTTTGACAACAAAAAATCGCCTCTCGGCGTTCTTTTCAGTTTCTTTCGTTATTGGTGAGACAGGTCGAACTATTTTTTAAATAATGCCTGCCTTTTTGAATGTTGCGTACGCGCCATTCTTTGCAACTGTTTTCCAACCACGAGTTGAAAGGGTAGCAATTACTTTCTTTTTAAGTTCAGGAATATAGACTCGTTTTGTTTGCACGTTCAAATGGCGGCGGCGTGAACCACAAGGATTAAACTGCGTCGCACGAGTGCGGTTACTATAGGATCCTCCAACAATTGAGGTTCTTTTTGTTACTGGGCAGCGGTAAGCCATATGTTTGGAAACGTAGGCGCTATGGTACCATAAGTCAGTTCGAATGCAAATTTTTACCTAATTTCCCCATGGATACCTTTTTTCAAATCGCTATAGTTCTTGTTTCAGTTATTCTTCATGAGGTATCTCATGGGTATGCTGCCGTTTTCTTGGGAGATCCAACTCCTCGTCTGGCAAATCGTTTGACGATGAATCCCCTACCTCATATTGATCCGGTTGGTTCGGTTATTTTACCGACGTTGTTGGCGCTTTCTGGCACGGGTTTTATTTTTGCGTGGGCAAAACCAGTACCGTTTAATCCGTATAACTTAAAAAGTAAGTGGGGTGAGGCAATTGTGGCTGCGGCGGGGCCTGCTGCTAATTTTCTTTTAGCTCTCGTGTTTGGGCTCATCTTGCGTTTTTTCGGTGCTTCGCTTGGAGAGGGAACAACCCTTATTGCAATGATTGTGGTCGTTAATTTGTTTTTGGGAATTTTTAATTTGGTTCCTATCCCCCCTTTGGATGGATCAAAACTTCTTTTTTCCGTACTTCCCTATAGTGCTCTTCGGTTTCGGGCGGCGCTTGAGCAGTCAGGATTCTTTCTCGTTCTCATTTTTGCGTTCTTCTTTTCTGATTTGTTGATTCCGGTCGCAGCCTTTCTTTTTAGTTTAATTACAGGGGTTCAGTTTATGTAAAAGAGCAAAAGGCTCTTCTGTGGGGTTGCATTTTCTATGAGTTCATATTACAGTACTCAGCACTTCGTTTTTTATAGAAATGGCAACATTAAATCAACTTATCAAGCGCTCAAGGAAGAGTACAAAAAGGAAGGCAACTTCTGTTGCTCTTCGCCGTTCCTTTAATGTGCTTAAGAACCGCCCTGTATTGTTCGCTTCGCCTTTTAAGCGTGGTGTATGTACAAAAGTAACTACCAAGACACCTAAGAAACCAAACTCGGCTATTCGAAAGATTGCTCGTGTTCGTTTGACGAATGGTATGGAAGTCACCGCATATATTCCAGGTATGGGGCATGCACTTCAGGAACACTCAGTTGTGTTGCTTCGAGGAGGAAAGGTTCGAGATGTTGGTTTGCGTTATTCTGTTGTTCGCGGAAAGCTTGATGCAACTGGAGTAGAGAATCGAAAGAAGGGCCGAAGTCAGTATGGTGCAAAGACTCCTAAAGCTACTGCAAAAGCATAATTTTTGAAACTTTCATGAGACGACCTGTAAAAAATCGCAATATTGTAGGACCTGATCCAGTGTACAACTCAGTTAAGGTTGAAAAGCTTATCAACTACATGATGGAAGGAGGAAAGAAAAACACAGCACGTGCTGCGGTGTATGGCGCTTTTGAAATAATTAAAAAAGAGACAAAGACAGAAAATCCAATCGAAGTTTTTGAAGTTGCTCTCCAGAACACCGCACCAAACGTTGAAGTTCGCTCGCGCCGTGTTGGTGGTGCGAACTATCAGGTCCCCGTTGAGGTTCGTCCAGATCGACGAAATGCACTTTCAATGCGTTGGCTTATTGAGGCCGCTCGTGGAAAGAAAGGTCAGCCAATTGCCAAAAAGCTCGCAACAGAACTCATTGCTGCATCTAAGAATGAAGGTGAGGCTGTTAAGAAGCGTGAAAACGTACACCGAATGGCTGAAGCAAACAAAGCGTTTGCGCACTTTGCATGGTAGGGACGCTCGTATTTGATTTTTAAAACACGATTAAAATGCCCCCGTCGGGGCATTTTATCTATACTCAGAAAATTTGTTGCTACAAATTTTCTTCCGTAATGTTTTAAAAATCAAATACTCGCTTTTAATTACTTTAAGGAATGCTTCGCATGCATTATCCGGAATCTTTCTGCTAAAAATTTCTTTCCGTAATGTTTTTAAAAAGAATTGCTTGCCTTTAAGTACCTTTTTGACTTTGGTTAACTCTTTCGTTATTGTTCTTTCGGATTCGTTTTTAAACCAAACAGAAAGGCTAGGTATATGAATTCTGAAAGTAAGGGTTTTTTGGACAGTGTTGAAAAGCTGCTCAAAAAGTTGGCTCCGGATAAAGGTCTACGGGTGTGGAGAGGGAGGGGAGCTGGTTTCTTGTATCCCGAAGGAGTGGAGTTTGAGGTGGTTGTCCTTTATTTGAGTAGCCATGATTCTGATGAGCCTTCCGGAAAGGTTTATCCCGAGCTGTCAGCTATGGCAGTAGGGCTTGATGGTGAGGCCATGAAGATCAAGACCGACAACTATACGGGCTTTACGCCTTTTGGCGGAGGTCATGATTTGATTGGGAATGTGCGAGATGCCTTTTCTCGGTTACCATCATTTACCGATGACTGACTTTTCTTGTAAGGGGCCACAGGGCCCCTTTTGCATTTTCTCTAGATTTACGGTACTCTCTTCCTAACGCTTCGGCGCTTTTTTATTCTTATTTCGCCGCGCGCCCCTTATACATATGAACCGTGATTATCCGTTAGAAAAAGTTCGAAATTTTGGAATCATCGCCCACATTGATGCGGGAAAGACGACGACGTCTGAACGCATTCTTTTCTATACCGGTATGATTCACAAGATCGGAGAGGTTCATGAGGGTGCGACAGTTACTGACTGGATGGAACAGGAACGTGAACGTGGTATTACGATCACGGCCGCCGCTATTACCTGTTTCTGGAATCCGACCTACATGCCAAAGGCTGATGTTTCAAAGAAGGTTCGTTTTAACGTTATTGATACTCCTGGACACATCGACTTTACCGCAGAGGTGAAGCGCTCACTTCGAGTACTCGACGGTGCGGTTGTGGTATTTGATGGAGTTGCTGGTGTTGAGCCACAATCAGAAACAAACTGGCGCTATGCAGATGAAGGAAACGTTCCTCGTCTTTGTTTCATCAACAAACTTGATCGTATGGGCGCATCATTTGAACGCTCATATGCTTCTATTCTTGAACGATTGAACAAAAGTGCGGTTCGTATGCAAATTCCAATCGGTCTTGAAGAAAACTTTGAAGGAGTTATCGACCTTTTGAAGATGAAAGCGTACTACCAGGAAGGTGAAAAGGGTATTAACGTTATCGAAAAAGAAATTCCAGAATCGCATCTTGAAGAGGCAAAGAAATATCACGCTGAATTGATCGAAAAGGTTGCTGAGTTTGATGATGTTTTGATGCAAAAATATCTCGACGGAAAAGAAATTTCTGTTGATGAATTGAAAGCAACAATTCGCAAGGCTGTTATTGCGGCAAAGTTGTTCCCTGTATTCACTGGGTCGGCTCTTAAAAACAAAGGTGTTCAGCTTGTATTGGACGCCGTTGTTGATTACTTGCCATCACCGTTGGATATTCCTCCAACTCACGGTATTGATCCAAACACCGGCGAGCCTATTTTCCGCAAAGCATCTGATGAAGAGCCGTTCTCAGCGCTTGCGTTTAAACTTCAAAGTGATCCATACGTTGGTCAGCTTACGTTCTTCCGTGTGTATTCAGGAACAGTTGAGTCAGGTTCGTATGTCTATAACTCAACAACGGGGAAGAAAGAGCGCTTGTCGCGTATTGTTCGATTGCAGGCTGATAAGCGTGAAGAAGTGAAGAAGGTCTTTTCTGGAGAAATTGCTGCCGCGGTAGGTTTGAAGGATGCGAAAACATCTCATACGTTCTGTGATGAAAATAGTCCGATTATTCTCGATCCAATCAAGTTCATGGAACCGGTTGTGTCGTTAAAAATTGAGCCAAAGACAAAAGCTGATCAGGAGAAAATGGGTACCGCACTTAAGCGCCTTTCTGATGAAGATCCAACGTTCCGCATTTCATCAAATACGGAAACAGGAGAAACCATTATTTCTGGTATGGGTGAGTTGCACCTCGATATTATGGTTGATCGTATGAAGCGTGAGTTTTCTGTTGAGGCAAACGTTGGTGAGCCACAGGTAGCCT
>CAZNMD010000007.1:0-6149 GCA_964574355.1 uncultured Candidatus Saccharibacteria bacterium
GACAATTACCATGCTTTCGCATGATGCGCAGTATTTTTCTTTCAAGATGAATTTTCCAAAAGAAGAGTTAGAAAATCTTTTGCGTGAGTATGGAACAACTCCTGTTCCAGGCTATCTTGGTAAGTCTGGTTTAACCGAATCAAATTTACGTGAGCGTTATCAGGCTGTCTTTGCCAAAGAGGGAGCTTCTGTTGCTGCGCCAACAGCTTCGCTTCATTTTACTGAAACCTTGTTTGATCGTTTAGAAAAACAAGGGATTGAAGCGACACGTGTACGTCTTGATGTTGGGCTTGGTACATTTGCCTCAATAACAAAAGAACAAATTGAAAAGGGTGAATTACACACTGAACATTTTTTTATTCCAAAGGTTGGAGCTGAAACTATTGCCGACGCAAAAAAAGAGGGAAGGTCGGTGGTTGCGGTAGGTACAACAGCTATGAGAACCCTTGAGTCGGCCGCTAGTGCAGTTCTTGCGAGGCAGGAATGTTCAGGTGAAACTTGTATTTTTATTCGTCCGCCCTATCAATTTAAAGTCGCTGATGTGCTCATTACTAATTTTCACTTACCGCGTACCTCTTTAATGGCACTTGTTGATGCTTTTCTTGAGCATAAAGGTGCAAACCGCCGAATTCTTGATCTTTATAAAATCGCTATTGAAAACAAGTTCCGTTTTTACTCTTTTGGTGATGCGATGTTAGTTTTGTAACAAATCTCCGTCCCCATGCGTTGTAATAAGTAGGAAGGTCGATATTATTATAAGAACGCGGCGAGAATGGGGTCGACATACGCGACCCCATTCAATTGCCTCTTGTGTTTAAACGTGAAGGACACACTAACAGAAAAATATAGTCATCTTTCAGATGAGGAGCTATATCTTCTCTCGGTTGAAGAACCTGAAGCATTTTCTTTTGTTTTTAATCGTCATGCTGATGGGTTTATTCGACGAGCTACCTATATTTTAGGAGATAGAGATGAGGCAAAAGATGCGGCACAGGAAGCTTTCATAAAATTATATGGAGCGGCAAGTCGTTATGTTCCTCAAAGAGAAGTTCCTTTTAAGTCTTTTGCGTATCGAATTCTTTTAAATACGTGTATTTCGATAATTCGCCGTCGAGGAGCTCGACCTACGGTTGTTCTTAGTGAAGAGCTTGAAGATAGTCTTTCTGACGATGCAACCGCCTTTCTGTTTGAACAGTATGTGACACGTGATTGGCTTGCCTCTTTGGTCGCGAGATTACCGTTAGTTTTACGTAATACAGTTTCTCGTGTTATTTTTGCAGGGAAGAGTACAAAAGAGGTTGCAAAAGAGGAGGGTGTATCCGAAGGTGCCGTTCGCACTCGGTTGTCTCGCGCTACCAAAGAAATTCAAAAACTCGCACTTTCTTTGGAAAGAGTTTCTTTAGAATAATTATGAAAAATACTTGTAACACAATTGAGTATGGTGATGTGCGTACCTCGGTGATGCAAGGGGTGCGGACTATTTGCTATGTGAAAGCGGCCGGCGCAGCAATTCGACGCGCCGGATTTTTGTTGGTCTTTCTTTTGGCACTATCGCCTATTTGTGAACTTTTTGGCCTTATGTCGGTTTCTCATATAGCAGAAAATGCGTCACATACAAAAGGGTTTGGTGAACTGTTTGGTTTTTTGGGTACAGCTTTTATGAATACGGAAATTGAGGTTCAAACAATAACAAGTATGGCAGGGTTGGTTATTCTTTTTATAAGTGCCGCTTTTTTGAGAGAAATTTTTGGTTTTCGATTTTTTCGTAGCGCCCGATCTTAATTTTGTGGCTCTATAAAGCTCTCTGGGGTGGCCTAATTCCCGTTTTGTTATTTTTTTGATAGTATTCGTCTATAACGGAATGCGAATCTGTATTTTTCCGTACACCCCAATGCATACTACAAAATATTTCTTTGTCTTTGCGAGTCTCATTTTTGCGGCCTCTCTTTTTCCGCGAATGGCGTTAGCTGGAATTGTAAGTTATTCGCCATTTTCTGGCGATTTTATTCTTCCAAAGGAAACAGTTATTAAAGAGGATTACTATGTCTTTGGTGGTGCAATAACTCTTTTTGGAACAGTTGAAGGAGATACGAGTATTCTTGGAGGAGAAATTGTTTTTAATGGCAGTACAAGCGAAGATGCACTTTTCATGGCTCCGCAGGTTGAGGTAAATGGCATTATTGGAGATGATATTCGTCTTTTAGCGGCTGAAGGGGTAATAAAAACCTCAGTTCCAGGTGATGTTGTGGCTGTTTCAGGGATAGTGAATATAGCAAAAGATGCTCGTATTTTTGGTAATTTGCTCGCTTTTAGTGGTGAAGTTTATATGGATGGTGATATTGCAGGAGACGTGAAAGTGTACGGAGACAAGGTCTACATTGATGGTTTTGTTGGAGGAGATGTAAAAGTTGTTGGACAAGAGGTTGTGTTTGGGGAGCGGGCACAAATCGCCGGGGATATTATTTGGGCAGGGAAAGAGCCTGTTCTTGCATCAGGGGCAGTTGTTCTTGGGGAAATTCGTTCATCAGCGGCATTTGATGATTTTTTCTTTGGAGAGTCTGATGCCCAGCCGATCGTTTCATTCTTTCTTGTTCTAAAGTCGTTGATGGTGCTTTTGGTGCTTTTGGTTTTTTCTTTTCTGTTTAAAAAACAAGCTGTTTTATTTGCGGAAAAAGGGGCTGAGATTAAAACGCTTTCTAAAAATGCCTTTTTTGGGTGTGTGTTGTTTTTTGCCTCCTTGGTGATTGGGTGTCTGTTGTTGGTTTCACTTGTGGGTAGTCTTTTAGGGGTAATTATTCTTGGTGGGGTTGTCACTCTTTTTATGTTTTCGGTTGCCGGCGGAGCACTTCTTTTAGGAAGGGGTATTTTTGGTCTCATTGTTCGAGATCCTTCAATTTCTCAGCCGCCATGGAAATTATCTCTTGTAGGAGTTGTGGGTATGTTCGTTTTTGGGATAATACCTCTTCTTGGACCACTCGTTGCGATATTCTTTATTTTTGCCTCGTTTGGAACTGTTGTTTTGTCGATTTACCATGTCTTGCGCGGGCCACGTGAAATGTCATTACCAGTATTACCACAATAATAAATTTAATAATTTTATGTTTCGTACCATTCGCCGACCAATTGTTTATATTCCTCTCATTATCGTTGTTGTTATTCTTGTTGCCCTCTTTGCTTCTGGAGGCGATACCGCTTTACCGGGAGATGTAGCTACTACCGTTCGAACAAACTTAATTCAAACTGTTTCAGTGACAGGTCGTGTTGTTGCGGCAAACGAAGCCTCGCTCGCGTTTGAGCGTGGGGGGAAGATCTCGGCCACTCCGGCGGTAGTTTCTAAGCGCGTTTCTCAGGGAGATGTATTAGTTCGTCTTGAAAACTCAGATCTTTTTGCTTCTTTGCTACAAGCACAAGCGGGTGAAAAAGGTGCTCAGGCCGCACTTGCAGAGGTAACGCGAGGGAGTCGTCCTGAAGAAATTTCAATTGCTGAGGCAAAAGTTTCTTCTTCTGAGAGGGCGTACGCTGATGCTCGTCAATCGTTAGTCGACAGTATTCGACAGGCATATACCTACGCTGATGATGCTGTTCGAAACAAGGCCGATCAGCTTTTCTCGAATCCTCAAAGTAATGTTCCTGTTCTCTCTATTGCTGTTTCTGATTTTCAACTTAAGACTGATATTGAATCGAGCCGCTTTTCTTTGACTGAATTATTGAACACGTGGAAAGGTACCGTGAATGTTGTGACCGCGGAAGATTCAAACGTTTTTACGTTTGCGAAAACGAGTTTGGCTCATGCGACAAAAGTACGATTGTTCGTTGATAAGCTTTCTCTTGCAGTAAATGCGTTAACAACAAATTCAACTATTTCACAAACAACGATTGATTCATATAAAGCGAGTGTTGCAACGGCTCGTAATAATCTCAATACCGCTATTGATGGTTTGAATACCGCACTTGCGGGTATTAACACCGCTGAATCAAATTTAACAGTGGCTCGGGGTGAACTTGCCTTAAAGCGTGCAGGGTCAACTGTTGAGGCCATTACAACAGCTGAAGCAAAGGTTGATGAGGCGAAGGCGGCTGTATTGAATGCCGAGGCAGCTCTTGCGAAAACATATATTCGTGCTCCGTTTGATGGGGTAGTTACAAAAGTTGATGCAGAGGTTGGTGAAATTGCGCCTGCAAATAGTCCGATTGTGTGGATGATTGGGGCAGGTGAGTTTGAGATTGAAGCAAATATTCCGGAAGCTGATATTGCAAAACTTTCGATTGGTGACGTTGCCACAACAACGCTTGATGCTTATGGTTCAGATGTCTCATTTCCAGCTCAGGTAACAAAAATTGACCCTGCAGAAACATTGATTGATAACGTTGCAACATACAAGGTTACTCTACGGTTTTTAACCCAAGATTCTCGAATTAAATCAGGCATGACGGCTAACATTGATGTGCTGACTGAGTCTAAAGAAAATGTGGTCGCTGTTCCTGTTCGTGCGGTTTCGTCTCGTTCAAATGGAACGAAGTATGTGCTTATCGTTGAAGGGGAGGGTAAAACATCAGAACGTGTTGTTGAGGTGGGTATTCGTGCTGAAGGAGGATTGGTTGAAATTGTTTCAGGCCTTAGAGAAGGTGAAATTGTTTCACTTTCAAGGTAATCCCGTATGGTAGGTACTAACGACATTCGTGTCGGACTCTTTCTAGCGGTTCGAGGGCTCCGTCGTTCTAGTATTTGGACGAGTGGCCTTATTATTGTCGTGATGACACTTACCTTTTTGAACTTGGTTGTTGTTGCGGGCATACTTGTTGGTCTTATTGAAGGTATTGGCGTTACGTATAAGAGCGCTTATAACGGTGATTTGTTTGTCAGTCGTCAGATTGAAAAAACATATATTGAAGGAACAACCGATATTGAAAAAATTATCGCTCGAGCTCCGGGAGTGTTAGGTTGGAGTACTCGTTATTTGGGAAGTGCCACTATTCAGTCAGATTATAAAACCAGAACACGTCTTTCAGATGTTCCTGATCAGGCCAACGCTATGGTTTCTGGAATTGATCCAGAAGCAGAAGATAGGGTTACAAATCTTTCATCCTACGTTATTGAGGGATCCTATCTTGATCAAGATGATGAAGATGAAATTTTGGTCGGAGCAAACTTGTTTTACAAGTATATGTCCTTTGAGTCTCCTGATTTAAGAACGTTAAAGGGTGCTGATTTGGGAAGCAGGGTTCGTTTAACCATTGGTACGTCGTCTCGTGAAGTAACAATTAAAGGTATTTTAAAATCGAAACTTGATGAGATTGATCGTCGTATTTTTATTTCTGATCGAGTTGTCCGTAAGTTAACGGGCCGAACTGATTTAAATGCGAGCGAAATTGCGATTCGTGTTGATCCTACTGTTGATCCGGCGATTACGAAAGCGTATATGCTTGCCGCAGGCGCTGATCGTACCGCTCGGGTTCAATTGGCGGCTGAAGGTGAGCCTTCCTTTGTTAAGGATATAAAAACAGCCTTTGCTCTTCTTGGAAATGTGATTGGTTCTGTGGGTATTGTGGTTGCTTCAATTACGATTTTTATTGTTATTTTCGTAAACGCAATTACACGTCGAAAATTTATCGGCATCATGAAAGGTATTGGAGTTTCGCGTGCCGCCATTGAGTCATCATACGTGTTTCAATCGTTCTTCTATGCAACGGTTGGTACGGGAATTGGTCTTATTATCTTGTATTTGGTTTTGGTTCCATTCTTTGCGGCGCATCCAATTGATTTTCCTTTTTCTGACGGTATTCTCGTCGCTCCTTTCTTTGAAACGGGTCTTCGGGTGTTAATTCTTCTTTTTGCAACATTGGTTGCGGGGTATATTCCTGCTCGGATTGTGGTTAAGCAAAATACGCTTGACGCTATTTTGGGAAGATAATTTTAAAATACGCTCTTATGATTCAAATTCGAAACCTCGTTAAAACGTATAAGAAGGGAATAGTAGAAACCAATGTGTTGAAGGGGGTGAATTTGGATATTAAAAAAGGTGAGTTTGTCGCTATTATGGGTAAGTCTGGTGCGGGTAAATCAACTCTTTTGTATCAAATCAGTTTGTTGGATCATCCATCGAGCGGAGAGATTGTTGTTGATGGTATTCAAACTGAAAAACTGAATC
>CAZNMD010000007.1:6159-38998 GCA_964574355.1 uncultured Candidatus Saccharibacteria bacterium
ACTTTTCGACTCAATCGGTTGGGGTATGTTTTTCAAGATTACGCGCTTTTACCTGAACTAACGGCAATTGAAAACGTTATGTTGCCTATGTATATGCAAGGGCTTGATAAGAAAGCGGCAATGAAAAAAGCTGAAACTGCCCTGGTGTCAGTCGGCCTCTCTCATCGGTTTTTAAACTTACCAAGTCAGCTTTCGGGCGGTGAGCAACAGCGTGTTGGTGTGGCTCGGGCGATTGCTCATGCTCCAAAAATTCTTTTTGCTGATGAGCCGACGGCGAATCTTGATAACGAATCAAGTAAGGTTGTGATGGATATTTTTGCAAAATTGCATAATGAAGGGCAGACCATTGTAATGGTAACGCACGAAGAAGAATATGGTCACTTGGCGGATCGAATTGTTCGATTGGATGATGGAAAGGTTGTTGTCTAGGTATCGTGTTACACTTTTTCTATGCAAGATCCAGTCATCGAAATTGAGACACTAAGTAAAATTTTTGGAGAAGGTGAAAGTGCAACACACGCCCTCGAGAACGTCTCTTTTAAGGTGTTTCCTGGTGAATTTGTGGCAGTTATGGGGCCCTCAGGCTCAGGTAAATCAACGCTCCTGCACATTATAGGTTTTCTTGATACGCCAACTAATGGTCGTTACCGTTTTGAGGGCATAGAAACAACCAAATTTACACCAGAAGAAATTGCACAGATTCGAAATACCAAGGTCGGTTTTATTTTTCAAGCCTTCAATTTGTTGCCGCGCATTACCGTTGTTGAGAATATTGAATTACCTCTTCATTATTCGACAGCACCACAAAAAGAGTGGCGAAAGCGAGCAGAAAAAGCTGCCGAAGCGGTCGGTCTTTCTCATCGTTTGAATGCGTTTCCAACGACGCTTTCTGGCGGCGAAAAACAGCGTGTGGCAATTGCTCGCGCTCTCGTGAATAATCCATCAGTTATTTTTGCCGATGAGCCAACTGGAAACCTAGATAGTAAATCCGGGAAAGTAGTTATGGAAATAATTCGAAAGCTCAACGATGAAGGGCATACCGTTATTTTGATTACACACGAAACTTACACTGCCGAAAATGCCAAACGCATTATTCGTTTGAGAGATGGCGTTATTGAGTCTGATGAAATGGTAAAAAATCGCGTGTCACTTGAAGGTTACACAAAATAATATGAACTGGAGACAAACGATACTAACTTCAACAAGAGGAGTAACAGCGAATAAATCGCGATCGCTTTTGACGATTCTCGGTATTGTTATTGGTATCACGGCGATCATGCTTGTCGTCGCGCTTGGTGCTGGTGCCCAGAATCTTATTTTAGGACAAATAGCTGGTATGGGTTCAAAAACAGTCGTTGTTATTCCGGGTCGCGAGCCAAGTGGTCCCTCTGATGCGGCAAGTGTATTTCTCGATTCTCTCAAAGAAAAAGATATTCGAGCTATAAGTAGTAAGGCGAATGTTCCATATGCTGAGTTTGTTATGCCGATTGCGTTTGGTACGGCACGTATGACGTATGGAAATGAGACGTATCAAGCGACTATATTCGGTGGTGGAAGTGAAACAACCGAAGATGTGATGTCTTTAATTTTTGATATTCATCCGGAGTATGGTCAATTTTTTACCGCCGCTGATGTTCGTGCTCGAGCCACGGTTGCTGTGATTGGAGATAAGGTTCGTCAGGAATTATTTGGCTCGGATGATCCTTTGGGGCAGAAATTTAAGATTGGTACGTTGACGGTAAAAGTAGTGGGGGTGCTCAAAAAAGAAGGGCAGGCATCATTCTTCAATTTTGATGACATGGTAATTATTCCCTATACGACCGCACAAACCTATGTTCTTGGCCGAAAATATTTTGATCGGTTTATTATTTCAGCGACTGAAGAACAATATATTGATCAAACAGCGAAAGATTTGGAATTTACGTTGCGCGAGAGCCATAATATTGATGATCCAGAAAAGGATGACTTTTTTGTTGAAACTCAGGCAGGATTGGCTGAAAGTGTAAAAACAGTAACGTCAGCACTTACGGGTTTTCTTGTTGCCGTGGCTTCGATTGCTCTTATTGTCGGCGGTGTTGGTATTATGAACATTATGCTTGTGTCGGTGACTGAGCGAACACGTGAAATTGGTTTACGAAAAGCGCTTGGTGCAACAAGTAAAGATATTCTTTCGCAATTTTTACTTGAAGCGGTGATGTTGACCGCCGCAGGCGGAGTTATTGGAATCTTTTTAGGAACAAGTTTAGCCTTTCTGGCATCACTCGCACTTTCGTATGGTTTGAAACTTGAGTGGGAGTTTGTTTTTCCTTGGGTTGGAATGCTTCTTGGTCTTGGGGTTTCTGCGCTTGTTGGTCTGGTCTTTGGTGGCTATCCTGCTAAACAAGCAGCTAAAAAATCTCCTATTGAAGCGCTGCGGTATGAGTAGGTAATTAGTTTTTTCGATTATTAAAAAACCATTCAGGATTTCCTGAATGGTTTTTGCTCGTGAACAACTTAAGCTCGTATGGTTGTGATCCGTAAGCTTGCATGATGCCCATCAAACGGATATCTCGTGCTAATGGTGACCGCGATAAAACCTTCGTCGCCGGAGGTGGTTTGTAGTGATGTCTCGAATAATCTCTCAGAAACATGAGTTCTCAGCGTTTCATAGCCAAGCCTCTGAAAATGCGGACAAATTGTGTCGCAGATTTGCTGTGCTGTAGGAGTTTTCTCTTCATTTTCAAAGACTACGAGCAGGTCGGAATCTTTATTAGGGAAGGTTCGACCACGTTTTCCTTGGAAGGTTGTTTCGAGTAGTTTGCCAATTTCGCCTTTCTCTAAAAGATCTACTAGTTCTTTGAAAGAAGCCATACAACCCTTTCGTTATATCTGGAAGCATGCTCGCTGATTTAGAAGCTAATGTCAATCATGTGCTATAGTCTTTCTCACATGGCTTTACTTCTTAAGGGAAAACCAGTCGCTGATAAGATTGCTGATAATCTTGCGGTCCGCATTAAAAAGCTTGGGCGACCGCCGGTGCTCGCGATTGTTTCTGTTGGCGGCCGAGCTGATTCGGCTGCGTTTATTGCTGCAAAACAAAAGTTTGCAGAGAGAATTGGCGCACAAGTTCAGAGATTAGAATTAAGAGCCGACGCTTCACAAAATGAAGCTGAGATTGCTATTAAAAAAAGTGCCGCATTTAAGACTATTGATGGAATTATTTTGCAATTACCGCTTCCTTCACATCTTGATTCATCAATCCTCCTTAATCTTATTCCTCCGAGTAAGGATGTTGATGGACTAACTGCATATAACCTTCGAGCGCTTCTTGAGGGAAAGCCTCACATGATTCCGGCAACGGCACGTGGAATTGTTAATTTGCTTGAAGCAAATACTATTTCAGTTTCCGGCAAGCATGTCGTTGTTGTTGGAAGATCGGTGCTTGTGGGAAAATCGGTAGCACTTACCCTCCTTTCAAAAGATGCCACAGTCACTGTATGTCATCGAAAAACAAAAAATCTTTCTACACTTACAAAAACAGCTGATATTTTAATTGTTGCTGCTGGTTCGCCAAAATTAATTAATAAAGAATATGTTCGTGAAGGGCAGGTTGTTGTTGATGTGGGTATAACTAAAAGTGGTGAACCTGATCCTGTGACTGGTAAATCTGTCATTGTGGGTGATGTTGATATAGCAGCCGTAGAATCTATTGTGGAGGCCGTTTCTCCTGTTCCTGGAGGCGTTGGGCCAATGACTGTTTCGGCTCTTTTTGAGAATTTGGTTGATGCTGCTTTTGCCACAATGCAACCTAAGTAACAGGTCTTCATTACATAAACACAGTTCATCTGTAATAATTAAGAGTAACTAATTAAATAATTTTTATGGAAACATTCAATGCTGATGGTGGGGTACGCAGTGTGTCGCAAGGCGCACGTCCTTGGATTATGCTCGTTGCTATAGTTCTTTCACTTTTTTTGGTAGCAAAAACTGTTAATGAGCTTCGATATCCTGTTGGTGATAATACGCCAAGTCCAACAATTACTGTTTCTGGAAAAGGGGAGATATACATTAAACCTGATATCGCAACAGTTTCATTTGGTGTAACTGCTGAATCGTTAGATATAAGTAAGGCTCAAACTGATTCAGCCGAAAAGATTAACGCGATTATTGCGGAGTTGAAAAAACTTGGGATTGATGAGAAAGATATAAAGACGACAAATTATAATATGTACCCTCGCTATGAGTATCAGAAAACGACAGCCATGTACCCATATGATTCAGGAAAGCAGATTCTTGCAGCGTATGTGGTAACTCAAGGAATCACTGTGAAGGTACGAGATCTTACTAAGTCAGGTGTTGTTATTTCATCGTTAGGAAAACTTGGAGCAACCGACATATCAGGTCTTTCGTTTGAAGTAGATAATGATGATGTTGTAAAAGCTCAAGCTCGGGCACAGGCGATTGCAGACGCTAAAAGTAAAGCTGAGGTTATGGCAAAAGCTCTTGGTGTTCGATTGGTAAAAATTACTGGTTTTAGTGAAGATGCCTACTATCCTTATGCCTACAAAACAATGGCGATGGATGCGCGGGGAATGGGTGGGGCTGCTGTTGCGCCAGAAATGCCAACAGGTGAAAATCTTTTGACCTCGAATGTTACTGTAACGTACGAAATTCGATAAACGTTTATAGGGTACAGAAAAACAAAATCACCTCGCTAGAGCGAGGTGATTTTGTTTTAGGTCGAAGCTCTTGACGTATTTGTGATTTCTGATAAGCTTTATTCATAGCCCCCGCGGGCTGTTTTTCTTAGAAAAACCCCGATTTTTATACAAAACCATGTCAAAACTCACTGAATATATCAAAGAAACAAGGGCAGAATTAAAGCATGTAAATTGGCCAACAAGACAGCAGGCAATTATGTATACCGTAGTGGTTGTGATTGTTTCGCTTCTCACCGCTCTTTTTTTGGGTGTTTTTGATTCATTATTTGCCTATATTGTTCGTCTTATCATTTCATAATCACTATGGCAAAACAAAAAGTCGATTTACAACGAAATTGGTTTGCGATTCACACCTATGCTGGGTATGAGAACGCGGTTGAACGAAACCTTAAACAACGTATTGAATCTCTTGGAATGGAGGATAAGATTTTTAACGTTGTTGTTCCTACCGAAAAGAAGGTGAAAGTGAAAGGTAATAAGCGTATTGTTGAGGAGGAAAAAATCTACCCAGGATACATTCTTGTAGATATGATCGTGACCGACGATTCGTGGTACGTTGTTCGTAACACTCCACGGGTAACAGGTTTCGTTGGTTCAGGAGTATATCCAGTACCTCTTTCAAAGGGAGAGGTTGATGAATTGTTCCGTCGCATGAATGCGGATAATGCTCAACATTCAATTGATCTTGATATTGGAGATATTGTTTCGATTGTTGATGGTCCCTTTAAAGAACTTGAAGGGAAGGTTAGTGAAATTGATCAAAATCGTGGCAAGGTTAAGGTGTTGGTTTCAATGTTCGGGCGTGAGACTCCGGTTGAGCTCGATTTCCTGCAGGTTCGTCCCCTTTAATTAAAAAACTAGACTGATTACATTAGCTTTGGTATTCTAACAACCCACACATAATCCTATGGCAGCAAAGAAAAAACCATTAAGAAAGTTGAAGCTTGCAATTGAGGGAGGAAAAGCAACCCCAGCGCCACCTATTGGCCCTGCGCTTGGTCAGGCTAAGGTGAACATTGGTGAATTTGTCACCCGCTTTAATGCCGCAACTCAAACAATGAAGGGTGAGAAGGTTCCTGTAACTGTTTTGGTATATGAGGATAAAACCTTTGAACTTGTTTTGAAACAGCCAACTGCCTCGTATCTTATTAAAAAAGCAGCAAAGATTGAAAAGGGATCAGGTAAGAATGCGACCGCTAAGGCGGGTTCAATCACCAAAGCTCAGTTGAAGGAAATTGCTGAACGAAAGATTAAGGATTTGAACGCTAACGATGTTGCCGCTGCGATGAAAGTTCTTGAGGGTTCGGCTCGATCAATGGGTGTTGATGTAAAATAGTATAAAACAACAAAAAAACCGCTTCAGGCGGTTTTTTTGTTGTTTTATACGACAGGGTAGTTATTTTTGAGAATTTTTAGGTTACCACCCTTGATCATGTCAGTTTCCTCCGTTGTTTCTTTTACGTTATTGTCGAGAACATCTTTTTTGAGGTATTTGTCTTTACGAGGGACAACAGGAGCGGTTAGTTCTTCAAGGACAATCTGGCATATACGTTCACCGGGGTAGAGTCGAGCAGTTTGTTCGCGATTGTTGTTGCGAAGAGGTAGGGTCAAAGGACCTTCAAAACCGGCGTCAATAAGCCCTGTGAGGTCTAAAGAAAGGCCTCGGCGGTTGGTTGATGAACGTGGATAAAGAACACCCATCAAGTTATTGGCAAGTTTCACTTTTTCTAAAGTTGAAACAATGACGTATTCACCAGGAAGGAGTTCAAAGTACTGGCCTTGTGAAAGTTCAATGACGTCAAAAAATTGAGCATTCAGCTTATCGAAGTTTGTGATGTCGAGTGATTCGCGGCCATTAACGGTGAGGTGCCACGTTTTTGGAACCATGAACGTATACCCTAATCGTAGGTCAATCGAATGTTCTTGAAGTTGGAACGAATCGAGTGTTGGGGTAAACGATACGACGCCACTTTTAATATGATCTAAAATTTGTTTTTTAGTGATGACAGACATAGGAGTTTTGTGATTAACTCCCAAAAGTATAGCATTCGTTATGAGCGCTCCAGGGTTATGTATTCAAAAGAAGGGGATAGCTCACGGTGGGATTCTTTTTCAATTTGTTTTTGAAATTCACTGTAGTCGGGGAAAAATGCATCAGCTTCCGGTTCATCATCAACAACAGTGAGATAGAGGCGAGTAACGAAAGGAAGAGCTATTTCGTACACATGAGCGCCGCCAAAGATAAAGGTTTCGCCTGTTTTTTCTGATGCTGCAATATCTAGTGCTTTTTGCATGTCGTCACAAACAACAACACCTTCCGGATGAAAATCAGTATTTTTTGAAAGGACAATATTAGTTCGTCCAGGAAGTGGTCGGCCAATCGATTCAAACGTTTTTCGTCCCATGATCAATGGATGCCCCATAGTTAATTTCTTGAGTCGTGGCAAATCTCCGGGTAGTCGCCAGAGTAATTGATTATTGTTTCCGATGGCTCGTCTTGTTTTTGACAAAGCAACAATTATTGAAACACGTTCACGTTTTTCCATGATATATGCTTATTTTCCAATCTCTCGATCTTTGTAGAGTCGAGGAAGCATCATTTCTGGTTTCCAGTTTTTCTTAAGAATAGCGACATCTTCGGATGAGTTGTATTTACCAACTTTGTTGTAGTCGTGCCCCAAAATTTCCCCGGTTTCAAAAAAGACAAGCTGGGCAATGCGTCGTCCGACAACTAATGGAATTGCATAATGTTTTGAGTTGTTGGTAATTTCCATTGTCCAACGGTTGATATAGCCAACATCTCCCCAGCCGGCACATTTACACACTTCAATGAAACTTCGGCCGAGTGATGATCGGGCTTTCATCATGGTGGTAATTGTGTGGAGGCCGCCTATAAATTCGTTTGTGTGAGCCAGTATGGTTTCTCCAGGTTCAAGTAAAATAACTTTATCGTTAGGTTTAATAGAGCTTGTATCAAGTTTTATATTTTTGAAAACTTCTTTTGCCGATTTTGCTTTATGGTATCCTTGGCCATTCCATATGCGTCGCATATGATCTTCGTTCCAGATATCATAAATTTTATTGTTATAGCGATCTGGTTTTGCTTCACGGTAGTAATATTCACCGAGTGTTACGTCGTAACTTGAAGTCGAAAGACTTTTTGGATCAAATGGTTCAATGATGACGTTTCCACGCTTCATTTCTTCCAGAATTTTTTTATCAGAGAGTGCCATGATAGTTATACGGCCATTTTGGCTTTAATTGCTTCTTCGGGGTTGTAATTTTCAAGTTTTACGAAACGATAGATATCGTCTGGTCCTTTAATATTTTTAATATCAATATCACTTAGTTTTTTTATTTTTGGATTGAGCCATAAGGTTGGGAGTTTTTTTGGTTTGCGCTTAAGTTGAGTTTTTACCGCAGAGAAGTGATCTTCGTAAATGTGTGCGTCTCCGAGTGTAAGAATTAACTCGCGAGGCTTGTGGTTGGTTATTTGAGCAACAAGGTGGAGGAGAAGGGCATACGAGGCGATGTTAAAAGGAACACCCAAAAACATGTCGCAACTGCGTTGAAACATGTGAAGTGACAATTCGCCGTTTGCGGAGTGGAATTGGTAAATCATGTGGCAAGCAGGCAGAGCCATTTGGTCGAGCTCCCCTGGGTTCCATGCGGTTACCACAAGACGTCGGTCATGCGGATCTTTTTTAAGTCGGTCGATGACTCCTTGAAGTTGATCAATAATTTTTCCGTCTGGTGTTTTCCAGGTTCTCCATTGCACACCGTATACTCTGCCCAAGTCCCCCTTAAATTTTGCTTTTGGTTTCCAATAATCAGCCTCTGCATTTGCGTCCCAGATATGACAACCGAGTCGGTTGAGCTCATTGTTGTCCGAATTTGCCGAAAGAAACCAGAATAATTCTGCGGCCATTGTGCGAAAGGCGAGCTTCTTTGTGGTTGTTGCGGGGAAGCCTTTGCGAAGGTCAAATCGCATTGGCACGGTAAAGAGGCCGCGGGTGTTGCCGTTTCGTCCCTTGCGGTCAACTCCTTTTTTCATGATATCCTTCAAAACATCGAGATATATTTTCATGGAGGGTTTGGATTAATTTCTAAAAAGTGTAACACAAGAAAATCCTTATGACCGTTGCTAAAAAACAAAAAATAAAGCCTGCTAACCCTCGTCGTACAAAAGGAGCGTTGATTGTCCTTGATGGTATTGATGGTTCGGGGAAAGCAACACAAGTTTCTCTTTTGGAGAAGAGGTTGAAAAGTGAAGGGGTAAAAGTAAAAACTATTGATTTTCCGAGATACAAAGAGAATTTTTTTGGTAAGCTTATTGGTCAATATCTTTCTGGTGTGTTTGGTGATTTTGCGAGTGTTGATCCGCGACTAGCTTCTCTTTTATATGCTGCCGATCGCTTTGAATCTTCAAAAAAACTTTATGAAGATTTGGAAGCCGGTTTTGTGGTTATTGCCGATCGGTATGTAAGCGCGAATCAAATTCATCAAGGTGGGAAGATCTCATCTCTCAAAGAGCGAAAAATGTTTCTCTCTTGGCTTGAAGAAATGGAACATGGGGTCTTTGCTATTCCGCGTCCAGACATAGTTATTTATCTCGATGTGCCTTTTGAAATCAGTAAAGCGCGACTTGCTGAAAAAACAGCAAAGAGTAAAAAGCAATATCTGAAAGGAAGGAAGGACGTTGTTGAAGAAAATGAGCGATATTTAAAAGAGTCTCGAAAAAGTGCCTTATTACTTCATGTAGCAAATTCGCATTGGAAAAAAATTGAGGCCCATGAACGGGGAAGTGTATTAACTCCCCTAGAAGTTCACGAAAAGGTGTACATGCTTGTGAAGGGTTTTGTGAAAAAGTAGATTTTTACACAGGTAAGGGTTGAAAGCCATTGCATTTTGGCTTTATTATGGTATAATAAGGAAAGAATATGAGCACTCCTTTTCTTTTGGGGCTAGTAGCGCTGATTGTTCTTTTGGTGCTTTTTGTGTGGTGGCTCGGTGTTCGAAAGTCCAATACGTATGCTGATACGGAATATTGGCTTCGGGAGGCAGATCTTACTGAGCCAGTGATTCTTCGCACAGAGAACAATGCCACGGTCGGTGAAGCAACCAATATCTGTGGTGAGCGGGTTCGTTTTGGTGTATACCGCTTTCCTACTTCGGTTTTGGTCCAAGAGATAACTCTTGGTTACCCCGGGGAGTTTCTCAGTGAAACAAGGCTTTACTTGTAGGGGGAAACTATAAATAACCTCTGGCGTGTCCAGGGGTTATTTTTCTATTCCCAAACCGAGGTGAGAAAGCGAATACCTGAAGCTTTCGCAAGACCTTGAGCGTTTCGTCTTCGAAATGCGAAAGGTGTATAGCTCCTGTAAGGAGGGCATATAGCTTCATAATTTTATGACACAAAAAATGACTTTTAATATTTTTTGGGGGTGTTACAATTTCGGCAACTTTAATTAACACCCTATGCGCGACATCGAAGTTTCAAAGCTTATAAAAGCAGAAGCCGCTCGACAAAAAAAGGCGATAAATCTTATTGCTTCAGAAAATTTTGTCAGTAAGGATGTGTTGGCTGCCCTTGGAAGTGAATTTGTAAATAAATATTCAGAAGGGTATCCAGGAAAGCGATACTATGGTGGGAATTCTATTGTCGATAAGGTGGAGGAACTCGCTCAAGTCCGAGCATTAAAACTTTTTAAGCTTTCGAAAGAAGCATGGGGGGTGAATGTTCAAGCTCTTTCAGGGTCACCAGCAAACTTAGCTGTGTATACCGCTCTTGTTCCTCTTGGTGGAAAAATTATGGGAATGCTTTTGGATCAGGGGGGTCATTTAACGCACGGTCACAAAGTTTCAGCAACTGGAAAATTTTGGACGCAGGTTCCGTACGGAGTTTCTCGTGGTACGGAAGTATTAGATTACGACGAGCTTATGAAATTGGCTCTTGCGGAGCGTCCAGCGATTATTGTGGCGGGTTTTACGGCATATCCAAAAGTTATCGATTTTGGTTTGTTTAGAAAAATTGCTGATGCTTGTGGAGCTCTTTTGATGGTTGATATGTCCCATCTTGCTGGCCTTGTTGCTGGAGGGGTGTATCCGTCGCCTTTCTTGTATGCCGATATTGTGACAACAACAACACATAAGACCTTGCGTGGTCCTCGAAGTGCTCTTATTTTTACCAAGAAAGATGCTCGTGAATTAGATCGAAAAATTGATCGAGCAGTTTTTCCAGGGCTTCAGGGTGGTCCACATCAAAACCAAATTGCGGCAGTTGCCGTTGCTCTCAAGGAGGCAGCAACACCAGCTTTCAAAAAGTATGCCAGTCAAGTAATAAAAAATGCGAAAGCGCTTGCTGGAGAACTTGGAAAATTAGGTTGGCGAGTAATTTCTGGTGGTACGGATAGTCATTTGATTTTAGTAGACACGTGGATGGCAGGGGCTGGAATTGGTGGTAAAGAAGCTGCCGAACGTTTGGAAAGAGTTGGTATCATCGTCAATAAGAATGCAATTCCTTTTGATGGCCGACCGCCTATGGATCCGTCAGGTATTCGTCTTGGTACGGCTGCGCAGACAACACGTGGCTGGAAAGAGAAGCAATTTGTGGCGATTGCAAAAAAGATAGATAAAGTTCTGAAGAAGAAATAAATATACGAAAAGTAGTATAGGTAAAAACACCACTGTATTAAACAGCGGTGTTTTGACGCTACTCGTTTAGTATGGTAGTGTGTCCGCTGGTTTCGTTTACCGTCAAAAGAAAGTTCCTCTAAAAATGAAAACAAATCAGTCTCGGCTTTTCGGTTTCACTGTTGTCGAAACGATTGGTGTTTTGGTAATTGTCGCCATATTGGCAATACTTTTAATCCCGCGTGTCTCTCAGGTGATTGATGAAACAAAGAAAAGGAGGGAGGGGAATCTTTTCATGGAGACGAACAGGGTTTTGATCACAGAAATACCTGATGCTACAGGAACAAATGTCTCTATTAGGAAGGTTGTTGGTGTGGTGACTGTTGGTAATCTTACCTTTCTACGAACCGATGGTTATTATCGTGAGACGGACTCAGTTCGTCAGGCGATGATGCAAGTCATCGGTTTTGAGAAGGCGCATCCAGAGTTGGAGGTAACACATCGGCAGATGGTGGTTGATCCCAATTTTCGGGTAAGTTTTTTGTTGAATCATCGGGTTCGTGCGACAAATTTATTTCGCGGGAAAAGCCCGACAGATTTTTAGCATTTCTAAAGCCTAAATGCTTCCGCAACCCCTGTTTCGATTTATTTCGGACGGGGGATTTTCTTTTTTATGAAGTGAATATGGTATGATTGCCGCGACATGAATTGTAAAGTTAAAAAATTAACTCCCGATGCAATTATTCCTTCATATGCACACAAAGGTGATGCTGGTTTAGACTTATACGCATCAGAAACAATTACTTTTTTGCCAGGTGAATATAAGTCTATTCCCACAGGTATTTCACTTGCTCTCCCGAAAGGAACGGTTGGATTGATTTGGGATAAAAGCGGACTTTCAATTAAGTACGGATTAAAAACGCTAGGTGGCGTTGTGGATGCGTCGTATCGAGGTGAAATTTTGGTTGGTATGATCAATCTAGGAAAAAAATCGTATACCTTTGAAAAAGGACATAAAATCGCTCAAATGCTTATTCAAAAAGTTGAGTATGTAAAAATAAAAGAAGTTGCTGAACTCGACAAAACATCTCGTGGTAAAGGCGGATTTGGTAGTACGGGGAAGTAAGGATAAGGTCTATTTTTGACTTTACGTTACAATACAATATATGCAAAATCAGCTTATTGAAGCAATAAAGACGGTACTTTCATCTCTTGGTGTGGGTGAAGTTGTTTTTGTGGTGGAACATCCGGGGGATTTGTCGCATGGAGATTATGCAACCAATGTGGCTTTAATTGCTGCAAAGCAAGTTAAGAAAAATCCAAAAGTTCTTGCCGAAGAGATCGTTTCTAAGTTAAAAGAATTAAACCTTAAAGAGGTAAAAGAAATTTCAATTGCCGGGCCAGGTTTTATCAATTTTACGTTGGTACCAGAATTTTTCGCCAAAGAAGTTGAAAAAGTTTTGGAAGAAAAAAGTGGATACGGCAGAGGTTTGGTTTATTCGGGTAAACGTTTTGTTGTTGAGTATTCGTCTCCTAATATTGCAAAGCCGTTTACCATCGGACATTTGCGTTCGACGATTATCGGTGACTCTATTGCAAACTTAGTTTCTTTTACCGGTGGTGAAGTGATCCGTGATAATCACTTGGGTGATTGGGGAACGCAATTTGGAAAGCAGATTGTTGCCATTGAAAAATGGGGAGGGCTTGAGGCGCTGGAGATGTCCGAAAATAAGATGAAATATTTGGTTGATTTATACGTTCGATTTCATAGTGAAGCAGAAAAAGATCCAACTCTCGAAGATAAGGCCCGTGCGCGTTTTGTTGATTTGGAAAAAGGTGAAGAAGGTGCAAAAAAAATATATGAAGCAACGATTACATGTTCTAAAGAGTATTTTTCTGGAATTTATTCTAGGCTAGGTGTTAGTTCTTTTGATACCGAACTTGGTGAATCATTTTATGGTCCACGGATGGGGGCAATTCTTGAAGAACTTATGGAGAAAAATTTGGCAAGAGAAAGTGAAGGTGCGCTTGCGGTCTTTTTCGAAAATGATATGTACCCCCCAATGCTTGTAAGGAAAACTGATGGAAGTACATTATATGCGACACGTGATCTTGCAACTGATCGTTACCGATTAGATACGTATGGCAAAGATACAACTATTGTAAATGAGGTGGGTACAGAACAAACTCTTTATTTTCGACAACTTTTTGAAACTGAACACATGCTTGGTTGGGTGAAAGAAGGTCAACGTATTCATGTTGGGCACGGTTTGTATCGTTTTGCTGAAGGGAAGATGAGTACTCGTAAAGGGAATGTTATTTGGCTCGAAGATATTTTAGATGAAGCTGTTAAAAGAGCGAGTGAAATTAATGAACAGGGGGCTGATCTTGTAGCGATCGGTGCTATAAAATTTAATGATCTGAAGCGCGAGAGTTCTCAAGATATTGTGTTTAGTTGGGATGAGGTAATGAATTTAAAAGGAGATTCTGGTCCGTATGTTCAATATGCAGCTGTTCGCGCGAGTGCGGTTCTTAAGAAGGGTGAAGAGCTTACTTTGGAACCAAGTGCAACACGTCCTGCGGAGGAGACTCTTTCTAATGTTGAGCGTTTGATTCCTCGTTTTCCTGAGGTAGCGAAACGTGCGGCCGAGGAGCTCGCACCTCACCATGTAGCGGGCTACCTTATTGAACTTGCCGGAGCATTTAATAATTATTATGCACACACCTCAATTGCAGAAAAGAGTAATGAAGCTTCTTCGTATCGTTTAGCCTTAGCGAAGGCGGTTTCTATTGTGTTAGTGAATGGTCTTTTACTTCTTGGTATCAAAACTCCAGAAAGGATGTAGAGATTTGTTGTTCACAGGGTAAAGGGGTATACTCCGTTTTAGAGCGCATTTCAATCTTCAACTAAAGAGGTGATGTATGGACAGATGGTCCACAGGCGGTCATCAGTCGCAGGGGCGTAAGTTCTTGCTCGGTGGAGCGTATCCGGTTCTCTATGATTGCCCAGTTGATTTTTGTCCTGGCGATTCTCAGGCGATTCTTACGAGGTGTTCTTTTTTATGTATAAATCGGGAGAGAGTGTATCGTTACCCGCTCGCTCATTTTTTTCGAGATTGTTTGTCTCAATGTAATGATGGTGATCTGCAAGATTTTTTAGAGTACGATGGATTTTCGGTTAGGGTGGAGATGGGTTGCTTTATTCTTGAACGTGAAGGAATAAAAATAACTATCTCACGTGCTCGAGTCATCGATGTTCTTATTATGTCGATTGCTGGTTTGTGTGAAGAATAAGAGTAAGGAGAATTATCCAAAAAACACCTGAGTCAAGAATGGCCAGGTGTTTTTATAATACTTGCCTATTTCAAAAGACGGGTCTATACTCGCCTCTAGTCTGTTCTTTTCTTTGGTAAACAATCAAACAAGAGTCTACTTATGATGATTGTGGAAATTGGAGATGGTGTTGACTACGTTCAACAAGGGTCTTTGGGTGAGCCGCCGAAATTGGTGAAGACACCTTGTCCGCATCCTTTTCTTGAAGGGGCGGTAAATGATCAAGGGGTCAAAGAGTGGTGGAAAGGGAAGAGGCACATTTTTGAGGCCCTAAATCCCTATGAGCTTGCTCAACGATTTCATGATCGTGGGGCAAAAGCCGAGGTTTCGATAGGGCGGTGTTTGACTCTTGGTATCGCTGGCGCGCCTCCTGTGACTGTTTCTTTTTCTCGAGCGGCGATGGTCTACGGGTTTCTTTTATTGGGTTGATTCTCGATCCCGCTACGACACTTTGGTCGTAGCGGTTTTTTAATACGTCCAGAGTTTTACTCTGGAGGGAAAAACACGGTACAATGCAAAATACAAGAATGTTGCCATGATTGAAGATACAAAAGAGCCAAAAGACGAGAAAAAACCAGAAAATGAAAGCGTTTTTCCTTCAATTGAGAGGGAAATACTTTCGTTTTGGAAAGAACATACTATTTTCAAAAAAACTCTAAATAAGGAGGCCAAAAAAGGTGAGTATGTTTTCTATGATGGTCCACCATTTGCAACAGGATTGCCACATTATGGACACATCCTACCAAGTACCATTAAGGATGTTATTCCGCGTTTCAAAACAATGCAGGGGTATCGCGTGCCTCGTCGTTGGGGCTGGGATTGTCATGGGTTACCGGTAGAGAATCTTATTGAAAAAGAATTAGGGCTGAAATCAAAAAAAGATATCGAAGATTACGGTATCGAAAAGTTCAATGATAAGGCGTGTGAGAGTGTGATGCGTTTTGCTGATGATTGGAGAAATATTATTCCGCGCGTCGGACGATTTGTTGATATGGAGAATGATTATAAAACGATGGATTCTTCATATACCGAAAGTATTTGGTGGGCTTTCAAACAGTTATATGAAAAGAAGCTCATCTATCAAGGTTTTAAATCAATGCATGTCTGTCCGCATTGTGAGACAACTCTTTCAAATTTTGAAGTAACGCAAGGATATCAGGATATCAAAGATAGTTCGGTCTATGTGAAGTTTAAGATAAAAGATCCTGGTAAGTATGGATTGCTTGCCGATACGTTTTTGCTCGCTTGGACAACAACACCGTGGACATTACCTGGGAATGTTGCACTTGCGGTTAATCCAAACACCTTATACAAAGCTGTAGAAACCACTGATGGTAATTATCTTGTTGCCGAAACTATTGCTCCAAAACTGTTTGGGGATGGGTTTACTGCTTCGCGTTCTGTGGGAGGAAAAGGTTTGATTGGAGCCGAATACGATGCACTTTTTCCGTACTATGCGAATGATTCGAAACTAAAAAATAAAGAAAATGGTTGGAAAGTGTACGGGGCTGATTTTGTGACCACGGAAGATGGAACAGGGATCGTTCATATTGCTCCAGCGTTCGGTGAGGTTGATTTGAATTTAGGTCAAAAAGAGAATTTGCCGTTTATTCAACACGTTGGTATGGATGGGCGGTTTACCGATGATGTTGTTGATTTCAAGGGTGAGCCGGTAAAACCAAAAGGAAGGCATCGAGAAACAGACAAAAAAGTGATTGAGTATTTGAAAGTTCATACCGCCCTCTTTAAAGAGGAAGAGATTACTCACTCATATCCGCATTGTTGGCGTTGTGATACACCACTCCTTAATTACGCCGCGTCGTCGTGGTTTGTGAAAGTGACTGATCTTAAGGATAAACTTGTTGCAGAAAATAAAAAAATTACCTGGGTACCTGCCGAGGTTGGCGAGGGGCGGTTTGGTAAATGGCTTCTCAGTGCGCGAGATTGGGCAATCTCACGAACGCGTTTTTGGGGAGCGCCAATTCCTGTTTGGCAGTGTGATGTTTGTAAAAAACAAGAAGTTATTAGTTCTGTACACGAACTTTCTTTGAAGTTACCGAAGCGGAACCGTTTCTTGATTATGCGACACGGAGAGGCGGATAATAATATTTTAGAGATTGTGAGTTCGACAGTTGGCTTCGAACACCACCTTACTCCTCACGGAAAGGAGCAGGTTGAAAAAGCTCTTGCGAAACTTTCTCGAGAAAAAATAGATATCATTGTTGCTTCGCCACTTGCTCGAACCGTTGAAACAGCAGAAATAATTCGAACCGGACTCGGCTTGGAAAAAGTTCATCTTAATAAACATTTGGTGGAAGTTGGTGGTGGTGATTTTGATGGTAAGGCACTGCGTGCTTATCGTGATTATTTTAAAGATCAAGCCGATCGTTTTCATAAGCCTGCACCAGGTGTCGGAGGTGAGAGTTACGCCGATGTTCGGCGTCGAATGATGGCGGCTATCGCTGAAATTGATAAAGAGTACGAAGGTAAAACAATTCTTATCGTTTCTCATGAATCACCTTTATGGTTGCTAGAGACCGGTGTTTTAGGATTTGATGAACGAAAAACACTTGAGGTAAAAAATAATGGCAAAGAGGATTTTATTGAAAACGCTGAGGTTCGAGAAATAAGCTATAGCCATTTACCGTATGGTAAAAACGGCGAGATTGATCTTCATCGGCCACATATTGATCAGGTTATTTTCTCTTGTGAATGCGAAGGGACCATGCGACGAGTGCCCGATGTGTTTGATTGTTGGTTTGAGTCAGGTTCTATGCCGTTTGCACAAAATGCGTACGCTGGTACGTCACTGCCTCATTTTGATCCAATAAAACAGAAAGGATATCCAGCTGATTTTATAGCCGAAGGCCTCGATCAAACACGTGGGTGGTTTTACTCGCTGATTGTTCTTGGTACGGCACTTTTTGGTGAATCACCCTATAAAAAAGTTATTGTGAATGGTTTGATTTTGGCGGAAAACGGCCAGAAGATGTCTAAAAAACTCAAAAATTATCCTGACTTAATGGAAGTTGTTGAAAAGTACGGGGCTGATGCTTTGCGGTTGTATCTTATTTCTTTGCCGGTCGTTCATGGAGAAGATTCACGTTTTTCTGAGCGGGCGGTTAAGGAGATGGGAAATAAAACATTAGGCCGACTACATAATTGTCTTACGTTTTTACAGTTGAATGCTCCAGATGAACGGGCGAGTGTAAGTAAGCCAGAGAGTGAACATATTCTTGATCGGTGGGTGTTTGCTCGTCTTGCAAAAACAGCTGAGACGATAACAAACGCAACAGAGAAGGGGGAATTAGATCGAGCAACAAGACCACTCCATGATTTTGTTGACGATCTTTCGGTGTGGTATGTTCGTCGATCCCGAGATCGCTTTAAGTCAGATAATGTTTCTGATCGAGCGCTTGCTGCGGCTTCACTTGCGTATGTGTTGTCAGAGTTTTCAAAATTGTTAGCGCCATTTGCTCCGTTTTATGCTGAGTATTTGTATCAAAAAGTAGGAGGACCAAAAGAAAGTGTTCATCTTGAGGTATGGCCGACATATAGCGAGTGTACAGATGGCGAGAAGGGTCTCCTTCTTGAAATGAATGATGCTCGAAATATTGTTTCACTATCTCTTCTTGCTCGCTCAAAAGCAAATATAAAAGTACGTCAACCACTTTCAAAGGTAACTATTAGGCGTGTTCCTGGTGTTATTTCTAATGCAATGCGAAATATTATTGCTGAAGAAGTGAATGTGGGAGAAGTTGTTCTTGATGATGAACAAAAAGACGAAGTTGTTCTCGATATAGTCATTACACCCGAATTAAAAGTTGAAGGCGAATTACGAGATTTTATTCGTGCTGTTCAGGATTTGCGAAAAAAGGCTAATTTGAAACAGGGGGAAGAGGCAATTCTTTCAATTTCTTCGGATGCTCTTGCGCGTACCTATCTTGAGCCGTTTGCTCAAAAATTATCAAAAATTGCCTCAATCGAATCTATTGATTGGGAAGGGAAAGGTGGTGAAAAGATTGAACTTGGTGGACATACATTTAGCGTGTCTCTTTCAAGAAAGTGAGGAGTGTACTATTTATTGACAACTGTAAAATAGTATTATATTATTCTATTTAGGTTGTTTAGACGAAAAAGTAACTCAACGAATCGGAAGGTTGGATTATGAATGCCATTATTCGTAGGTTCCTCTCTTTGTTTGGTTGCTCGCCCTTTGTTTTTTCGGTTACTGCCCCTGCTACGCATTTGGTTCGACATGGGTCAGTGATTCCTGTCCTTTTGTTGCCCCAATTGCCTGAGAAGGAGCAGGTCGTGCCAATTATCTTCACGGCGCTGCCGCCCAAGTGCGCTATCGCCCATGGACAGGCTCGTCTGGTTGGACGTCGAGCAAAATTTCGTGCCTCCAGTGGTCAACTTCTAACGGCGAATGTTGTCAAATGTGAGAATGGTTGTGTTGTTGTCCTGAGGCGCGGCAAAGGTTCTCCTTTCCGTCGGTGTCTGTAGAGTGGCAATGCTCTCTCAATCCCTTATCTTTGGAGTAGATAGGGGATTTTTTTATACTGTTTACGATATACTTCATACACACACTTTTCATGTACCATTTCCATCATACTGAGGCTATTATTGTTGCGTCACGACTTTCTGGAGAGGCAAATCGACAGTTGCGTATTTTTACGCGCGATTTAGGGATGATTACTGCGCACGCTCAAGGAGTAAGATTAATCTCTTCGAAGCTTCGATATGCACTTCAGCCGTATTCCTTGTGTCAACTTGTGTTGGTTCAAGGAAAACATGGATGGCGAGTTACCAACGCTGTTCCTCTTCTTTCGTTTGCAAGTGGTGTGAGGGGTAGGTCTCATTCTCGAAAAACACTTGTCAGTATTCTCGGTTTCTTGGCCCGTTTTATGCCCGAGTCGGTGGTTGAAGGTAGATTATTTGATGCGGTTAAGGATGCATTTGTTCATATAACCAATGCTCATTTTTCTGATGCCGACGAAGATCAATTACGACGAGTTGTTGAATTACGAGCTTTGTTTGCGTTTGGGTATGTTGAAAGTCAGCCGATTCTTAAGGCAATACTTGAAGATGTGCTCACTGAGGACCTCGTTTTAAGTTCGTATGTTAAGAAAGACCAAATTGAAGAAGCTATTCGTTTAGGTACGTACGAAAGTCATCTTTAGTTTTTCTTCACACCCCGAGGTAATAAGGTGGTGATAGAATAGAAGTTCAGTCTCTTATGGCTTTTTGGCAGAAAAAAAAGAATACAGAACAAGATCCAAAGACCGAACAAGGACGGGCTCTTGAAGAAGCTGCTCATCATATTGAGGAGGTTGCTCACGTTTTAGATTCGCGTGAAGGTCCTAAGATGGTTGAAGAACATACCCCTCTTTCTCGTCAAACGATTTCTGTTTCAGAAGGTTGGCAACATGAAATAACACCAGAAACAAAAGTGAAAAAAACACGTCTTGCACAGAGATCATTTATTCATATGTTTCTTTTGGCCTCAGTTGTGTTTTTTGTTATCGCTCTTTTATTTGCCGGATACGTGTTTTATAGGCAAGGGAATATTGTTTCAAGTGAGAATGTAAATCTTATTGTAGGTACACCTCTTTCTGTTGGTGGCGGGGAAGAGTTGCCAATTGAAATTACCATTGAAAATAAAAATTCTACCGATATTGAATCGGCAACGCTCCTGATTCAATTTCCTGAAGGAACGCGAAGCGCTGACAACAAAGAGACAAATCTGCAGCGTTTTCGTGACACGATCGGCAGTATTCCAACCGGAGAGAGGGTGTCTCGTACGGTAAAAGCGGTCTTATATGGAGGGGAGAAAGAGGTAAAACGAATTACCGTCGAATTTGATTATCGTGTCCGCGGGAGTAACGCTGTCTTTTCAAAAAAGAAAGATATTGATATTGAGCTTTCGACATCTCCTATCGCCCTTTCTGTTGATGTACTAAAGGAGGTTAGTGGAAATCAATTGTTTGAGATTACGGCTACATTATCTTCAAATTCAAAAACAGTTATTCGTGATGTCTTACTCAATGTGCAGTATCCGTTCGGTTTCTCTTTTGTCTCGGCTGATCCTCAGGTGTTTGGGTCGGGCAAAGATGTGTGGAAAATTGGAGATGTTGCCCCTGGAGATAAAAAAATAATTCGCATTCGAGGAACGCTTACCGGTCAGGATAATGATGACCGGGCTTTTCGGTTTTCAGTAGGTACCACGGACCCAACAGACCCAAAAAAGATTGATACCGTTTTTGTTTCTGCGGTTGAAAATGTATCGATAAAGAAGCCTTTTATTTCTCTCGATATTGGATTTGATGGGACTACGGTGCTCACAGAAGATTATTCTTTTGCTGGAGGTCGGCCTGTTGGGGTGAATATAAAATGGAAAAATAATTTACCTACTCGTGTAGCTGATGCGGTGATCGAAGTTAAGGTGAAGGGGGCGGCGCTCGATCGTCCAACGATCAGCCCTAAAAAAGGTCACTACCGTTCCATTGATGACACGGTTGTATTTGATCGAGCAACAAATGAAGAATTTGCACTTTTAAATCCTGGAGATGAAGGAGTTGCCTCTTTTGTGTTTTCATTTTTACCAGCATCAAAAGCTGCTGATCAATTTTTACAAAATCAAGAAATAACATTCGAGGCCAGTGTTCGAGGTCGGCGTATGTCGGGTGATGTAGCGATTGAATCGCTTCAAAATACGATGACAAAAAAAGTGAAGGTTTCTTCTGAAATGGCGCTGTCGTCACGTGTTTCTTATAGTGATGGGCCGATAACAAATTGGGGGCCAATTCCGCCTCGGGCTGAGCAACAGACACGTTACACCGTTACGTGGACAGTGACTAACACCTTTAATGCGGTTGCTGATGCCGAGGTTTTGGTTGGATTTTTGCCTACCTATGTACGATGGACTGGTGTAACATATCCGCCGTCAGAAAATATAAAATTACTCGATAACGGAGCAATTTTGTGGAAAATCGGAGATGTTAAGTCGTATGCGGGGTATGTGTCTCCAACCAGAGAGGTTAGTTTTCAGGTTGAACTTTTGCCGAGTTTAATTCAAGTTGGAACTGCTCCTCTTTTGGTGCAGGCTGCAGAACTGAAAGGTACCGATCGATTTACTAATTCTCGTCTAACAGCAACAGGCGGTGCAGTAAGTACAAATATTTATACCGATCCTATCTTTAAGGAAGGTTTCAATCTTGTTTCGCCATAGAAATGCCTACTAAAAATAAGGAGGATAGTGTGAAGGGGGCAATGTTTTCTAAGGTGTATCTCTCAAACGGGATACGTCTTATTTTAGTACCTCTTCCAGGAAGTCCAGCTGTGACAGTGCTTACTCTTGTTTCGGTTGGTTCGAAATATGAGACAAAGGAAATTTCAGGGATTTCTCATTTTCTTGAGCATTTATGTTTTAAGGGGACAACTCGGCGCCCTCGCGCTATTGATATTTCACGCGAGCTTGATTCTATTGGCGCACAATACAATGCATTTACGTCCCATGAGTACACTGGTTACTATGCAAAAGTCGCTCACCGACATTTCAAAACGGCGCTCGATGTTGTTTCTGATATCTATCTGCACTCGACATTTCCGGTAGCTGAAATGGAAAAAGAAAAAGGAGTGATTATTGAAGAAATAAATATGTATCGTGACTTACCCCAGTATCATGTGCACGATTTATATCAAAAACTTTTATACGGAGATGAACCTGCGGGGAGAAATATTGCAGGTTCAAAAGAATCAGTGATGGCTCTGACACGAGACGATGTTGTTTCTTATCAAAAAGGGGGCTATGTGGGTGCTGCAACAACAGTTGTTATCGCTGGACAATTCGACGAATCAAACGTTGTTTCTATGGTAGAGGAAGCATTTACTGCGGCCTCTTTGGGCGAACCTCTTAAAAAGAAACCTGTGATAATTTCACAGGCGAAGCCCGGCTTTGTTTGTGAAGAGAAGGTAAGCGATCAGGTTCATCTTGTGTTGGGTATCCGAACATTCGATGTTTTTGATACGCGTAATGCGTCGCTTAAGGTGCTTGCTTCAGTATTGGGTGGTGGCATGAGTTCACGGCTATATGAAAAACTTCGAAATGATTTAGGTATTTGTTATTACGTATCTGCTGATACCGACGAATACACAGATCATGGTTCGTTTACTATTTCTGCTGGAGTTGATGCAAAACGTTTACCAGAAGCAATAAGTGCAATTTTACAGGAGTTGAAAACGCTTCGAGACAAGGAAGTACCACCGGATGAATTTAAAAAAGCAAAAGATTATTTGACCGGTTCTTTGGCTTTATCCCTTGAAACATCAAATTCTTTAGCCAGTTATTTTGGTATTCAGGAAGTGTTACATGAAAAAATAAAAACGCCTGCTCATATTTCTCAAGAAATCGAGGAGGTGACAGTCGCTGATGTCCAAAAGGTGGCGAGCGATATAATTCGTGACGAAGGTTTAAATCTTGCCTTGGTGGGAGTAATTAAAGATAAAGAAAGCCTTGTTTCTTTGCTCACATTCTCTTAAATCAAAAGTCGATAGCATAGATATTTCTTATCTTTTCCCAAATGGTATGATGGGTGTATGTCTTTAGGACGAGAACCGGTCACTATTAGTATCACGACAGGAGGGGTTGCACGCATTATTGCCGTTGTGACACTTTGTTACCTCGTCTACTTTTTAAGGGATATTGTTTTAGTGTTACTTACTGCGATTGTTATTGCTTCAGCCGTTGAACCAGCAGCAAAGTTCGCAAAAAGATATCGTATCAGTCGTTTGGTCGCGATTATCGGTGTGTATGTGGTTACCGCAGCTATTCTTGCGGCAATGTTTTATTTTTTCATTCCTGTTTTAGCGAATGACGTAAACACTCTACTGTCATCGTTACCTCAGTATGTTGATTCGATTTCTGTCTGGAATCCTTTTTCTGATTCGGCTGTTGTTGGTTTTGGTAAGGCTCGTGAATTAGCGCAAGGAATAGCACTCTCCTCTCCAACGGCAACATCTCAAAGTGGTGGTATTTTGGCCGGCATATCCCGCTTATCGGCTGCAATTTCTGAAGGAGGACTTTTGCAGACAGCGAGTTATTTCTTCGGAGGATTCCTTTCTTTCGTTCTTATTGTGGTACTGTCTTTTTACTTGGCCGTACAAGAAAATGGAATTGAAAAATTTCTTCGTTTAGTGCTTCCAAAGCGTCATGAAGCCTATGTTGTTGGTTTGTGGCAACGATCGCAAGAAAAAATTGCACTATGGGCACAAGGACAGTTTGTTCTCGCTCTCCTGGTGGGTATTCTTGTATACCTTGGTTTAACGTTGCTTGGAGTTCGTAATGCTCTTTTGTTTGCTTTGTTGGCCGCACTCTTTGAAATTATTCCTCTGTTTGGTCCGATTCTTGCCGCTATTCCAGCGATTGCTGTTTCATTTGTTGATGGTGGTTTGTCTGCAGGTCTTATCACTGTTGGTCTGTATGTCATTATCCAGCAGTTTGAAAATCATCTCATCTATCCATTAGTTGTTCAAAAGATTGTTGGCGTTTCGCCTATTATTGTTATTCTCGCTCTTTTGGCAGGGTTTAAGATTGCCGGCTTTCTTGGTATGCTTCTGTCGGTTCCTCTCGCAACTATTCTTGTTGAGGTCATTAATGACTTCGAAAAAGAAAAAGCCAAACGTTCTGCTATGGCAACATAGTGGTGGCTGCATAACGAAATGAACAATTCATCCCCTTTTTATATTACGACAACGCTGCCGTATGTGAACGCAGAGCCACATATTGGTTTTGCGGTTGAGATTATTCGTGCCGACATGATCGCTCGTTTTAAAAAGGCCGCTGGCTTTGATGTCTTTTTTAATACAGGAACAGATGAGCATGGTTTGAAAATTTATCGAAAAGCTAAAGAAGCTGGGTGTTCCCCTGAAGCCTACATTGAGCCGTTTGCTCTAAAATTTCGGGCGCTTAGAGAACCTCTTGGGTTGCTTTCTGATATTCATTTCATCAGGACAACAGATGAAAAACACGTTCACGCAGCAAAAGAATTTTGGAAAATAGCCTTTCGTAACGGATATATTTATAAAAAACAGTACAAAGTGAAGTATTGTGTTGGGTGTGAGCTTGAAAAAACAGAATCAGAATTGGTAGAAGGTAAGTGCCCTATCCACCCAACGCAAGAACTCGAATTGATTGAAGAAGAAAATTATTTTTTCAAATTTTCTGTGTTTGCTGATAAGTTGCTTAATTTGTATGCCTCACGACCGGATTTCGTGATTCCGGCTGTTCGTCAAAATGAAATTCGTACTTTTGTGGCTCGAGGTCTTGAAGATTTTAGTATTTCTCGATTGAAAGAAAAAATGCCGTGGGGTGTTGCGGTTCCAGGTGATGAAGCGCATGTGATGTATGTGTGGTTCGATGCTCTGGTTTCTTATATTGGAACATTAGGATGGCCGTCGGATTTAGATACGTTTAACCACTATTGGGTTAAGTCGGGTGGGGTAGTGCAGTACTGTGGTAAGGATAATTTGCGTCAACAATCAGCGATGTGGCAGGCGATGCTTATGGCAGTCAATTTGCCCCCTTCCAAACAAATTGTGATTGATGGGTTTATAACATCGGGTGGTGTAAAAATGTCGAAATCGCTTGGAAATGTGATTGATCCAATACTCTTGGTTAATGAATATGGCACTGATGCATTGCGTTACTATGTTGCCCGCGAACTTTCGCCGTTTGAAGATAGTGATTTTACGGTGGAAAAATTTAAAGAAGCATACAATGCCAACCTTGCGAACGGAGTTGGGAACCTGTTTTCTCGTATTATGAAAATGGTGACAGCGAATGATATTAAAATTGGATCTGTTTCAGATATAAAAAGTTTTCCCGAAAAAAGTGAGTACGATAAAGCGTTTGCCGAGTATGATTTGAAACGCGCGGCTGATATTGTTTGGACTGTCGTACAAAAGCTTGATCAGACAATTCAAAACGAACAGCCGTTTAAAGTTATAAAAACTGATAAAGCTCGCGGGACTGAATTGATTCAATCGCTTCTCGGTAAACTTTCTGTTATTGCTGAACTACTTCTTCCACTTCTTCCACAGACGGCCTTGGTAATGAAAAAACATATAGAACAAGGCACGATGCCCGAAAACCCCCTTTTTCCAAGAAAAGAATAATGGTGCCACGATTTTTTGACGTTCATACCCATGTACAATTTCCTGCCTATGATTCAGATCGGGCAGATGTTTTGAAACGTGCAAAAGATATGGGTGTGTGGATGGCGAATGTGGGAACGACGTTAGAAACTTCTGGGAAAGCGATTGAATTAGCCGAAACGAATGAAGGATTGTTTGCAATTGTTGGGATTCACCCGACACACGCTGAGGAATCTCATTATGATGCACAAGAGTACGGGGAAGCGGATCACAAACATGCGCCGAGTGAAGCGTTTAATAAAGAGAGCCTTTTACCCTTAGCGCGTCACAAAAAAACAGTGGCGATTGGGGAGTGTGGTTTGGACTATTTTCGAATGACGGCAGACACAAAAGATAAGCAAGAAACTTTGTTTCGGGCGCATATTGAATTGGCTAAAGAAGTAGGGAAGCCTTTGATGCTCCATGTTCGTCCAGGGAAAGGTGCGAGTGCTTATAACGATGCCCTTTCAGTTCTTTCTGAGTACGGACATCCAAAAGCCAATTTTCATTTTTTTGCTGGCTCTTTCGATGAAGCGAAGCGTATTTTAGATGAGGGACACATGATTTCTTTTTCCGGAGTAATTACCTTTGCACGATCATATGATGACGTTATAAAAAATGTACCCCTTGATCGAATAATGGTCGAAACAGATGCTCCGTATGTGGCTCCACAATCACAGCGTGGTAAAAGGAATGAACCTTCGTATGTGGGAGAAATATATGAGGCGCTAGCTACTATTCGAAACGAAGATAAGGAGGCGATACGCGAAGCTATTCTCGCTAATTCTCGGCATTTTTTTGGGGTGTAGAAACAGGCTCTAGGTTCTCTTGTGCAGTCGTTCTCGGCGTGGTATCTTCATTGAACATCATTCGCCTTTAGCGGGTGTGTATTAATAAAAGATCTATGGAACTAGAAGGCAAGGAACCACAGGTATATGAGGTTGGCTATCATCTCATTGCTTCGGTCTCGTCCCCAGAAGGCGAGAAGACCGTCCACGCCTTGCATACGCTTATCGCGGATGCGGGAGGCTCAATTATCGCGGAGGAGGCACCGAAACAGATGAGACTCGCATACACGATGGTGAAGCATGACGCGGGCAAGAATTATAAGTTTGATACAACTGAATTTGGTTGGATCAAGTTCGAAGCTCCAGCAACAACGGCTGAAAAGATGAAAAATCTTTTGTTAGCCGATGGAAATGTTCTTCGACATCTCATTGTGAAGACGGTACGAGAAAATACGCTCTACGGTCATCATATTGCGACTCAGAAAGCTGCAGCGACAGCTCGAGCTGCTGATGCAGAGAGACGAGAGGCTGCAAAGAAGGAGGTTGGTGGCCCAGTTTCTGAGGCAGAAGTCGACAAGGCGATTGAAGACCTTGTTGTTTAATCGGTGTTAAAATAGAGAGACTATCATTCTCTCTATAAACGTATGTATCCCGTTAGAAATAGGTCGCATGGCGCGACTGTAGATTTCGGGGAAAAGAAACAAACTATAATAGTAATTGTTTACCAATCGTTACAAAACTAATTAATTTCTAACGGGATGTACCTAAACAAAGCTATTCTCATCGGAAATCTAACTCGTGATCCAGAAGTGCGCGCAATTCCTTCTGGTATGAAGGTTGCAAACTTCTCTCTTGCGACGAACCGAGTGTATAAAGATGCACAGGGGCAAAAGAAAGAATCAGTCGACTATCACAATGTTGTTGTTTTTGGTCGCCAAGCTGAAACTGCTGGCCAATATTTAAAGAAGGGTCAGTCAGTATTGGTTGAAGGGCGAATGCAAACACGTTCGTGGGATGATAAGGATGGTCAGAAGAAATATCGAACAGAAGTTATTGCTGATCGAGTACAGTTCGGACCAAAAGCTGCTGGAGGTGCGGGAGGTGGTCAAGCGGCACATCAGGAGCAGTCTCCAGAAGAAAAGAGTAGTGGTAAACCACCGGTTGAGTATCCAACTGAAGAAATCAATCCTGAAGATATCCCATTTTAATTATATAAAGTATCAAGGCTCAGCAGAGCACGTAATCTAAAAATCATGGCTAATCAATGTTTTTTCTCACAAAACGGTATTGAGCACATCGACTATAAAGATGTCGAAATTCTCAAGCGCTTTTTGAATCCTCATGGCAGAATTATGCCGAAGAGTCGCACTGGTATTACTGCAAAGTATCAACGCCAGCTCGCGGTTGCTATCAAGCGAGCTCGCTTTATGGGCTTGTTGCCGTATATTGTTCGATAAGGTTTCCCCACAAACAAAAAACTGCACTTTGTGCAGTTTTTTGTTTGTGTAACGCTTAGTTTACTCTTTCTACGTATTCTCCCGTTGTTGTATTGATACGTATTACTTCGCCTTCTTTAATGAACATAGGAACGTCTACAGTTGCCCCTGTTTCGAGGGTGACTTCCTTTGATCCTCCGCGGGCCGTATCACCTTTCACTGCAGGGAAGGCTTCTTTAACGACAAGGTCAACCTTAATAGGAAGTTCGATACCAATAATGTTGTCGTTGAAAATCAGGGCGTCTATGAGTGTGTTTGTTTTAATGAATCGAATACCCTCACCAAGAATTGAAGCTTCAAGTTTGAAACGTTTTGAAGGATCGTTTGCTTCACAGAACCAAAATTCATTTTTACTTGTATAGAGGTATTTTACTTCTTTTTTGTCGATGTCTGCCTCTGTTACTTTGTCTGATTGATGGAATGAGTGTTCGACTACTTTTCCGGTAATTAAATTGCGGAGCTTTGTCTGATTAACAGGTTTTCGCTGTTGCATGCGAAAAATGTGTGCGTCGATAACTTCATATGGAGCGCCATCAAGTTCAATATATTTTCTAAGGAGTACTTCGTTATAAGCAAGAATTCCCATGGGTACAATGAATTATGATTTGGTATAAAAAGAAAACAACTGCTTTGGATGCGAGGTGCATTGTAGCCCAGCGCCTTCATAAAGGCAATGTGCAAGGCCGGAGGGTTAGTATTGTTGAAGAATTACTTTGATAAAGAGAAGGAGCACTATAATAGCGAAAAGTACGGCAAAGACAGAGGGCAGTACTGTGTGCAAAAAGACGGAGCTAACTTTTCGTTGGCTTTCATTTTTAGGAGGCTCAGTTTCTTTAATATATATCGATGGCATGTGTGCGTTACGGCACGGTGCGCCGTTTTGTGCTATATACCTTCTTTCAATTTTTCTCGAATTCTTTTTAGAATTTCGGTCTCAATTTTTGGATTTTCTTTAATGAACTGGCGTGTTGCGTCGTATCCTCGGCCAAGTTTCACTTCTTCGCCAGAGTCTGGTTGGTAGGTGTAGCTGCCACCGCCTGACTTTTTAACAAAACCCATCTTTTCTCCGAGCGCGATGATTTCGCCTTGTCGTGATATACCTTCATTATACATGAGGTCGAATTCAGTTTGCTTAAAAGGTGAGGCAACTTTGTTTTTTACTACTTTCACTCGAACTCTTCCGCCAACAACTTCTTCTCCTTTTTTGATTTGCGCAATACGGCGAATATCCATACGAACGGAGGTATAGAATTTAAGAGCTTTACCACCCGGTGTTGTTTCTGGGTTACCAAACATCACACCAATCTGCATACGAATTTGGTTGATGAAAATAACAACTGTTTTTGATCGGGCAACGATGGCTGTTAATTTTCGCAGTGCCTGTGACATTAATCGAGCCTGTTTACCCATATGTTGAGCTCCCATTTCACCCTCGATTTCATCTTTTGGTGTGAGAGCGGCAACTGAGTCAACGACAATAACATCAATCTTTCCGGATCGAATGAGGGATTCAACAATTTCAAGCGCTTGTTCTCCTGTGTCTGGTTGTGAAACTAAAAGTTCGGCAGTTTTTACACCAATCCGTTTTGCATATTCAGGGTCAAGAGCATGTTCGGCGTCTATAAAAGCACAGATACCATTTTTCTTTTGAGCCTCAGCAATAATGTGAAGGGAAAGGGTTGTTTTACCCGACGATTCTGGTCCGAATATTTCGATGATTCTACCTCGAGGTACGCCGCCGATTCCAAGTGCAGCATCAAGGCCGATTGAGCCGGTAGGGATGGCATTAACGTCTACGCGAGGAGCGTCTCCGAGCATGACGATTGCGTCGCTACCAAATTTTGTTTTAATCGCGTCAATAGTATCAGAAAGCAGGGCACCGGTCTGCTTTTCTGTTTCTGGGGCAGTTTCTTTTTTCTTTTTTATCATGGCGAAATGAGAGCAATAGTTCTCGTGATTTCTTTATTAAACTTACCGACTGCTTCCAGGGTTATTACATTATACCCTTTTGGGAGAAGGACGTATTCACGGAAAGCCCCTTTTTCGGTTGTATATATTTTTCTACCATTAAGGTAAAGGAATGTGACATTAAGGGCGTTTCCTTCAATGTATGTCCCTGTTGCTGGTATTGTTTCGCCAGGAAGGGGAGTTGTAATGGTAAGCGAAGGTCCTTCAAAGAACGCTCGAAGTTCAAAAGCGCTATAACCAACAATAATAACGCCAAAAACAATAAGTAAAAAAGTGCGCAGGATGTTCCGGGCTTCAATCATGATGGTACGACATGCATAAGAGAGGCTTAGGCTACCGGTGGGGGTGGTGGAAGGGGAGTTTCGTCACGTTCCTCTGGAGTTTCTGCGCCTGTTTCTTCAGGTAATCCTTGTCCGGTTAATACTTCTCGCGCTTTACTTCCTGAGGTTGAAGGTCCAATAATTCCGCGTTCCTCAAGCATGTCCATGATCTTTGCAGCTCGACCATAGCCAATCGAAAGTTTTCTTTGAAGGAGGGAAGTTGAAGCTTTATTTTCTTGTATAACAATCGCTCGTGATTCTTCGTAGAGAGGGTCGTCATCTTCTGCGCCTTCGAGTCGGTTATTTGAGTCAAAGAGTGGATCTTTGCCATTTTTAATTTCCTCGGTGAAATCAATGGTGGTATTAATTCGATCAGCACCGGCTTTTTTAAGATAGGTAACGGTCGCTTTCACTTCTTTTTCAGAAATAAAAGCAGATTGAAGGCGTACCGGTTTGGACATGTCAGCAGAAAGGTACAGCATATCTCCTGCTCCTAGCAGGTTTTCTGCTCCCCCCATATCAAGAATAGTTCGAGAGTCTATTTGAGAAGCCACCTGAAGGGCAATTCGGGCAGGAACGTTAGCCTTAATAAGACCGGTAATAACATTCACCGAAGGTCTTTGCGTTGAAAGAATGAGGTGAATACCAACTGCGCGACTCATTTGAGCTAGTCGGACGATTGATGCCTCAAGTTCGCGAGGGAAGGTTGCCATAATGTCGGCCAATTCATCGATAACGATGACAATATAAGGCATAGCAGGTGGTAGTTTGTCTGCTTCAGCTTCGTTGCTCCCGTCTGCTTTATATTTTTCAATTGCTGGCGTAAAAACGTTTGTTTGGTATGACTGAATGTCTCGAACGGTATTTTGTTCAAGCAGATCATATCGGCGATCCATTTCTCGGGCAGCCCAACGCAGAGCCGCAATTGTCTTTTTTGCATCAGTAACAACGGGCGAGATAAGGTGAGGGATACCATTATACAAAGTTAGCTCGACTCGTTTTGGGTCGATCATAATGAATTTAAGAGCCTCAGGGGCATTTCTGTAAAGAAGAGAACTGATGATTGCGTGGATAGTCACTGATTTACCTGAGCCAGTTGCTCCTGCAATAAGGAGGTGAGGCATTTTTGCAAGATTTGCCAGTTGAGCTTTTCCGGTAATACTCTTTCCAACTGCCACCATAAGAGGCAGGGCAGATTGTTGAAACTCATCACTTGAAAGCATTGATCCAAGGCCGATGGTCGCTTTTGTGGTGTTCGGTATTTCAATACCGACCAAAGATTTTCCTGGAATAGGTGCTTCAATACGAATAGGGTGAGAGGCAAGCGCATACGCAAGGTTGTCTTGAAGGGCAGCAATTCTCGAGAGTTTTACCCCTTCGGCTGGTTTGAGAGCATAACGGGTAACAGAAGGGCCGATGGTCACTTCGTCCATTTCGACATCAATGCCGAAATTCTGTAGTGTCCTCTTTATGATGTTGGCATTTGCTTTTACGTCCCCACTTCCTGCTTTTCCACTATCTCGTTCAAGAAGTGAAAGAGGAGGAGGTGTCCATGGTTCAAGGGTGGTAATAGAGAAAATTTTTGCATCATCCTTTTCGTCCTCCTCTGTATCTTCTTTGTTTTTATTGGTCGAGTAGTCGCTCTTTAGGGGTTCTTTTTCTTCATCCTCGGCTTGGTCGAGCTCTTCGTCTTCTTCAGGATTTTTTATGACTTCATTTACTATTGTGTTGTCTACCACTTTTGGGTCATCTTCTGTCTTTTTACGAAGAGTTAAGAAGTTTTGTACTTTGTCTGTAATATCAATGAAAGAAAAGTCGAATATAACGAAAAGGGAAACCAAAACGAGCGTTGTTAGAATTGCCGCTGATCCACTTGTGTCAATGAAATCGACGAGTGGTTTTGCGATGAAGTTTCCTACAAGGCCACCACCGCTTGCTGAAAATGTTGCGACAAGTGCGAGCGTCGAAAAGAAGAAAACAAAAGAACCGATCCACCGAAGGGGTGAGAAGGTTCTTTTAAGAGAGAAGGCTAGAGAGGCCGATAAAATTAAAGAAAGAAGTGGGACAATGAAGTGACCAACACCAAAGACGCCGATGAGTGCGTTTTTTGTTATTTCTCCTCCGCGACCCGCAAGGTCAAAGAGGGCGAGGGAAATAAAAACGGCACACAAAAAAAGGATAATTGAAGCAATACCACGTTTTGTTTCAGGGCGGAGAGAGTGAGTTTTTACTATTTTCTTTTTACTTGATGCCATACGATGCTTTGTATAATACCACGCGACTGTATAAGGGGGATTTGTTTTTATTCTATTGTATGGGCTGTTGATAAGAATGGATAAAAATTTTTTATGAGGATAGGTTTATCGGGTAGGGTTCTGTTGATGTCCGATACATCCACTACTGTAATA
>CAZNMD010000008.1:0-27318 GCA_964574355.1 uncultured Candidatus Saccharibacteria bacterium
GCGCTGCGATTTTAGCTTTGCGGCCATTGTGACGTTTTCCGCCGTGGTTATGCTTACTCTTCATATGCCAAATGATGAACGAGTGAAATGAACGACCTGGAAGGTAAGGTACCAGGTATGTTGCATTGGGTCAATTGGGGAGGGTTAAAGGATTTTAATTCCTAAAAACGGTATACTTATAGCATGGATGCAAATGAAAAATCAGCCTTGTTTCGTCTTTTAGAACTTACTGAAGAGAATAATAAACTTCTCCGTAAACTTTATCGGGGGACATTGGTTCATCGGTGGGTAACGATTAGTTACTGGGTCATTATTATTGGTCTTTCTCTGGGAGCTTTTTACTTTGTACAGCCGTATTTAGATACATTGGGTGTCACCTATGATGTTTTAAGGCAACGAATCGAAGAAGTTCAGAGTGTTGGTGGTAAGATAATTGAAGCTACCACGGGGCAAACTTCCTCAACTACTCCTCAATAATGGGTGATAAAAAAGTTGCTTTTAGGCTTTAAAACCGATAAAGTAGTGGAGCGGTTTTTTGAAGGAAGTATCAATATATACCAAGGTACGTTGTCTTGGTAGGTAATATCAGGAATAAGTAGAAGTATGGAGATTGTAAGTACCAAGTATATGCCGAGGTATGCTGTCTTGGCTGATAACGTCAAAACAGTTAAGGTATATATAATTGAGTAGAAATTTAAAAAATTGCCGAGGTAGCTCAGTTGGTAGAGCATTCCCCTGAAGAGGGAAGGGTCACCAGTTCGAACCTGGTCCTCGGCACCACGCCAATCTATATATAAAAATTTAAAACAAGCCTATTTGAGGAGTATCAGTAGGATGTTTTTTCTTTGGTTTAATAAGCGGAGTATTGTCTGCTTCTGGGGTTATTTTATCTGCAACAATGTCTGGTAGGCGTAAAAAGCTTTCTCGGAGAGATTTCATGCTCTCAGGATTCCTAAGTGCTGCAGCAGGATGGAAAAGAGGGTAAATAAGTCTTCCGTCGGCTTCAAACGTTTTACCCTGATCACGAGTGATTTTAGCAAAAGGTAGGAAATAATTCATAGAAAAACGTCCCAAAGTTGCGATAATCTTTGGATTAATGATTTCAATTTGTCTCGCGAGGTATGGTTTATAGGCTTCAATTTCTTCCGGGAGTGGGTCTCTATTTTCTGGTGGGCGGCGTTTTACAATATTGGTGATATATACTTGCTCGCGTTTCCAACCAATTTCTTCGATTAGTTTGTTTAAGAGTTGACCTGATCGTCCGACAAATGGTCGCTTTTGTTCATCTTCACTTTGCCCCGGCGCTTCTCCAATAAAAAGTACTTTGCAATCTGGATCGCCCTCGCCAAATACTAAGTTCGCACTTCCTTTTAAGGGTAGCTCTGCTGTTTCAAGTTCGACTTTGAGAGCATTGAGGGCTCTTGCTTTGTCTTCGTGCATAGCAGTATTGTATCAAAAATAGCTTATGAAAAAAGAAAACTGCCGTATAGAGTCTAGGCAGTTTTGTTCTCTAGCGAACAAGGGTTGCAATCCATGTTAAGAGCATGAATATAATCCAAACAATCATGCTCAGTCGTACTTGCCAATCACCTTTATGGCACAACGATAGGAATACGGATACATTTACCACAACCATTAGTGGCCAGGTGGCAGTTCTGAAAGCGTCGATGTTTGGTCCTGTCCACACTTCCCATAATGTGGGAAGAAAGGTAATTGGGCCGATAAGTGAGATTCCAAGAAACAGCTTTCCGGGTAGAGTTTGTACAAAGGTGGCTGTGTGTGTCGCTATCCAATCAGCAATACGATCGATCTGTTTTTGTAGGAACATTACGTATTCCTTTCGTTTGTGAAAGTTTGCGGTCTAAGTTTCTGATATTTAATATAGAGTATTTATATTATTTTGTCAAATAAGTATATGGTTGATCTATAAAAAAAGACCCGAGGGGTCATTTTTTATGTTCCTAGAAGCTCAGTCGCTAACAAGTTCTTTTTTATGCCGCTGTCTTTACCTTCAATTTCATTTGTCTGCCTTTGTCGATACGAGGAAGTTTAATGGTGAGCAAGCCATTACGTTCCATTGCTTCTGCTTCCTCTGCTTCAACTTCTTGAGGGAGGAGAATCGTTCGAGAAAATGAACCCCAGTAGAGTTCTCGGAAAAAGAAGTTTTCCTCTGAGACTTCGTCAGATGCTTCGCGTTTACCTTTGATTGTTACCATGTCGCGAGTGATAGCGATATCGAGATTGTCTGGGCGTACGCCAGCAACCATTGCTTTTATGATGATATCTTCGCCTGATTGGTAGACATCAACCGCAAGCTCACCTTCACCGGCACTTTCTTCAACCCAATCATTCTTTTTTTGAGCGTTCAAAACTTCCCCAGCTTGTGGACGGGTAGGAGTTTGAAGAGGGACAGCCACTGTCTCTTCTTCGTTTCCAATTCCTGTAAGTCTCTCAAAGAATGATCGTTTTGGTTTTGCCATGTATGTGACGTGTTTAGTGTATAAAGGTTGGTTTTATTTTTTTTACTCTTTCAAAGAAAAGGAGGAGGGCAACAATTGCAATCCATACTGATACGAAGGCGAAAAAAGCGTGTTCGCCCGGTAGTCTCATTATAGCCAGATTAAATACTCCGTGCAAAACAGTGGCGATGATAAGTCCAAAAGATCCATAGAGGAAGCGTTTTGTTTTTGAACCATAAAAAGCAAATGCAAGCGAAAGACCAATAGATGATGATGCAACAACATGCAAAAGCATTGCTCCAACCGCTCGCATGTTTCCCATTAAAATACCGTCGAAGAGTAATCCTTGATTGAATGGAGTAAATACAAAAAGAGCGGTTTCGTAGGCTGCAAAACCGAGCGCAGCCACAATAAGGTAGATAATATAATCAATTGGTTCGTCTAATTCTTTTCGCCATAAGGTGGCAGCGTAGGCCGCGACAAACTTTGCCCCCTCTTCAATTGCTGCAAAAATAAAAATGGCGAAAATCCCCGCAATAGGGAAGGTATTCATGAATTCACTCAAGGAAAATGGTTCAATAAAGTTGTTGGCAAACATTCGCTCAAGTGCCAGGGCGAGTGGTACCGCAAGAATTCCGACACAAAAGGCTAGTGCAATGAGGCGCTTTGGTTCCGGATTTTTTCTGTCTTCTGTCAGCCAAAAGAATAACCATAGTAGCGCGGGAATAAAGCCGCCGATGAGGGCAAAGATATACACAAAGAACGGGTTCATGAGTTTTTTACTGCTGTTTTACTTTGGCCACGATTCAATCATGAGCATTTGGTTTTCTCCTTTGGTAAGCCTCCAAATTTCTTCGGTAACAAATGGCATAAAAGGATGAAGTGCTCGGATTGTTTCGTCGAGAATAGTGAGAAGAAGTTTTGCAGCCGAAGGTTTTAATGATTCTTCGGCGCCCATAAGAATTATTTTCTTCTCTTCAATAATAATATCGGCAAATGTGTGCCAGATATAGTGGTATAACTTTTCTGCGGCAAGGTAGTAGCGATACGATTCCATGTCAGTCGTACTGTCGGCAAGGACGATGTGCCATTCATCAAGGAGTTTTTGATCAGCTGGAGTAAAGGAGGCTTGTTTTGAATCAATTCCCTCAGTTCGTTCAAGAACAAAACGAGTTATGTTCCAGATTTTATTAGCGAATAGTTTGTACGCTTTTACTTTTTGTTCATCAAAGTTTGCGTCGTTTCCAGGGCCAATACCAACAATCAAAGACATACGGAGCGCGTCAGCACCATATTTTTCAATTATTTCAATTGGGTCAATACCGTTGCCCAGCGATTTACTGAACTTTTGCCCTTTTTTATCGCGCAGAATTCCGTGGAGATAGACTGTTTTGAAAGGAATTTCTCCAAGCAAAAATTGTGACATAAGAATCATGCGGGCAACCCAGAAGAAGAGGATTTCGTAGCCAGGTGCCATAAGATTTGTGGGATGAAAGGCCTTAAGATCGGGAGTTTCATTTGGCCAACCGAGAGTTGAAAATGTCCACAACGCCGAAGAGAACCATGTATCTAGTGTATCCTCGTCTTGTGTCCAGTTTTCACCTGTTGGTGCTGTTCCAACCACGAGTTCTTCTCCTTTGTACCATACAGGAATACGGTGTCCGTACCACAACTGACGACTAATACACCAATCACGAAGATTGTTGATCCAATGGAAATATATTTTTTCGAATCGGTCGGGTAATATTTTTATTCGTCCATCCGCAACCGGTTCTTGCATGAGCTGTTTTAATGTTTTTCCGCCACGCTCTTTGATCGGATGATTTACATTTACGAACCACTGTAATTTTGGCAGAGGTTCAATTGTGCCACCACTTCGTTGTGCTACAGAGAGGTTTATTTCCATTTCTTTTTCTTCAATCAGAAGATTGTTTTCTTTGAGCCAGGAAACAATTTCGGCTCGAGCATCTTTGGTTTTTTTGCCAACAAGGGTCGGTCCTGCTTTTTCAGTCATTTTTGCGTACTCATTTATGACCTGAATCATTGGCAATTTGTGGCGAGTTGCCATGTCGGCATCAACTAAACTGTGTGCTGGAGTTACACCAACCGCACCCGTGCCATAAGAAGGATCAACGGTATCATCACCAATTATTTTTATCGTGAGTGTTGCCCCCGCAAAAGAAATGTCTTTAAATTCTTTTCCAATAAGTTCTTTATAGCGAACATCCTCAGGGTGAACAGCGACCGCAGTATCACCCACTTTTGTTTCTGGGCGTGTGGTGGCAATGGCGATAGGAAAATTTTTACTGTATTTAAAAGTGTAGAGCACACCTCTTTCTGGTTTATGTTCGACTTCATCGTCAGATACGGTGGTTTGACCTTTTGGATCCCAGTTGATTACTTTATAGTCACGGTAAATGAGGCCTGCTTCGTACATACGAGTAAATGCTGTATTTACTGCTGTGCCACGAGCTTCATCAAAAGTGAAAGCTTCACGTGACCAATCACATGATGCACCAATTCGACGTATTTGATTTTGAATTGTTCCACGACTTCCAGCCACATACTCTTCTACTCGTTTAATAAAAGCTTCTCGGCCGATGTCGTGACGATTTTTACCCTCGCTTTTTATCATTTCTTTTTCCACTTTTGTGTTCGTTGCAATAGCGGCGTGATCAGTTCCCGGAAGCCAGAGAGCTTTTTTGCCACACATACGGGCATATCGAATAGCAGTATCTTGAATAGCATCTTCAAGGGCGTGCCCAAGGTGGAGAATTCCTGTTGCATTCGGTGGTGGCAACATAACGGTAAATGATTCTGTCCGTTCGCCAGGTAGCTTGTCAGGATTAAAAAAACCGCTTTCCTCCCATCGTTTGTAGAGGCGATTTTCAGTTTCTTTTGGGTCGTATGGTTTAAGAAATTTTTCAGGAATCATGATGGTTTCTTTATGACAATCATCATAGCAAAAATGTGTCCAAAATGCGCTTTTATGTATATTCGATAAAAAAACCACCCCGATAATGATTGCTGGCAGCAACCACTATCGGGGGGTGTGTGAGGACGACAGAAGGCGACAGCCTTTTCATCTGGGTTTTGACGAACCCTGCGGGGGTCGGGGAGGCAGGGTTTAGTGGTAACCCAGTTTGAAACTCTCCTTGGGCACGAGGAGAGGTGGTAAGGAGTCAAGCTCTTTTGTCGTCCAAGACAAGAAAGTACGTCTAACTGAAGTATACATTGGTAAAACAATGTAGTCAAATAAAGATAGTGTTCAGATAAAAAAGCCCCCATGCTTGCGCACGGGGGTGGCCTTAGACGGTTATGAACCCATTGTCCGATTTTGTGTGCCCCAGGCAAAGCCAAAGGGGCTTTGGGGAAATTTGGGCTCCAGAGCGTCTGTACCCAAGGGCTAGTCTATACCTCTTATTTTTGTCGTCAAGCAAAGTTTAGTTAACAGACAAAGTAGTTTTAGGCCAATCGAAGCGTTCCATTAACTGCGAGATTTTGGTCGAGGGGATTGGTTGCAATAAGTTTTCCTTTGTTAAGGCGTAGGGCACAAGCAACGGCAATCATGAGCGCGTTATCTGTTGCAAGAACAGGGTCAGGTAAAAGAAGTGGTATGGAGTGTTCTTGAGCGAGACGCATAAATGCGTTTCTAATAAAAGTGTTTGCTGAAACACCGCCACCCAAAATAAGAGATTCAACGTTTGTTGTTTCGATGGCGGTATGAGCTTTTCTGATTAAAACTTCAGTAACTGCATTTTCAAATTCGCCAGCTAATCCGCGTTTATCTTCGTCGGTGAGTGGTGAAATTTTTTCAATTGCGTAGCGTACGGCCGTTTTTAGTCCGGAGAATGAGGTATTAAGATCTCTTGAGTGGGTCATTGGTCGAGGAAGCTTTACGGGCGAAGGGGTTTTAAATGATCGAGCTTCTTCGGCAAGAAGGGCAATTTTTGGTCCACCTGGGTAGGATAATCCCATGAGTCGAGCTGCTTTGTCGTACGCTTCGCCAACAGCGTCGTCTAAGGTTTCACCAATGCGTTCGTATGAACCAATTGTTCGGACGAGATCAAATTCGGTGTGTCCTCCCGATAGAAGTACAGCTAATGCTGGGAGCGGAATATCTGTAAGGGTACATGTGTTTTCGGTTTTCCTTTGAAGGAGAGATGCAACAATGTGTCCTTCCATGTGGTTCATTGGATAGAAGGGAGCATTCCATGTGATCGAGAGGGCACGAGCCGTATTAAAACCAACCCAAAGCGCTGGTTCTAATCCTGGGCCCATTGTGACAGCGATGGCATCAATTTTTGGAGGTTGGGTTTCTTTAAGAAAAGGTAAGAGGGTTTCTTTTAGTGTTCCGTCTTTGTTGAGTAAGGTTTCTATAAGAGCGTTGTCTAAGGTGACACTTTTTTTATTTAAGAAAAGTAAGTTGCTTTCCTCGAGTGCTTTTTTGATAAGAGTGGGTAAGGTGCGAGCGTGTTCACGTTTTGCGAGATTTGGAAATACGCCTCCAAATTCTGCATGTAGACTTGCTTGAGAAAGGATAAGGTGCGAGCGGACAGTAATCTCGTTTTCGAATACGTCAACAATTGCGACAGCAGTTTCATCACAAGAGGTTTCTATGGCTAGAATGGTTTTTGTTTTGGTATTCATTGCACGGCCATTATACATGGGCTCGGTATATAAAAAAGAGCTGTCCTGGGGTTAAGGACAGCTTTGTTGTTATAACAAGTTGAGTGCGGTTGTGCAGGTTTCTTCCAGAGAATCACACAGAGAAACACGAGGAGCTTTTCCTGCAAATGTTTCGCGAATATAGTGTTCTCCTTGAAAACCTTTTTCAATACCAACAACGAGTTTGATACTCTGAAGTTGATGGCGAACCATTGCTTCACCAAGCTCAAAACGCGAGGTTTGCGCGAATGCGCGCCCGCGAATGATGTGATTTTCTTTGGCAAGCCAGAACATAGTGACCCCGTTTTTGGCGGCGAAGGCGAGGTGTGTATGTTCCCAAGTGATTTGAGCGTTGAAGTCGGCCTCGGTGAATTCACCGAGTTTCGTATCATCAACTTCTGCAATTAGTCGTCGCGGACTTGCAATGATGAAGTTTTTATCGCTTTTACTCAAGATGGTAATTGCCCCTCTTTGCCAATCATCGGTACCGAGAATTGGGCCAGCTATAAAAATCAGCGGCACTGCCACCTCTATAAAGGTAGGAGGTCTAATAACGATTTTCGGGTTCATTCTAGACTGACTCTATCCAAAAATTTCGGCTAGGGCAAGTTCCTCCGGTGTGTTTATTCCAAGGGCTTCGTGAGGCTCGACGGCGATAGTGGAGATGGGTTCACCGGTTGAGACTGCGTGCGCGATAACGTCAGTTAAATAATATTCATGCGCGGCATTAGTATCCTTTAATGAAAGGAGCGCTTTTTCGAGCCATGTTCGTTTAAAGCAAAAATATGAAGGAGAAACTTCAGTGAGTGCTCGTTCACTTTCTGTTGCATCTTTCCATTCACGAATTTCTTCTACGGCGCCGTTGCCTTTTCGTATAACACGACCAAATCGGTTAAAACATGTGTACCAGTCGTTATAGTGAGGAACAACAACAGTCCCCATTGTTACGGTCGAGTTTGATTTTAGGTGCGTTTCCTTCAGGTTTGTAATGGTTTTTTCTGAAAGAAGAGGGTGATCTGTGTAAAAAACAATAATATGTTCAGATGTATTTGGTATTTCGGGTAAGGCACACACTACAGCGTGTCCTGTTCCTCGTTGTTCTGTTTGAATAACGTAATGAAAATCTGTTCCCAAGCTTTCTTTTACTGCGTCGGATTTATGACCAACAACAATTGTTGGTATTGATGAAGGTAGGGCTTTTTGGACAGAACGCAGTACATGGCGAAGGAGAGGTTCTCCTTTAAAGGGCACGAGTGCTTTTGGGAGTTCTCCTCCCATGCGTGTACCTTTGCCAGCTGCCAAAATAATCGGATGAACCATTGGAGGTGTAAAAATAAAAAATGTCAGCCTGTACTGACCGCGCCTATAGTATCAGTTTTTAATAAAGAGAGAAAACGTATCTAACGAAAGAGCGGGGCATTTTTCTAGGTAATTTTTGATGTAAAGCTAAACTTTAGCTTTGTTGGTGTTTGCTCCGCGAATTTCTTTTCGAACGATTGTTCCTGCGTTATTAATAACGTAGCAGTGAGCTTCGCCGGTACCTATTTCAAGATTCGCGACTTCTTCTTCGTTTAATCCTTCAAGGTGTTTTGCGAGCGCACGAAGAGAATTACCATGAGCGACAACAAGCACATTTTTTTCCTGCATTAATCTGGGTAAAATTGTTGATTCGTAGAATGGTACTACTCGATCATGAACGTCTTTAAGAGTTTCTCCCCCGGGAATGGGTTCGTTGAAATGTCGGCGGATTCGATGAAAACGTTCTTCGCCAACTTCTTCTTTGACTTGCCACTTATTTTTTCCGGTAAACTCTCCGTAGTCTCGTTCGTTTAATGCGGGATGAGTTTCCGCTTCGTGGTAGTGTTCTTTGCCTGTTGCTTCAACGACTTCCATAAGGGTGCGTTGTGCGCGATAGAGTTCAGATGAGTAGAGGTGGTGGAATTCAATGTCAGAAAGAATTTTTCCAGTTTTAGAAGCTTCTGCTACGCCATCTCCTGTTAAATCAACGTCAACAAGACCGGTCCAGAGCCCGAGATGGTTCCATTCTGATTTTCCGTGACGTACAAGTACAAGCAAAGCCATAGTGATAAACGTAGTAAAACCCTTTTTAGGGGGGTGATGATTGTACGTCTAATTTGATTTTGTGTCTACATTCCTTAGGGAAAGTCAGGGTTTGTATAGAAAAAACCGCCCGTTATTGATTTTCGGCGGTTTTTTCTTTAGAGGGTTGGTTGGATGTTTCCTATTGTGTCATGAACGATTTAGGAACTGTCCACATAATGTTTCCTGAGCCATCAATTGATTCTAGAACGTAGTAATACGTTGTTCGAGACTGAAGCCCGTTTAATGTTATGTTTGATGTTGCGTTGTAACCGGCTGAGCTGACAGAAGGAGCAAGTGCATACAAGAATGGCCACGATGTGCCGTACATAACTCGACTTCTTGCTGCGTCACTGGTTGTCCAGCTTATTGTCGCAGAGTTTGTTCCTGTTGATAGGGATTCTGGATATATAGTTGGTGCCCATACATCAGCACCTGTTCCGGGTGATGGTTGACCTGTCATAGCTGCATTAATGAGAGCCAGGGTTTGTGGTCCAACTCGTCCAACAGGAGGAAGCCCGTTTGCTGTCTGAAAACGAGATACTGCGGCAGCTGTAAGTTCTCCAAAGTAGCCACTGATAATTTTTTCAGGGTAGAGGGCACTATTTGTAGCAAGAAAGGTTTGGAGAGAAGTGACATCGGAATTTGTCATGCCAAGATCGAGTTGTTGTGTGAGGAGGGCGGCGTTTGTTTCGAGCGGTAGTGCGAAGGCTATCGTGAGAAGTGGAACCATAAACAAGGCAGCAAAAGCAAAAGGCGTGCGCTTTGAGTAAGTGGTTGTTTTAGTCATAGTGAGAATGTTATTGGAATAAAGATAAATAAGTAGACGACCCTGAATTGCACAAAGTGCGTGTACGATCCAGCTACTGATGGTAATTACAATCAAAAACAGTATGGCTCATAAGTATGAGAAATGTATGAATTATGAATATGTAAAATCACGCACAACTAAAACAGTTCGTGATTTGTGGTGGTATTAGATTTGGCTGTGAATGATGGATACCTCCATGCCACGTGAAGAACTTTTTGTTCGAATAATTGCATGCAGTTGATTTGCAAGTGCACCGATAATACTTGTACCTAAACCTTTGCGTTTAGTTGTTTGATTTTCTGATTGCCCGACACCTGTATCAATAATGCTTAGTTTCCAACCGGCTTTATGTGACACATACGAGACGGTAATTGAACCCGCTTTTCTATTTGGGAAGGCGTGTTTGAGGGAGTTAATAACAAGCTCGGTAGTTAAAAGTCCAAGACTTACTGCCGTGTCAGACGAGACGGTTCCGGCGCTTGAGGTTACGTGGAGGGTTATTGGTTTTCTGCCGCCAATCATTGAGCGTGACAAGCTTTTACATAATGCTGTTAAGTAGTCTTTAACAATAATTCCTTGGCCATGTTCTATCGGATCAAGTTGTTGTTGGACGGTTGCGATTGACATGATGCGCTCATGGGCTTCTTCAAGACTTGTGCGACTCTCTTTCGATTCAACGGTTTCGGCTTTTAAAAGAAGAATGCTTGCAATAAGTTGGAGGCTGTTTGCAATACGGTGTCGCATTTCTTTAAGGAGAAGATCTTTTTGCATCAGTAGTTTCTCTTTTTGAATTTCAAGTTCTCGTTGATCGGTTATGTCAAAAATAGAGAGAAGCATTTTATTTTTACCATTTTCAAAACGGATTTCTCTTGCGTTAAGAACTAAGGTGCGAATTCCAAAAAATGGAAAATTATGTTCAATTTCGTAACCGATAACGTTTGTGTGTTTAGGAATTACTTTTTCAAGAAGAGTACGTAAGGCAGGAATATTCCATAACCCATTTCCAATATGGTAAAACATTTTGTCTTTTGTCAGTTCGTATGACAAGTCAAATTTTTTATAGAAAGATCGACTCGCAACGATAACGCGAAGTTTTTCATCAAGAACAATCAGCGGCTCATGGATGGTATCTATAATCGCTTGCGTGAGTATATGACCATCTTTTGGGTCACCGAGCGGATCAAAGCCCACGGTCGGTGTTATGCATGGTTCCATACTATACCTATTTGGGGTGAAAGATAGGTGAAGTGATTTTGAATTATGAAGTTTTTTCAGTGTTCAACAAAAATCACCACCTTGTCAGGTGGGATTTTTTAAAAGCGGAGAGAGCGAGATTCGAACTCGCGGATCCAGTTAAGGATCGGCGGTTTAGTAAACCGCTGGTTTAAACCACTCACCCATCTCTCCATATTTGTGGCTGGCGGAGGAGGTGGGATTTGAACCCACGAGGAGCTTTCACCCCTGCCGGTTTTCGAAACCGGTGCTTTCGACCACTCAGCCACTCCTCCTCATATGTCTTATGTGTGAACGGCTCAAAATATAACACTTTTTGAAGATTTATCCAAAAGTGCTATGATTCTTTTGCTTAGGTCTTTTTGACCATAAGTCGTAGTTGGCCCTATCGTCTAACGGTTAGGACACGGCCTTTTCAAGGCTGTAATCGGGGTTCGATTCCCCGTAGGGTCACATTGCGCGGTTAGCTCAGTTGGTAGAGCATCCCTTTGACGTAGGGAGGGTCACAGGTTCAAGTCCTGTATCGCGCACAAAAACAAGGAACCTGACACGAAAGCCTTGGGCGATTTTAGTTTTTGGGTAACGTGACAGCTATCAAATTTTAGAGAGTATGAAGTTACTCACAGCCTCTTGTTGCGTTGTTTTGTGGTGGTGAGAATATTAATTTCACCTTGAGTATAAAGAAGTTATTTGATCAGTGGAAAAGAGTCGGAGCCTTTGCCCAAAGCAGTCATGTTCTTGCTCGACGAATGGCGCAGGCAATGCCCAACAATGCTCGAGTTGTTGTTGAGTTGGGGGCAGGAAAGGGGTCAATCACAAAGATGTTGTTGAAACACGCGCGTCCTGACGCGGTGATTATTGCCGTTGAAGAATTGCCGAAGTGCGTTGATGTATTGCGTACCATTAAAGATTCTCGTTTGGTTGTTGTGTGTGGTAATGCGGTTAATGTACCTCTTATAGTTAAACAGTTGGGGTTTGATCATGTTGATTGTGTAGTGTCAGGGCTGCCTTTAAGTACTCTTCCTAAAAATGAAGAACATGCAATTCTGAGAGCGTCACGGGAGGTGCTTTTGTTTGGTGGTGTGTTTATTCAATTTCAGTATTTTCTTTTTTCGTTTGGGTTAGTTCATCATTATTTTCCAAAACTTTCCATTATTTCTTGGGTACCCTGGAATATGCCACCAGCATTTGTATATCGCGCCATAAAACAATAATAAAAATAAAAAAGCCCCGCATCTGCCAAGTTGGCGATGCGGGGTTTGTTTGTTGGCCGGATGTTACCGGGTGGAGAGGCGCCGTCGAATGATTCCGAAGGCAAAGAGTCCAATTCCGGCAATGACGGCGATCGACTCGGGTTCGGGAACAGCGGTTTGATAGTAGCTGCTTCCTCCCGATGCGTTACCGATCTCGGCCAGTGCCCAAGAGTCTCCTGTGGGAATAGCGAGAAATGGTGATTGAAGCGAAAAGGTGAGCGTATCTCCGGACGTAAAATTGTTGTCCGGAAAACTTACCTTCGTGTTAAACGTTCGCCCTTGTACTTCGTATGAGCCGTAGCTCACTGTGGGAGAAGAGAAACCTCCTTCCCATGAGTCGATGCTGTACTCGGGGTTGAATTCCGTACTCCAGTACAGCGTCTTCACGTTTTGCCCAACCAACAGGGGTTCTGTTGAGATGGTCAATGTGATTGGGGCGTTCTCCTGGTCGTAGGAGATGTTTACTCCTCCTGGGGCTTGTCCCGGTGAGAGCGGGGCGTCAACTTCCCATGTGAAGGGTAGAATAACGACCGCTTTCGCCATGTGCATCAATCCCAACCAGAGGAGGGTGATAACAACTTTCGTTCTCATGCAGTCCTTTTGTTTTTGTTTGAGATACCCTCGAAACGATACAGTTGTTTCGAGCCTTCCTATATAATATCATAAAATAGTATAAAAGTAAATAAGGGTGAAAAGTGTGGGTCGTATCTTTTTAAATATTTTCCTTGCGGTTGTTTATGTGTCAAAAAAAGATTCTTAGAAAAAAGCAGAGCCCGAGAGCTCTGCTTGTGCTGGAGGGATTCCTCCTATTTCCGTCTGAACCGACGGCGAAGTCCGGCGAGGCCCAGAAGGCCTCCTGCCGCGAGTAAGGTGCCTTGTGGTATTTCAGGAACGGCGACCCGGTTCGGGTCGTATCCGTGATTTCCGGGCCCGATCGGTGATACCGACGTTGCCATAAGTCCCAATGAGCGACGTTTGGTACTGATTGTGTCGCTCGCGTTTGGGTAAGGTCCAGTGGTTGTTTCGGGTGTCCATGTTGCCAGGGTTGTTGGTCCAGGCATCGAGGCAACCGGTTCCGGAGGTCGTTGGTACCCAATAAATGAGCCACCATGATCGACTGATTTTGCTTCAAACAATGTGAACCCAGACGATGAGGGCGGCGCCAAAGGTAGTGATACTTTCGCTTCAGGAGCGAATTGATCCCACGTCATCGGTAGGGGTGCTGGTTGATACCAGCTGAACTTCAGTGGCTCCTGGTGTAAATTTTTCCAGGAGTTTGTTTGTTCGAACAGTCCAAGAGTTGTACCCCCTTCAATGGGTAGTAGGACAACGGCTTGGGCTATTGTTCCATACAGAACGACCATCAAGGTCATGAGTAGGTGTTTCAAGCATGTTCCTTTTTTTAATGTACCCTCGAAACATGTTTCGTTTCGAGTCTATGTAAATAATATCATAAAATAGTATAAAAGTAAATAAGATGGATTTGTTCGATTTACTTTCTCTTGGTACTATCGGGCAAGTTGTTCATTTCCATTCAAATCATAAGGAGAGCCATGGATGAAATTCCTCATGCAATTGTGTTCGATGTCGACGGAACGTTGGTAAACAATGCGCGACGTCTCTATCGTTCTACGGCCCGGATTTTTCGCTTATGTGGTTTACCCGAGCCGTCTTTTCGTGAATACTGCGCTGAGTTCGGTGCCCCGTATATGAATTTTTATCGGAAGCGTGGGGTAAAAGTGTCAGATAATCAGATTTGGGTTTGGTACAACGAACATATGGATGCGTTTACCCACGATCTCTTTAGTGATGTATCGTCGGTACTGGAGTTATTGCACAGAAACCACTTTTTTCTTGGGGTGGTGAGTGGACAGCGAACAGCTGTCTTACAGGCTTTGTTTCAGCGGTATCGTATTGAGCATTTTTTTACACATGTTCAGGGTGAACAAGAAGATAAAGTGCCGGCGCTCCGTCGTTTCTGTCGTGCACATCAGCTCACTCCTTCTGCCGTTTGGTACGTTGGAGATTTTGTGTCAGATATGATGCACGCAAAAGAGGCGGGATTGTGTCCAATTGGTATTACACGAGGCAATAATACGGTTCGTGTGTTAAAACGAGCTGGTGCGAAACGGTGTATCACACACCTATCAGATTTATTACCGCTCGTTAACGTACCCCTTTGATGTACGTTTTGGTAGACCAAACTCCTCTTTTAAGAGGAGTTTTTCTTAGTGAGCTTTGAGAGCGAGGTAAATATCCTCGAGAGCTTTGATCGCATCACCTGCGGCAATATTGTTTTGATGGTAGAGGCCGTCAGTACAATCACCGGCAGCCCATATATAAGGGTGAGACGTCCGTTGTGTCCGTGGATCAACTTTGACGTGGTTCCATTGGTCTCGTTCTACGAGTGATGCAGCAAAATTAGTAATAGGCAGAAGTCCAATTTCAACAAATATTCCGGCTGTTTTGTGTTCAATTTTTTCACCGGTATCAATTTTTTCATACACTAATGTGTCAGCAAATGTTTTGCCACGGACCTCAAGTAATGTCGCATTAGTGACACTTTTTACATTTGGAAGGCTTAATACTTTTTGCACAGTGATTTCATCAGCTCGGAATCGTTCACCTCGAATAATAATGGTAACACTTTTGCAATAGGCAGCGAGCTGGGCAACAGTTTCGAGGGCGGCGTTTCCTCCACCAATAACAGTGACATCTTGGCCGGAAAAGAGTGGCCCATCACATGAAGCACAATAGGTTATACCTTTGTGTTCAAAGATGTCTGCTCCAGGTATGTCGAGTTTTCGACGCGTGCTGCCCGTGGTAATGAGAACAGCTTTTGCTTCGTAAGATTCACCTTTTTCTGTGGTAATACGAATACTTTCGGAAGTTTTTTCTAGATTTTGTACACGATGTCCTGTTTTTATTGTCACAATATCTCCCGCGTATGCTCGTAGGTGATTTTCTAGATTTTTCGCAAGATCACTGCCACTAATTTTAATAGTGCCAATCCAGTTTTCAATACCTTCAGAAACGGTGCTTTGTCCACCAAATGAGTCAGTTATAAAAACTGTCTTAAGTCGTTTACGTGAAGCATATACACCCGCTGCAACTCCAGCGGGTCCTCCTCCAATGATGGCAAGGTCGTAAGTCATGTTGGAAGATTATAACAGTTAGCAGCGGTTGATGTAAAAGAAATAGTTTTCACCACAAAAAAATCTCTCGGAAGAGAGATTTTTTTGTGTTTATTATAAATCTAAACTCTTTTCACTTTCTTCGATTTTTTTACCTAAGGTGTCGTGTTCACTTCTTAGTTTTTCAAGATTCGCTTCGTCTTGTTTCCTTTTTTCATCCTTTGCTTTTTGTAATTCTGCCTCCAATTTTTCTACTTCTTTTCCAGCGTCTTTTTGCATAAAATGATTTTAACTATATTAAAATTGCTACGTTTACTAGTATATCAAAATGTGTATGTATATGCATAGCAAAATTAGTCTTTAAATGGACTATTTAAGATGTTGTTATGCGTTGACCCATTCTCCAGATTCTGCGTTGTAGATAGCTATTTTTTGTCCATTAGTTGGAACATCATTTTCATAATACACAACGTGGATGGCTGTTTCTGAAGATTGGCCGACACCTTGAAATCTTCCTTTTCTCATGTATTCGTATTGTATGATTTCGCCAGGTTTTTCACCCTCGATTTTTACTTCAAGTAAATACAAACCTTGTTCATCGGATAGTTCTCGGACAAAAGCTGCACCTTCTGCGTGACGGGCGATTTCTTTGAGTACTTGTTCTCTGGTTGGTATTTGTTCCGGCCCTCTTTCAATTGGGTTTTCCATGGGAATATTTTAATTAAATAAGTAGGTTGGTAATCATTAAAGTATAACAGGTGGTTGTGGTAAAAACTTAACATCAAAAACCCACTTTATAAAAGCGGGTTTTTGATAAATCTTATTTTTTATTTCGTCTTAAGAATGCTGGAACGGCACTCCAATCGTCATTGTCTTCGAGAACTTTTGGTTCGGCCGGTTTAGAACTCTCGACAACTTTCGGTGCTTCTGGTTTTTTGATTTCAGGAAGTGGTTTAATCTCTGGTTTTGGAACAGGGACTGGGGCTTGCGGTGTTGGGAGGATTGAATTGAAGATTCGGCCCTTGCTCTCATGTGCTCCACCAGAAGAAATCATATCAGGGAACAGTGATTTTTTTGTGGCAACGTTTTCAGGGAAACCAGATGCAATAACGGTGATACGAACTTCACCTTTCTTAAGCTTATCATCACGAACGGTTCCAAAGATGACTTTGGCATCGGCGTCGATTGATTCGGTGATAACTTTTGCAGCCTCTTGGATTTCAAACATAGTAAGATCGTCACTGCCGGCGATTGAGAAGAGTACTCCTCGGGCGCCGTTGATTGAAACTTCAAGGAGTGGTGAGTTAATGGCAGCACGAGCAGCTTCAGTGGCGCGTTGGTCGCCAGAGGCTGTTCCAATACCCATAAGAGCTGATCCTGCACTGTCTAAGACGGCTCGAATGTCTGCGAAGTCGATGTTAATGATACCTGGAATGGTGATCAGGTCGGAGATTCCCTCAACGGCTTGTTTCAATACTTCGTCGCACATCGCGAAGGCGTTTACTGCTGTTGTATCTTTACCAATGATTGAAAGAAGTCGATCGTTTGGAACAACAACGATTGCATCAACAGAACGAGCTAGCTCTTCAAGTCCTTGTTCTGCAAGACGCATACGTTGTTTGCCTTCAAAAAAGAAAGGTTTCGTTGCGATAGCGACAGTCAATGTTCCAAGTTCTTTTGCAATTTTTGCAACAACAGGGGCTGCGCCGGTGAATGTTCCGCCGCCCATACCTCCGGCTACAAACACCATGTCAGCTCCACGAATAGCTTCTTGGATCTCTTCTTTGTTTTCTTCGACTGCGCGCTTACCAATTTCTGGATTCATGCCTGCGCCCAAGCCGTGAGTGAGATTTTTGCCAATATGAATTTTTTTCTTAGCAAGAGAATTATGCAGATCCTGTGTATCTGTGTTGATCGCAATGAATTCAACTCCACGGACTTTTGAGTTAATCATGTGGTTCACGGCATTTTTTCCGGATCCACCAATACCGAGGACTTTTATTCGAGCGAACGCTTCAACTTCTGGCTTGACTTGGGGCATAGTAATTTTTCGAGGACTTAATAACGATAGGCGCTCACACAAAGGTTTTTATGATCACCTCGAGTGATATTGTAAAACGCCAAGTGAGGACATCATAGCAGATGAAAAAGGGCGGGTCACTTGACTCGTTTTCCACAGTGTGTCGGGTGACGTTTTGCGTGTTAAGGCAAAATCGAACGACCGACCCGTTTCAGGCTTTTAAAGAGACGATCGAGTCCAGTTTGGTGAGGCATTGCTTGCCCGATAATGTTTCCAGAAAGAGTCATAGAACATAGGCCGTATGAAACAGACCAAAAAGCATCTTTAATGCTGCCTCTAATGCCAAGATTGGCCACACGAGAAGGAAGATTTAAGCTCGCTTTTGCTAAATCCTCAATAGTAGTAATGCCTGAACCACCACCAGTCAAAACAATTCCTGCTGGTAGTAATCCATTTTTACCGATTTTTTTAAGATGGGCTTCGATAAGTTCGAAAATATCAGAAACTCGGGCGGCAACAATTTCATCAAGTTTTTTCTTCGGGTATTCTGTTTGTGAAATATTCCCGCGTTTTAAATCCTCAGCTTCTTCGAGGGGAATTTTTAATCCAAGTGCGATATCGTTCGTGATATCGGTTGAACCTAAAGGAAAGATTTCAAGTGAAATAGGAATACCTTCTTCAAATACAACAATGGTAACTGTTTCTGCGCCAATATTTGTTAAAACAACGCCAGCGATTTTTTGAGCTTTTGTGAGCGTCACTTCAGAAGCCGCGATAGGGGAAGCTACGGTATCTTCTACTTCTACGCCAGCATTTTCAACTGCAGCAATAAGGTCGTTGAAATGTTGTTCCATTGAAGTTATGAAGAGAGTTTTAACTTCAAGACGCGAGCCTTTTAATCCGATCGGCCTATTGCTTGTAATGGTTTTACCGTCGAGACGGTACTGAATGGGAAGAATGTGAAGAATAGTTCGGTTGATGATAAGTGCCGGAGGAATTTCTTTTTTTGATTGTTCAATTGCTGCTTCAATGTCGTGTTCAGAAACTTCAGCGTCAGCTCGCGATATTGCTGTTCCTCCGGTTACAACAATACTTCCAAGTCCCACTCCTCCGATTGCAATTGTTGCTCGACGAATTTTTATTCCCGAAGCTCGTTCAGCCTGAGAAATTGCAGCAAGAACACTTTTTGTGACGTCGTCTTGATTGACAATGTAGCCATGACGAAGACCGCGTGATTCGGTAAAGCCTGTTCCGATGACGCGGGGCGGTTCATTTTTTGCAGTTGAAAGACGTTCAGCAACCATTACCTTTACCTGGTATGTGCCGATATCAATTCCTACAGCTATGTCTTTTGCCATGATTACAATAAACGACGATGCACCCTCCCAACCTTATTTAGAAAGAGGTCTTTTCTTTGAAGGAAGGAATTCGGACTTGATGCGCTCCTCGTATCGTTCCATTGTACTGCCATGTGCATAGCCCTTCAAATGGAGACAACCGTGGATAAAGAGGTGAAGTTCGTATTCGCGAGGCGTTTCGTTAAATTTTTTTGCTTTTTTGTTTGCAATGGCCGGAGCAATAACAATTTCGCCGACGTTATCTGCGACTTCAAAAGAGAGGATATCAGTTGGTCCTTCTTTATCTCGATATCCTTCGTTTAGTTTTGTCATTTCTTTTATTCCAACAAAAACCAAAGAAAGCTCGTAGTCAGTTCCGAGAATCCGGTTTTTTATGTGAGTAAAAGGGAAAAGAAAAAAACGCCGTTTTGTCTTATTTTTGACAGAGACGGGAATAGGGGTTGATGGTGCGCTCATGCGGCTAACTAGCGGAGCTGTTTGTGGCTGCGCTTTCCTTTACGCTCAACAATTTTGCCGAGTTTTAAGAGATGTTCGTATTTTGCGCGACGAGAAAGGAGGCCGAGAGCTTTCTTTTTCTTAGCAAGTTTCGAGGGGTTTCGAGCTTGATAGCGACGGCCGCGAACTTCCTGAACAAGGCCTAGACCTTGGACTTTTTTTGAGAAACGACGAATAAGGCTCGTAGGAGATTCATTTGCAGCTCTTTCGACTTGTGCGTTTATTGCCATAGTTGGATTAATGTAGCACGTTGGCCATTTTGGGGCAATAGTGGAAGTATTTTTGCTTAAGAAGACATTTTTTCTAACCAACTTTTCTTAAAAAGGTTGGGAGATTGGCAATAGGGACCGTATTTTGTGATCGGTTCGACATGTCTCGAATAATAACAGTGCCTTCGAGAGCTTCTTTTTGCCCAAAGATGAGGGTATAAGGAATGCCAAGTTCTTCGGCTGAGGTGAGTTGTGCGTTGAGTTTGTCTTTCGGAAGTGCCTGCATGACTGGGATTTTTGCTTTACGAAGAATCTCAATTATTCCAAGACTCTTTAATTTTGCTTCAAAACCAAGTTGAATGAAAAAGATTTTTGGTCGTTTCAAAATAACGGTGGAACGTTTGCCGTGACCATCTGTTTTTTTGAAGATGATTGAAACACCGATTGCTGGAATATCTTTTCGTTCACCCATACGTTTTGCCAGATTGTTGTACCGTACACCAAATGCTAATGCACGAGCTTGGTTTCCAAGAGCTTCTTTTTCGTTTGAAATAGATTTTATTTCAAAAACCGTGTGAGTTGCGATTGAGCGGTCTCCACAGAGGGTTGGATTGATTCGATAAGGGAGGTTCGTACTTTCGAGGTATTCTAAAACTTCTCTAAAATGTTGTCGTGATGGTTCGGTAAGATAAGAAAGTGATTGTGGTGCCGTGTCGTGTATTGGTTTACATTCAGGATCTTCGCATACTATATCAAAAGGGTTGTTTTTTACTGCTTCTCGGCATGCGGGCGAGAGTTCGGCCATACGTCTTTTATAATAAGCGGTCAATTCTCGAGCATGACGTGCGGCTGAATCTTTGTCGCCAACGGTGTTTATATCTATGTAGAGATCATTAAAACCTTCTTCTCGCAAAATATCATATGAAGCTTTTGCGAGAATCGCTTCCGCAATTGATTTACTTGTACCGATGATTTCAAGGTGGAAATGGAAATCTCGAGTACTTTGTTTGTCACCGCGGGCTCCTCTGATCGGGCCATCAAAAGCAAGCATGACTGGTTGTGGCCATGCGGCCATTCCGCGATCTCGATAGGTTCGCATGATTGCAACTTTTTCTTCAACAGATTCGCATAGGAATGATGTGCCGTCTTCTCCTGCTGGAACCCAGCGGGGCTCTGATTGAAGTGATTTACGAGAAAGTTCTATGTCGTTGCGTGAAATAGTTGGAGGAGGTTGTGGAGAGAATCCGTAGTAGAGGGCGACCTCAAGCGCTTTGGTAACGGCTTGAGATTTTTGGGCACGAGATGTTTTTTTAGGACGTTGCTCTATGCGGGGCATGGGGGTGGATTGTTGCATTTATTCTTGTATGTATCCGGGGCGAACGTTGATGGCTGAAAGGGGGTAGAGTCTGAGTATGGGGGTTCCAATAACGAGTCCTTTTTGAAGTGGTCCCCAGACTCTCGAATCAGAACTTGCTTCACGATTGTCTCCTAAAACAAAATATTCAGTACTTTTTAATTTTATTTTTACCTGATCAGGGGAGGTGTCTTCGTCGATATAAGGTTCAATCAGCTCTACTGCTTCTGTTGATGAGGCTGTGGTAATAAAAATGTGTCCATTTTTTACTTCAACCGTTTCGTTTGGGAGCCCAATAACGCGTTTTATGAAGTATTTTGATAAATCGCGTGGATATTTAAAAATGATAACTTCACCACGTTTTGGTTCGCGAATACGGTATGAAATTTGATCAACAATTAAGTATTCACCGTCACTAAAGGTTGGATCCATTGATGCGCCTTCAACGATAAAGGGTTGGGCGACGAACATACGGAAGGGAATAACGATGAGAAGAGAAATGAGAGCGAAGCGAATCGTCTCAGTGATAGTTCCTGTCTTTTTTTCTGGAGGATTTTCATTTTGCCTCGCCGGAATAGTTTCACTGTTTTGTGTGTCGATGTTCTTCGCTTCGTTGTCCATAACGTGAGTCATTGTATCTTGTCTTCTGTATCGAGAGCAACTCGCATTTTGTAAAATAGTGTGCTCTTACGTAAAATTTTTTCCACTGGGTAGGAAAGTTCAGATTATTTTCTATTTTATTTTTCCATATTTCGATTTTGATTTTTATATTTTGCGTTTGAATGAGATACTTATGTCTATGAATGAATGGCTTGTGGTTGGTTTAGGAAATCCAGGAAAGGAATATGAGAAAACTCGTCATAATGTTGGACGAATGGTTGTTGATTTGCTTCGTGTCGAAAACCTTTTTTCTGAATGGTCAAAAAATAGCCTAGCTAAGGCGCAGGAATCGCGTGGGGTCTATAAAAATAGTGCTGTTCGTATATTGATGCCAGAGACGTATATGAATCTTTCTGGCGAAAGTATTCGTCTTTTTGTGAAGTCTCCTGATGATGCGGCAAGGTTGATTGTTGTCCATGATGATGTCGATCTTCCTTTTGGTAGGATCAAAATTTCTTTTGACTCTGGAGCGGGGGGTCATCACGGTGTTGAATCAATCATTGCTCACGCAACAACAAAAGGATTTGTTCGTGTTCGTGTTGGTATTTGTCCGATTGATGATGAGGGTGTGGCAAAAAAATCTTTGGACCCAGATTTTGTTGTAAAAGAATTTTCTCCAAAAGAAAAAGAGTTACTTGGTGAAGTGATACAAAAAGCAATGCGCGCTGTTTTAAATATTTTAGAAAAAGGAACAGAAGAAGCAATGAATGAGTGTAATGGAACCATCTCATAGTAATCAGGCTACATTTGGTGTAGACGTTTCAGAAACACTTCTTCGTGGGGGAGTTGCTGTTATTCCAACTGATACGGTTTATGGTCTTGTGTGCCGGGCTGAGGATAAGGCGGCGGTTGAAAGGTTGTATGTATTAAAGGGTCGTGATGAGAAAAAACCGTGCATTGTTCTTATTGGGAGCCTTTTTGATCTAGAGAAGTTTGGAATTACACTTGATAAAAAGATTGGTCATTTTTTGAGCAAAGAATGGCCTGCGCCTCTTTCGGTTATATTGCCGTGTCCCGATGAAACTTTTTCTTATCTTCATCGTGGCATAAAGGAGATCGCGTTTCGGATGCCGGCAGGTTCTGGCTTACGAGAGCTTATTTCGACAGTTGGTCCTTTGGTTGCCCCTTCGGCAAATCCCCAAGGACAAGAGCCTGCTTTGGTAATTGAAGAAGCAAAAAATTATTTTGGTAACAAAGTTGATGTCTATGTTGATGGCGGTATTTTGAATGGTCTACCGTCGACGCTTGTTCGTTTTGAAGAAGGAAAGGTTATTGTGTTACGTGAAGGTGCGTGGAATGAAGGAAAGAACTAAAAAATAAAAACGGCCACTTGAGGCCGTTTTTATTTTTTAGTTCGATAAGATTATTTCTTATCTCCCACAAAGGTGAGTGCCATTTTCTGTTCTTTTGGATCGAAGAGAGAAATTTTGAATGAGAATGTTTTTCCAAGTTCGAGTTTTTCGCGAAGTTTTTCTTCACTACCAAATTCGCTGATATGAACAAGACCGGCAACACCTTCCTCAATTGAAGCCAAGGCACCATGACGGTTGTATTTGATAACAACGGCGGTAACAATGTCGTCTTTCTTATACTTCTTAGCCGCTTCTTTCCAAGGGTTTTCCTTGAGAGCTTTAATTGAAAGAGAAACTTTACCTTCTTTGATCTCGATAATTTTCACTTTAATCTTGTCACCAACGTGGACAAATTGGCCAGGACTTTCAACAAGGCCCCAGTCAATTTCACTAATATGAACAAGGCCTTCAAGACCATCTTCGAGTTTTACAAAGGCACCAAAATCGACAATACCTGTTACGGTACCATCAACTTCATCGCCAATGACGTATTTCTCGATAATTCGTTCGCGATCCTTCTCCACAAGGTTCTTCTCAGAGAAAATGAGTTTTCCTTCTTTTGGTACTGCGGTGATGATGGTGACAGTAATTGTTTGACCAACTAATTTTCGAAGTTCATCTAATATTCTCTCTTTGTCTCCGCCATCAACACGTGGGTAGTGTTCAGCCTTAAGTTGAGACGCAGGGAGAAAACCAGAAATTCCTTGCCAGTCAATGATAAGACCACCTTTATTTGCCTCTTTGACCATAAGATCAAGTGGTTTTTTGAGTTTGATGTGTTCTTCTGCCTCTGCCCAGATGAGTGCCTGGCGGGCCTCTTTCAAAGAGAGTTCGGTATAGCCTTCAGGGTGATCTGTGCCAACAACTTTGGCCGAAATAATATCGCCAATATTGATTTTTCGAACAACGTCGCGAGCATTCTGGAATTCTTTACCATAAATGACTCCTGTACCAAATGGTGGGAGTGAAATAAATATGGCAGTTGGTTCAATTGCAATAACTGCACCCTCAACAATGTCGCCAATGCTTGGCGGATTCATTGATTTCATAACAAGCTCTTCCATAAGCGAGGCTGGTTTTTTTACCACCTTTTCGGTATGAGCTTTTGTTCCAGTAGAGGATTCTTCTGTGGTTTCGGTCGCTGTAACGACTGAATCAGTGTCGGCAGACTCATCTGTTGTTTTACCCGATGAGCGTTTTTTTCCAAAAAATAGCATGTGTAATAAACTGTTTTCGCTTTGAGGCTATGGTTGGCCACCATTTTACTGTTTGGCCTACCAGGATTATTCCCCACGCGACTTATAATAAATAAGTTTCGCCATTATACGTGTTTTTTTCTAATTGTAAATAAGACGAAGCGTCGCTCACGCCTCTTTCTTTTGTCCTCCAAAAGCGATAAACTAAAGGCTCACTTCATAATATTATGGTTATTACCTATCACAACGGTTCATGTTTCCGTATTCAGTTTGGCGATATTATTCTTGCGTTTAATCCTCCTGGGAAAAATTCAGAAATTAAATCAAAACGTTTTGGTGCTGATGTTGTTTTTGTGACGACTAATCACGAGGATATGAAAGGTGTGACTGAAATTGGTGTCGGAGAACGACAGCCATTTATTATTGCTGGTCCTGGCGAGTATGAGGTTAAGGACGTATTTATTCGTGGGTTTTCTTCACAGACTCTCTACGGTGGTGAATCTATCGAAAATACTGTCTACATGATTACTCTTGAAGGGATGAATCTTTGCTTTACCGGAGCGCTTGGTGTTTCTGAATTACCCGCTGGAATGCGTCAGGTTATGGAGCATATTGATGTTTTGTTTGTTCCTGTTGGTGGTGATGGAGTGTTAACTGGTGCAGAAGCGGCTAAATTATCTGTTTCTATTGGTCCAGGGATTGTAATTCCGGTTCCGTTTGGAAAGAAAGGGGAAGAATCAATTAAAGTTTTTGAAAAAGAAATGGGCAGTGGCAAAGTTGAGCCACTTGATAAGCTAACGCTCAAGAAACGTGATCTTGAGGGTAAAGAAGGAGAGGTGGTGATCATGAAGAGTGCAACAACATAACATTTTTCAATGTTTGATTTTTTGGACAAGGTAAGGGCAATGCCAACTCGTACGAGGCGCCGTATTGCTGGCGTGTGTTCGATCATTGTTACTGTCGTTATTTTTGTTGTTTGGCTTGGGTTTGGCCCACTTGGTCCAGGGCGGGAAAATGACCTTTTGGTACAAGAAGCAACCCCGAGTCCGTTATCTGCGGTCTCGGAAACTTTTTCCTCTTTATGGAAAAAAATGGTTGGTCAGGTTTCTGAAATTGGCGAGCAGTTCGATGATCTTGAGAGTCAGTTAGTTGAACTTGCTTCGACGACGGTTGCATCCTCATCACCTTCTACTGGCGTTTTACTTGAATCAAAGAATAAGCCAGGTACCATTATCATTCGTGATAGTTTTGCGACAACGTCACTTATCGCAACATCGACTATTCGCTAGGTAAGTGTTAATTCAAGCCCCGAGATAGCCGTTTTTTCGCTTTCTTTTTTGTTTTGTTCATAGTAAAATAGACAGACATGGCAGCTCACAAAAAGTCTGATAAGGAGGAAGAAAAAAAGCCGGTTCCAACCGGTACTGTTGTTTCTCGTTCAATTACGACAGAAATGCGTGAGTCGTATTTGAACTACGCGATGTCGGTTATTACGGCTCGAGCCCTTCCAGATGCGCGAGATGGTTTAAAGCCAGTACATCGTCGTATTTTGTATACATTGCATGAACTTGGTTTAACTGCCGGAGCAAAAACTCGAAAATCAGCAAAGATTGTTGGAGATGTGACCGGTAACTATCACCCTCACGGCACAGTTGCTGTATATGAGGCGATGGTGAAACTTGCGCAACCATTTACGATGCGATATCCGCTTGTTATCGGTCAAGGAAATTTTGGTTCAATTGATGGAGACCCTCCGGCAGCTGATCGTTACACAGAAGCAAAAATGTCTCGAATCACTTATGAGATGCTTCGTGATATTGAGAAAGAAACTGTTGATTGGCGACAGAACTATGAAGGTACACGTATGGAGCCGTCAGTTCTTCCTGCTGCTGTTCCTAATCTTCTTTTAAACGGTACGCTTGGCATCGCTGTTGGTATGGCGACAGATATTCCTCCGCACAATCTGCGAGAAGTTGTTGATGCCACACTTCATCTTATGGATAATCCAGAGGCTGCAACTGAGGATTTGTTAGAGTTCATAAAAGGACCCGATTTTCCTCTTGGTGCAGTGATGTATGGTTGGAAAGATTTAGTGCACGCCTATACAACGGGCCGTGGTGGTGTTTCTGTTCGTGGTGACGCTGAGATAGTTGAAACAAAAGCAGGAGCATATCAGATTGTTATTACTTCACTCCCTTTTCGTGTAAACAAGGCAGATCTTATTACGAATATTGCAGAACTTCACCGCGAGAAGAAGATTGAGGGAATTCGTGATATGCGTGATGAGTCAACGAAGGATATTCGTATTGTTATTGATTTGAAGCAGGGAAGTTATCCAGAAAAAGTTCTCAACTATCTCTATCAACACACACAACTTGAAGATACGTTTCATTTTAATATTGTTGCGTTAGTTGACGGTGTTCCGCGCACACTATCTTTAAAGTCGCTTCTTGAAGAGTTTATTCGACACCGCCGTGTTGTTGTACGTCGTCGAACTGAATTTGATTTAGCAAAAGCGAAGGATCGTGAGCATATTTTGGCAGGTTTGAAGAAGGCTCTTGATCATATTGACGAGATCATTAAATTGATCAAAAAGTCGAAAGATGTTGATGTTGCACGAGCTGGCCTCATGAAAGAATTTTCTTTCAGTGAACGACAAGCAAATGCTATTTTGGAAATGCGTTTGCAAAAGCTTGCTGGTCTTGAGCGTCAAAAAATTGAGGATGAATTGAAGGAAGTTCGTCTACTCATCAAAGAGTTGGAAGAAATTTTAAAGAGTGAGAAACGAATTCTTGATGTTATTAAGGGTGAGTTGACTGAGATTCGTACAAAATATGGTGATGATCGACGAACACGTATTGTAAAAACCGCTGCAAAAGAATTTTCTCCTGAAGATACAATTCCTGATGCAGAGAATATGTTGGTCTACACAAAGGGTGGTTACGTAAAGCGAACAAACCCTGACGAATATCGAAAACAAAAACGTGGTGGTGTGGGAGTTGTTGATTTGGATACG
>CAZNMD010000008.1:27328-28680 GCA_964574355.1 uncultured Candidatus Saccharibacteria bacterium
ATAACAAGTTTTGTTACGGCTTCAACCCACGCTGATTTATTGTTCTTTACCGATAAAGGGAAGGCGTATCAGATGAAAATGTATGAGATTCCGGAAGGTCGTCGTGCCACTCGTGGTAAGTCAATTATGAACTTTTTGTCTCTTTCTGCTGAGGAGCGTGTGACTTCGATTTTGCCGATGTCAAAAGAGGTGAAAAAGGAGGCGGGAGCGCTCATTATGGTTACCAAACAAGGAACAGTAAAGAAAGTTGATGCAACAAGTTTCCATGATGTTCGCCGATCTGGTCTTATTGCAATTACCTTGGATGAAGGAGATGAGCTTGAATCTGTATTCTTTGTTAATAAAGGGGATACGGTGTTTATTGTGACAGCAAATGGTCAGTCTATCCGATTTAAAGAAAGTGATGTCCGTTCAATGGGTAGAGGTGCTGCTGGGGTTCGTGGCATTAAGCTTTCTAAAGGAGATATGGTGATTGGTGCTTCTGCTTTAACTGACAGTGCGTCTGGTGCTCGGTTGTTGGTTCTTTCGTATAACGGATTTGGAAAGGCTACTGATTGTAAGGAGTATAAGGTTCAAGGTCGAGGTGGTTCGGGTATTAAGACTGCTCAGGTTACTGCCAAAACAGGAAAATTGATTGCTTCACGAGTTATTACCGAAGAGGACACAGAAGTTGTTGCAATCAGTAAGAAGAGCCAGGTTATTCGAACTGATCTAAAAGAAGTTCCGTCACTTGGACGACAAACACAAGGAGTTCGTATTATGAGACCTCGGGAGGGTGATGCGCTTGCGTCGGTTGTCTGTCTTTAGTAAATTTTTTCCGAAAAAAACTACCCATTTTCAAAATGGGTAGTTTTTAGTAGTGAATAGTTGTGTTGATAAGCCAAAAAGGTAATACGTTTATTTGCTATAATAACAGGAACGTTTTGGCGCATATTTTATTTCATGTTTACTGATCCAGAAAAAAATATTTCACAATTTCAGCTACTTCCTGGGCAAAAAGTTGCAGATTTAGGGGCTGGTTCTGGTTTCTATACCTTGGCTGCGGCTCGGGCTGTTGGTGACAAGGGTAAAGTGTATGCCGTTGATGTTCAAAAAGAGATTTTGTCACGAGTGAAGAGTGATGCCGCTAAAGCAAATATCTCGAACGTTGATGTTATTTGGGGAGATTTCGAATCTCTTGGAGGAACGCATATTCATGATCATTTTGTTGATGCCGCGATTGTGTCAAATATCCTTTTTCAGATCACTGATAAGGTGACTTTTATGAATGAACTTCAACGTATTTTGCATCCGGGAGGAAGAGTGTTGGTAATTGATTGGAGTAAGAGCTATTCAGGTATGGGTCCTTCTGC
>CAZNMD010000009.1:0-28173 GCA_964574355.1 uncultured Candidatus Saccharibacteria bacterium
CTGGACCAATAGGGTTGTTGATGTTTGCAAACTTTGGATCACCTCCGTTGATTCCGTTAACCTCCTTACCTACGAAACCGTCTTTTGCTGGATAGCCTAAAGATGCTGGGCCGGAGACAAAGTTGTGGTCGGCAGGTTCGGCCAACATAGCATTTTGAATTGAGTACCAGCCAAATTGTCCGTTCGGATCAGGAAGTTTATTTGTACCAACAAAAGCATTATTTTTAACAATACTATTTATTGGATAGCCATGAATATTACCCATAATAATAAAGTTACTTCCTGATGTGAGAGCTGAATTCACAAACGTGTTATTGATCATTTTTGTCTCTGGATAATGTAATGCGCCAGCGCTTTCGACCCCAACAAAAACATTATTCCTAAATGTGAGACCTGATCCATACGCCGTATCGCCAAGATACTCAACTTGACTAAGAGAGTTATCTATATTCTTCAAGATATTGAATTCAAACAGGTTATTATCGACACGAGGTGTAATAGCGGAAGCTGTACTGTAAAGAAAAGATGCATAGAGATCCCACGTACCTGTTCCTTCGCTGTGAACTACATCCGGACCAGGTGGAGGAAACCCAGGCCAACGAGGAGAATCCTTAAAAACGTTGTAACGAAAAATGTTACCACTCCCACCAAGACTTATAATCCTAAAGCCGTGCATGTCTTTAATGACATTGTTCTCTATCAAAGTATTAGAACTAGGAATAGAAATAGATGTTCCGGCAAGATTTGAAATTGTATTATGAGATATAGTGCAATAATTTCCCGTCCCCGCCGATGACGAAAGAACAAAATGTATACCGTTCACCCCAGACTTGTCTGTTCTTGTTACATAAGGCGTGGAAAAAACGGGACCTTCTGTATACAAAGATTCCGAGACAGTTAATGTTGTGTCAGTTACTGCGGTGACCGTTACAACAGTATCGTGGTTTAGTATCAAATTATTGATATCAGACGTGATATATACCCTAACTCCGGGCACAAATCCGGATGACACAAAACCACCGGCGGGATTTTTAATTGTTTTTGTAGTGGCATCAAAATAGTAATTGTTTGATCCAAGATAAATAGCATCACGGATAACATTGTTCGTAATTGAACAATAATCCCCTGCTGGTTCAACAGTAATATGCCCCATGTTCAACCCTACATCATATTTTGTGATATCAAAACCATCAATTTTAATATAGGAACCCATAATCCTAAATCCCTTCATGGTTGAGCGTTGACTTAACAAAGTTTCAGGATTATTCGCACTATATAAAGCTTTATAGATAATTGGACTTGAATTAGTTCCAGCATTTATAGTCTTCACATTTTCCGGATAATTCCCTGGATACACTAAACACGTATCACCTGGTTTAGCGACATTAGCGCAAGCTTGTATAGTTGAATATTCTTGAGTTGATCCTGGTGTATCGTCAACACAACGAATGTTTATTTGTGAACAATCAGATGAAACACCTATTGGAGATATGTATTTTTCTAGAAAATCTTCCGCCACCCAACCATCTGGTGATATATCAAAATTGATGTTCCACCACCATAAATTGTTGGCATATTGAGGACCACCAATAACGGTACCGAGATCTCCTGTATTATGTTGACCCAAAGATGTTCCACCTGTACCTGCGGTTGGACGAATATTAACTGCTAATTGATTTACTCTCACTATATCGTTTACAGAAAACTTGACTGAATTAGCAACAGAGGACTGAGTTGTGATCAAAATAAAACTTGATTGATTTGAAGAATTGCTGTTTGATGACGCATCAACGGCAGATACGGTGTATGAATACGTTGTATTTGGAGAAAGATTTGAATTTGTATAGGAAGTAGAATTTGTCATGGTTAAGAAAGAGCCATTTCGATATACTCGATAACTTGATACTCCACTTGCATCCGTTGAAGGATTCCAAGAAAGAGTTACTGATGTTTGAGTTACATTTGAAGAGCTCAATCCTGTTGGAACAGAGGGTGGCGTTGTATCACTTGTTGGAATTTGGTTTGAAGAACTAGAACAACTGTACGCACCAATATCAACTCCTCCTTGTCCTTTGCCACAAAGAGGTGAGCCTAAAAGGGGTTTTAATCCATCATCAGAAGTGAACGCCAGGCCATCAGGCCCGAGGGGATTGTTTATATTTTGAAATAATGGGTCGCCACCGTTTATACCGTGAATTTCGCAAAAATTGCTATCTTTATACCGCACATCTGAGCATTGCGTTCGTTTAGCGGAAAAAGTAGGTTCTTCTTCGGCTACATAATTATAGTCAGCATAAAAAGTACTACGAATTGAAGCGTCAAGTTGAACTGTTTTAATCAACAAATCATAAACATTTATTTTATACGCACCATAAATCGGGTCCAAAATAAACTGAGAGATATCTGTGAGAGCTCTAGCTTTATCCTGGATTTTGCCGTTCCCATCGATATAACCGTTCAAACGAATATTATTAAAAATACCATCGCCAATAGTAGTATCAGGGGACAAAGGCCATAGCACTTCTTTCGAAAGACTACCACCAGCTAAAGCGTAAAAGCCGACATACCCATAAGTATCAGGAAGGTGACCACCCGCCACAAATGCATTATTACTAACCTTACCCCTTGAAGAATCACCACGTTTTAATGTACCTCCGAAAACTATGCCGCCGGCTTCGTAGGCCACTTTGTAAAAGGTATTATTATAAAATTGTACACCAGGAATACCTATACTCATGCCAGATTGTATACTGATGAAAACATTACGTCGAAAAACCCAATCATGAACCTTTGAAGAAAGTGCTGCCGGCACTGAAGGATCTAAACTTGTCTGACTATTCAACTGTCCCATGGCGGATGTTAAATCTTGAACCCAATTTTCTTCAAAAAGCATGTTATATGATTTAGCACCACTATCACCAAAAGCTTGTACCCAGTCAGGATGATTTCCAGCTCCCGCGATTGCATTACCATCCATAAAAATGTTACGTCTAAAGATATGATTACTACCAAAAACATACACATAGTCGCGGCCATTTGTATGTCTAAGGACATTTTGCTCAAACAAATGGCCGTCACCAGTGGTAGCAATAAATGTATACGTCAAATTGCTTAATGTATTACCCCTAATAACACACTTATTTGCAGACTGACCATTTGAAATTGTAAAAATGATACCACCAACGGTGTTCTCTGCGTCGCGAATGGTATTGTTTAATATATGACAATAATCTCCACCCACCTGTGGTTGGACTAATCCTGACCACTTATTATAAGGACCTGTAATATCAAAGCCATCTATAGTTACATAAGGATTCTTGATATTAAATCCTCTCATAGTCACAGTTCCCTGAGCCTTGAAAATAATACGATGTGTCTCATCTGTTCCACCAAATTTTGTAACCACATGTTCCGGATATGTTCCCGAGGAAACTAAACAAATGTCCCCCGCTTTAGCAACATCGGCGCAAGCTTGAATGGTAGTGAAGTTTCCCGTGCCATCTTGTTTAACATTATAAGTTTTAGGGGCTGAAAGTGTAGTGGTGGGAACAGTTGGGGTAATTGGTAGACTGGCAGTTATCGGTAATGAACAAGAGGCATTAGTCCCACCATTTGAGCCATTACAATTCCAGAGATATTGGCTACTCGAATCAGTTGTGTCTTCCAAAGTTCCAGTGGTACAAAAATTGATGGTTGTTCCACAGGAACCGTTTGTGGAAACTAGTGTACCAGTTTCATTTCCCAGAGCGTAAAGATCAGAAACTTCTTGGGCGGAAAGCACCCGAGAATAGATACGAACATCATCAAGTTCCATTTTGATATTACTGTTACCACCGTTTTGACCATCAAGGTTTAGCGGAGTAACTGAAGAGCTTCCTGGATAAGCCGTAGTATTTTTTGTACCAGCTACAGCATTTGTATAAAACTGTGTACCCGTAGAATCAGCCGTAACTACATAATGAGTCCATTTACTAATCAGGGGCGTTCCACCACTTGCCCCAATTCCACCTGAATTAACAAACGAAGGGATACAAGTTGAATTAGATCTAATTCTCCAACCACTAAGATTACCTTTATCAAGAATTGCTCCATTGTTGTTGGGAGGACAAGCAAGAAATTTAATCCAAAATGAAATGGTAAGATTAGCCGGATTGAGAGAAACATTTGTTGGACCACTTACATAATCATCCACCCCATCAAACGAAAGAGCGCCCGAACCAATCTTTCCTGTCGTCCACACTGGTCCATTCACGAGTGTACCGGTGTTAGATCCTGCACTATCTCCGAGAAATGTTCCACTTCCTTCATCAAAGGTGTAATGAGCAACCAGACCACTTCCTGCTCCAGAGATAAGGGCTGTATGGGAGGAAGATTTGAATTTTGCTACTTGGAGGGTAAGTTCTATGACGTAGGCTTGGAGTTTAAGGATGAGAGCTTGTATACCTTCTAGGGATTGGGCGTGGGTATGAGCTATTGGGATAAAAAGAGAGAAAAGGAAAATGAGGGAGATAAAGAAGGGGCGAATCGTCATACGTATAATTGTCTCACGGAATCTTGGGAAGATAAACTAACAAAAACTCATCCGTTAGTACGGATGAGTTTTTGTTTTTTGAAAATCTTTTTCTAATAACCTTTCAACTGATTAGACTTCTCATGGGTTCGAATTTTTTCATGGGCCTTGGCTTCAATTTGACGAATACGTTCGCGAGTCACTCCAAATTTTTGACCCACTTCTTCAAGCGTATGAGTAATACCATCAACAAGTCCGTGTCTCATTTCAAGAATACGGCGCTCTTTCTCTGATAAATCAGAAAGCACTTCCTTTACTTGATCAGCAAGAATTCGTCGTGCGGTCTCTTGATCTGGAGAAAGCATTTTATCATCAGAAATAAAGTCACCGAGCGTCGACTTACCGTCGTCACCACCGTCGTCACCAATCGGAGTCTCAAGCGAAACCGTATCCTGATCAATTTTTTCGATCTGGTAAATTTTATCAACGTCAACACCCATTTCTACCGCAATCTCTTCAGGCATTGGATCACGACCAAGATCTTGTGATAATCGGCGCACCACCTGCTTATATTTAGCGATTGTCTCTACCATGTGCACAGGGACTCGAATTGTTCGTGACTGATCGGCTAACGCGCGAGTGATTGCTTGGCGAATCCACCACGTTGCGTAAGTTGAAAACTTATAACCTTTGGTCCAATCAAATTTATCAACAGCCTTAAATAAACCAAGATTACCTTCTTGGATAAGATCGAGAAGAGTCAAATCAGCACTTCGACCTACATACTTTTTTGCAATTGAAACAACAAGGCGAAGGTTCGCTTTCGCAAGTAAGTTCTTAGCTTCCTCATCACCAGCTTGAATACGCTTTGCTAAATCCTTTTCCTGTTGAGCATGAATAAGAGGATACTGACCAATTTCTTTCAGATACATCTGAATTGAGTCGTAGGAAGCTTCACCATATTCATCTTTTTTATCATGAGCCTCAGCAACAGCAGCATCCAACATACCACCACCTTCAAGAATATCGACACCAGCAGTTGAAAGCTTTGCATATAACTCTTCAAGAAAAAGAATATCTTCTTCAATCGTTGGGAACTCTTTCAAAATTTCATCATACGTAACAAAACCTCGCTCCTTACCTTTTGCCAAAAGACGTTCAGCTTTTTTGTCTAACAGAGCTGCTTTTGATCCTGCTGTTGGTTTTTTTGGAGCTTTTTCTTTTTTACCTTTACTCTTTACAACATCACGTTTCATTTCTTTAGAAAAAGCTGTCTTTCCCCCACCGGATTTTGAAACTTTTTTCCCATGAGAAGGCACGCCGGATTGTTTACCCTTTTTCACCTCTTTGACCTTCTTTGCTTTTACTTTTTGTTTTTTTATTTTTGTCATAAGGTTGTAACTAACTATTTTGAACCGTCATCATGCTTAATAAAAATTTCATTTTTTAAGGGGCTTTTCTTCAAGAGCTTTTGCTAACTCGTTACAACGGGCCAACAACTCACTTGCTTTTACTTCATTCCCTTCTTTTTCAGCTTTCAATAATTCTGCTCGAGCTAACTCATATAAACGGCGCAGGTTATTTTTTTTGGCTACAGCGACAAGTTCCTCAACTTCTCTTTCTGTAATTCCCGATGCTCCGTATAATACTTCCGCTTCGTATATAAGTACATCCCTATCAGTTTCAAATTCAAGTAACCGAACAGCACTGTCAGGATCTAACTCTTGTAAATGCTCCCTTAATCGAGAAAGGTTTATAGTTGGTTCCGGTAATGTTTCTTGCCACAACAAGAGAGCTCCCAATCTTCGAATACTACTATGTCCTTTTATTACCAAGGACTCAGAAGAAATCTCTTCATTTTTATCCTTCGTCTCCGATTCTTTCGTAAGATCTACTCGACTCACATCCTGCAAAAGAGCCTCTTCACGTTGACCCGTTTTAAAAGCAATCTCTGAGATTGCCCGAGATTGCTCTGTTGCACTTTTCATCGCAGCAACAAGAGGTAACACACGGGAAACGATTTCTCGATCACGTTTTCGTACATCTTTTGTGTTCGCAACAACCATATCCGTATAAAAAGTAATTAAAGGAACAGCGTCGCGAACAGCTTCAACCCAAATACGTTTATCTTTGGCAACCGCATCGGCTGGATCAATACCAGCGGGTAACCGCGCAATTTTTACATCCATACCAAGCGTAAGAGCAAGACGGGAACTTCGAATTGCAGCATTCGCCCCTGCGGTATCAGCATCAAAAGCCATAATAATATTCGACGACAAACGTTTTAGTTGTTCTAATTGTTCAATGGTTAATGCTGTACCAGACGAAGCGACGGTATTATCAAAACCCGCCTGATGAGACAAAACAACATCAACCTGTCCTTCAACTAAAATACTATAATTCCTCTTTCGAATAGAATTTTTGGCAAGATGAAGCCCGTATAGAAGTTTTGATTTTGCAAAAAGCGGCGTTTCTGGACTATTAATATATTTTGGCAAACCCTCTCGTTCTTCATGACCAAACAACCGAGCAGAAAATCCAACGGTTCTTCCTGAGGTGTCAAAAATAGGAAACATGATTCTGGAACGAAACCAATCATACGGTTCGCGGCCATCAGTACCACGCCTCAGTAATCCTACCTTTATAAGTTCATCATCAGAAAATCCCAAAGATCGTAAGTATGTCCGTCCATCTCTCCATGAATCTAAAGCGAACCCAATTCTCCACGATCGAATCGTATCATCATTGAACGCTCGTTTTTTTAAATACACCCGAGCCCCTTCTTGTTTTTTAAGATTTTCTTCAAACCAACGAGTAGCCGCTTCCATCAAATCGTGGAGACGATCGTTTTCTTTCTTCATGCCAGGTTTTTCTTTTTCAAGAGGAACACCTGCTCGGGAAGCAAGAGTTTTTAATGCTCCCATGAAATCAACACCCTCAAACTCTTGCACAAACGTAAAAATATCTCCTTTTGCACCACAACCAAAACAATAATAACTTCCACGTGCTGGCGAGACAAAAAACGACGGCGTCTTTTCGTTATGGAACGGGCACTTAGCTTTAAGATTGAGACCCGCATTCTCAAGCTTAAGGTATGTGCCAATAACGTCGCTAATCGATAACTTTTCTTTGATACGTTCGACGGTTGATCCAGACATAATTCTCGTGTGTTAGAGCTTTGCACACAAAACACTCTTGTGTGCAAAGCAAAAATCAAACACAGACTTACTTTTTACGCCTCTGGTACCTCCAATGCAACATCACGAGCACCTGCTTCAACTGACTCTTCTGCTTGTTCTCGGGCAGCTGATGCGGCCTGTAATTCAGCAATCATTTTATGCTTTGGACTTCCAGGGAAACCAGTTCCAGCAGGAATAAGTCGTCCGATAATAACATTCTCTTTAAGACCCTTAAGGCGATCAACTGTACCTCGTACCGCAGCACCAATAAGTACTCTTGTTGTGTGTTGGAATGAAGCCGCTGACAAGAAACTTGTTCGAGATAATGAAACCTCAGTGATACCCATAACCAAAGCTTCTCCTTTGGCTTCTGGCAATCCGGCCTCTTTGGCTTTTTCGTTTGCATCCTCAAGATCTGAAGATCCAACAACTTCACCATTTGTAAATCCTGTTGCACCTGCATCTTTCACACGACGACGTGAAAACATTTGTCGAACAATAACCTCGATATGTTTTCGAGACACCGCCTCACCTTGAAGTTCGTACAACTTGTTTACTTCTTCAATAATATAATTTTGTGCGGACTCTCTACCACCATACTTAAAGAGCTCATCAATATCAGCAGAACCATCAGTCAAAATCTGACCCTTAAGCACTGAATCTCCAACTTTGACCAACGAAACACGATTGAATGCGAGAGAATATTCAATATTATCTTTCTTACTTTTCTTATCTTCTACCTCTGGGGCGACAATAAGAAGTTTTTCTTTACCCAATTCTTTTATTTCAACAACAACTCCGTTGGTATGACTGACAATCGCAGGATTCTTTGGCTTTCGTTTTTCAAAAACTTCTTCAACACGAGGCAAACCAGTTGTAATATCTCCACCAACTGATGCTGTACCACCCGCATGGAACGTACGCATTGTAAGCTGGGTACCTGGCTCACCGATAGCTTGAGCTGCAACAGTTCCGATTGCTTCACCAAGATCAACTAACTTATCTTTACCAAGATCGTAGCCATAACATTTAATACAGATTCCATGTTTTGATTCACAGGTGAGCGGTGATCGAACAAGAACCGAAGTAACATCTGATTGTTCGACTTTTAGAGCATCAGCTTTTGTAAAGACGTGCTCTTTTTTGAACATAAGTGTTCCAGCACCATCTTTAAGATCTTGCGCCAAAATTCGGCCCTTAATCTTTCTCCACAAAGGAATCTCAATGCCTGTTGCACTAACTCGATCGATAACAACAGCATTTTTGGTCCCACAGTCTTCTTCAGTAACAATCGCATCTTGAGCAACGTCGAAGAGGCGTCGTGTAAGATATCCTGCGCGAGCCGTATTCAACGCAGTATCAGTAAGACCCTTACGTGAACCGTGAGTCGTTGTGAAGTATTCAATAGGAGTCAATCCTTCCTTCATTGAAGACAAAATAGGAAACTCAATCGTCTCTCCTTGCGTGTTAATGATGAGACCTTTCATACCAGCCATTTGGGTGATCTGTGAAATAGAACCACGAGCACCAGATTTCGAAAGGTCGTACACAGAACCGTTTTTGTCCAAAGAATCAGGAATAAGTTTTTCAACTTCACCTTTCACTTTGTGCCAAATTTCAATAATTTTTGCGTGACGCTCTTTTGAAGAAAGAAGGCCTTCATTATATTGACCAATGACTGTATCAGCCTGCTTTTTAGCATTATCAATGATAACTTTTTTACCTTTTGGAATTACAACATCATCAATACCCCATGTCGTACCTGAAACAGTTGCATAGTGAAAACCGAACAATTTTACCTGATCCATAATTGCTGGAAGTGACCCAATACCGTAGCGACTTGATAGGTCATCAATAATGCCAGCCATCATCTTTCGATCAATTTCTTTATTGATGAATGGATAGTCTTCAGGAAGAATATCGTTAAATAGAAGTCGTCCCGCAGTTGTTTCAAGAAGTGTTCCTCCAAGTGAACCGAACTTTGCTGTCGTTGGAACAAGAACTTTAATCGGAGCACGAATACCAACTGTCTTGAAGTCGAGACCTAAAAGAACAGCTTTTGGATCTTCAAAAACTCGGCCAGCTCCTACTTCTTCATTATTAACCTTGGTCACCCAAAACACGCCCAAAATAATATCGAGCATTTTGGCGTTGATAATTGGATCACCCGAACCAGGTTTCAAAATATTTTTATCCGAAGCCATTATCTCTTTTGCTTCAAGCTGTGCCTCTTCAGAAAGAGGTACGTGAACAGCCATTTGGTCACCGTCGAAGTCAGCGTTGAATGCGGTACATACGAGCGGGTGAACCTGAATAGCATTTCCTTCAATCAAAACTGGTTTGAAAGCCTGAATACCAAGTCGGTGCAAAGTTGGTGCGCGGTTCAAAAGAACATGTCGACCCTTGATAATTTCTTCAAGAATCGCCCACACTTCTGGAACGTCATCTTCAATTAATCGCCCTGCTCCACGAATGTTATACGCAAGTTCTCGTTCAAGAAGTTTTGAAATAACAAACGGTCGAAACAATTCGAGAGCCATGTGTTTTGGCAAACCACACTCGTTCAATTTCAAATCTGGACCAACCACAATAACAGATCGGCCTGAGTAGTCGACACGCTTACCAAGCAAGTTTGCACGGAACAAACCTCGCTTACCCTTAAGGTTATCCGACATTGATTTTAGCTGTCGGCGTTGTGCCTGAAGAGACATTGCCTGACTAGCTGAACCATGACGAATTGAGTTATCAATCAATGAATCAACAGCTTCCTGAAGAATGCGCTTTTCATTTCGCAAAATAACTTCTGGCGCACTGATTTCCATTAACTTCTTCAAACGATTGTTTCGGTTGATAACACGACGATACAAATCGTTCACGTCTGATGTTGCATAACGGCCACCATCCAAGGGAACCATTGGACGAAGTGCTGGTGGAATAACAGGAATAGTCGTCAAAAACATCCACTCTGGTTTCGTGCCAGATTTAATCATGGCTCGAAGCAACGAAAGGCGCTTGTTGAGTTTTTCTTTATCAAGATTTCCAGCTTTCACCAATTGGTTAGTCAAAGCTTCCTCTAACTTAACCAAATCAATCGTACGCAATATGGTGAAAATTGCCTCCGCACCAATACCAGCCTCAAACAATGAACCATACTTCATTGAGTAATTGTGGTAATGAACCTCATCAAAAACCACACCCTCTTGAACACTCTCAATTTCACTCTTTGCTCCTGAAAGCGCCTGCTTGAAAGCTTCTTTTGTTTTCTCGTCCTGAATTGTCTTTATCTTTGATTTATATTCAGAATCTAAATCACGAAGCAATCGGCGACGCTCCTCTTCAAAAACTTTCGTAACAATATATCCCGCAAAATAAATAACTTTTTCAAGATCACCTGAAGGAACTCCCAAAATAAGAGCAACACGTGATGGCATTGATCGCAAAAACCAAATATGAGAAACCGGCGAAGCCAAATCAATGTGGCCCATGCGCTCACGTCGGACAATAGATCGAGTTATTTCAACTCCACACTTTTCACACACAATACCTCGGTAACGAATACCGCGATATTTACCACAGTAACATTCATAATCTTTCTCTGGACCAAAAATTTTCTCATCGAAGAGACCAGCCTTTTCCGAACGTTGAGTTCGGTAGTTAATAGTCTCAGGCTTTGTAACTTCCCCGCATGACCATTCGCGAATTCGCTCAGGTGAAGCGACACGTAGCGTAATGGCATCGAAATCTCCAGCGTATCCAGTTTTATTTTGTGTTTTCATTGTAGTCATTTTGATTTCGATTTTCGATTAACGATTACGTTCCGGTCGACGTTCCGGCGGACGAGAAGTAATTGATATTGATTCTCCACCACTTAAAAGATCAACATCCAACGCGAGCCCTCGAAGCGTATGAAGTAATACATTGAATGATGCTGGCAAGTTTGATTCTCGAAGTCGGCGACCACGAACGATGTCATCGAATGTTTGAGCACGACCAACAATGTCATCTGATTTCACAGTAAGCATTTCACGGAGAGTATACGCAACGCCGTGACCCAAAAGTGCCCAGACTTCCATTTCTCCAAAACGTTGACCTCCACCTTGTGCCTTTCCGCCAAGTGGTTGCTGCGTAATAAGTGAGTAGGGACCAATTGAACGCATGTGAATCTTATCTTCAACCATATGGTGAAGTTTCAAGATATACATGTATCCAATAGCGATATCCTGGTTGAACTTTTCTCCGGTTCGGCCATCATACATTGGAATTTTTCCTGATTCAGGGAAACCAGCCTTCTTAAGCTCTGTTTTAATTTCAGTATCGGTAGCTCCAACGAACGGAGGAACAATCGCCTGATAGTTAAGCGTATGCGCGGCAAGACCAAGGTGTAATTCAAGAATCTGTCCGAGGTTCATACGAGAAGGAACACCGAGCGGAGTCAAGATCACATCAACCGGTGTACCATCTTCCATATATGGCATGTCTTCAACAGGAAGGACTCGTGAAATAACACCCTTGTTTCCGTGACGACCAGCAAGCTTGTCGCCAACAGACACATTTCGAAGCTGAGCGACTTCAATGTGAATTCGTTTAATAATACCTGATTCAAGCTTATCGCCGTGTTCGCGAGAAAATACTTTTACACCAATAACACGACCTCGCTTACCATTTTCCATACGCTTTGACGTATCCTTAACGTCGCGAGCTTTTTCACCAAAGAGTGAGCGAAGCAAGCGCTCTTCTGGGGTAAGCTGACTTTCACCTTTTGGTGTAATTTTTCCAACAAGGATATCGCCCGGACGAACTTCTGCACCGATACGAATAACACCATCTTCATCGAGGTTTTTAAGTTTCGCTTCACCAACGTTTGGAATATCGTGTGTCGTAACCTCTGGACCAAGTTTCGTGTCACGAACATTAACCACAAATTCCTCAATGTGAATTGATGTAAATTTACTATCCTGAACAAGTCTCTCAGAAATAATAATAGCGTCTTCGTAGTTCACTCCACCCCATGACATAAAGGCTACAAAAGCGTTTTGTCCGAGTGCCATCTGACCACGGTCAGTTGAAGAGGTATCTACTAAAAGATCACCTTTCTTTACCTTATCTCCAAGAGATACAACAGCGCGCTGATGGAACGCGGTAAAACCATTTGTTCGTGAAAAACTAATTAATTTATGTTCTTGTGATTTGCCTGTCTTATCTGACTTCACAACAACATGCTTGGCATCAACAGCAGTAACAACACCGTCTTCTTTTGCAAGAACAATTCGGCCAGTATCAGCCGCAGCCTCACCTTCAATACCTGTCGCAACTAATGGTGCTTCGGGGATGATACAAGGCGTTGCTTGCTTTTGCATGTTCGAACCCATGAGTGCTCGGTTAGCGTCGTCGTGGTTCAAGAACGGAATCATAGATGTCGCCACAGAAAAAGCCTGCGTTGTTGAAACATCAATAAAGTGAACATCAGAAGGGGCAACCAAAGCTGGATCACCTGCATGACGCACTTCAACTTCATCCACGGTAATTTTGCCGTCCTCATTTACTGGAGTTGCGGCATGAGCAATGTTGTACTGCTCTTCCTCAAGAGCATTCAAATACACAATTTCTTTTGTGATCTTTCCGTCTTTTACTTTTGCATACGGAGTCTCGATCATTCCAAACTCATTCAATTTTGCGTACGTAGACAAACGGAGAATAAGACCGATGTTTGGACCTTCTGGTGTATGGATAGGACAAAGGCGCCCATAGTGCGATGGGTGAACGTCACGAACTTCAAAACCTGCACGTTCACGAGTAAGACCACCAGGACCCAAGGCCGAGAGAGTTCGCAAGTGTTCAAGCTCTCCCAACACGTTTTCCTGCTGCATAAACTGTGAAAGCTGGTTGGTTGTAAAGAATTCTTTAATGCGTGCTTGAAGCGGCTTTGGTGAAACAAACTGAACAGGAAGTGTTACTTCAGGATCAATTGTCGACATACGATCCTGTAAGTTACGGCGCATCTGAGACATACCAACTCGAATTTTTTGCTGGAGCAACTCACCAACGTAGCGAACACGTCGAGATCCAAGATGATCAATATCATCTTCCATAGAACCTGGCGTAGTCGCCAAGGTTGTCATATGAGTGATAATAGTTGAAAGATCGTCGAGGTTAATAACCTTTCGTTCTAATTCTTTTCCAGCCATAGCTTTGCCGAATCGTTTATTGAATCGGTAGCGACCAACTTTTGAAAGATCATAACGCATCTCATTAAACAATCCGCGCACAAACTCCTTAGCGTTATCTACCGTTCCAATTTCACCATCACGAAGGCGCTTGTGGACTTCAATATATGATTCATCAATGGTCTTTGCGTGATCTTTTTTCAATGATTCCTCAATAAATGTCTCAGCGGTTGAACCCTTAAACATTGATCGAATCTCATCATCACTCTTAGCACCCAAAACACGGAGGAGTGACGTAACAGAAAACTTACGCTTCTTATCAATACGTACATAAATAGCGCCGTCGGGATCAGTTTCAATTTCGATCCACACACCGCGCGCTGGAATAATCTTTGCTCCAAAATACTTTTTGCCCTTAATGTCTTCGGCGGTAAAGAAAATACCGAACGAACGAGCAAGCTGAGGAACAATAACACGTTCAATACCGGCAATAATAAAAGTACCGTGTTCGGTCATCAACGGAAAATCCGCCAAAAACATTTCTTGCTCCTTCTCAACATTAAGCATCTTGTTCTTCAGACGAACCATCGCCTTCAACGACGCCTCATACGAAAGTTTATTGTCTTTCGCATGATATTCATCAAATTTTGGCTCATCGAGCTTAAAGCTCATGAACTCAAACTCAAACTTTTTTTCCGAGTAGTCTTTAACTACCGAAAACTCCTTGAATACTTCCGCAAGACCGTGCGTGATCAACCATTCGTATGATACGAGCTGGTCAGTCACCAAATTTGGCATGGAGACGAGAGGCTTTCGATACGCAGCAAACGTCTTCTGTTCCGGTCCAATGACTTTTGTATTCATGAAATAAAATGACTAAAAAATTATTAAAAGCTACCCAAAGAACACAAAAAAGTTCCCCGCCAAAGCGGAAAACTTTTACATTATTAAATTGTTAAGAGAGGTGCACGATAGACATGCGTTAAACGCGTGTAGCGATATGCCTGGCGCCAATACTCAATCGTGCAATCGCGTCCGGACAGTGTACCAGACACTCTAATTACGTCAATAGATCTGATAAACATCCTGTGGATAGTTAATTCTGGCCTTACTTATGGGCCTCCTTCCAAGAATCTATTTTTTTATGATTTCCTGACTTTAAAACGGGTGGGATGGCATAAGTCTTCCCTTTCCACTTGAGCTTTTCTGGACGAGTATAAACATCATGAGAACTTACTCGAGCTTCTTCGCGTGAATCAAAATTTCCCAAAACCCCCTTAACCTGACGCGCCACAGAATCAATAACAATAAGTGCAGGAAGTTCACCACCAGTCAAAACATACGGACCAACTGAAATTCGTTTCGCTTTCAGAATTTTTACCACACGGGCATCAATTCCTTCGTACCGTCCGCAAACCAAAATAAGATGCTTGGTTTTAGCTGAAAGCTTTGAGGCTATTTCATTCGTAAACACTTCCCCACCCACATCAAAAAAGATCGTCTCTGATTTTGCTCGGCCCATTTTTTTCTTTGCTGCCATAACAGCTTTAAGGACAGGCTCCGGCTTCATGATCATACCCGGGCCACCACCAAACGGACGATCATCAACAGCAACAAATGGCCTTTTTCGTTTTTCTTGATTTTTTGATTTTGGCTCAGCAAAATCTCGGGGATTATAGAATTTAAGAGCAATATGCTTATCTTTCAAGGCACGCGCAATAATCGAGGCGTTTGTATACGACTCGAAACTCTCAGGAAAAAGACTAATGATGTGAAAAGTTATCATGTCGGGATACATTACAACAAATATCAAACTATGACAAGAATCAGAATCAGGAACCTTATAGTTTCAAAGAGTGTTGGCAGGAAAATCTACTTGGTCAACAAAAAATCGACTGCAACCAGTCGATTTTTTGTTTGAGATTTTCGGGCTTAGAGATTTCGCCGCAGAAGCAGCCGAAATACTCTTTGAAACTATAAGTTGAGGTCCGCCATTGCCTCATCAACACTCTTTGAAGCCTTTCCCGAACTTACAGGAGCAGCCGCAACCTCATCAGCTCCAGCGGCGGCATCATGACCATGAGTACTACCCTCTGGTTCGTTAATCTTTAAGTTAACACGGGCATTATTCTTCATTCCAACAACACGCAAAAGTGTTCGAATAGCCTTTGCAGTATTACCCATACGACCAATCACCTTACCCATATCATTCGGATTGACTGCGAGCGTCAAAAGGACACCCATCTCATCAACCGTCCGATCAATCTTCACATCGTTCGGATTCTCTACCAAACTTTTAACAACGTATTCCAAAAACTGGATATCGTGCTCTTTCATACAGTCAGATTGCTATTTACTAATACTATCTACAGCTAATATAGCGCAGGAATAAAAAAACGTCGAGCGACTAATTAACAGAATAAATCGTAAGAGAAAAACTAGGCAGCCGCAGCTTCTGCTGGCTTCTCTTCGGACTTTGCTTCTACCGACTTTGCCTCACCTTCTGCCTTTGCTGGCTCTTCTTTCTTAGGAGGAGATTTCTTTGGAAGAACGTTAATTTTCTTTCCGGTAATTATTTTTTCACTTAAAAGAAGGTTGTGAAGCGTATCACTTGCCTGTGCACCAACAGAAAGCCAGTGTTTTATACGATCACCGTTCAGCTTCTTTATGCCACCTTGCCGTGGGTCATATGCACCAAGAATCTCCAAAAAACGACCACTCTTTGTTGAGTTCTGCTTATCAGTCAAAACCACTCGAAAAGTAGGTACATTCTTTCGGCCAACGCGTTGTAAGCGAATCATTAACATGTGGGGACTATCGTAGCAGTATGAGAACAAAACGTCAAATACGTGGCCCTTTTTACCTACGAACCAAAGGTTTCCGCCGAATTATTGCCGTTATTCATAATTTGTGATATTATTTACAAAATGAACAAAAAATATAGTGGAAATAATCGCGCTCGCGACATCCACAAAAAACACATCCATTCTTCAAAAAACTCTAAGGGAACTGTTGAGGGTACCCTTTCGGTAACAATGTCTGGTTTAGGTTTTGTTGACTGCCCTACTCTGACGGAAGACATCCGTGTTGATTCATCTGCCTTTGGTGGAGCTTTTCATGGTGATACTGTTCGTGTTTCGTATAAAACAGTAGGAGATCGTACGAGAGGAGAAATAATTGAGGTTATTAAACGTGCCCGAACCGAACTTACCGGAACAATCGAAGCAGATCGGGGATTTGTTTTTGTAGTACCTGATGATCAGAAATTTCATGCTGATATTATTCTTGCCCACGAAGGAGTTGGAGATGCAACGCCTGGCGATAAGGTACTTGTTCATATAGACGCATGGGGAGGACCAAACGAAAGTCCTACCGGAGCAGTTATTCGAGTACTCGGAAAAAGTGGTGAACACGAAGCAGAAACAGCGGCACTTGTCTTATCACACGGATTTGATATTTCGTTCCCCGCTGACGCGCTCCAAGAAGCAAAAGAGATCGCAGAAAATGAACGTACAATAAAAAATGAAGACGTTAAAGACCGTCGTGATTTTCGCGGTGTACCAACCATCACAATTGATCCTTTTGACGCAAAAGATTTTGATGACGCTTTGTCACTCCAAACACTTCCAAACGGTGATCTTGAAATCGGTGTTCATATTGCAGATGTCTCTTATTACATTCGACCAGGAAGTGCCTTAGAGGCCTCTGCTCGCAAACGAGCAACTTCGGTCTATCTCCCTGACAGAACGGTTCCTATGCTCCCCCACGAGCTTTCAAATGACTTATGTTCCCTTACTCCAGGGGATGAAAAAAGAACTGTTTCAGCAGTATTCATATTTCCAAAAGATGGTGGCGAAGCAAAACGCTGGTTTGGTCGCACGCTCATTCGCTCAACAAAACGCTTCACCTACGAAGAAGCCGAAGAAATTCTAAAAGGGAAACCACATGAACTTTCACCAATACTCAAAACACTAAACACCTTTGCGGAAAAATTTAGAAAAGAACGTGAAATGAAGGGCGCAATCGACTTCGATACCGGCGAAGTTAAGATTATTGTCGAAAACGGCAAACCTGTTCGCATGTACCGAAAAGAACGCCTCGCCGCTCACCGTCTTGTTGAAGAGTGGATGCTTTTAGCTAATCGTGCTGTTGCTGAAGAGGTGTTTGAAAGTCATCGAGGAAAACCACACGAAAAATTCTTATATCGTATTCACGACACTCCAAACAGTGAAAAATTAGCGGACTTAGCATATTTCCTCAAAGCACTCGGTCACACCCTTATCCTTGATAAAAACGGTAATGCGAGCCAAATTGCCCTCCAAACCGTACTTAAAAAACTTGCGGGAACACCACGAGAAACAGCCGCTCGTATTGCCGCACTTCGATCAATGGCAAAAGCTATCTACACAACAGGAAACAAAGGACATTACGGACTAGCTTTTGATTTTTATACACATTTCACTTCGCCTATTCGTCGCTTCCCTGACTATATTGTTCACCGAACACTCCTTCGACATGTAGCTGGCCAAAAAGGTACAAGCGCCGAAATTGATGAGTATGAATCAATTGCGAAACATGCAACAGAACGCGAAATTGCCGCAGCAGAAACAGAACGTGAAGCAATTAAATATTTTCAGGCGATGTACATGACTGAACGAATTGGACAAGAATTCGACGGAATTATTACAGGCGTAACTGATTGGGGAATTTTTGTTGCAGAAAAAGAAACCGGATGCGAAGGTCTCATTCGACTTTCCGATCTCCCTGGAAATGGTTGGGAACACGAAGAAAAACAGCTTCGACTTGTAAATAAAACAAACGGAAAACACTTATCAATCGGAGACACTATTAAAGTTCGTGTCGTAGGAGCAAATCCTAAATCAAAAACGATTGATTACACTCCGATAGAATTTACTACTTAGCAACCGCAACTGCCTCTTCAAATTTAATTGAAAGCAAGCGAGATACCCCATCGGACCCCATCGTAACCCCATACAAAACGCCGGCTCGAGACATCGTCTCGCGGTTGTGTGTAATTAAAATAAGTTGAGACGTTTTTGCGAGTTCTGAAATTAAATCGCCATACTTACGTGAGTTCGCCTCATCAAGTGCGGCATCAGTTTCATCAAGAATAATAAAGGGTGGAGGATTAACACGAGAAATTGCAAACAAAAGTGCAATAGATGTAAGGGCACGTTCACCGCCCGAAAGCATATCAAGCCCTCGAACACGTTTATGTGGCAAATTAACCGCAACTTCAATACCTCGCTCTGGCTCTTTCTTTTCTTCAGGATCGACCATAATCGACTCAGAAAACTCTATAGAGTCATCCATTATTTCTTCAGATTTTCTATTTCTTTGTTCTATCTGTACGACGGAAAGAACAGCCGACCCACCGCCGAACATTAAACCAAAAAGCTCAGTAAATCCGGAATTAATGCGAGCCAATCCCGCATCAAACTCACTAGCTAAACGAATAGTTAAATCAGAAATTAACTGTTTAATAGATGCTGCTGTTTTTTCTAAATCAGCCATTTCACGAGCCAAAAAAGCATCTCGCTCAGAAGCTTCATTAAATTCCTTTACTACCTCATCTCCACCAGCTCCACCCATTTCTTCTACACGAATTTTCATCTTCTCAATCTCTCGACGACGCTCATGTTGTTTTTCACGAGGCTCAAAAAGTGCCACGTCAGGAACATTGGCGAGCTCATACGCGATAGCCAAACGTCCGGCAACCGCGGCCGCCTCACCAAGCTCACGACTATACTCCTGTTCCTCATAGGTAAGTCGATCTTCTCGACTCTTTAACTGTGAAAGTAAAATTGAAAGCTCGTTTCTTTTACCCATAGCGGCAAAAAGCTCGCGCTCAGCTGCTCGGCCGACAGACTTTTCATTTTCCATTTTCAAACGAAGCGCGTCATATTCAGCTTTAACTATACTTTCGGCCGCACTCGCCTCGGTTACCCTTACTTCAATAGTACTTTTCTCGGTCTTAAGTCGAGCAATCTCTGTTTCAATATCTTTTCGCTCAGATTCAACTCCCGCCCCTTTCGCGTGTTCAACAAATGACTGGGCTCCCAATTTAATACGCATTCCCGCCTCCTTGGCCACCCCTAGATCAAGCGCAGAAGTAACAACATCCGCCTCACGCTCAATATCTCCAGCAAATCGATGAACCTCAGAAAAAGAAACAAGTTTTGCTGACAAATCAGTCGCAGACAAACGAGACAATCGACGTTCCTCGGCCGAAAGTAATCCTTCTAATCTTCCCTCTTCGCGAGACAAAAGAGCTGAAGCCTCTCGAGCTGTACGTAACCGCTCTTCAAGTGCGATCACCTCTTTGCTTTCGCTGGTACTGTCGTCGGAGGCATCGAGCGTCGATTTAAGTTCAATAATTCGAGCATCAAGTGCACTTGATTCTTTTTGTGGTAACGTTCGTTCGGTTTCAATCTGTTTCTTTTCAGCCTGAAGATACGCTTGCTCACGCTTGAAATATTCTTGATAACGAAGAACAAGCTCCTCGCGAAGAGCTCGACCCTTTTCGATTCGTGCGACCTGTTTTTTTAGAAATGTTATGTGCGGCGCAAGCTCACGTCGTAACGACGCAACTTCTTTTAAATTTGTTTCTGTCTTTTCAAGATTTCTCTCACTTTCAATGCGTTTATAGTGATACACCTTAAGCCCTAAGGCATCTTCAATCATTTCGCGACGCTCTTTAGCTGACGCGGTTAAAATACGATCTGCTTCACCTTGAGAAATAATATGATGCCCAGATGCCCCAATATGCGCCGCAGCTAAAAGTTCGGTTACATCTTTCAGGCGAACCGGTGAACCATTCAACAAATACTCATTCACTCCATCACGATGAACAATACGCTCAATGGTTACTTCGTCAAAATCAACAGTAAAAACTTTTCGTGTATTATCAAATGTAATTTTTACCGACGCACGATTCGCGCGGGGTATGGCCGGCGAACCGTTCCAAATCATATCCTCGCCGCGCTTACCACGCATTGATTTCATTGACTGCTCTCCAAGTACAAACCGAAATGCTTCAGCAACATTTGATTTACCCGAGCCGTTTGGCCCCACAACCCCCGTCACCGGCGTCGTAAAATCAAGCGAAACTTTTTTCGCAAATGATTTAAAACCGGCGAGTTCAACGCTCTTTAACATTCCCTTTATTGTACCAAATGATTACTTCTTTTGTTTTCAACAAAAAAGCGCCTACTCGAAAAGAGTTGGCGCCTGAGAATCTTCTACTATCCATGCTGGAATTTCAGAACAACTTATCCGGAACGTCGTGAAGAGAATCATAGGGAAGATTCGAAAAACCCCACAACACAACCCCTGGATTCATCGCAACGAAGGCATGAGAACATTCGGGCGGAATATAACAAGCCTCACCCAAAAACATATATCTATCCTTCATTTCTCCTTTCGGTTCATCCCTGTAACGGATAGTAACCAGCGGAACATCCTTCGGACCAACCACCACAAAGAATTCTTCACGACCAGATTCTTTTGTGTGGTAATGGTTACCAACCGCGAGGCGCAATTCAACAGCTTCTTTGGTCAATGTAACCGTCTTGATCTGAATGATGGGAAACGGCACACCATCAGGCATGACAATATCGGAAATGGCCCTCCGATTGTCGACATTTCCACCGCAAGTAACCCTACAAAACGTAATTGGCATAAGTCCTCCTCCTTGTTTGTTGTGCTAAAAAATACTTCTGGCAATATAAATAACATAAAATTACCAAAAAGACAACAGTCCAACTTTTTGGGCAAAAGTCGGACTGTTCTTTATTCTGATCTCTATTTTTTGTCTCTAATTCCAACCCTTCTTTTTTAAACCATTCTCGGCCGCTGCTTGCTCAGCTTCTTGTTTTGATTTTCCAGTACCTTCAGCTACAACTTCTCTTCCGAGCTTCACCGCAACAGTAAATTGCTTGTCGTGATCGGGACCAACTTCCCGCACAGTCTCATATACCGGAGTAACACCGACAGCGTCCTGCGCCTTCTCTTGAAATAAACTTTTTGAATCAATCCATTTCCCTGCTTTGATAATACTTGGTATCAACGGATACAAGTGAGTAGCCACAAACTCAGCGGCCTTATCAAAACCCTGATCAAGATACAGTGCTCCAATCAGTGCCTCAATAGCGTTGGCTAAAATAACCTGTCGAGCGCGACCTGTATCTTTAGACTCGCCATACGAAAGAAGCATGTACTCATTCATGCCAATATCAGCCGCCAATTTCGCAAGCGTTTGATAATTAACCAACGCCGCTCGATACGACGTCATTTCACCCTCATTTTGTTTCGGATAATTCCGATACAAATAATTAGTAACCGCCAACTCCAACACAGCATCGCCTAGAAACTCGAGACGCTCATTATGCTCACCTGCGGCCGGGTTTTCGTTCAAATATGAACGGTGCGTAAATGCGGCAACGAGCAATCGCCGATCCTTAAATGTAACCCCAATCCGCGCTTCAAAACGCGAGAAGTCTGCCATATATTTTTTGGAGGGAAGTACGAACCAGTAGTCTCTAGATTTCATCTAAAAAAATGAAACCTGACAACTCGTCCCTGCCGCCATCCTTATAATTAATAACCTACTAATCTTTCTTACCTGAAGAATTGTTACCCAAAAGAACGTTCACTCCCTTGGTAACTATGGGGAGGATATCATTGTAAAAGTTAAGGTCAAGGATGTCTTTCAACTTGAACCATTTAGCGTCATCAAGCCCACCTGTTTCAGCAAGCTTTAAATCTTCATGTTCAGCTTTGGCTAAATAGTAGGTTACACACTTTCGAATCTTTCCTTTTTCTGGATGTGACGCAACATATTCATTTTTACCAATATGATCTTCGGCTCGAACCATAATTCCAAGCTCTTCTGAAACAACCCTCGATACTCCGGGAACTTCGTCCTCATCAGCTTCAAGGTGACCTTTTGAAAGGGTCCAACGACCAAACACATCGTGAACAAGAGCAACAAAAATCTCTTCTTCATCTCGAGCATATACCAATGCTCCACCCAATTTTTCAATTGGAATTTCTTTCTTTCGTGGTGTCTGATCATCTTTGCCTGGTTCACCCAATTCCTTATACACAGAACCCAACACTCCGTTTACAAACTTGCCACTATTTTCTCCGCCGTACGTTTTTGCAAGTTCAATGGCTTCATTGATCGCAACCTTCGCCGGCACCTCACTTCTCTCTGTAAAAAGAAGCTCATAGAGACCCAAACGCAAAATATTTCTATCAACCGGAGAAATTCTCTCAATCGGCCAATCAGGCGCAGCTTTTGTAATAATAGTATCAATATCGTTCTGTTTTGCTAAAATATGTTTCAAGAGATTCTCCATAAATGAAAAATCTCCCATACCGGGAGCAAACTCCTCGAAATTCCGTTTCAAGGTAGTAAGGGCAACAGGAAGTGTATATGACCTCATATCCCACTCAAAGAGTGTTTGAAGTACAACTGATCTTGCAAGGTGCCGATTCGACATATTTTGTTTTTGACGAACTTCCGGTCCGCTTAAGGCAAAGTATAGGCTTCCCGTAGCTCACTGTCTAGTTTTTTAATGGGGATAGGATACAAAATAACCCCCCGATATCGAGGAGTTATTTTGCCTTTTCTTTCTTATCTTCTTTCGGAACTGCTTCACCTCGATCCTTAGCTTTTCGCTTTGCTCGAGCAGCTTCTTTTGCAAGTTCTGCTTTCTTATCAACAATCGCAACACCTCGGTAAACACCGCAATTTGCACAGAGGTTATGAGGAAGTTTTGGTCGCTTGCACTCTTCACACACAGAAAGACTCATCGACGAAAGCGCGTGGTGGCTTCGGCGATTACCGGTATGAGATCTGGTTGAGCGCATTCGGTTAACCATAGTGGCAATGAGAATAGCATTAAATATTACAGGATGCAAGTAATTCATTATTATTGGCTAAAAAAGAAAACCCCTCCACACAAGGAGGGGTTTTTGAGACCAGCAAACGGTTACATGAACCGTGAAAGACGATGGGTCCAATCTGCAACCCGAAGCCACAACGGAAGGACTCGATTGAGAATCCTTGCTGAAATTCGTTCAGCGACAACGCCCATTCTTATATGAACGTCACGACGACTATTTCGGCAAATCTTCATAAATCTACCTACCATGATAGCATAAAAAGTGCTATTTTGCAATCTTTTTCAAAAACGTCAAGCGGTGTATAGCTAAAATTCCTTTTTGTTTAATCGCGCCATAATGAGCCTTCGTGCCATACCCTTTATGCACCTCAAAGCCAAATCCGGGAAATGTTTTCGCATATTTTTTCATTAAATGATCTCGCCGCACCTTTGCAACAATAGAAGCCAACGCAATCGCCCGAACCGTCGCATCGCCGCGAATGATTGTCCTTTGATTTGTGTATTCTTCCGGCGCCCGTAATGCGCCGTCGAGTAAAATCGTGGCTTTCGCTGGAGAAATATTCAATCGCCTCAAACAACGACCCATTGCCGAGCAGATCGCATACACAATTCCTTTTGTATCAATGATTTTGGCACTCGAAAAAGATTGCGCAAAAGAAATATATCCTCTCTTTTTCGCACTAACTAATTTTTTATATAAAAATTCTCTTTGTATTTCCGAAAGTTGTTTACTATCTTTAATTTCTCCCATCAACTCTTTCGGCAACTTTTTTAAAATCGCAAGCGCACACACCGAAACCGGCCCCGCGAGTGGTCCTCGCCCTGCCTCGTCGATGCCAATAATAATCCGCTTCACCATCATTCCATTATATGCGTATAAAAAAAATCTCGCCGGCAAGGGCGAGATTTTCGATAGAGACACATGATACAAACTTACTGTGGAGATTTAAAAAGGGGGCGAAAGAGAGCACTTTGTGAAATAAATGATGTTGCAACTTGCAATCGATCGTCCGATTCAGCAACAATAGTTAAGCTGCCAGAAGTACCATTTCCGGTCTGTTCGATGGTAGCAGTTACACCTGCCTTCTGGTTTAGCCCTCTGACAACAGCATCTTGAGCCCATCCGGCCACAGCTTGAAAAGGATATTTTGCAGTTTTCATTCCGAGATGAAATTACCACATAATTTTAAAAACAACAATGCATTTTTTTACTCAAGAATTTTTTGATGCGCTATAATTCTCCCAATGGCCTCATTCATTCAACTACGCGCTCACTCACACTATTCCCTCCTTCAGGCCTTACCTAAAGTTCCTGACCTCATTGAAGCGGCAAAAAAAGCCGGCATGCCTGCCCTTGCTCTTACCGATAATGGAAATCTTTACGCCGCAATTGATTTTTATAAGGAAGCAAAAAAGGCTGGTATTAAACCAATCATCGGCGTTGATACCTATGTTGCAGCCCGCGGCAGAATGGACAAACAAAGCGGCATCGACAACCGTCGAACTCGTTTACTTTTGCTTGCCGAAAATAATGTTGGCTACCAAAATCTACTTAAACTCGTCACTCTCTCAAACCTTGAAGGTTTTTACTACAAACCACGCGTTGATCGTGAACTTTTAGAAAAATACAACGAAGGCCTCATTGCCATTGTTCCATTTGGTAATAGCGATATTAAAAATGCCCTCGATACAGCAAACCACGAAAAAGCTGACGAACTAGCTGATTGGTACAAACGTATTTTTAAAGATCGGATCTATCTGGAACTTGCCCGCCAACAAGAAATAGATCAAAAAGATGCCGAAAAGCGACTCTTTACTTTTTCAAAAACTCATATGATCCCCCTTGTTGCTGGACATAGCGCGTACTACCTCGAACCTGAAGACCGCAAAGTGCAACGCGTACTCATGTCCGTTCAAAACGGAGGAGCAATAGGAGATCGCGAAGAAGATGATATTGATCTTTCTTTTATCTCACCTAAAGATGCTCAAAAAAAATTCAAAGACGTACCAGAAGCAATCGCTGCCACAGGAGAAATTGCAAATCGCTGCAACGTTACGCTCGAACTTGGCAAATGGGTCTTTCCTGATTTCAAATTACCAGAAGGACGAACCCCTGATCAGGAATTAGCGCGCATTGTTGACGAGGGTTTTGAAAAAAGAAATGTTCCAAGAACTCCTGAATCTGAAAAACGAGCAACATACGAGCTTGAAGTTATAAAAAACAAAGGCTACTCACCATACTTCCTTATTGTGGCTGACCTTTTAGCCTACGCCCGCTCTCACGGTATTCTTTCAAACATTCGTGGTTCAGTTTCTGGTTCACTTGCAACTTTCCTTTCAGGAATCACGAACATCAACCCCCTTGAATTTGAAATTCCATTTGAACGTTTCTTAAACCCAGACCGTCCATCCGCTCCTGATATTGATATGGACTTCGCCGACGATCGACGCGACGAAATGATTGAATATGCGCGACATAAATACGGCGCGGAAAAAGTAGCTCAAATCGGAACATTTGGTACGATGCTCGCTCGCGGTTCTGTGCGCGACGTTGCTCGTGCGCTTGGGTTTGATTACGCGACCGGCGACCGTATCGCAAAATTAATTCCAATGGGCTCACAAGGATTCCCAATGACCATCGATAAAGCACTTGAAATGGTTCCTGAACTCAAAGCTGCCTACAAAAAAGAAAAAGATGTAGGAGATATTATCGACACAGCAAGACGCATTGAAGGCTGCGCTCGACACATTAGTGTGCATGCGGCCGGCGTTGTCATTGCACCAACATCTCTCACCGATTTTACAGCCCTTCAGTTCGATCCAAAGGGCGAAGGAAAAATTATCTCTCAGTACGATATGTACTCCATTGAAGAAGCGGGGCTTCTTAAATTTGACTTTCTTGGGTTAAAAAACCTTTCCATTATTGCTGACACAATTAAACTGGCAGCTATTACCAAAGGCGCAAAAATTGATATAGACAACATCCCACTCGACGACAAAAAAACATTTGAAATGTTAGCACGGGGTGATACCGCTGACCTTTTCCAACTAAACGGTGACGGTATGACACGTTATCTTAAAGAGTTGAAGCCAACGTCAATTCACGATATTAACGCTATGGTGGCTTTATACCGACCAGGACCATTGGAATTTATTCCTGAATACATTGCTCGTAAACATAACCCACGAAAGGTTTCATACGCTGATCCGGCACTTAAACCAATTCTCGAGAAAACATATGGTGTGTTGGTCTATCAGGACGACCTCCTTATGATGGCCCACAAACTTGCTGGCTATAGTTGGGGTGAGGTAGATAAATTCCGAAAAGCTGTCGGTAAAAAAATCCCTGAAGAAATGGCGGCTCAAAAAGAAAAATTTATTAAAGGATGTATTGAACATTCGAAGTGGCCAAAAGAAAAAGCCGACAAAGTCTGGGCATGGATTGAACCTTTTGCAGCATACGGCTTCAACAAAGCTCATTCAGTTTCCTATGGACGCGTTGCTTATCAAACCGCCTACTTGAAAGCAAATTTTCCTGGTGAATATATGACCTCGATTTTGACACATGAATCGGGTGACGTAGATAAAGTTGGTGAAACTGTTGCCGAATGTAAACGCATGAATCTTCCGGTCTTACCGCCTTCAGTGAATGAATCACGTCGTGAATTTACCCTTGTTGAAACAGCAAAAAACAAAGAAGCAATTCGTTTCGGTTTAGGTTCAATCAAAAATTTTGGTGAAGGAATCGCTGATGCAATTATTACTGAACGCGAAAAAAAAGGAAAATTTGAAGACCTTGCCGAATTTTTAACGCGTATTACTGACAAAAATCTCAACAAAAAGTCACTCGAAGCGCTTATTATGTCTGGTGCCCTCGATGATTTTGGCGAACGAGGCAACTTACTTTTAAATTCAGACTATCTCCTTACTTGGCACAAAGACGCTATTTCTGGAGGCGGTGGACACGATTCACTGTTTGCAAGCATTGCCACAGCAAAAGCAACCGTCACCCTGACCCCTTCAAAACCAGCGACCAACGACCAAAAACTATCGTGGGAAAAAGAACTCTTAGGTTTGTACATTTCCGGACATCCACTTGATAAATTCAAAGACCTTCTTTCTAAACGAGGTATGCCTATTTCAAAAATAGTCGCCGAAATTCCGGCTGGTATTTTAGTAACTACGGGCGGCATGGTCCAAACAGTTCGCATGATTATGACCAAAAAAAATGATCCTATGGCTTTCGTTTCAATCATGGATATGACAGGTTCAATGGAAGTTGTCGTTTTTCCAAAAGTATACGAAGAAGTAAAAAATCTTCTCGTCACGGGAACTTGTATTGCCCTCAAAGGAAAAGTGAATGTTCGAGAAGGTGAAAAAAGTATCCT
>CAZNMD010000010.1:0-27371 GCA_964574355.1 uncultured Candidatus Saccharibacteria bacterium
GACTTTAAACGCTCCTCAATATCTGAAATAAGATTAGGGTGCTTATCGGATGAAAATATAATCTGTTTGTTGTTGTCGTATAAGGTATTAAACAAATGAAAGAGTTCCTCTTGGGTCTTTTCTTTTTTTGAAAAGAATTGAATATCGTCCATGATAAAAAAATCATACTTACGATATTTTTCCTTAAACTGATTAATACGATCACCTCCCATTTGGAGGGCATTAAAAAAATCTAAACCAAACTTTTCTGAGGTCATGTAAAAAACTTTTTTCCCTGGATAGGATGTTCTTACTTGGTTTCCTATTGCTTGAATAAGGTGTGTTTTTCCGTGGCCAGTTGCTCCGTAAATAAATAATGGGTTATAGGCAATCCCCGGGCGCTTAATAACAACTTGGGCTGCAGTATGGGCGAGCTCATTAAAGGGTCCAACCACAAAGTTTTCAAATGTGTAGCGAGGGTTTAGGTTGTCTTCCTTGTTGATAAGGTACTCAGTAAGGGGTAATTCAGAAACATTTCGTTGGGTTGTAGGTTCAGAAGATGTTTTTCTATGATCGTCTCTTGTTACTACAAAATCCAGAGAGCGGATTTGTTCGTCTAAACTACGGAGGATTTTTAGTATTGTTTTATGGTACTTTGTTGATAGCCAATCTCGAACAAACATATTAGGGACAGCTACCCACACAGAACCCTCTTCTCTTTTTGTAAGATGGGTGTCTTTAAACCAGGTGTTAAAGTTTGCTTTTGATACGGCGAGTTCTAATTCTACTAATACAGAGTTCCAGAGTTGTTTGTTGTCTATCATAGAATTATTTTTTTGGGGCGAACTGTATTATACCTTGGGGGTACGCCTCGGGAACTTGATAGGGTATCTAATATATGTTCATAACATGTGTATAGTGTGGAAAACTTAAAAAAACAAAAAGAAACCCTTCCCTTCGATTGGTAAAAGTGCACAGAAACATAAAAAGTAAGATTTTAGAGCTTTTGTTGTCAGATACGGTCTTTTTAGCTATACTCACAAAACTATGGCAATAACATACAAACCGAAAAAGAAGAAGCGTGCACGAACTCACGGATTTCGTGCTCGTTCAAAAACAAGTTACGGAAAAAGAGTCCTTTTGCGTCGCCGAAGAAAAGGTCGTAAGGTTATTTCCGCATAAGGTTATATGATTGCCCGCAGGACGCGTGCGCGGCGAGAAGATATAAAAAAAGCCCTCAAACAAAGGTTTATATCAGTTGGAGGTGTGCGTTTGTGTTATAAGGAGGTCGTTGATAAAAAAATCACAGCTGCAGTGATAACTTTTGGTGTTAAAAAGGCTGTGGATCGGAATAAAATAAAAAGGCTAGTAAGAGAAGCTTTTTGGTTGGCAATAAAAAAAGATAGTTTTGTGGTAAAAAGGGGTGGAGTTTTTGTTTTAATGGCCAACATAAGCCTTAAAAAAACACCTTTTATTGAAATACAAAAACAAGTAAAGGAATTATTAGAGAGAGTTGATGGTAAGTAAATTGATAAGAGATGAAAAGCAACGTACGATAGGTGTACACCTTTATGTTTAATACTTTCTTTGTTAATCCACTATATAACGGTTTTGTTGCCCTGCTCGATGTTATTCCTAATGCTGATGCGGGCGTTGGGATCGTTCTTTTTACAGTTATTGTTAGTCTTGTTTTGTATCCATTATCAAAAAAATCCCTCGTTACTCAAGCGAAAACAAAACAGTTTGAAGGAGAACTAAAGGAGCTTAAAACACGGTACGCAAACAATAAAGAAGAACAGGCGCGGGCAATGATGGCCTTTTATAAGGAAAAAGGAATTAATCCTCTTTCTGGTCTGTTTCTTGCTTTTGTCCAATTACCCATCATTATTGCCCTCTATTTTGTTTTTGCGCGGGCCGGCTTACCAAACATTGACGCTAGTCGTTTGTACGATTTTGTTCGTGCGCCAGAGTTCGTCAGTATGCTGTTTTTAGGTTTTGTTGATATTTCTAAAAAGAATCTCATTCTTGCCTTTGTTGCTGCTTTGGCTCAGTTTATACAAGGTTGGTATTCCCCCGCTCTTTCTTCTTTACCCCAAAAATCCTTAAGTGATATACATAAAAAGCCCTCTTTTGAGGATAGTTTTGCTGCAGGAATGCGACTTCAGGTGCGTTATTTCTTGCCAGGAATTATTTTTCTGATATCGTACCAATACTCAGGCGTTATAGCTCTTTATTTTGCAACAAGAAGCCTGTTTATGTTTGTTCAAGAGCTTATAATGAGAAAAGGTTGGCAATTTGGCCTAAAATCAAATGGAACAGGAGGAAATCAAACTAATAATTGAAAGCCTTTTACGAACGTTGCCTGTTCGTTTTGATGGGATTGAAGTTGTTAGTGATGGTATAAAGGCTCCTATTTTTGTTATCAAAACAGCGGACGCCCCTCTTCTTATTGGCACGCGTGGGGCTCATTTTCAAGCGCTGTCACATTTAGTAAAAAAGTTAGTAGGAGTACGTGCTGAAACAAAAAAAATACCAGAACCGCGCTTTTTTATTGATATAAACGATTACCAAGCAACACTTTCTCGGACGATTTCAACAAAAGCTTCGATTTTGGCCGAACGAGCAAAATCTTTTAAATCAAGTGTTGAGATGGAGCCAATGTCTGCGTACGATCGTCTTATTGTTCATGAATTTCTTGGTGGGGTTTCTAATATTAAAACAGAGTCTATAGGAGAGGGGAGGAATCGTCGCGTTGTTATTAAATACGTCGAGGACGATCGTTTTGGAAAGGAAGAGAAGTTTTAAGCATGGCCTAAAAATAAAAAGCTACAACTGAGTAGCTTTTTATACCAACACAAAGTGTGTAGTGATTACTCTGCGATTCTAACTCCCCACAATGTTAGGTCCTTTTTGCTCATAAAGATAAAGTATTTATTATCCGGTGTAATGAAAGGGCGCATAACATCAACTGGTCCTAAGGTGAATTGATTTAAACTCGCGATTTGTTCACCGGTGTTGTTGGTAATATCAAAGCGCCATATTTCATCGTCATAAGAAACAGAGCCCATATACCATTCGTCTGGAAGAAGTGCATTTTTTGGTTTAACTGGTATGGCACACACTAAGAAGTGTTTAGAACTGTTTTCCCATGCACACTTGTCTGGCAAGGTTGCAACCTTAAATCCGGCCACCTGATTTGTTTTTCGGAAGAAGAGACGAGAACTTAAACCACTTTCTGTTTCGGAATACAGCAAGAGTGATTGGTCAGGACTTCCTAGAATGGTCAGGCCGTTTTTAGGAGAGAAAAGTTCTTGCACGGAGCTTATTTTAGGATCAATTGTGTAAGAGTAGCTTGGGACTCCTGAGGACGGACGAGAGACGACCTCTAATGATCGGTCTGATGACCACACAGAAAGCCATTCTTTTGCGGGAGAATCAAAAACAAGCGAAACATTCTTTGTTCCAGCGGTTCGTACGTACCCAGATGCACCAGTATTTCTTGGAATGAGATAGAAAAAAGATGCTCCGCTAGGAGAAACGGAAAAATCACTAATGTTTTGTGGAAGGAATGATCCTTCAAGGGTGTAGGTGCCAGGAGAGGTTGTTCCCTTCCCTGGGACAAGTCGGGCTTCGTAGGTTTGAATGGTGAGTTGGTCACGATCAAGGTAGCGGGCAATTAACGAAGCTCCGTTGTTCATGAAAAAAGCTTCTTGAATGCGGGGAATGGTCTCGATTGAAATACGTTTTGCTTTGGTTTCCCCAATTTCATAATCGAAAATTTTTCCAAGCTCTCGTTCAATATAACGAACCGTTGGAATTGTATTTTTTGAAAGGAATGATGTTGCTCCAGAAACGGGCTTATCAGAAATTCGAAAAACACTCCCAAGACTTTTTATGGGAACACTATTAACGACACCTCCTGCGCTCACTGTGCCTCCTCCTGTGGTACCCTCACCTCCGTCATCGTTTTCAGTGTCAATACGATTCCCTCGGGTACCTAACGGATCTGGAGTTGATTCAGTTCCGTTTTGTGTACCCAGACCAGTTCCTGGATAGATAGGGTTATCTGAATCAGGGGTTGTCATAGTAAGTCCTCCAGTTTCAGTTTGTCCTTTTTGAATAACAAAATAATAAAAAGCAACAAAAATAAGCGCGACTAGTGCGAGAATTCCGATTATGACACGTGTAGCTGTTTTTTTATCCATAGTGTAATGCTAGCGTATTCCTTCAATATATTTTGGGGGGTTTGCTGAGCCGTTATTGTCAATTTCAGGACTCCACCCAGTAGGTCCGGAATCATACTCTATTTCCCACCACGTTGTAGAACCTCCATACGTTAAAGATGTGTAACGAGGTCCTGACAAAACAGTGCCAAGAGCGTTTTTTGGCTGTTCTCCTAGGTACGTTCCTCCAGGTCCTTCTCCTGTAACGCGGACGGATGGATCGTTTGTAACTCTTACTCTGCCTCCAACGACAACTGGTCCAACTAAACCACCTCCCCCGCCACCACCACCCCCTCCTCCAGATGGGGCACAAATATAGTTAGAGGTAGGGTCGCTCGGCGTTTTTTCAAGAACAAATGTATCAGAGGTGTCTCCGTCAAATCGAACGTCCCACCATAAACCATCATCAGTGAGAATATAGGCAACGTTTTGAATTGTAGCAGTGTCTGAAGTGGTAACAGTTCCACGAATTGCCAATAAAGAGGGAGCCGTTTCTCCTAAAACAGATCCGTATTTAAAAAGTATCCCGATAGGCTTTATCCTTTTTCCGGTACACATGTTTAGTGTAGAGGTTAGTGGTGGAGGTGTATATCCCCCTCCGCCCCCGCCACCTCCTCCTCCACTTCCGCCGCCTGTTGGAGGAGGGGTAGGAACAATAACTCCTCCACCTCCACTACCTCTTGGGATACCAATAGAGTCAGTGGTCGAAGCCCCTGCTGGTGCAGGTTGAAATGTTGGTGGTGAAAAACCAAGAGCTCCTGGATCTAAATTAAAAATCAAAAGACGAGGATTCACGGTATAAAGGATGGCATAGGCACCAATAGCAAGGATAAAACCATAAATAGCGTCTCGAATAATTTCTTTCCCTGCAGATCTTCCTGATACAGCATCAGTCGACATTAAGGTTATACCGGCCCATACAATACGGACTACTGCAAATAAGCCAGCAAGAGCTATTGCAAGAAGAAAGCCATTTTCGATGTATTTATTTACATCAGGAACACTTGCTGAAGGAGAGGCTTCGTTAATGTTTCCTCCGATTGGAATAGGGGCAAGAAGTTCGTATCCTGCTGCAAATGTGAGGTTTGATGTTCCAAAAGCAAAAAGCAGAGCGCTCACACAAAGCCCTTTTTTTAACCAGGTTTTGATTTTAGAAAAATGATCGTTGTGCATTTCCATAACGAATTTGAATATTGGCGCTACTCTGCATAAAAATGTTTGAAGGATCACTTGCTGAAACGGAAAGTACTGAGCTTCCGGCGGCTCCTGCTATTGGTGAAAATGTTTGAATGAAGCCGTATGAAGTAGTTGTTGATTTAAGGAGTGACCAACCAACGGAAACAGAGCCCCTCTCAACATTTGAACGATTGAAGTAGTAAGGTGTAGCAATAATGCTAAATTCTCCTGTTCCTGAGTACAGGTCACCGCTCAATGCCCTTTCGTATATTCGTCCATATAAGGGGTTTATTTCATAGAGTTGTAGCTTCGGAAACGTTGAAGGTACATCTATTGAGGTCCCAGAAGAGCTTGTTTTATCTGGGGTTGAAACAACAACTCTGGCTGTTCGATATAAACGAAGGGCGTCACCAGAAACAGTGATGCGTTGCTGTCCAATTCCTGAACCAGAAAGTTTTGTTGGGCCAATATACCACTCATATAAAAGAGATGCCGCGGGAAAAACTTTTCCATCAACTACGAAATTTGGCATGGCGATAAGGGTAACGTCTTGGCCGAAGGTTCGAAGAGCTTTTCCTTTGTAGAAGGGTGGTACGTACGAATCAGCTTCCCACATAAGGGCTACACGGGCAGGAACCACTGTAACCGAGTGTGTTAAAAGTTTTCCATCGATAAACTTTGCGATAGCCATTATTTCAGTCGGTTCTCCGATCGCGTTGGTTCGTATGGTAATTGATGATCGGCCAATACCAGCATCAAAAGGTTCTCCGTTGATAAACCAACCAATTTCAGCAGTTGAAAGTTCTCCTGCGTAGGTAACAAATCGAATAGTTACCGGTTCGTTTGGCCCTGGGTTTTGGGGAGACAATTCAAACCATATGGATGCATATGGAGATGAGGTGTTCCCGGGAACCTCGGGTCCCAACTGAGCGTTAACGAAAGAAGTATTAACGAAAAAACTAAACGATGTTGTGAGTACAAATGCTAAAAAAACGATCGTTTTTTTCATAAAACCAGAAGGTGTAAAACACCCTACTCTTCCAGTGTATCACGTGAAGGAGTCTCGTCGTAAGGTTCTACCTGGGGAGGGGTGTTATTATCTTCCGCAACAAACTCTTCAATCTCTCGTTGTTCGTTTTCACGCACTCTGGCCACAAATTCTTCGTTGTCCTGTTCCTCTTGTTCCTTCTTTGTTTGAGCCAAAGCTAAACGGTCTTCAAGTTGTACTTGGGTAATGGTCAAAAGGACACTTAGTGTTATACCCGGGAGCATATTAAGAATAGGAATTATCTCAATAATTGAGACTCCAAAAAACCGAAAGGCCCGCTTTTTACTTATCAGTGAAACATTTTTGAGTGAAAACCATAGCCACAAAGAACAATATGCGAAAACCGTTATAAGTTCTGCCATAACTTGTCCCGCAACAGGAATAAGATTGACTCCAGCATTCAAGAGATCAAAGAAGATTGCAACAACAACCATAAGAACAGCTGTTGTTTTTGATATGCGTGGTTCGTTCATGATTTATATACTTCCGCCCCCGCCAGAAGCCTTCATTTCAGCTTTTGCCCGTTTAATTGCCAGAATCTGAGAAGGGTCAGAGGTGATAATCTGGTCTTCTGTATAGGAAGCGATGACTTTTATTGCGACGTGTTTTACACCAACAAAGAATACCCCTTCCCCAACGCCTGACTCAAGGAGGAGATATTTTTCCTCGTCTGTTAAGTTGAACAGTTTTTGCAGGCGGTCAATTGCTGTTGGTGATTGTTTAAGGAGAATTTGAATTGATGAGTTGGTGACAATTGGTGTTCCGTAGGGTGATTTTAGGAAGTCGTCGACGTCTTGGGTGATAGTTGAAAGTCCTAGATAATATTTTCGGCCGCGTTTTGCCATATTAAGAAGGAATGAGGCGGTATCTTCCGATTTCATCATCCACCACGCCTCATCTATTACAAGAAGGCGTTTTTTTAGCTCTTTTCGGACAGCGTTCCAGATGTAGTGGGTAATGATGTACATTGCCGCAGGTTTCAAATCGTCTTCCATGTCACGAATAGAGAAGACGATAAATTTACTTTTGATATCAACGTTTGAAGGTTGGTTTAGAAAACCAGACCATGTTCCTTGGGTATATTTTGTAAGTTTCTGAGCCAAAGAATCTCCACCTTGCATGCCGGTCAACACAAGGGCGAAATCAGAAAGAAGGGGCGGTTCAACATTGGCAAAATTAGCATTAGGAGTGATGTCACGAAGTGCGTAGGTTTCAGTAATTGCGCGGTCAATAATTGCATCTTCTTCAGGGGTTAATCCTCCAAGCAATATTCGAAAAAGTCCTACCAAATGAATAATGTTTGTACGAAGAACATCCGCCGGAGATTCGTCTTCTCGTGGAACGGGTAAATCAAAAGGGTTGATATGGTGTTCTGAGTTGAGTGAAATGTTGAAATATTTTCCACCAACTGATTTTGTCATCGTTTCATACTCGCGTTCAGGGTCAATAACAATAACCTCAGTATCGAACATAAGAGCGCGAAGGAGTTCAAGTTTTGTACAATAACTTTTTCCAGAACCAGATTTTGCAAAAGTGATAGAGTTGTAGTTTTCAAGAGAAAAACGGTCAAAGAGTACTAAAGAAGAGTTGTGGCGGTTAATGCCGTAGAGTAAGCCGTGGTCCGAGGTGAGGTCAAAGGAGGTAAATGGGAAAATAGAAGAAAGAGGGGAAGAGTTTAATTTTGAGTGAACTGAAAGTTCGTCGTTACAAAGAGGTAACGAGCTTCGAAACCCTTGTACTTGCTGGAAAAGCGCTGGTTTTACATATACCAATTTTGATTCAAGGACAGATTTTATTTCAGATTCAACATGATCGAGTTCAGAAATATCGTTGCCATACAGCGTAATATATAAACCGACATCAAAGAGCTTTTCTTGAGCTTGTTGGAGGTCGTCGCGTAATTTTTCAAGATCACGGTAAGCAATATCAAGTTTTGGATCACGAACCAACCCCTTCTCTTCTCGGTTGTGAATTTGGCTTTCAACCTCAGCAACCTTTTTTTGAAACGTTCGTAATACGCGAGCGGTTTCAATAGGGTGTACAAAAAGGGAAATATCAAAAACCTTATCAAGGTTAATGATCGGAATAAACCACCCTTCGGTTAAAAATCGTGGATACGAAATGATAAAGAAGCTTCGGGCAATTTTTTCACCAACGTAAATTTGTTTACTCGTGACGCGTAGGGCTGAGGGGGCGATAACATCTTTTAATTCCAGTGCAGAACTTTCGTAAATCTCATGAGGTAACAGAGGCATACCTCCTTGCCCTGACATATCTTTTTTCTTTTTGAATAAATCGAGTATACCCATACTATTGTTGCTGAATTAACTTTTCATTTTCTCCAGGATTAAAAAGGCGATAAAACAATTCGGTTGCTTCTTCTGTACCAAGACGAACAACACGAAGACCACAACGGGCAAGTCCTTGTTCTACCACAGACATTCGTTGTTCAAGTTGGGAGCGACTTTCCTCAAAGGTATCAGTTTCCTTTTTTTGTTTTTCTTCGGTTTCGTTTTCATCTTGTTTCTTGAAAAAACCACCCCTCGGACTAAATTGTATTGTTGGTGTGTATGGCACAACAACAAAAAAACTTTTTGTCATAATGCTTGTTGATTCAGTGAAAGAGCGAATGAATTCGATGTATTCTTCGATTTGTACTTTCATAAGATCGTTTGTTTGAGCCTTTTTCTGCTCTTCAAGGAGGACGAGGTATGGTTTGATATCGAGTCGGCGAGATTGAACAACAATCTGAAGAGAAAAATCAAGTGAGTTTAAAAAGTTTTGAAATTGAAGAATGATAGCGTCTTGGTTTTCCGGAGACTTAAGGGCAAAGTTAATTGATGAAGTCATTAAAATTGCACGCATCCCGTTGTCATTCAAAATAGCAATACCGTCACGGATTTCTCTGATGGGAACAAATTGTTGAGAGGGGTTTGCTTTTAATGCCATGGGGTAATGTTACTACGAGATGTTTTATTATTTATTGGTGGGATGAATTTATTCTATCTGTCGCTGAAGGATTTTTTAAGTGTTCTTTTGTGGAGATTCCCCAGGTCATGTCTTTTAATTTGTCTTGACCAAGTTTTGGAACAAAAAGAAGAGAATCATCGTTTTCCTCAAGATCTTTTCTTATAGGAGTTTTTTCGGTTTTACGCCATAAGTAAAGTTTTTTATTCAAACTATAACGGGCGGCGGCTTCAACCAAGAAAATGAATGGTTTGTTGTTATGTTTATAAAATGCCAACAAAACTCCAAACAAAACAACAGGAATACCAATAATAAGACCAAGGGGGCCCAAAAAACGATAACAAACAAATGCTAAACCGACGCCACCAATAAGATAGATAAATTGCTTCAGCGTTAGTGGGCCGAAAATTTTATCTTCTATTTCTATGTATTGGGGAACTTGAAAGCGCATACAACACGTAATGCGTAGCGCATAAAAAGATGCAACTACGATACGCTTACTATTCTACCTTAGAAACTGCTGACCTCGATTGTTTTGTCGGGGATCACGTGGATGCACGATTATTCTGGTAGTTCCCTGTAAGGGTCGACACTGCCGTATCCACGAGATTGTGAGGTGTTTGGGATGTGTTCATTATTGGTTGCCTGAATAGTTCCTGTGAGTTTTGCAGAAAGAATGTCTCCAATAGGGCCAGTATCAGTGATAGGTTTTAGTGATTGAGGGGTTGTGATTGGGGGTATTTTTTGTACACCGGTTAACATTTGAGGGGTATTAAAAGGTGATGCCTTTGGTGTTGGAGGTTGTGATACAGGAAGATTTGCTGGTGGCATAGGGACAGGCTTACTGAAAGAAGGTAGTTCAGGTTTTTTTTGAACTAAACTACTAGAAGATGATAGTGATGGAGATGGCGCCAAGGTGGGTGATGCCGCTTGTTTAGAAAGCGCTATTGGTGGTGCTGGTTGTACAGGTCTGTAGCTTACAGATGGTGCCACTGTTTGGTTTTGGGTGTTCGGTAAGGTTCGTAGGTCTCTTATCGGTATACTTCTGCGGGCTCCTGGTGGTGGGGGTGGCGGAGGAGGAAGGGTTGCGGAAGGTTTGTTTTTTACATTGTTATTTTTGTAGAGTGTATCAAGCTCAGTTCTTACTTTGGCAAAAACTTTCATATCAAGTTCCTCGGCAAGAGAAGAAGAAATCTCTTTAGGAACACTGAGAGTTTCTGATAAGGTTTCCTCAAATTCATTTCTGGGCAATAAACCTAAAAGGAGTCGTGTGTTTAGATAACCAAGATCAGCCTCCTTCTCTTCATCGAGTTTAAATTTTGAAGCTATTGTTGCAATAACCACATTCGTATCAGACGAAGTTATAGTTTTTTGCAGTTCACTAGGTAGTTGTTTGAAAGGAATAGGTTCCATAAGTGTTTTTATAATCCCCACGTGGCTTTATTTTCTGGTTTATTCATGTGTTGAAACGCTCGGTGGCCACTTATTGTGTTTTGGCGTAACACTTCTTGACCAATATGGAGGCGAATATCTTCAGGAAGGTCTTCCAAGTCTTTTATTTTATTCCAAGATAAACCTCCAATAAGAGCTGGCGTGTAATCAGCAATCGTAAGTTGTCTAAAATCCTCAAGTCGCATATTTGACGCCAGACGCTCAACTTGTCTTTTTTGAGTAGCGGCTTGAGTGAGGGTTGGTGGAGGTGCTCCGGCAGCAGGGTTGGCCGTCGTTGATTTTAATAGGCCTAATCGAGCAGCGCGAAGGCGGTCTTTATCAGCGTCTGTAAATTTATCTGATTTTTCCGTGAGGTGTTCAAACTGAGACTTTGTCATATGGGTAAGGACTTCAGGATTGGTGAGTTGATCTAATTTAAATGACTCTAAGTCTTTACCAGAAGATCGAGCAAGAATATCCTGAACAGTTTTACCAGGAGCCGGTGTTGCACCGGGACGAATTGCTTCAGCAAAGTTTTCTTTAAATTCTTTGCCACGAATCATCTCTGCGCGACCACGACGCTCCTTATCTTCCCTGTCACCTACATCTTTTAGAGACTTATCACCAAATTTCGAGTTAGCAATAGTTTCAAGTGGTCGCAATGCTAAATGGGTCGCAGCCGCACCACGTAGTCCTCCTGCCTGAGCAGCCGCAATAAGATTTTCGTTCTTTCCAAGTCGTTGTGCGGCTAAGCCAAGTGTGTTGCGACCGATGTAAGACCTACCACTATTACTTAAATTTCTACCCCATTTAAGAGTGGTTGCTGCTCCAGAAGCTCCTAGTTTTTGTGCTAATACTAAGGAGTAAATCATGAAGAAGATAGCGAGAGTAAAATTGAAAATAATTCCAATTGATGCAGAGGTGTTCGTGGCAAGAACTTGGAAAAAACTACCAAGGCCAACAGTGCTTCCTGTAGAAGGAACAACAAGTGCAACTGCTTTATTTACCCCACTTAAAATTTTGAAAGACATGAGCATAAGGAGGAACATTGCAGGGGCAAAAAAGGCTTGGTGTATAAGGGTTGACCACCATTTGTTGAAATAACCTTTAAGGCCGGGAAGGACAAAGCAAGCAAATGCTAACGGCGAGAGAACCATAAGAAGTAAAAGGTAAAGAAAGCGAATCATTAGAAGAACGCTGACTGCAAAAAATACAAAAGAGGTAACTAGAATGAAAAACGATCCTCCGATTGCTAAAATCGAAGCTTTCATCATCTGTCCGCCAACTGCTCCTAATAAGGCCGCGGTATCTTCGGGTGCTGTTGCATTCCAAATAGAAGATAGGTTTACTTGCCTCATAAACAGATCTGTTACCCCTCCTCCTCCTGCGCTCTCGATGGGGGCGTAGAAGACTACAGCTAAAATATTTGAAGCGTCAATAACAACTTTAGTGAAGAAAAGAGAGAAGTTGATAAGGATTGCCATGACAATCAAAGATCCAAGTGATCGCCAATGACCGCTTCCCACTCCTAAAATTAGTTGGAAAGCGAGGTAGAGAATGATGAAAATGAATGCGAGGTTGCTGACATCCCTAAATATTGTCCATGCTTGATTGATCGATTCTCCTAATCCTGGAACGGTAGGCGAGCCGTTCATGATTGTCGCCATGTTTGTCACTGTTATTTTGACGACATATTCAAGAAGTAAGCCGGCGATCCATAACAATCGCGATACGGTCATCATTACAAGCTGGGTCGCTAGTTCAAATAGATTACCGAAAGATGCGTTGAGAGCTGTCTTAAATGCGGCTGACATGAACTCTGTTGCGCCACTGTAAGCGGTTGAGGCGATTGTTGCGGTTGTTGGCAGTTTAAGTCCTCCTGGGGCAGCTGTTACAGAATGAGGAGGTCCGGCTTGAGCAGATGCGGCTTCAGGTAAAAGGAATGTTGTAAGACTTGGCGCTAAAACTAACGCTACTAAAAACATCGGTAGTATTTTTTTTATACCGCGCACAATAAAACCGTGCACACCCCCTTCCCTTTTTTTTGTTTTAAGTAGATTGAAATACATAAAGGTTTTTATGGTGTCACTGTGATGGTGCGATAGATGTTGTTACTTTGAGGTAAACCAAATCGATCAACAAATGAATAGGTGATAATCCAGGTGCCTGGAGAATTACTGTTCCAGAAGTTTTCGTTTACACCATTTCTTGAGTATGATGCTCGAACGTTTAATGGTGCAGGGCTTGTTGGAGTATAGGCTGTTCCGTCGGTGTCGCGTGCGGTAATTTTATCAAACACATCAAACGAAGAACCTTTTGCGATAGTTATCGCTCCCACCTCTCCTGTCACGATAGATCCGTTGTGAAGAATAACAGGCGCTGTTCGTGGCGGGGCATTCGTAATTATTTGAGATAAAGTAACAACACGAGTGAGAGGAGAGGATGCGAGGCCGTACTTATCTGTTGCGGTGTAGGTGAATGTCCACGCACCAAGAGGTGTTCCTGTGGCTATATATCCACTAACAATATTGAAAGGTCGAATGATGCCATCAGGTGCTCGGGTGGTGTATGTGATACCAGCAAGTGGCAGGCCAACACTTGCTCCGTTTTGAGGAATAGGGTCAAGTATTCCGTTACCGTCCTCATCATCTGAACTTGCTGCGGCAATGTTTAGGTAAGGATCAAAGAATAATCCTGGTCCTGTTGATGTACTTTGGGTTGCGGCAAAAACGGGAGGATTCCGTTTAAAGAACTCAACTTCATCAATTGCTAAATACTCATTAATACCGTTTTGTTCTATTCGAATATAGCGAACCTTAGGGTAAGGGCCAAGGGTGGTGGGAGTGAGGGTAATGTCATAAGATTTTATAGCTAGTGCCCCAGGTGGGAAAACACAAGAGTTGTTGATTGTGGGATTTCCCATAGGGTTTAGGTAGCGCATTTCGCAACCAAAAGAAGCGCTTATATCATTTCTGCTTTGATCAAGGAGTTTGATTTGTGCAGGGCTCCTAAGGACTAGGTTTGAATCCCCTCCGGTTGGGTTATAAACCGTTAATCTATTAAGGGAGACAGGAGACACTAAATCAGCTTCCCACCAATTGTTAGATGATTTGTTTAGAATGGCCATTGGGCGAGAACCCGCCTTACGACTATCAACGGCGTAGGTCGCGTCACAGTTTGAACCACTGCAATTGTTGTGAGTAGAAGGTCCTTGGTTTGCAATACTGGTGTAGACTTGCGTGCCCCCAATGGTTCCTGCAATGGCTGGAAGATTTGAATTTCCGGCAGGTGGTGTTTTAACCGGCAGACCTCGCGCCTTAGCTGCTTCATAATCTGTTGCTGAAAATGTAGGAATTCCACCACTATAATTAGAGGTGAAACTTACACCAGTTCCTCCTCCTCCAAGTCCAGTCATGACACTTTTCATGGCAACACTAATAAGCGCTCCAACGATTTCGCTAATTTCGTCGGCAACCTCTATGCGTCGTCGGCCAGAATCAAAAGTGTCATTAAGAGTATTTTCAACGACTTTCCCTGGAGTTTCTATATAGCCGTTAATGTTTGTCTTCGAAAGAAAGCCGGAACCCCAATCAAGTTTATTGCTTTCCATACCAAGAAGTGAGGCAAGACGTTTATCGATTTCCATCGAAGCCTCGGTTGATGCTCCAATGACGTTTTGGTTGTTTACTGCTATGTCTGCCCACATATCCCACCCACCCTGTGCTCCAAAGTCACCTTCAAGGAAACCTTTCACTGATTTTGTTTGAATTTCGGCTGCACGCAATACTGTACAGTAAAATTTTCGGTGAGCTGAAGGGTAACCAACTCCGAATTTTAAACTAAGACCAAGTTGAAGTGATGGAAATTGAAAAGGATCACAAAGAAAATTTTCAAGACCAAGATTAGCAATGAGTTGACCACTTAACTGATCTCCTACGCCAACCATAAATCCGCCTGGATCTTGAATAAAGCCTGGTTGACCTTCAAATCCGCCTTCTATCCATTTAACAACTTCATTACCAAGCTGATCAATAATTGTATTTATTAATCCGAACAAGATCATATCAAGGATAGTTTCTTTGATGGTTAGAGACTCTGTTGCGGCAAGTTGTCCTCCGGCGATGCCGTTTAGTGCAGATAATTCAAGAACGACAGCTTGGTCGTACACCGGAACAAAGAGGCCTTGGGCACTGGTTTTTTGTGGAACAAAAAAACTAAAAAGAGAAGATGCAAAAAGAAGCACCAACAAAAACGATGCACCGACACGTTGATAGGTTGTGCGTGTTACACAAGCACCTTCAACGAGCACATTCGCAGATTTCGGGAGCGAACTCATGATGAACGTTTGTATTATACCCCGCCCTCACAACTTCCTTGTTGTGAGGTTGTGTATTACTAGCGCTTATTTTTTAGTGAAGAATTTTTAAAATACAAAACCAGCCTTTTTAAATTCTTCAGAGAGGGCGCTTGTTGCCAAAGATAAGCGTTTGGTTCCGGCTACATATCTTTGAAGTGCTGCAATTGCTGTCATTGGGTCGGTTTCAGCTCGAGCCATACCAGCATCAGCGAGACTTATATTATAAAGTGAGTTAATAACCTCAAGGTGTGTTAATGCTATAGCCGAAGGGGTTACTAATTGTATAAGTGCTTTGGCGAGGGCTTCGTGACTTTTGCCAATTTCGGCAATTTTTTCAAAATCAGCTTTATTTTTTGTTTGTATTGCCCGAGCAAGGAGTTCGGCTTCATTTTCCGGTTCTTTTGGGCTTGTGGCTTTAATTGCTGCCAAAAAACCTTGTTTGTAGGCTTCGTATGCTGATTGTGCCGCTTCGGTTGTGAGATTTAACTCGCTGATCGTGACAGCTTTTCTTTCTTGAAGGATTGGGTTTCCGCTAATATCGGCAATAAGACGTTTAGCCAACTCTTCTTTTTGGGAATCGCTTAGTGTTTCACCAGCAGAGAGCTTCGTGTATATTTCGGCATATGCTTGTGCAAACGATCCTTGAGTAAAAAGAGTTGAAGTTGCTGTTGAAGGTGGAGTATTTGTTAATTCTGGAGCGACGTTATCGTTTGGTCCCGCTTTTGTTGGGTCACGTTTTATTTTTGTCTCTTCTCCGTCGCTTGTCTTGTCGCCGTCTGTGTCGGGATTTGTTGGGTCGGTTCCCCAGAGGCGTTCTTCCCAATCAGAAAGACCATCTTTATCGCCATCTGTTCCGACTTCGTTTAATGCTTGAATGGTTGCCGCTTGAAGGGTTTCGTCTAGGGGAGCAACAGAAGTTTTTTTACTTAAGGACGTTGTGTAATAGAGCGCTCCAAAAACAAGAGCTATTCCTAGAATGGTAGAGATGATAAGAGTTTTTTTCATTTTACATACCCACGTATGGGTAAGACTATTATAACGTTCCTTTTCGTTTGGGGATAATCAAGTGCTCTTTAAAAGGAAGGAGGTACAATAAAAGGTATATGAAGCGTTGTTTTTTGCCTGTCATTGTATTTATTGTTGTGGGAGGTGTATTTTCTCCTTTTGTCGTTGAAGCAGCTTTTTCCAGAAACTTAAAACGTGGTTTTGTGGGGGAGGATGTTCGTGAGTTACAGATTCTGCTTAACGCTGATCCTTTTACAAAAATTACAAACGAGGGCCCTGGTTCGCCTGGTGAAGAAACAGATTATTTTGGTTTACTGACCGAACAGGCCGTTATTCGTTTTCAGGAAAAATACAAAAGGGAGGTTTTGATTCCGGCAGGATTAAGTACGGGTTCAGGTTTTGTGGGTTCATTAACTCGGGCAAAGCTGGCAACGCTTGCCTATACTAAGGGGAATTATTCTAGAAATGAGGGTGTTTCAAGTGACACTTCGTCTCTTGATCTGGTAAAAAGCTCGACGCCAATACTTCCTACGATTGTATCAACGAGCACAAAGCCTGAAATTTTTTCTGTATCTCCTAGTCGTGTTCGACGAGGAGATACGGTTACCATTACCGGAAAGAATTTTTCTCGAACAGGAAATATGGTTGAACTGGGTGATGGTCCTGTTTATAGAAGGTTTGAAAATCTCCCTTCTTCCGATGGGAAAACGATTATGTTTGTGTATGAACCACCAGAAATTAAATCAATAACCAAAGAAGAGCTTTTGGCTTTACCTTCAACGGTGCGGGAACAAATTGAGCAGCCACTTCAAAAAGCGGGAGAATCGATTGATGTTTTATTGACGCCGTATAAAGGAATCCAAACCGAATCTCAACTTATTGAGCGATTAAAACAGAACGGTTTTTCTTCTGATGCCCTGTATCATCATTTTTTTGTGATTGTAAAAAATGAACAGGGTGGTTTTATTTCGAAAGGGCCACTTGTATATGGTATTCACGCATTGCCCTTTGACACGAGTGCAAAAAATTCAGTAAAGAACTTCTTTTCCAATATAAAAGAGGGTGTGCGTAAGGCGTTTAACGAAACAACCTCTGTTCCCACTGCTCATGCTCAAATGTATGGAGGAGGAGTGACGTCTGGTATGGTCATGATTTGTACATGTAATGGGGCTGTCATGACTTTTCAAACAGATATTTCTGGTGGTGGCACTGGATTGTATGTTTATTATCCGGGTTTTGTTCCTAGTGCAGGATCTTGTCGTGTTGCTGGTTTGTGGCTCGGTAGCTATACAATAGGAGCTGGAATTTGTGCCATTTACGCGGGGATAACGTGTGTCACCATACCAGGTAATATGCCGATGCTCCCAATTGGTTGTTCTATGTAAGTAGTATTTATTTCTTTGGAGTAAATGTTTTTGAAAGGAGTGTGGCGAGATTGAGCCAGGTTTCAAGCGAAACATCTTCCGCTCGCGTATCATCAGAAAGTTTTGCAAAGGCGAATGCGTCATGAACTGCTTCTTTGGGTAAGATTAAAGAAAGGTTTGATGACAACTTTTTTCGTTTTTGAGCAAAGCCTGTCCGGAGAATGGTAAAAAAAGATTCTTCAGAAAGACTTTCTGAAAAATTCTTTTTTGAAATATGTTCAATTTTTAAAATAGCGGAATCAACAGAGGGTGGCGGAGTAAATGAACCCGCTTTTACTGTATCAATGTAGATAGGTGTTCCATATACTTTAACAGCGATAGATAGAATGCTTTCTTTTTGATCGCGAGCAACAATACGACGAGCTACTTCTTTTTGGAGCATAAGAACCATAGTGTTAGGATAGGTTTTTTCACTCAAAAATTTTCGTACAAGGGCACCGGTAATGTAGTAAGGAATATTTGCAATCACTTTGTAGCCGCCTGGTTGCAAAAGCATTTTTTCTGGTTCAAACAAAAGAGCATCGCTTGAAAGGAGGAGTAATTTTTTTGCTTCAATTTCTTTTTTAAATTCAAAGGAAAGTCGCATAACAAGGAGCTCATCTTTTTCAATAGCAATTACTTCTCTGGCAACATCAACAAGTGAGCGGGTGAGTATGCCTCGCCCTGGTCCGATTTCAACCACGCAGTCGCGTCCGGTTACTTCCCCAGCGTCAACAATTTTTTCAACAATTGCTGTGTTTGTAAGAAAATTTTGTCCGAGAGATTTTTTGGCAGGAGCGTAACTTTGCTCATTGTTTTGGTTGTCTTCCATATCGCCGTGAGTGTAGCAGGATAAATGACGAGCGTACAGTTCGGTAAAGAAAATGGTAAGAGTTTGTCTTTATAGATAAATCGTCTTAAAACCACCTCCTGCTTCTTCGGCCTCTAAAAGAAAATCATCAATATCAGAAATAAATTGAGAAGGAATGGTTCCGTTTCGTGAACCAAAAATGGTTCGAACACCAGCATAGGTCAAAACCAATTTTTTCTTTGCTCGAGTGATTGCTACATAGGCGAGCCGTCTTTCCTCCTCACGTTCCTCTTCACTCTTCATTCCATTATCATGAGGGAAGAGGCCTTCTTCAAGACCAACAACAAACACAACATCAAATTCAAGTCCCTTCGCTGCGTGAACGGTCATTAGTTTAATTCCATTTTTTTCGTCTTTTAGTTCATCTTGATCACTTGAAAGAGCTGCATCTTCAATGAGGCGAATGATTCCCTCTGGGGATGGATAGGTGTCATATTGGGCCGCGACAGTTACAAGTTCGCGAAGGTTTTCGAGACGTTCAAGATCTTCTCCTTTACCTTTGCTAAATAAAGCAAAGAGCCCTGTTGTTTCTAGGGTGTACTTAACAGCCTCCGACGTTTTTAATGTGTGACCATTTTCTTTAATACGAGCAAGTAGTTCTCGAAAATCTGCTAAGCGCCTTTTTCCAGCCTCAGGTAATTCGTTTTCTTTTCCTTCAATAATGGTAAGCAAAGCAACTTTTCCAAGTCCTCGAGTGGGTGTATTTAATACACGTCGTAAGTCACTGCCCCGTTCGCCAAGGAGAGCGAGACGAAGGTAAGAAAGCGCATCCTTCACTTCTTTACGTTCAAAAAATTTTGTACCAATAAGCTGATATGGCACCTGCGCTTTTAAAAATGCTTGTTCCAGCGCTCGAGATTGAAAATTAGCTCGATATAAAACAGCCATTTGTTCTGGTTTTGTGCCACGAGCAAGGAATGAGGAGGCTTTTTGGGCAACAAACGCAGCCTCATCTTCTTCGTCGTATGCAACAAATAAACCAATTTTTTCACCTTCAGCATTTTCAGTAAAAAGCTTTTTGTCTTTTCTAAGTCGGTTTTTCTCGATTATATTAGAAGCCGCAGCTAAGATATTTTTTGTTGATCGATAATTTTGTTCAAGTAAAACAACTTTAGCTTCTGGGTAGTCTGTTTCAAATGTAAGAATATTTTGAATATCTGCTCCGCGCCAACCGTAGATAGATTGATCGCCGTCACCAACAACACAAATATTTTTGTTTGGGCCTACGAGGTTACGAGCGATTTCGTATTGAATTTTGTTGGTATCCTGGTATTCGTCTATGTGTATGTAATGCCACCGATTCTGGAGTAATTCTTTTACACGGGTGTTTTCTTTAAGGAGTCGAGCTGTTTTTACCAACAAGTCGTCAAAATCAAGAGCCCCTTCTTTTTTAAGTTCTTCCTCATAGCGAGTCCAAACTGATGCGGCAACATCTGCAAATTGACTTTGCACGTTTTTGGTAAAGCCCTCGGCGGTTTTACCATCACCTTTAGCTCGAGAAATAATAGAAAGGAGTTTTCCTGGTTCGTAACGTTTTGGATCAATAGAAAGAGACTCAAGGGCAGCTTTAATTGTTTTTTTAGAATCATCGCGATCAAAGATGACAAAAGTTTTTGGAATATTTGCTTCTGTTGAAAATTCTTTCAACAGGCGTACTCCAAGTGAGTGAAAAGTTGAAACGGTTGGGTTTTGGCCTGTTTTGTTTTCAGGAAAAGCCCCTTTATTGTCTCCAAGGAGTGAGCGGACACGGTGTGCCATCTCCCCCGCTGCTTTATTCGTGAATGTAATGGCGAGGATTGTATTTGGGGCTATACCACTCTTGACCAAGTGTAATATTCGGTGTGCTATGGTTTTGGTTTTGCCTGCCCCTGCTCCGGCCACAATAAGTAGGGGTCCGTCAAGGGTTTCTGCTGCAATTCGCTGCTCTGTATTGAGTTCTTTGAGGTAGTTTTCCATGAAAAGGTTGTTTTGAATTTGAAGTATATCAAGTAAACGCTCGGTTGCCTTCACAATATCTTTATTTTAAGCCGTTATTCATTAATATGGCTCTAATTAGCCCTATAGTTTGTTTCTTGTCCACATGTGGGTAGTAAAATTGTTGACTCTCTTGGTTTCGACGGATATAGTGGGTAAGTTCCTCTTACAGATTGAATTTATATGGCTAATTAGAGCCATATTTTCTGAAAAAACTCGTTTAATCCTTAACTGTAAACATATTTTTACTTACTCTGTCGGCCCCGAGAAGAAGCCAAGTTATAGATATTTTCTCGGAACAATGGGAAATAAAATCACACGGACCATCGCGTCTGTTTTTGTGCTTGGGGCAGTTTCTTTTCCTTCTTTTCAGGCAGAGGCTGGATTTTTTGCAACGTTGATTAGTAGTCTTATTTCATCAAAAACAACTGAAGGGGCGCTTCTTGATCCAGCTTTAAATTCTCAGAACATGGCCTTGCTTCAGGCGACACTAAGTCCTAGTGGAAACTTAGGAAAAGGTGGTGGTGATATAACTATTGTTGGCTCTGCCCTTCTTCCTGAAAGTGGGCCAGCGGGTACACTTGCAAATGTTGACGATTCTTTTCCTGTAACTGATCAAATTAGTGTCTATACCGTACGTAAAGGCGACAGTATTTCTGCGATTGCAAAAATGTTTGGAGTTTCGGTAAATACCATTATGTGGGCAAACGACCTAAAGAATGGCGTTATTCGTGAGGGCCAAGTCCTTGTTATTTTGCCGGTGAATGGTGTCAGACACATTGTTAAAAAGGGTGACACTCTTGCATCAATCGCAAAGTCTTACAAAGGAGAGGTTGATGAAATTGCTGATTTTAATAACCTATCTATCTCTTCGCCTCTTGTTGTTGGCGAGGAGATTTTAGTTCCTAATGGTAAGTTGGCGGTTACGCTCTCGACGAGTGTTTCAAGTGGAAGTAAAACAACTTCAACCTTGCGGGGTACCGGTGGACCAGAATTGTTCGGATACTATATTCGTCCTGTGTTTGGGGGAACGATTTCTCAAGGGTTGCATGGATATAATGGTGTCGATTTGGCTGCTCCCCGTGGAACAACCATTGTTGCTTCAGCGAAGGGTGTGGTCATCATATCTCGGGGTAGTGGATGGAATGGTGGGTATGGAAACTATGTCGTTATTCAACATCCAAATGGTACCCAGACGCTCTATGCGCACTTAAGCAGCGTTGTTGCTCGCGAAGGTTCCGAGGTTGAGCAAGGTCAACTTATTGGATACTCAGGTTCTACAGGTAAATCAACTGGTCCACATCTTCACTTTGAAATTCGTGGTGCAAAGAATCCTTTTGCTAAGTAAAAAAGAGATTTTGTATAAAAAACACTCTTTAAACAAGAGTGTTTTTTATTTTTCCAATCGTTTTGGTCGATATTGGAGCGCTTCAAGTATGTGAGATGAGTTTACGGAAAGATTTTTCTCTAAATCAGCAATTGTTCGAGCAAGTTTTGCGACTCGATGGTACGAGCGTGCCGAAAGACCAAGGCGTTTAGCCGAGGTGTCGAGTGTTTCTTTTGCTTGTTCCTCTAGTGAAAGAATGGCGTCTAAGTCTTTAGCTTTCAGTGAAGCGTTGGTGCGAGCTTGTATATTGTTCTTTTTGGCTCGTTCCTCTTGTTGATTTCGAGCGGCTATAATTTGTTTTCGTGCAAACAAGCTTTCACTCTCTTTCTTTTTTCTAGATAAAAGAGTTTGGTGATCTACGGGTCCAACTTCAAGCCAAATATCGATACGGTCGATAATAGGTCCTGATAATTTGTTTTGATAGCGTATAAGTGTTTGTGGTGTGCACACACATTCTTTTCCTTTTGTTCCGTAGTTGCCACAAGGGCATGGATTCATCGCGGCGACTAAAATGAAATCAGCTGGAAAATGAGCAGAACCTTTTGATCGGCTGATTGAAACAACATGATCTTCAAGGGGTTGACGCAGCACATCAATTACTCGTCTTTCAAATTCAGGAAATTCATCCAAAAAAAGCACTCCTTTATGGGCAAGCGTTACTTCCCCTGGTTTTGGTATTGCTCCACCCCCTACGATTGAAACATATGATGCTGTGTGGTGAGGTGAGCGAAATGGTGGTGTCGTCATGAGTGATCCCTCAAGTGTTCCTGCTACTGAATGAATCGATGTTGTATCGAGCATGTCTTCAAAAGAAAGAGGGGGAAGGATTCCTGCAAAAGCTCGTGCTAGCATTGTTTTTCCTGTTCCGGGTGGTCCCCACATTGCAACGTTGTGTCCACCAGCTGCTGCAATCAAAAGCCCACGTTTTGCGGTTTCTTGTCCGCTCACATCTGAAAAATCAAGATAGATTTCATTTTGGTCAACAGGTAGCTCTCTCTTTTTTGAAGGAGTAATAGGTGAACTTTTTGTAAGGTGAGAAACAATTTCTTTTAAATGGGAGACGGGATAAATGGTGATACCTTCAATAAAAGAGGCTTCGGCGGCATTTTCAAAAGGAACATATGCTTCCAAAAAACCGCGCCGAGCTGCTTCTCGGATTGCTGGTAATATTCCGGAAATATGTCTTATCCCCCCATCGAGAGTTAATTCACCAAGAAAGATTTTTTTCTTTGGATCAAAATGTATATCTCCAACAGCAAGTAAGTATGCTAAAGCTATGGGAAGATCGAAGGCCGGACCTTCTTTTTTTAAGTGTGAGGGGGCAAGTGAGACAACAACCTTTTGATTTTTTTGTTTTGGTGATTTAAATCCGGAGTTTTTTATTGCCGCCGCAACTCGGTCGCGGGCTTCCTCAATAGCTTTGTCGGGGAGTCCGACAACAGAAAAAGCATACAAACCAGAAGAAACGTCTGCTTCAATGTCGACGATATGAGCTTCAAGAAGGATTGGCTGAGCGCTGTGTACTTTAGCGAATGACATACATCATGAAACACAGACCATGTAGCGTATAACAAAATTTTTTGATACAGGATACATGGTTTTTGTGGTCATGATCCCTGTTACATGTGCTGTTTACAAGTTGTTGCTGCAAGATTTGCGTTTAAGCGGTCTTCCTCAATTTTATTGCCACAAACACTACAGGTTCCAAAGACTCCTTTTTCTATTCGTATTAAGGCAGCTTTTATGGCGTTATAACGGTTTTCGAGGTCGGTTAAAATAGCGGTATTTTCTTCGAGTGATTCAAGAGAGTCAGCAACGGCGTCGCGGTCAGCGGCATCGGTGTCCCCCTCGTCTCTTTTTGGTACCCAATCAATTTTATTATTCGCATCAAGTCGGCCAACAGTCGCAAGTTCCTTTTCTAAAAGGGTAAATTCCTCCATCAATTTTTCTTTCGCAATATGTGTATCCATAGTAGTTTTAAGTATACCTCTACTTTTGAAACAAGGTAATCTAACGGATTGAACTTCGCGCTCGTAAACGATCAAGCGCCTCTTTGAATGCGAGCTGACTATTGGCGATAATGATCGTTGTTCGATCTATAAGAGAATAGAGTAAGACAATGTTTCCTGATGTGTCGCGTAAGACTCGTACGTCTCTATTTTCGTACAGTTCGTCTGTAAAGGATTTTGTTACCGGGGGGCCTTGTTTAGTGACAGCTTTAAAGGCCGGAGAATCAAGTCGAATCATACTTTCTCCAAGGTCGGCGAGCATTGAAGTTTCCCAATCCAGAAGTCCGCTCCATGCAGCGTTAAATGATTTTGTTTGCGTAATAAGAAATGTGTCACGGTAGCCGGTTTGAACAAGACCAAAGAAGTACTGAGGTTCGAGGAGTCGTATGAATGGGGTGGGTAGTGTTGGTGCAACAATTGAGAAAAATTCTGATGAGTGCAATGGTTCTCCTTGGTTGTTTACAAATTTTAATTCTTCAACTTTTCCAAGTGAAAGTGATACGGCACGTCTGCGGGCAAGGGTTGTTTTTATAAATTCGTCATGGGTTTTTTTTGAAAGAGTGATTGTATTGGTTTGGTCTGAAGCTATCAAAGAGACGGTTGGGGTAATAGTTGGTGTAAGGATTTCTGTTCCTTCAGGCGTTTGTAAAAAGAAGGCAACACCAACCAAAATAATTCCAAGAATAACAAGTGCCCCTGCTCCAATAAAAACCTTTTTTCTTTTCTTAGCTGCTTCTGCGGTAAGAATCTCTTCGCCGGTAGATGCTGTTTCTCCTTTATCTCGCCGCCTTTTTTCTTCGGCACGTAAAACAGTAGTCATTGACACCTTGTTATCTTCAAGCATTGAAGCCATATCACCTTGAAAAGTACGAAGACGAGGTGCCGTTCCTTCTTCTGGAATTTTTGGTGAATTGTTATTTTTTTCTTGTGGAGGCATGGCGCTAAAAACAAACCCGATGCTTTATTGTAGCATCGGGTTTGTTTTGTGTGAGTTCTTGCTTCTTTAGTGGCGACGTAGAGCGAGAGAGACAGAAGATAGAAATTTTATATTTTCGAACCGTGGAGACCAATGATGTTTTAACGTACGAAGGTAAATCCTTGAGACATTAAAATGTTATCTTCGACCAAAACCTCCCTTCCCTCCGTGTGATGGGCCGTCACGTCGTGGTGGTCGTGGCATGTTTGGTTGCGCGTTTACTGGTTTTCCGCCAAGTTTTTTTTCTGCCCATGTTGGGTCAGCGGCAAGAATTGAAAGGTTTAGTCTTCCCTTTTCATCTACTTCTTTTACCAAAATAGGAACTATTTCTCCCTCTTTCAAAATATCGGTAACTCGTTCAATTCGCCACGGTGCAATTTCTGAAACGTGCACCAGGCCTTCTGCGTTTGGACCAATTTTTACAAAGGCGCCAAAATCGAGGAAGCGTGTAACTGTTCCGTCAAAACGTTCACCTGCTTTATATTCACGGGTCATACCCTCAACAATCGCTTTTGCAGCTTCTGCAGCTCCGTTTTTCCCGGTGAAAAAGACGGTTCCATCGTCCTCAATATCAACCGTTGCTCCTGTTTTTTCAGCGATCTCGTTTATTGTTTTGCCGCCGGTTCCAATAACAAGGCCAATTTGATCGGGTTTAATTTTAAGCGTAAGAATTTTTGGGGCGTTTGGAGAAATATCAGAACGAGGCGCGTTAATTTCCTTTTCGATTACTTCGAGTATTTTGAGACGAGCCTGTTTTGCTTTTTCAAAAGCTTCGGCAAGAATAGGGAGTGAAATACCATTTACTTTTACATCCATTTGAACAGCGGTGACACCTTCCTTTGTTCCTGCAACTTTAAAATCCATGTCACCGTGATGGTCCTCAGGTCCTTGGATATCAGTGAGCACTTTATACTCTTTAGCCGAGCGCATCATGAGACCTGAAGCAATTCCTGCAACTGGTCGAGTAATAGGAACACCGGCGTCCATAAGGGCGATGGTTGAGCCACACACTGAACCCATAGACGTTGAGCCGTTTGATGCTAGCGCTTCTGAAACGAGGCGGATAGTGTATGGGAAAGTGTCTTTGGAAGGTAAAACGGGGAGCAGAGCTTTTTCTGCAAGTGCACCATGGCCAATCATTCGTCGGTTTGTTGAGCCAATACGGCCAGTTTCACCCGTTGAAAATGGTGGGAAGTTGTAGTGGTGCATGAAGCGTTTTTTTGTTTGAACCTCCATTCCTTCAATAATTTGTGTATCCCCTGGCCCTCCCAAAGTAAGAACCGAAAGAACGTGAGTGCCTCCACGATAGAAAATACCTGTACCATGAAGAAGCGACGATATGCCGCCAGCTTTTGCAAAAAGGGGACGAACGTCATCGAAACCGCGACCATCAGGTCGTTTATTGTTATCGATGGCTTCGTTGTGAATAAGGTCATTCACTGCTTCTTCGAAATGATGAGCGGCAAGTGAAGCTTTTGCTTCAGGAAATTTTTCTTTAAAAAGTGTAATCCATTCACCCTCAAGGACCCCCGATTCTTTTTTTCCAGGTCCCGAAAATACCGCTGCTTTTAACTTTGGTGCAATTTCTTTTTTGAATAGATCAGTCATTCCTTCTGGTATTTCTGGTTTTGTGACAATTTCTTTTTCAACACCAATTTCTTTTACAAGGGTTTCTTGAAATTTTTGAACTTTTTCAATTTCTGTTGACGCTAATGCAAGTGCCGTATTTAAAAGTGATTCAGGAATTTCTTTTCCACCAACCTCAATCATATTGATGAGACCGTCTTTGCCACAGGCGAGCAAATCAAATTCAAAATCGTCAGCATTTCTTTCCGCGTATGTCGGGTTCACTATTAAATCATCACTCCCAACCTTTTTACCGATGCGAATAGCGGAAACAGGCCCATTAAAGGGAATTTCTGATGTGGAAAGCGCAAGTGATGCACCAATAACCGAAAGTACATCTGGATCATATTCACCGAGCGAAAGAACGGTAACAACTACTTGAATTTCGTTTCTGATGTGTTGTTCAAAGAGCGGTCGGATTGTCCGATCAACAATGCGGCCTGAAAGAATTGCTTCTTCGCTCGGACGCCCTTCTCTTCGCATGAATCGAGAGCCTAGAATTTGGCCGGCAGCATAAAAACGCTCCTCAAAATCAACGGTCAATGGAAAAAAATCCGTATCCTTCGGATTTTTAGACATGACGGCTGTAATTAAAGCGACCGTATCACCCTGTTTTACAATAACTGAACCAGTTGCTTGTTCAGCTAAGTCTGAGAATTCGAAGGTGACCGGTTTGCCCGCGATCTCAAGTGAGTATTCTTTTTTATTCATCTATATGAGACTGACCGGAAGATTTTAGGCCTCAAACGCGACTTAGCGCTCAAGAGCTACCTATCTTTCGGTCAGTAATTAGTTAATACGCATTTAATCTAGCATCAAATATTTTTTTTGACCACAGTTTGTTATTTTCTAGCAAGTAAAAAACCCGCACTTTTATAAAAAGCGCGGGTTTTTTACTAGTAACCACAAGAGTGTTTTTATCGTCTCCCCCCGATGAGG
>CAZNMD010000011.1:0-27049 GCA_964574355.1 uncultured Candidatus Saccharibacteria bacterium
ACTTCGACACGTAGAATTAAAGTGGAATAGTTGATATTCAAATAAATGGTCTTATAATTGAGCTGTCCTTGAATGATTTTTCTATCTTGTAAAAGACTTTGTTTAGATGGATTCAAAAAGACTAAAATTTGATGAAAAAGATACTCTAAAAGACATAGAAGCTTTTAGTTCGTTTCCATTGGTTGGAGATACACCATCAAAGGTTTATTTATATGTTAAAGCACAAAGATTATCTATTGCTTTACACTTAATTACTAACCATATAAAGGACATTGAACCAGCAAAGTTTGAAGTCCGAAAGAACGCTATTTCTCTAGTAGAAAATGTCTCAAAACTTAATAGGACGTCAGAGAAAGATAGACAAGAGGTTATAGGTTCGATAGGTGAGATGGCTTTTGCCATAATCTCAATTGTTGAAACATTGATGCATGTTGGAGTTGTTTCTGTTGATAATGGGTCAATTATAAAAAGAGAACTTGTTTTTCTGGTTAAACTTGCAGATGGGCATGTTACAAGTACAGAAAATAAAGGTTCGCTTGATCAGGAGGTGTTTAATGTTCCCGCTGTTCAGGAACGTTTTGAAACAAAAAAGGTTCATGGTGAATTGCAAAAAAAACAAAGCAGAAAAACTCCTCTTTTGGAAAATCAGGAAAGTGTCTCTTTGGGTGTAAACGAAGAAAATGGGCAAGGGCGGAATCAGGTTTTTGGAGGTAAAAAAACAGAAGATTTTTCTATAGGACATATCGGACAATCTATATCGGACAACCGTATTTCTTCAATTGTGAGCTTGTTAAAAGTAAGATCTGGTCTCTCTGTTAAGGATTTTATGGAAGTAATTCCTGGTGTCAGTGAAAAAACAATTCAACGTGAGCTGGCAGTTTTGGCAGATAAGGGTGTAGTGATCCGAGCGGGAGAAAGAAGGTGGACGCGATACTCACTCGCTTCTTAATTTTTTGTGGTCGTTTTTTTTGCTAAAAACGAGCTATTTTTTTGATGGGGAGGATTGACTCTTTGCAACCAAATGTTGGATATCCACATTTAACTTTTGCGGGATGCAGATAGTCGCTCTATAATGGGCTCCAGGTGGTGCTCCAACACGTTATGTGTTAGACTGCCAGTTGCGGTAATTCCGTACATTCGAGGCTTCTGGTATAACGCCAGAAGCGTTGCTGTACCTCACGGATTTGATTGAACGTTGACAAATTTATAGAGAGAAAAACTCTTAAGAAAAATTTGTTTTACACAAGTTTTTCAGGCACGTTTTGAAGCTATGTTCCGATTGGTTTTCAGAAATTCCATACGTGCATTTCAACATTGACGCTAAATTATCTGCACTTTCAAAGGTGCAAGATGATTAGTGGGTCAACATGTTTTTGTTTTGATGAAAGTCAAAATAAATAACGTGTAGTGACAAGCGTGTTCCTTTCTCACGTCGAAGAGGGAATGCGTAACTTCTGTCCGTATAAGATTACAAGTTAGATTTAGAAGTTATTAGAAGTTTAGTTTCGTTATGAATATCACAAAAAACTCAAAGACGAGTAAGTTCGTTGGTGGGTTGCTCGGCCTTTCAATGGTCGTGTCATTTGTTTTCGGTGGTGCAGTTGCGCCAGCGCAAGCAGCGACAGCAGAAGAACTCCAGGCACAAATCTCGAGTCTTCTCGCAACAATCTCAGCTCTCCAGGCACAGCTCGGAACAGTATCGAGTGGACCTTCAAGTCCTTCAACTGGTATGGGCTATGTATTTAGTCGCAACTTGAAACAAGGTGACACAGGCACTGATGTTATGAACCTCCAAAAGGTTTTGAACATGAATCCTGCAACTCAAGTTTCAACATCAGGCGCTGGTTCTCCTGGAAATGAGACCTCAACATTTGGTCCTGCGACCAAAGCTGCGGTTGTAAAGTTCCAGAACATGTACGCTTCTGAAGTTTTGGCTCCAGTCGGTCTCTCGACAGGAACAGGCTTCGTTGGTGCAGCAACTCGCGCTAAATTGAATGCAATGAGTACACCTTCAACAGGTGGCCCAACAACTGGCGGCCCTACCGGACCTTCAACTCCAGTTCCAACAGGTACTGGTCTTACGGTCACTGCAGGAGCTCAGCCAGCTGCATCATTGGCACCAGCCAACGCAGCACGCGTTCCTTTCACCAAAGTCACTTTCACAGCTGGCTATGATGGAGACGTTCGTGTCAACGGCATTGTTGTTGAGCGTGGCGGTCCTTCAACCAACTCAGACTTTGCAGGAGTTGTGTTGCTTGACAGCAACGGTACACAGGTTGGTGTTGCAAAAACACTTAACTCAAACAACCAGGCTACTTTGACAGAGCCTCTTACTATTCCAGCAGGTCAGTCACGAACGTATACCATTGCTGGTAACATGGGTTCATCTGTTGGTGCAGGAAACATCGCAACTCTTTCAGTTGTTGGTGTAAATACTCCTGCAACTGTTACGGGTTCACTTCCAATCACTGGAACAGCCCAAACAGTTAACGGAACTCTTACTATTGGTTCAGTAACTGTTCAGAACGGATCAACAGATCCAGGCGGTAACCAGACAAAAGAAGTTGGTACCACAGGGTACACCTTCTCTTCATTCCGAGTTACTGCAGGTTCAACTGAGAAAGTTGTTGTTAAGTCGATTCGATGGAATCAGACTGGCTCAGCTTCAATTTCAGATCTTGCTAACTTGAAAACCTATGTTGATGGTACAGCATATGATGTTGTAGCTTCATCAGATGGTAAGTATCTTACTTCAACCTTCGGTACAGGCATCTTGCTTGACAAGGGTTTTGGAAAGGATATCTCAATCAAGGGTGACATCATTGGCGGTTCACAGCGCAATATCGCATTTGATATCGCAAAGCGAGCAGACCTAGGTGTTATCGGTGAGACTTACGGCTTTGGTATCATCCCAACACAAACATCAAACGGAAACTTCACAGGCAGTGAAGATCCTTGGTTTGACGGTTACGTTGTAACTGTTAGTACAGGTAATATCACTGTTGCTGCTGACTCAACCGTTGCTGCACAAAACATTGCAGTAAATGTTCAGAATCAGACAATAGGTGGATTCACTGTAGATGTTCGAGGTGAACCGGTTTCAGTCGGACAAATAGTATTTAACGTTACAATTGCTGGAGGTGCATACAATCGAGCTTCTGCGCCAGCCGATCTTGAGCAAGTAACTCTCGTTGATGGAAATGGTGCAGTTGTCGCTGGCCCTGTTGATGGGTCTGGAACAGCAACATCAACTGCTGGTACTATTACGTTCTCTGATACAGTAACTTTCCCAGTTGGAGTAACTAAGCTTCAGCTAAAAGCTAAGTTGTCTACGGATTTTGCTTCAGGTGATACAGTTTCTGTTGCAAGTACTCCTAATACGGGTTGGACAACAATCACTGGTCAAAACACGAACAATTCAATTACAGCTGCTCCAGCAAGTGCTGTAACAGCTTCTACTATGACAGTTAAGACGTCAGCTCTTTCGGTTAGTGTTTCATCGCAGCCGACGGCTCGAAACGTCATTGCTGGTTCACAAGGATTTGAATTTGCTCGATACATCTTCGATGCTTCTCAGTCAGGTGAAGATATTCGCGTAACATCGATTCCTCTTGCTCTAAACGCGATTACTGTTTCTCCTACACATCTTACAAACTGTCAGCTCTTTGATGGCGCTGCAGCGGTTACTTCGGGTAGTAACCTTGTAAATCCAACAGCTAACTCTTCAACAACAGCCTTTAGTTTTGATGGTACAGGACTCGTTATTTCAAAGGGTTCATCAAAGACCGTTTCTTTGAAATGTAACGTTTCTACCGCAGCAACTTCAGGTTCTGTTCAGTGGGGTCTTGACTCAGATCAACAGACTAGTTACACAGCAGCTACTGGTTTGACATCAGGTCAGACGGTTGTTGAAACTCTTTCTGATTCAACTGGTAATACAATGACCGCCGCAACCGGTGGTTCGTACACAGTTTCAAAAGATACTTCAATTACGTACAAGCTTGCTCAGGCTGGTGCAACAGGTGTTACACTTGGTGCCTTCCAGTTCTCAGCAGGTACAAACGAGGACATTTGGCTTCGCCAAATTGCTCTTCAGCTCACGAACGGTCGCGCAGCTGATCTTGTAAACAACCAGGTAACTCTTTGGAACGGTGCTACTCAGATTGGTTCAGCACAGTTCGGTCTCTCGCTCGGCTCATGGGCAACCTCAACTCTTTCAGGTAACGGAATCATGTTGTCAAATTCTGGCAACTCGGTGACGGTTACTGTAAAGGGTGATCTTGCTCCACACAGTGCGGTAGAAGGTGTTCCAGGTTCATATGTTGTTGTCTCATACGACGGCAGTAACAATGGTATTAACGGTAACTACGGTGTTGGAGCTCTCTCAGGTACAAACATTTCAGGTGGTACAACCACAGATGTTTCTCCTGATGGTATCCGAATCGTTCGAACTGTTCCTACAGTTGCTGTTACTTCAAACGGAGGTACCTTCGCACTTGGCGGAGATACGTACAAGTTTGTTGTTACAAACCCGAATGCTCGTGACATGGTCATTGATCGCACGACATTCTCACTCGCAGTTTCAGGGGCTAATGTAGTTGGAGGCTTCACACTTTATGGTGACGGAGTAGCCGCTAATGCTACACCGGTATCAGCTGTTGCTAGTACAACAATTACGATCAACTTCGACGATACTTCAACTGCCCGAATTGTTCCTGCTAATAGCTCAAAGACTTACATCTTGAGAGCTGGCAGTTACGTTCCTGGCAGCGGTACCGATCAGATTTCGATCGCATTGCTCTCAGATACAGCATTCCCTTCGACAATCATTCCAGGTATTGCAACATCTTCAACGATGCTTGCCGGTATCGTAGAATGGGATACAACGTCAAATGCTCGCTTCCTCTGGACTCCGTTCTCAACAACGACTCCAGCAAACACGGCAGCAGTAAATGCTAACCAAGACTGGTCAAATAGTTATGGTCTCCCAGGCTTCCCAGCCGTTGGCCAAAGCTTTACAGCTCAGACTTGGACAGCAACAAACTAACTTGATCTCTTGTGGCCCTAAACCTTTCGCGTAACGCGAAGGTCGGGTGATCAACAAAAAACCGCCCCTTACCGGGCGGTTTTTTGTTGCCTAAAATGTTTGCGAGATATGCTCATTGTGTATAATGTTCCTATATGGAGACAAAAAAAATAATTATTCTGGTTGTGGTTATGGGTGCACTTGGTGTGGGTGCATATGTTGCGCTTCCTCATGGTGAAAGTGTACAACAAACGATACCTAGTGGAGAGATTGCTACATCAACCGACAAGCAAGCAACGACAATTCCGGGAACTGGTGTTGAGGTCAGTTATGACACAGCAGAAGATGTCATTCCAACGATTCCTGTCCCTGATTTAACTCATAAGCCAGTTTTTGGACCATTTGCGGTTTCTCCTGGAAAAGAGAATGGTGCGCTGAAAATAGCTGAGCTTCAAGGAAGGCTCCGAGAAGATCATCTTAATTTTGAAAATTGGATAGAACTTGGACTTACGTTTTCTTCAGTTGGAGATCATAAGGCCGCAATTCCTGCGTATACATATGCTGCAGCGCTTCGCCCGAAGAGTTCTTTACCACATGCAAATTTGGCGTATGTGTATGGTTGGCATCTGAAAGATTTAGTGAAAGCTGAAGCGGAATATAAAAAGGCTTTAGAAATTAATCCTGCTGAATGGTATATCAATCAACAACTGTTTGATTTTTATCGATTTGTTATGGAAGACAAAACGAAAGCACGGGCATTTGGTGAAGCTCAGATAAAAGCAATTCCAGCATTCGCGCTTGATTTTAAGGTGTTACTTGCTGAACTTGATCGTTAAGGAAGGAGTAAAAAGCTACACAAAAAACAATGCGTTTGATTGACGCATTGTTTTTTGTGTAGTAATTTCCTCAAAGGTGTCCTGATATCACTTCAGGCAACGGTTCTTTGTAAAGGAAAACTATGAAAAGAATACCGCTACATGCCATTGTTGATGATTGGGGGAAAAGACCGATTGATGTCACTTCGCCTGATCCGGGGTTCCATGATTGGAGGGAGCAAAGGTTACAAGGTGGAACTTCTGTACAAAGTGTTTTGGAAAATTCAGATGAAGCTCGTCGAGTAGTTTCTGCTATGTCTCTTTCAGAAAGAAGGGCTTTGTCACGGCAGGCTCGTGCCGGATCCTCCCCTGTCTCAAATCGGCCACTGTGGATTCATCCGTCGGCCGCGAGGATGGTGGTGGAGGGTCTCAACATTCCAACGCGGACGCTTACCATTGGTAATGGGGATGGGGCGACGATGACCATTCGGCACAAGAATCCTGTGCATTTCAATGATCGATCTGATCGGGTGTGGGATGTGAGTTACTCTCTTTGCGATAAGGAGAGGACGGTGGCGTGTCATTGGAATGGGTTTTTTACCGAACAACAACTTCATTTGGCTTTTTTCACTCATAGGTCGAAACTCTCAAGTGATCTTGTTGATCCGGGTTACTTTTATCGGCACGGTCAGTGGCTTTCGATTCCGGTCAAGGGTACTCGGGAGCGGAACAGTCCAGTGCTTGGAATTTTGGTGACACAAGAAATTCAGAGGGCTGTCTCGAAGCTCCTTGCTTCGAAGCAGTGAAGTTGAATATCGCGTATTATAACCGCTCTCCCTGGTAGAGGTGAGGCGGTTTTTTATATTTTGACAAAATAGGTTTACCTGGTAGTATCTTCCTTGTAAGGCTAAAGACAGTGAGTGCCGAAAACGGCTTAATTTCTCACCGAGGCGAAAACTCTTCTTTATTGAAGGGTGATCTCTCACGGCCTTTGGGTCGTTTTTTATTAGAACAGTTGGACTATAAATCGAATGGCTAAGACACGAAAAGAGAAAGAAGCAGTACGTTTGGACCTTGAAAAACAGTTAGCAAGCTCAAAATCAGTTGTGTTTGCAAGTTTCAATGGTGTGACGGTTGCTGACGTCTCAGGAATGCGACGTGAGATGAAGGCGGGAGGAGTTTCCTACCGAGTTGTCAAAAAATCGATTGCTGAGAAAGCTCTTGCAGGTTCAAAGGTAAGCGGAGCAGCTCCTACCTTAATGGGACAAATTGCTTTTGCCTTCAGTGATGATTTGATTGCACCAGCACGTGAAGTGCTTGTTGCAGGGAAGAAACTTGATAACAAAGTAAAGATTCTCGGCGGTATCTTTGATGGAGTGTATAAAGATGCTGCAAGTATGATGGAGATCGCTCTTATCCCATCAATCCCAACGTTACGTGGTATGTTTGTGAACATCATCAATTCTCCGATACAGCGTTTTGTTATCGCGTTGAATGAGGTAGCGAAAAAGAAGACAGCGTAAGTATTTAAAAAATTTCACTTAATAATAAAAATTTATGACAGACGAAGTAAAAGTTGAAGGTGAGGTAGTTGTTCCTGCAAAGTTTGAAAAGATTGTGGCTGAAATCGAGAAGATGTCAGTTTTGGATCTTAATGAGCTTGTAAAGATTTTTGAGAAGAAGTTTGGTGTTTCAGCAGCAGCAGTTGCAGCTCCAGCGGCAGCAGGTGCAGCAGGTGCAGCAGAGGAAGGCCCATCAACAGTTAATGTTGAAATCGTTGATGCTGGTGCAACAAAGATTGCTGTTATTAAGGTAGTCAAAGAGGCACTCGCACTTGGTTTGAAAGAAGCAAAAGATCTTGTTGATGCCGCTCCAAAGGTTATCAAGGAGGGTATGAAGAAAGAAGATGCTGATAAGTTGAAGAAAGATCTCGAGGCAGCAGGTGCAAAAGTTGCATTCAAATAAAGACAGATTACATACTGTACGAAAAAACTGCCTTCGGGCAGTTTTTTCGTTTTTGAAAATAAATAAAAAAACCCACCAACGATCTGTGGGTGAGTTTTAACTTGCATGGAAAACTAAAAAAGAGAATCACGTAAGCGCAAAAGCTGGAACTCTTAAAGATGCTGTCTGTTCGGTTGTTGATTGCACACGAACAAGGCTTCTTTTTTGGGCTGGTATAGGTGCTATTGTGGTGAGCTCGCGCTTCATTTCCAGTCTCACTTTTTCGATGGCATCAGCGCCTAACGTTTCTTTCCATGAACATTGGGTGATACCGGCTCCCGAATGAGGGGCCACCATTACCCATATACTCCATGGAACAGCAATCTCTTTGTGTGAGGATACTGTTTTTAGTTCAAAGGAGATACTTTTGGTAAATCGTTTAACAAAGGGGCGGACAATTGAGTAGATAGTTGGACTACAGCACTTTATTCGAAGAAGTGCCTTGTAGAAACGTCGCAGAAACATGAGCGTCTCCAGCGGTGATAATGTAAAGGTTACATGACAGTTTTCCATGAAAAGAGCTCCTAATCAAAACCATACTCCCGTAAAAAAGGTGTGTCAATGGAGCCAATGGGGACTTGTTTGTTAGAATACCCGCATCCTGAAAAAAGATTGATACTGCAATTATTCTTGTTTGAACTATTACACAATTAACTGCTTTCTAAGCGGATGGAAACATTAGGAAAACTTTTTGGTAGCATCGGTAAGGTGAAGATTATGCGACTTTTTCTGTTTAATGCCGGGGTTCCTTTTGATATTGAAGATATTGGAAAGCGTTCGGTGGTGTCAGCGGAAGAAGTAAAGAAAGATGTGAGAATGTTAGAGAACGCTGGTTTTATAAAACGTCGTGCTTTTTTTAAAGGCGATGATCGTATAGAGGTACGTAAACGAGTAAATGGTTTTGAGCTTGATGAATCGTTTCCTTATCTTCCTGAACTTCGAAATCTTCTTGTTCACAGTGTTCTGTTTAAAGATAGTGATATATCAAGACGGCTTGGTCGGGCAGGTGTTCTTAAGTTTGTCGCTATTGCGGGGATATTTATTCAAAATCAAGAATCGCGAGTTGATCTTTTTGTGGTCGGTGATCGACTTAAGGAGAAGGTTATTTTGAATGTAGTAAAATCGCTTGAAGCTGAGATTGGGAAAGAGTTGCGTTATGCAATCCTTGAAACGGATGATTTTAAATACCGACTCGGTGTATTTGATAAACTTGTCCGTGACGTTTTGGATTATCCGCACCGAACTATTCTTGATCGGGTCGGGGTAAAGGAGCGGCATGGGTAGAGTTTTCTGGCTGCTTGCTCCGGAGTATACTTGAAGTAGGTTTTAACAAATAAAGGAAACATATTCTGTTTTCATGTAGCATTTCATTCTATGGAACAAACATCTCTTGCTCTTACGGGTGCGTTGCAAAGCTCATATCAGTCTGTCGTTGCTGGGCTTGTAACCGTATTGCCAAAGTTAATAACTGCAATTCTTATTTTTATTGCCGGTTGGGTCTTTGCTGCGTTAGTTGAACGATTAGTCGTTCAAATTGTTCGAGCGGTGAAAGTAGACAGGGCGTTAGCGGCAATGAAGATTGATCAGGTTGTTTCTCGGGCAGGTTTTCGTCTTGATGCTGGAAAATTTTTAGGATTGTTGATTCGCTGGCTTATTATTGTGGTCTTTCTTGTTGCTTCTCTTTCAATTATGGGCCTCAATGAAGTAACGTCGTTCCTTACAAAAATTGCGACAACCTTTTTGCCAAATGCGATTAGTGCCGTTTTGATTATTCTCGCAGCGGCTCTTATTGCGGAAGCGGCACAGAAGGCAATCGTTGGGGCGGGGAAGGCTGCCGGTGTGAAGACATCAAACCTTCTTGGTACGGTTGCGAAATGGGCGATTTGGATTTTTGCCTTGGTTGCCGCTCTTTTCGAGCTAGGTATTGCACAAGAAATTGTTCAGGCCTTGTTCCAAGGAATTGTCATCGCTATTGCTCTTGGCGTCGGACTCTCATTTGGTCTTGGTGGTCAAGAAGCGGCGGCACGATATATTGAAAAATTGAGAGGCGAAATTAAGAAGGATTAGAGAACAGAGAGTAGAGGTGAGAATAAGAAAACCGTCCCTGAGCGTATCAGTGGACGGTTTTTACGAGGAGTAACTATTTTTGTCGAGAAAATAATGAGAGTTTGAAAGTATGTTTTGAAGTTCAAGAGGGGTGCTATTTTTCGGTAAAATTTAACTATATAAATGATTTTTGTCAATATTTTCTAGTTGGATGGTTTTGCCTTTCTGGTTACTAACGTATTAGATTTGACAGGAAAAACCCTATGCGTATACTGGAGAACACCCTATATGTTGCATTACCCTAACCCTCTCGAGCGAAAGCGATAAGCGCGTTAGCGTGGTTCGTGGTCGCTCCGGAAACGGAGCGTTTTTCGTGAGAAGGGAGGAGGGATTCAGAATGACCAAACTTTGAAAAATGGCTCTGTAGCTTGGGCTGAGGCCCGGGATTACAAACAGATTCCGAGAGGAAACTGGAGTCCATCCCAACATGCGATTTAACCATTTCGATTTGAGTGGGTCTTGTCGCGTAGTTGGATATGAAGGATGCAGGAATTCGTGGCAGGCATAGCAAATGTCTGTGGCGAATAAAAATAAACTGAGAACGACTCGATCCGTTTGTAGCGGGTCGGGAAGTGGTTACCATATTTCCTAATAGGAAATATGAAGGGCGTATGGTGGATGCCTTGGCTCAAAAAAGCGATGAAGGACGCGGCATGGCGGCGATATGCTTCGGGGAGGTGCCTAGCAACCGTTAATCCGAAGATTTCCGAATGGGGAAACCCTATCTGTAGGAATACAAATAATCTTTTACGCAAGTAAAAGGAGCATACCCGGGGAACTAAAACATTTCAGTACCCGGAGGAAAAGAGAACAAATGTCATTCCGTTAGTAGCGGCGAGCGAAACCGGAGAAGCCCAAACTCGATCTTCACTTCACAGTGCTTCAATGCGCTGTGAAGTGCAGATCGGGGGTTGTAAGGTAGTGACGTCACTTTTTATTAAGTGAGAGAAGTTACAAAATGTGTGGTTAATCGAATCAGCTGGAAAGCTGAACCCAAGAGGGTAACGGTCCCGTAGATGAAAATCATCACATCTTCTTTGTCATTATTCTTGAGTACCTCAAGACACGAATAGCTTGAGGGAATCTGCCGGAACGAACCGGTAAGGCTACATATTTTTTGAGACCGATAGTGAACAAGTACCGTGAGGGAAAGGTGAAAAGAACCCCGGCAAGGGGAGTGAAATAGATCTGAAACCATACGTCTACAAGGAGTCGAAGCGGGCTGCACAGCGTGAGCGATGTAAATCGTTTGCGGTGTGCAGTCCGCAACGGCGTGCCTATTGAAGAATGAGCCAACGAGTTGTTGTATGCCGCGTTTAGGTTAAGTCGGTTAATCCGACGGAGCCGTAGGGAAACCGAGTGTGAATAGCGCGTTAGTGGCATGCATCAGACCCGAAACCAGAGCGAGCTACCTATGAGCAGGGTGAACTTTTGAGAAATCAAAAGGGAGGCCCGAACCGGTGAGCCGTGCAAAACTCTCGGATGACTTGTGGGTAGAAGTGAAAAGCTCATCGAGCCTGGTAATAGCTGGTTCTCTCCGAAATATGTTTCGGCATAGCGTCGTGTGTTCCTTCCGGGGGTAGAGCACTGGAAGGTCTAGACAGGGTGAAAACTCGCTAGACCTATCAAACTCCGAATACCGGAAGTTAGAGCACGGCAGTAAGACCGTGGGGGCTAAGCTCCACTGGTCAAAAGGGAAACAGCCCGGATCTCAATTTAAGGTCCCTAAATTTACGCTAAGTGCATCACAAGGAGGTGAAATTTCTCAGACAATAAGGATGTAGGCTCAGAAGCAGCCATCATTCAAAGAAAGCGTAACAGCTCACTTATTTAGAGATTTCGCACCGAAGATAATCGGGGCTAAGCGTAGTACCGAAACTGAGGGCTTGCAGACTTCATTGAGGAAATTTTTTGGGCGCGTGTAGCTCAGTGGCAGAGCATCACACCTTTCAGTGTGAGGTCGCTGGTTCGAGTCCAGCCTCGCGCTCCAAATTTATTTTTTTGTTCTTTTGTCGGAGGGGAGGTATTCTCGCTTTAGTCGGCCGTAACTATAACGGCCCTCATTAAGCTAGAGAGACTTACACCTTCCCTCCGACTGTATTTCCCAGCATGACTTTGTCGTGCTGGGATCCTCAATGAAGTCTGTAAGCGGTAGGAGAGTATTCTCGTCTGCAGTGAAGGCAAAGGGGTGACCCATGCTGGAGCGTCGAGAAGTAAGAATGTTGGCACAAGTAACCGCAATGCGGGTGAGAATCCCGCACGTCGAAAGATCAAGGTTTCCTTGGCAACGACAATCGTCCAAGGGTTAGTCGGTCCTAAGGTGATGGCGAATGCCGGAACTGATGGACACACGGTTAATATTCCGTGACTTTCGATCGGTGCGATGGGGTGACGGAGTCTAGTATGTCGAGCACATTATTGGATTTGTGTTCATGTTGCGTAGTTGATTTCCAGGTAAATCCGGAAGTCTGTCTTTAATGACAATCGAAAGCAACGTGGAAAATTTACGGGCAACCGTGGAGAATTCGACAAAGCAGGCTTCCAAGAAAACCCTCTAAGCACAACCGATCGAAAACCGTACCGCAAAACCGACACAGGTGATCAGGTCGAGTAGACCAAGACGAACGGGTGAGGGGTCTCCAAGGAACTCGGCAAAAAAGTGGCCGTAACTTCGGGATAAGGCCTCCCCTATCGTAAAGATAGGGGCGCAGCGAAAGTATGCTTGGCAACTGTTTATCAAAAACACAGCTCCCTGCGAACACGTAAGTGGATGTATAGGGGGTGACACTTGACCAATGCCAGAAGGTCAAATATCGACGTTGTGTGATCGTAAGGTTACATGGTGATTGATATAAGCCCTGGTGAATGTCGGCGATAACTATAATCGTCCTAAGGTAGCGAAATTCCTTGTCAGGTAAGTTCTGACGCGCACGAATAGTGTAATGACTGAGCAACTGTCTCGGAGACTCGCCCGGTGAAAATACAATACCGGTGAAGATGCCGGTTACCTGCAGTTAGACGAAAAGACCCCAGAAGCTTTACTGTAGTTTGGTATTGAGGATACGTTTCTTATGCGTAGCGTAGACGGTAGAGGTTGAAGCGGTGTTTTCGGATGCCGTGGACTCGTCGATGAAACACCGTTCTTAAGTGATGTATTTTCTAACCCCGGCGGCAAAAACGGCGGGGGACACTACCTGATGGGCAGTTTTGGTGGGGCGCTATCCTTGAGGATGCGAAATTTTTTTCGTGTCCTCAAACTATGGCGCCTCCGGCAGGTTTAATCCACCTGCGAAATAAAAAAATAATAGGGGGACTTTCGCGAGTAATCGCGATCGAATAAGTTGGTTATATCGGAAAATATCTCTCTCAAAGAGGAAGAGACAATTCCGAGGGAATCCATTATTTTTTAATGGAACCCGTAGAGACTACAACCCAACCATCCAACAAGGATGAATGTATAGTCCGCTCTTTGTGGTGACACAAAGGTAACAGCAAGGCCTAAAACGTAACGGAGGAGTTTATTAAGGTTGGCTAGGCGCGAATGGAAACCGTGCCGATAGTGCAATGGCATAAGCCAGCTTGACTGTGAGAGGTACATCTCGAACAGGTGCGAAAGCAGAACATAGTGAACCGATGGTACGCGTTCGACGCGGCCAGAGATTAACGGATAAAAGCTACTCTGGGGATAACAGGCTAGTTCCGCCTAAGAGTCCAAATCGACGGCGGAGTTCGGCACCTCGATGTCGGCTCACCTTATCCCGGGGCTGGAGAAGGTCCCAAGGGTTTGGCTGTTCGCCAATTAAAAAGGTACGCGAGCTGGGTTCAGACCGTTCAGGGCATGAGTAAAATCGTGTTTTGGACAGTCTGAACCGCGAGGAATATGTGAAATATCTACTGTTATTATTAAATCTGAAATCATGGCGGTCATACATAGAAATATGTATGTCTTTCCCGTAGAGCATGTCCGTAAATGGATGTGTGGGAGAAATATTGACTGATATCGGTAAAACCCGACCGCGTGAGATACGCGAGGGCAATTCCGAGGGAACGGAAAGTACGTAAGTATTTTTTGACCCCTAGAGACTACATGTTGATTGCCTGACTGTGCGAAAGCATAAAAGGCAAAGGTATAGTCCATTCCATCTAGTAATAGATGATAAGAAGCGTGAGACAGGTTGGTCTCCTATCTACTGCAGGCGTTGATTCTTGAGGAGATTCATTTCTAGTACGAGAGGACCGAAATGAACGAACCTCTGGTCTGGCTGCTGTCCTGCCAAGGGCATCGCAGCGTAGCTATGTTCGGAACGGATAACCTCTGAAAGCATCTAAGAGGGAAGCCGTCTCCAAGATTAGGAATCGTTTGAGGCTCGTAGAAGATGACTACGTTGATAGGCTCTAGGTGTACGCACAGTAATGTGTTTAGCCGAGGAGTACTAATTAGCCAATTCCTATTAGGAAATATGGTAATCACTTCGCTTTTAAAAGCGTTGTTCTCAAAAAAGTAAGCATCCTTCATACTATTTCAAACCGTGGGTTTCGGGCGCTCGTTCAGGCAGGCCGAGCACTCGATACCCAAACGGCTAGCTTTTGTGTGCTGGCCGTTTGGGACCTATTTTTTTGTAGATCTTTTCAAAAAGAAAGGACTCGAAACCGACGGTTTGAAAACTGTTGATTGAGTATTGTGTGTTGGTGATTTGACGCGGTGGGTACACCTCTTCCCATTCCGAACAGAGCAGTTAAGCGCCGTAGTGCCGATGGTAGTCCGAAAGGGCCAGAGTAGGTAGTCGCCAACACAGAGTGTTTAATCAAAAAATATAACAAAAAACCAGATGAGCGCTGGTTTTTTGTTCTGGATGGTTATTTTGATTTATCGATGATATATCAAAAAAGGTTTTGTGGGGCGGGTATGCTTCGCGAGATAGGATTTATGTTTAGTCAGTAAATCGTATAGGAAGCAATTTTATGTGTTCCTAATTATATGCGTGTCGTTATCTCACAGGGTATACTGTATCCATGATTCTTTGGGCAATGAGACGTCGGGCACTATACCTTTCTGGTATTTTTGTATTTTTTCTTGTTCTTATTGGTGTACCGTTAGCCATATATATATACGAACCACCTTCTTGTTTTGATACGAAACAAAATCAAGGTGAGGCTGGTCCTGATTGCGGAGGGCCGTGTTCTTTGCTTTGTCCAAATGACTCTCTTCCTTTTATTGTGGATTGGACGCAAAAATTTGAAGTAACGTCGTCTCTGTGGAGTGTTGCTGCCCATATTCAAAATCCAAATAATACTTCGGGTGCCGTAGGTGTCCCATATCTTTTTCAGTTGTATGATTCGCAGGGTGTACTGATTGCTGATCGGCGTGGAAGAATAGATATTCGCCCACGAGCAAGTCTTACTATTTTTGAAGGTGGATTTTTGGTTGAGCGTAATCCTGCGAAGGTTGTATTTTCATTTACCGAACTTCCAGTGTTTAAAAAAATGGATTCGAACCCTCCTGAAATTGTTGTTTCGAATCGTGTTTTGTCTGGGGAAGAAATCCGTCCTCGGCTTGAGGCCACTCTTCGTAATAATGGGACGATTCCTGTGAAGGCTGTTCCTGTAACTGCGGTGGTTTTTGATAAAGGCGGGAATGCTATTGCTGCCTCAAAAACAACGGTAGATATTCTTGAACCAAATGATTCGACTAATGTTTCCTTTACTTGGCCGCAGCCATTTCCGGTTGAGATAGGGTATTGTGAATCGCCGGCTGATGTGGCAATTCTTCTTGATCGTTCAAGTAGTATGGATGATGATCGTTCTACTCCGCCGCAGCCGCTGACCGATGTGAAGAAAGCGGCAGAGGAGTTTGTAAAACTTTTGGCACCAGAAGATCAGGCTTCTGTTATTTCTTTTGCCACAGCAGCGTCGAATCCTCCTGATCAGATTTTGGCGTCAGATCATGTGCGTGTTCAAGAAGCGATAAGTCGTATTGAGATCGGTAAAGGTGTTACCCAGCAAACAAACATTGGTGACGCGCTTGAGCGCGCCCAGGAAGAATTATTTTCAACTCGACATAATCCAGATTCAAAGCGCGTTGTTGTTTTATTAACTGATGGTGTGGCAAATTATCCAAAGCGTGATGGTGATCCTGTGTTCGGTGAGCGTTATGCATTGTCCGTGGCTGATAGTCTAAAAGAAAAAGGGGTCCTCATTTATTCCATTGGTCTTGGTACTGAATTGAATGAATACTTTTTACGTCAGATTTCAACAGGTTCCGGATCTTATTATGGTGCTGCAACTCCTATGACACTCGCGACTATTTATCGGGCGATTGCAACATCAATTTGTCGTAAGGCGAATACGTCAAGTATTGATATTAATGCGCATCTTTTCCCTGGGGTTAATTATTAAGATTCGTCTTCCTTAATGTTTTTACGCCCCCTTTTTATTTACGGGAAAAATCTTATTGCGTCGCTTGATGCTTTAGCGTTAGGTGCAGCTCTGCTCATTGCTGGGGCAGGGCTTGTGACCATGCATTCTTTTTCTACTGAAGGTGGGTTATTTGCACGACAGTTAATGTGGATTTGTGTTTCGTTTTTTGCTTCCATTGTGTGTGCAAGTTTTGATTACCGACCGCTTCGTAAAACATGGGTTGTTGTAACGTTGTATGGCACTATCATCTCACTGCTCTTATTGCTTCTTGTTTTTGGGACAACGGTTAATGGTGCTCAAAGTTGGTTTTCTTGGGCAGGGTTTTCGTTTCAGCCATCAGATCCGGCAAAGATAGTTCTGATTCTTATGTTGGCGAAATATTTTTCGCGCCGACATGTTGAAATTGGGAACTCTGTTCATGTGCTTATTTCAGGCCTTTACGCGGCTGTATTTTTTGCACTGATTTTATTTCAACCAGATTTTGGGTCAGCAATTATAATGTTTTTAATTTGGTTTGGTATGGTGCTTGTTTCCGGTATGAACAAACGTCACCTCGCGTTTGTTATGTTGGCAGGCATTATTTCATTTACTGTGTTGTGGACGAGTGTGTTTGCTCCGTATCAAAAGCAGCGTATCTTAACCTTCATTTCGCCGCTGGCTGATATTCGGGGTGCAGGATATAACGCGTATCAATCAACAATTGCTGTTGGTTCGGGAGAGCTTTTGGGTAAGGGCGTTGGTTTTGGAACACAATCAAGGCTTCAGTTTTTACCCGAATATGAAACGGATTTTATTTTTGCCGCCTTTGCTGAAGAATGGGGGTTTGTTGGTGTCGTTTTATTGCTCGCATTATTTGCGTTGTTACTCTATCGGATACTTAAAACGGCATATTTCGGCGCTTCAAATTTTGAAACATTGTTTGGTGTTGGTTTTGCCATCTTTCTTTTGGCTCACTTTACAATTCATGTGGGTATGAATATCGGACTTTTGCCGGTTACCGGTCTTACGATGCCTTTCATGAGCTACGGAGGATCTCATTTACTCACTGAATTTATTGGTTTAGGTATTGTGATGGGTATGGGCCGGTACCGTCGAGTTGCCCACCGAGAAATGGCATCGGCTGATTTTATTGATCCAAAATAGGTTTTGAAAGATACACAGCCGCTGTTTCTTTTATCATTTTTTCAAGTGAAAATTCACTCATTTCTTTGTCTAAAATTTCGCCAATGCCGCCAACGCGATTAGCTTCAATAGGAAGACCGGCAAGTTTTGCTTCCAGAAGGACGTACGGTAGGCCTTCTTTTAGTGAAGGAAGAGCAAAACGATCGAAACCCTTTAATACCTCAAAGGATGGTAAAAATCCAAACAGTTTTACTCGATCTTCGAGATGGTATTCTTTAATTTTTTCCTCGAGGTTTTTTCGTTCTTCTCCTTCGCCGACAATGGCTACGTACATAGCGGGGTTTTTGTGGGCTTGTTCAAGTAAAACTTTTTGATTTTTATTTTTATTTAATTCACCAACGGTACCAGTAATGTGTGCACCTGCAGGAAATTTTTTTCGAATGATATCTCCCGAACCGAAAGTTATTTGATCTATGCCGTTATAAATGCGCAAGGATTTTTTACCAACAAAAGGCATTTTTTGAGCGAGACCCAGATCATTTTCAGAAACACAAATAGTGGTATCTGAAAGGAGGGCGGTAATCCATGAGGCAATCCATAAAATGCCACGCACAAGGGCGGGGCGCTTTTCTTGAAAGGGCCACCCATGCGCGGTAAAGATAATTTTTGGGACGTGTGCAATCCGAGCGGCAAGAGAACCAAGCCCTCCAATTTTTGAAGAGTTGAGATGAACAATGTCTGGTTTTTCTGTACGAAAGAGTTTTATGAGTGAAAAGAAGGAACGGATTTCATCAAAAAAGCGGATATCTCTTTGCCAGTATTGAAATTCAATAACTCGAACGCTAGATTTTTCTAGTTTTTCTTTCAAGGCAAAGCCTTGGCCAAGGGCAACGACAACTTCAAAAAGATCTTTTGGAAGATTTGTTGCAAGGTCAAACACGTACCGTTGGGCGCCGCCCCAATTTCCCTTGGTAATTGCAAAGAGTATTTTCCTTTTTTTTTGAGGCTGCACAATTCAAAAACTATACCATGTATTTTGAATTTATCAAAATAAATTTTTGGTTGCAGCCTTGCCATTGGTGGGTATACTTGTTCTTATGACACTTTCGAGTCGCCGTGAGGCACTCCTGCTGTTTTTAGGAGATATTGTTATATTTGCACTTTCTTTATGGTTTGTGCTGCTTTTGCGTTACCAAGGTACGCCTGATCGGTCATTATTCTTTGTACATATTCAACCATTTTCAATTTTGTTTGGTGTCTGGGTTATTGTTTTTTTTACAGCTGGTCTCTATGAACGACATACAACACTTTTTCGTCGTAGATTACCGTCCGTTGTTTTTACCGCTCAAGGTATCAACGCAGTTATTGCTGTCATGTTTTTTTACTTTATTCCTTTTTTTGGTATTGCTCCAAAAACAAATCTGTTTCTTTATCTTGTTGTATCTTTTCCTTTAGTTCTTGCGTGGCGCACAATTGCTCCCTCTTTATGGAGTGCGGGGAAAAAAGAACAGGCAATTCTGGTTGGTTCGGGGGAAGAGATGCGCGAATTACGAGATGAGGTAAATGGAAATAATCAGTATCGGTTTAAGTTTTTGTCTACAATTGATTTGGATAAAACAGAGGGACTTGATTTCAATGAAGATATTGCAAAGCGGGTTTACACCGAAGAGGTTTCCTTGATTGCGGTTGATTTAAGGAATAAAAAAGTTGGGCCAATGCTGCCTCACTTGTATAATCTCATTTATTCAAATGTTCGTTTTGTGGATGCGAATCGTTTGTATGAGGATATTTTTAATCGTATTCCGATCTCTCTTCTTGAATATAATTGGTTTTTGGAGAATATTTCTAATGCCCCTCATGCAGCGTACGATATCGCAAAGCGAATGATGGATTTGTTTGTCGGGGGAATTCTTTTTGTGGTTTCATTGGTGTTATATCCTTTTGTTGCGTTGGCTATAAAAATTCAAGATGGAGGTCCAGTATTTATTTTTCAAGAGAGAATTGGACAAAATAATGTACCGATGAGGTTGATTAAGTTTCGTTCTATGACAACAGATGATGCCGGCACGTATGGGCCAGGTAATACAAATCGAGTGACGCGAGTGGGTGCATTTCTTCGAACCTCACGTATTGATGAATTGCCACAGCTATGGAATGTGTTTCGAGGAGACCTTTCACTTATTGGGCCCCGTCCAGAGCTTCCTTCATTAGTTAAACAGTATGAAGCTCATATTCCGTACTACAATATTCGTCACCTTATTAAACCTGGTCTTTCTGGATGGGCCCAGCTCTATCATGAAAACCATCCTCACCATGGTGTCGCCGTGGATGAGACAAAAGAAAAGTTGTCTTATGATCTTTTTTACATAAAAAATAGATCTTTAGTGCTTGATCTTGTTATTGCTATGAAGACGGTTAAAACCCTTTTGATGCGAGTGGGGCGCTGATTTTTGAAGTATGAAAACTAAAAAGAAAAAAGGGGTGAAGGCTGTTGTTGTTGGCGGTGCTGGTTTTATTGGAAGTAATCTTGTTGATAAACTCATTGATCGAGGGTATGAGGTTGTTGTTATCGATAATCTTATTGGGGGAAAGAAGGAAAATATAAACAAGAAAGCGGTTTTCCATCAAGCTGATATTAGAAATCTCAAAGACATAAAACCTTTGTTTAGTGGGGCAACCTATGTGTTTCATCTTGCCGCACTTCCAAGAGTTCAGTTTTCGATTGAACACCCTTTCGAGGCGAACGATGCCAATGTGACAGGGACACTCAATGTTCTCATTGCCGCAAGTGAAGCGAAGGTAAAGCGATTAGTATATTCGGCATCGAGTTCTGCCTATGGTGATCAGCCAGTATTACCACTTGTTGAGACAATGCCCGCCATGCCAAAAAGTCCGTACGGCCTTCAAAAGTATATTGGAGAATTGTACGCACGTTTGTGGTATCAAATTTACGGACTTGAAACAGTTTCACTTCGTTACTTTAATGTCTATGGTCCTCGACTAAATCCCGATGGGGCGTACGCTCTTGTGGTTGGTAAATTTTTACAACAACGAAAAAATGGTGAAGCAATAACAATTACTGGAGATGGTACACAAACAAGAGATTTCACCCATGTCTATGATGTTGTTTCTGCAAACGTTCTCGCTGCCGAATCAAAGAAGGTCGGGAAGGGTGAAGTTATAAATATTGGCGCCGGTAAAAATCAATCAATTAACGAGGTGGCTATGGCGATAGGTGGCCCTGTTGTGCATGTTCCTGCTCGTCTTGAACCTCACGATACACTGGCTGATCACTCGCTCGCCAAAAAACTTCTTGGGTGGAAACCCTCTGTAACATTCAAAAAGGGTATCGCTGAACTTAAAAAGATTTGGAAAATTAAATAAGCGGATTCCGAACATAAAAACTACCTATTGACTTATTGGTAGTTTTTATGTTATACTCAGAACTAGGAAACAATTAACCAAGGAGAAAGGTCGTTGCTTGAAAATAAGTGCAGATCAAAAACCAACATTTCTGTTTTTGCATGGAGCTTTTGGTTCAGGTTCTCAATTTGAACCTTGGGCTCGGAAATTACGCGAAAGAGGGTACGAAGTTTTTCATCCCAACTTTCGTGGGCACGGACCAGGCGGGGATCCAAGTTGGGTTTCTGTTTTGGATTTGGTCACTGATACGGCGGAGTTGATCAAGAGTCTACCGTCGCCGGTTTGTCTCGTCGGTCAATCGTTAGGCGGGCTTGTTGCTCAATTGACGATTGCATTGCCGGAAGTTGCTGGTCGGATACATTCCTGCATTCTTCTTTCCAGTACGCCGGACGAAAGGCCCGCTTTTGTGTGGCGGTCTTTGAAACCACGCTATCTTTGGGCAATGTTGAGTGGTGGGGCGTTTCATTTTGCCCCGCAAGATGCGCGCTATTTTTTGGGCGCTGAGTTCGGCCGGTCGGTCTTGTATCCGGAATCAGGGAGGATCATTCGCGAAGAATTATTTGGAAGGTGTCGTGTAAAACGACTCACTCTTCCGATGCTAGTCTTTGCGGCGACGCAAGATCGTTTTTTTTCTCTTGCGGTCCAGCGTCGAATTGCCGACAAACATGACGCCCGTTTGATTGAGGTTGATTGTGGTCACATGATTCACCTTTCGGATGAGAGCGATTATGTTTTGCGGCAGCTTGTTAACTGGGTCGAACGACTCGATCGCTGAAACAACCCGCTGTACCAGGTATGGTACAGCGGGTTTCTATTTGCGTAGCTGTATAAAACGGTTATAATGGCCGTACTTTAATCTTATGAAAGAACGTTTTTTTACCGCCTTCCTTGTTCTTGTTGGTAGCGCTCTCGTTGCTTGGTTTGTTGTGGGTACACAAGCATCCGATTCTTCTTTTAATTTTAAGCTTGGTCTTGATCTTGATGGAGGTACTCATCTTGTGTATGAAGCTGATACGGCTTCAACGACTCCTGCTGAGGTTCCAACTGCGATGGAAAGTTTGCGTGATGTCATTGAGCGCCGCGTAAACTTGTTTGGTGTTTCTGAACCTCTTGTTCAGGTTGAAAGATCTGGAGTGTTAGGGGCGGGTGGAAGCAATCGTTTGATCGTAGAACTTCCGGGTGTTACAGATGTAGGAGAGGCAGTTGCAATGATTGGTAAAACTCCTTCACTTGAATTTAAATTACAAAACGAAGAGATTGCAAAACTTCCCCCGGAGGCGCAGGCAAGTGTTACGCCAGCAATGTTGTTTAGTGTATCTACAGGTTTGACGGGTCGTATGGTTAAACGAGCGCAGCTTACCTTTGACCCCCAAACAAGTGAACCTCAGGTTCTTTTAAATTTTTCTGATGAAGGAGCGGCTTTGTTTGCAAAAGTTACCGGAGAGAATGCTGGAAAACCATTGGCTATTTTTCTCGACGGTGATTTAAAAAGTGCTCCAAATATAAATGAGAAGATAGAAGGAGGGCAGGCGGTTATTAGTGGCAGGTTTACTGCTGAAGAGGCTCGTACTTTGGTTCGTGATTTGAATTTTGGCGCTCTTCCTCTCCCTGTATCACTTCTTTCAACTCAATCAATTGGACCAACGCTTGGAGATGAGGCGACAAGGGCGGGAGTGAAAGCTGGTATTATGGCTTTTGCGATCGTTTCACTCTTTCTTGTTCTTTGGTACCGTTTGCCGGGGGTGGTTGCTTCGGTGGCACTCTTTGCGTATGTCATATTTAACCTCGCTTTGTTTAAATTCATTCCTGTAACACTTACCGCAGCAGGTATTGCTGGATTCGTGTTATCACTTGGTATGGCTGTTGATGCCAATATTCTTATTTTTGAACGTATGAAAGAAGAACGAAAGAAGGGGGCGTCTCTTGGCGATGCTGTCTCTCATGGTTTTTCGCGAGCATGGCTTTCTATTCGTGATAGCAACCTTTCGTCGATCATCACTGCAGTTATTTTGTACTATTTTGCTTCATCAAATGTTATTCGTGGGTTTGCTTTCGTCTTTTTGATCGGTGTTTTAGTTTCCATGTTTACTGCGCTTACTATGTCACGAACATTGCTTCGAGCGATTGTTCCTAAAAATGAAGGAAAGCTTGCGAAGTTTTTGTTTTCCTGTGGCCTAACGAATCACTAAATTTATGTGGATCATCATTCATCGAAAAATTTTCTACGCACTTTCTGTTGTTCTTATTGGAGCCTCGGTTGCTTCTGTGTGGATGTGGGGAATGAAGCTTGGTATTGATTTTGAAGGCGGTTCACTTATTGAAATGACGTATAGTGCTCCAGAGACTGTTACCTTTGTTCCTCCTACGGTAGAAAATGTTCGTTCGGCTCTTGCCTCGATGGAATTAGGTGAAACATCCGTTCGAGAAACTGATAATGGTTTTTTACTTCGAACCCGGACACTTACTGAAAAAGAGAGAGAAACAGTTACGGCTGCTCTGTTAGCTGTTTCAAAGTACGGTACTGTTGCTCGAATTGATTCGGTCGGACCTCTTCTTGGGAAAGAAGCAATTTACAAGTCGTTTCTTTCTATCGGGTTAGTGTTACTTGCCATTGTGGCATTTATTGCTTTTGCTTTTCGTAAGGTTTCAAAACCGGTCGCTTCTTGGAAGTACGGCGTGATTGCTGTTATTGCACTCTTTCATGATGTGTTTATTCCGACGGGTGTCTTTGCGTATCTTGGCCATTTTGCTGGTGTTGAAATTGATACGCTTTTTGTGACTGCACTTTTGGTTGTTCTTGGTTTTTCCGTTCACGATACCATTGTTGTGTTTGACCGTGTTCGTGAAAACCTCCATGTTGATTCTTTGTCTGGAGGAAAGACACCGTTTGAAACTATTGTAGGAAATAGTGTCGCACAGACGTTTGCTCGATCAATTAACACTTCGTTTACAACGTTCTTGTCTCTCATCGCTCTTTATTTTGTGGGGCCAGAGGCCACCAGACTGTTCTCTTTGGCGCTTATTATAGGTATTGTTGCCGGGACGTACTCTTCAATTTTTATTGCTTCACCGCTGCTTGTTACTGTACATCTTTTGAAAAATCGTAACGTTTCCAAGTAAGGAACCTTTCTGTGTTTTGGTGAGTATGTTTGTCTACAGGTGGGCGTTCCTGCTTTCTTCGTGCGCTTGTATAATGGTTGGTATGGGAGAAGTTGTATTAGAACCGTATATGGGAGGAGGGGCTCCTGTGCAAAAAAAGGGTAAATTAGTTACCGTTCTTTTTGTGTTGTTGTGCGGAATTCTTCTTGGGTGGTTTATTATCATTGCACTTTTTCGTGGTGATATTGGACCTAAGCCACTAACAGAAGAAGAAATTCAAAATACTCTCAGTAAGCCTTCTTTAGTGCCTCCTGTTCGTTTTAATAAGACTGAAAGTGAGATTGCGGAAGATCTGAGTAAACCTTCAAAAGCTCAACCCATTAATGCTGATTCTGGAAAAACTGAAGAAGAAATTCTCAATAGTTTAAGCAAACCATCGACTATCCCCCCAATTATTTTTTATAGTCAATAACAGTGTGTGTGATGTGTTAAAATTAGGTACTCCTTATGCATAATCAAAAAAGTAGTATGAAAGAACATCTTATTCGTATACCAACCGCCTTTGCTTTCGGACTCTTTGTTGGTGTTTGTGTGTTTTCGGTGCAAGCCTATGCTCAGAGTGGTTTTCCTGCTCCTGCCAACCCTCCAAATAATAATGCTGCGGCTCCACTTAATGTCAGTTATTCTCCGCAGTGGAAATTGGGTAACTTGAGAATTGAAGGGTTGGTCTCTTCGGGTGTTTCAGAAACAAATGGACTTCTTGTTATTAATGGAAATGTTGGTTTTGGTACAGCTGAACCTGCGACAAAACTTGACGTTGACGGTACGGTGACTATTCGTGGAGGTGTTCCTGGTCCAGGAAAGGTTTTAACATCGCTTGATGTTGATGGTACGGCGGTGTGGGCAACATCAACGGGTGGAAGTATTGATGTTACGGATTATGCGTATTTTCCTATTACTGTTCCTCGTAATAGTACAGCGACCTACACAACATCCATTCCCTATAGTTACTGTGCTTTGTCACGATTAGGACCAGACTACGCAAACTCTGACAGACCAGATTCTTATTGTTCGATAGATCGAAATACTAATGGAACATGGAGGATTCATGGCAGACGCGCTGATGACCCTGACTTTATTTGTGGAATGACGTGTTTTCAATTAGGTACCGGTGGTGGTAGTACCGGTGGTGGTAGTACCCCTCAAGGAACATTTACTGTTGTTTCTGGGAGTAATACAGTTCAAAGTTCTGGAGTAAGTCTGCCTTATACTGCAACCGTTATTGGAGCTGCGGTAGGTGACGCCGTTGTTGTTGCGTTGAAATCAAATTATTACTACGGTCCTGGCAATACAGGTGGTCCCACAGGGCTTGCTTCTCCAAACGATTATTATAATGGTCAAAACAGTAGTTTTGCTACGGAAAGGAATGTTTGTGGTGCAGTAACGGCAACCGTTTCTTCGGCAGATACAGTTAAGGTTAACTTTTGGAATAATTACGAAGGGACGAATTGTACGATTCCTGCAGGAACATACACAGTTAAGGTTATTCGTTAGTTTTGATATGTAACTAACTTTCTTGTAATATTTTGATATGAAAAATGTAACAAACCTTCTTGGGTTACTGGTTGTCCTCCAAAATGGTGGGAGGTTTGTTTGTGCATAGCTAAGAAAGATATTCACAAACCAACCCCTCACCAAAAGTGAGGGGTTGGTTTTGTTTCATGTTGGGCGTGAGCAAAATTTCAAGAGTTAAAGAGTTCTTTGAGGAAAGGTGAATGTGTGAAAACTACAAAAGTAACGTCTTTGTTTGACGTTCGTATTCATGCACTGAATCGGGCGTTAGGTAGAGCAAAAAGAAATTCTGGAGCTAAGACCGTTTTGATAACGATTGTTGTCTTTGGAGTTTCGCGGGAAGTGCTGGTCAGTGACGTTTATTTTGTTGAGGAGGCGGGCAGGGTTGTGTTTTTTGTAATTGATGAGGATTCTGGTGCTTGTCGATATCAGTGGGGAGATACTTCAAAATCGAATGGTATACCACCATCTGCATCGCGCACCGAGCGTTGTATGATTGAGGATGTTGTTATTCATTCTTCGTTGTTGTAAGTAATAAGACCGTGTTTTCCAAAGAACACGGTTTTTTTCTTGTATTTTTGTATTGATTCGTTACGATTACTCTATGAATATGCGTGCAATATTTTAGGGTGGAAGGTTCGCTCGCATCTAGTTTTCGTAGACAAAAATAGATGTAAGGGAACCCTTCATTGCTGGGTGTTTTCAGTTCTCTTCATTCGGTTGGTAATAATAGAGAAAGGGTATGTATGCGTATGACACAGTGTCCTGGCTCAGTTACTTTTTTTGGAGACAATCCCGTGGTTGATCGTCCTCTTTTGCAAAAGCTTCTTGAGGTGACACGTCATCATTTTTTTCGTAGATGTTGTGCTGTTTTTATTGATCAAAAACACGGACGTTTTGTCTACAAAAAAGAGACGATTCCATATGTCATTGTTGCTGCAAATTTTGCAACAATCTTACCTTTTCTAGAAAGGGTAGGGATTACTGTAGAAGGTGATTTTGCATAGATTTTCTCTGTGAGAGTTTGTGGCCGCCTAAAGCCTTTGTTTGGGCGGTTTTTTTGTGTTTATATAAGGGTGTGGAAATCTCCTAATTTTCTCCTAGTTGAGCCATTTGACAGGCCCAAAGGCATCTGTATAATGGCGAAACGCTCCCAAAAAGAGGGGGTTGCTCCTTGATAATTTAATAGAGACACATACAACACAAGTAATTCTGTTTTTTATTTTGTCCCGTTTCGATTCAAAGAAGCACTCGCTCATCACAAGTGAGCGCGTGATCTTCTTACTAAGAGTTTGATCCTAGCTCAGGATGAACGCTGGCGGCGTGGATAAGGCATGCAAGTCAAGGGGGCCCGCAAGGGCAACCGGCAGGCGAGGTAGTAAAAAGTAGGTACGCACCAAAGAGTCGGGCATAGCTCGTCGAAAGACGGGGTAATTCCCGATAGTCTCTCCAACGCAAGTTGGCG
>CAZNMD010000012.1:0-25283 GCA_964574355.1 uncultured Candidatus Saccharibacteria bacterium
AAAAAAGTACAGTTTTTCTCATTACTCAGTGAGAACTTTTTTAGAAGAAGAAATAAAGAGACGAGGACTACCCAGTAATCGTGATTCTATGGTGCTCGTCTCAAACGAGCTTCGCGCGACACATCATCCGGGTTATATCATTGAAGAGCTTTACAAGAAAGCTCTTATTTTAGGGAAAAATTCTGTTATCGAGTCCATACGTACAGTTGGTGAAATTGATGTGTTGAAGGCAAGCGGAAAACCATTTTTTCTTGTTGCGGTGAGTGCAGAGCCTGAGACTCGGTATGAACGAATTGTTAAAAGAAATCAAAGTACCGACCATATTTCTTTTGAAAAATTTAAGGAAGATGAGGCGAGGGAAATGCAATCAAATGATCCTAATAAACAAAACCTTTCTGCATGTATACAAAAGGCTGATTTTTTGATTACTAATGATGGTGTGATTGAAGAATTGTGGGCGAAGGTTGATGAGGTTATGAAAAAGTTTGTCTAGAGAAGTTTGTGGGTGTTCTCTCATAAAATTTTCATAATCACTATGTTTGAATAAGGGGGGGTGTGCATCCTGCCTGAAGGGTATTAAGGGTGTACGCGATTATGTAATTGTAAAGGTGAAAACGAATTCTTTTATTATTCTGTTTAATTAATGTGATTTAAAAAAATGAAAACAAAAGTATTACTATATGAGGAACATGATCGGTTGCGCGTGTTGGCCAGTAGTGTGTTAATTGGTGCTAGTCTTTTTGTCGCGGTATCTGTTTTTGCGGCAGGAGAACCGACGGTTTCGGTTGTTGCGAAAAATGGATCAAATGCGACAACAACATCGGCTCTGATTGGGACTCACATTCGTGCGGAGGCCTCTGTTGCTTCATCAACGGCAACAACAACACCAAGTGGTACTGTTAACTTTAATTTGTATGCAAATACTACATGTGTTGGTACTGCTTTAGAACAAAATGCAGTAAGTCTTGTAAATGGTGTAGCAGTTTCAGCAACCACAACGCTTGGTGCTGCGGGCCTTTCTTACCGAGTTCATTTTAACGGAGAGGGTGATGTGTATAGTCCCGCGGATAGTTCGTGTGTGTCTGTCAGTGCCACTCAATTTACGCCTACGCTCTCACTTGGAATCTCTTCGTCAACCGTGTACGCAGGAACGTCAGTTGTTGCTTCTGCGACGTTAGGTGGAGCAACAACGACGGCTGGAGGTTCTGTAACGTATTCGTTCTATACCAATACGTTGTGTACGATGGGGGCAAATAATGCAGGCACAAAAGCGGTGACTAATGCGAGTGTTCCTAATTCAGATTCTGTTCTCTTTGTGACGCCTGGTACTTTCTATTGGCGTGGTGTGTATTCGGGTGATGTGAATAATGCTTCGGCAACAAGTTCATGCGGTAGCCTTTTGACTGTACTTGCGACAAGTACACCGGCAACAACAACACCTCCGATTGGCCCTAACTCTATCAGCGGTGTTGTGTACAACGATCAAAATAAAAATGATGTTCGTGATGGAGGTGAGCCAGGTCTTTCTGGGTGGATAATTACCTTGCATAAGGTGATTCAAAAGAAGAATGGTAAATGGACACACAATGATAAACAAGTTGTTGGAACGACAACAACAAATGCGAGTGGTTTCTATCTGTTCAGTAATCTTCCTTCGGGAACATACATTGTTGATCAAATAAAAGTTAAAGGGTGGAAACAAACAAGTGATGACAAGAAAGTTGTTCTTGGTGTGGCAACAAGTTCGATCACTGTTGATTTTAGTAACGTGGTGAAAAAGGCTAATGGCAAGGATAAAGACAAAAATAAGGATGACGATAAAAAAGATAATGGAAATCATTGGGGTTGGTTTAAGCAGTCGGCCAAAGGTGGTGATTTTTGGAAACAATTTAGTTCTCGGTAGGTAAAAGGGTTTAACAAAACAAAAATCCCGTAACATGCGGGATTTTTGTTTTATAACACATACCTCTTTACAAAAATGTGTATATTGTTATATCCTAATGGAGGTCCAGGTGGTCGGTACCACCTGTCGTAGTTATCGGGTTCACAGTCCAGTTAGGCTCACCTTGTGGTGGGTTGATTGAGTGGAGGCTCGCTGGGTAACCGGCGAGCCTCTTTTTCATTTTTTTCCAAGTGTTGTTGTTCATATAAAAAAACGCCCCATGCTTCGCTGGGGCGTTTTTACTTCCTCTACACAAGACGAACAGGTACGACGATGAATGCTGGTCGAAACTTTTTGATAGTGATTTGATGAGTTTCAATGCCGTCTTCCCAATTTCTCCAAAATGCCTCGGCGGCTCCAATAGAAATCCAGATTCCATGTTCCCGAAATTGAAACCACGGGTCACTTTGAAATCGCATAATGGGGTTTGGTATTCTCCGTACAATATAGGTATTGGGGTAGATCGGATGATCACGAATATTGGCTGGGTCAAACCATTCGATTGCTAACCAAGCGCGCCGCAAAGTCAGCATAAAAAGTTCGTCCATATGTCCTCCTTCTTTGTGCATCATACGCGTAATGCTCAATAGTTCAAGTTTATTTTTGACAGGTTATTCTCGACATGAGAAGGTGTCTAATGGGTCACTGAAACAATCAACCAAGTGAGGCTCTATCCATGCGCGCACGAACATTCGACAAGTATTGGACAGTATCCAGAAGGCCAGGGAGAAAAGGTCTCGAGGTTAAGTTGCGAAGGTGCACAGAGGAGATAACTATCACTGAGGCAAGAGGTGGTGAGGTATCGATTCTGTTTGAAAGAAGTTGGACTGAAGTGATGGTGTTTGCTTTGGTGCGGAAACCAGATGGAACGTATGAGAAAGGTTCGTTTGATGAATCTTCAGCGGTGTTCATTAACAGAAACGGCAGAACGGTGTTTGTTGTTTCTGACGTGACTGAAGGAGATCGGGTGGTGCATGATATGCGAAAGGGGCGCTTCGAAAATATGCGGTCTCCGATTCAGTGTTCAGCAAAATAACAACACATTGACTGGTGTTGATCATAAAACCCTTCTTGTTTTACAGGAGGGTTTTTTATTTTATCTAGACGCGAGAGAAAAAACGCGTCCACCGTAGGTGGACGCGTTGCGTTTATTCTTCGACCTTGTAAAACCGTCGGATGAAACCGATGGCATCGGTATCGAAGTAGTAATATGTCGGACTGGTGAGTTTTACGCTCGCCAGTGGGTACCAGGTTTGCGGAACGTTCATGTCGGGTGTATAGAGAATGCGGTAGGTTTTTCCCACCGTTCCGTTAATCACGACCGTTGGTGTCATCACCGCCATTGCTTGTGGACCTTGATTCGGATCAGTTTGTCCGATGGTAAAGGCGACAGGATTTGACCACTCGCTTGTGATTGATTGGTCCCGAACGCGAATACGATATTCGTAGGAACCTTTCGGGATGATCATGGGGGCTGTGAACGAGACGCGATCTCCTGAGAAGTAGGCAAGTTTGCTCCAGCTTCCAATATAGGTGTCTTGATCAAAGCCATATGCGACCGTCTTGAATCCGTCGTCGCTGATTTCGATAATCGGCGATAAGGAATCAGTGTGTTGATCGAGCTCACCACTTTTATCAATGATGGTGAATGAAAACGTGACGTATCGATTTGTCACGTTCGACCCGTGTTTCGGGGTCACGTCATCCATGAGCGGGTAGGGAACATGGTTGCGATAGGTGGTACCTTCGCTCCCATTTTGGGTGTTGAGATAACCACCTTGGATACCCCCGGTTGCCGAGAGTCGGCTACTGACGTCCGGAAGCAGAACACTACTGTAGAAGAGTTTAATTCTTCCACCACTTCCGCCACCGCTGTAGTGACCGCCGTTTCCACCGTTTGCTGTGAGGATACCGTTTAACACAATCTCGGGTGAATCGATAAGAATTGATCCGCCCGCGCCACCCGCATCGTTTCGTGCTCCAGATGTTTTTCCGTTCGCGTTAATGATGCCATCGACGCGACATTGAACAGATGTTCTCAAAAGAATGCCCGCACCACCGAGTAATCCTCCTGCGCCTCCCATCGGAGCATCGTAGGTGTACGCGAAGCCATAGGGTTGTCCTCTGTTTGCTCCACCTGATGATCCCCAGTAGCCACTTCCTCCGATTCCTGCATGACCACCACCGGAAGCGTTGGCATACCAGTCGTGTCCTTTGCCTCGCGGATCACTTCCGACTCCTTCACCAAAAAGAATTCCTCTCGGTTCGATGGTAAAGGTGTCGTAGAAGGCTTTGAATAGACCCGTTGATTCCTTTGCTGAATCAATGGTGGTAATGGTGAATATTCCATTATTTTGTATCAGGAACGATTCACCGCTCCAGGTGCCATGACCAACGACAGTACCGCCGATGGTGATGTGCGCAACTTCGTTGCTCACACCTTGCGCATAGAGCACACTGTTTGTTTCGACCGTTAGGTCTTCACAAACCATGTTGCCCGATACGGTAAGGTTGCCTTGTGCGGTAACGAGTAGTTGTTGTACGGATAAGGTTCCACTGATAGTGAGAACCCCGCTGTTTTTGACGACAATGATGCCGTAGGTGCCACCCTGTACCGTTTGCACGGTGCCGTTGACGATCAGGTCTTGGGCGAGCGCCAAGAATTGATGTGCCCATATCATGATGCACAGACCGAGTATTCTCGACATAACACTCCTTGTTTTGAGGTTCTTTGTTGTTTGGTGTGTCTGTAAAAACGCACCGTAATCCAAACACATAATCCATTTTTTCTAGCAAATGTCAAGGTATTTGACCATTCAGGGAAGAGTATTACGCACCTACTTCTTATAGAAAGAATCGAAAATCTTGAAAGAGAGTTTAGAAATAAGTAAGTTTTTGCAACCAAATGTAAGTATGTCGCATTTGGAATATACTGATTGTTGATTAGAAAAATTAAAAGAGTACATATACTATAATCTCTATGACAACCTCTAAAAAAATAAGTATTGTTGTTGGTTTGTTTGTTGTACTTGCCGGTTTGGTCGGCTATGCCTTTTATATGAATAGTAAAACGAGCGAGGTGCTTGATCCGACTCCTCAAAACGTCACGCTTTCTGGTACGTACGTTTGTTTGCCTCACTTAAATCCTGGTGAAGTGCAAACACAGGAATGTGTCTTTGGTCTAAAGACCGATGATGGCGTGTATTACATGGTGAACTTTGGTGAATCAGCGAACGGGATGGAGTTGTTTCAAAGTGGTGCGCATATTACGGCCGAAGGATTCACTGTCATCAAAGAAGCGTTGAGTACCAACATGTGGGATAAATACAACATGAAAGGAATCTTTACGATTACAAAAATGATTGAACCGGCTCCTTTTTCAGGAAAGATTGATATTAATGCAGTCTGTGATGGTGCACTTGCCTATATGTCTTTTCCAGATGGAGCCGCTGCAGAAAAATTTGTCGCTGAGTGTAAGGAGGGGAAGCATCCAGAAGTAATTGAGAAATTTAAGGCCGATATGGGTTTGGGTGACGGTGCTGCGATTTAGTTACTAATGAACTAAAAATAAAAACCATCTCTTCTGGAAGAGGTGGTTTTTGTTGTTACTTATTTTGATTCAAACAACAAACGAATACCATTAGTGTTGTTTTCAGTTACCCGTTCCATAATCAATCTTGTTTCAGGGAAGGGAATGAATTCAAATTTATCAATAATTATTTCGTATGTTTTTCCTGGGTTAGGATTGTGTTGATCTGGAAACTCCAAGTGAGTCAATCCGAAGAATAATTGTACTCGGCTCTCGATTGACCAGTCTCCCTCAGCGAGAATATCTGTTGCCAGTAAGGGTTCTGGTTCAACTACTCCTTTATATAAGGTGTAAGTAAAATAGCGCGGCTGATCGACTAGTTTTTCGAAAGGTAATGCAATAATTACGCTTTGTGGTATGACGTTGCTTAAGCTAAGTATCCCAGAAGCATTGTATGGAAAGCGCTCACTTCGAAAAGCATCGTCTTCGAATTTTGGAGAGCGGGGGAAATAAGCTGAGCGAACGATTTTGAATAACATCCTATTTTGTACTTCTCCTGTGTAAGTAGAAATGGTTGTTCTATCAATTTCAAATGATTGAGGATTCCAAGCAATGGAATGCGTCAGATTTGAAACGGTGGTTGGTAATGCAAATTCTACGGGATCTGGATGAGAATTTGGCGGAGGCGTCCCATGGTGCCGCCATTTTTTATCCATTCTATTTGTATTGTTTGAATAGCTTATACCAGGACCAAATGGTGCGTTGCCAAGTGTCATGTGAACGGCAGCATCTCCTTCAGGAGTTTTGAGCCAGTTTGTTTTGTGGTGGAACCGATATATTCCTGCTCCTAAGGGTTTATTCAGTGTTACTGCCGCACCCCAATTTACTCCGTTACGATAACCAATTTTCAAATGCAGATGACCATCTTTATCAACAGTTGCGTTGTCTGCCGACATTTGACCTGGGTAATAATTCCAGCTTGCCAGATCGTAACTCGTGTCAGCTTTTTCCCAAGTGAAACCAGAAAAAGAAAGACTCTCTTTTGGTCGTTCGAGTGTCTTTTTGTTGAAATACACAGAGGCAATTGAATTTGTTAGAACGACATCAGGAATGGGTCCTCCTTTTGATATTGGAATATTTATTGAGAGTGGGATGATGAAGGCAGCTAACGCTGATGATAGTTCATCAACCCCACCTGTGTAGGTTCTTGCGGCAAATCTGCCCCGATTGTCGATCGGAGTGATTGATCCCCAGTGTGGTTTTATCCACCAACTTTGATTTTCCGGATATCCAAATCCAACAAATATTGCAACACCATGAGTTTGCCGAGAAACGCCAGTTGTTTGGCCGTGCACCACATCATCTGTATCTCGTGGGGCAGGAATTCGCGTAAAAGTTATTGATGGCGCTGCGCCGTATCCCAAAAAAGGAGCAACAAAGATGCTGAGGAATAGGATTATGGATCGAACGTTCATACAATGTTCACTTGTTTTGATTGTTGTTTACAAAGAACAAACTTCTTCTGGTTGAAACTATAGTGATGTGTTGTGTAAGAGTCAATGCCTTTAGGGTGAGTATTTTGTTTATATTGCCAAAATGTTAATAATAGGTTATTGTCTCGAGCGGAAAGGGTGACTAAATGGATTACACAATTGTTGGTTTTGTGTGCGGTTCAATGGAAGAATTGATTCGTCATACTGCATATTTGTTGTGGCAAAGACGGCAAGCTTCTTCGGCAGAAGGTACGTCGGAAGATGACTGGCGGATGGCCAAAGAGATCGTTGTTCCTTCCGAAGGGTCTATTCGAGAAGCAGCTTTTGCGGTGTGTCACTTGCGTACCGTTGACGGTACGGAAGGGACACAAGAACACGACTGGTTGTATGCAGAATTGGTTTTGGCTTCCCGACGGTTTCATGCACATTTCGGTTCCGGTTCATAGGTTTGCCTGTGGCCAAATAGCTGTCCGTAAGGTCAGCTGTTTTTATTTTTAAAAGAGAAAAGAAAAACTCGATTTTTTAACAACGTTTTGTGTTTAGTTGTTTATTACGTACACTGTTCGTATGGATCACAATAACGCTCTTACAAGTGAGTCGATACCAACCCTCGTAAAACACATTGCTATTCCCGCTTCGGTTGGTTTCTTTTTTAATACAATGTTTAATGTTGTCGATACTGTGTATGGTGGGATGGTTTCGACACAAGCTCTTGCTGCACTTTCTATATCATTTCCCATCTTCTTTATTATTATCGCCTTTGGTACAGGGTTTTCGACAGGAACGACTGCCCTTATTGCAAATGCGCTTGGTGCTGGAAAAAAAGAAGAAGCAGGAGTATTAGCTGCGCAAGGTATTTCTTTTAGTATTTTGCTTTCTGTTTTTATTACCGCTGCTGGACTCCTCCTTTCTCCGAAACTGTTCACGCTTTTAGGGGCCGATGGTGACTATTTGTCACTCTCGCTTCAGTATATGAACGTTATTTTCTACGGCACGTTATTTTTTATGTTGGTCTATGCCTTGAATGCTGTATTAAATTCTCTTGGTGACACAAAAACATTTCGTAACTTTTTAGTTGTTGGATTTTTTCTCAATCTTCTCTTGGATCCTTGGTTTATGTTTGGGTGGCTTGGTTTTCCTGCGCTTGGTCTTTCTGGTGTTGCGTATGCCACAATCTTGATTCAAGCCCTTGGCTGCGTTTACATGTCTTATCGCGTTGCAAAAGTGCACTTAATAAGTGGTAAGACATATAAAGATTTTCTTCCCACTGCTTCGGTATTTAAAGAAATTGCTCGGCAAGGTATACCAGCAAGTCTCAATATGGTTACGGTTGGTCTTGGTATTTTTATTATTACGTATTTTATATCAGGGTTTGGTGAAGTTTTTGTTGCAGCTTATGGGATTGCAACACGAATTGAACAAATTTTTCTTTTACCAACAATTGGTCTTTCTATCGCTGCTTTGTCGCTCGTTGGACAGGCAAATGGTGCAGGGGATATGAAGCGGGTACACGAGGTTTTGCGTTATTGTTTGCGGTACGGTCTTTATATTATGACTCTCGGTACAGTCATTATTTTCTTTTTCGCTAAACCGCTTATGGATTTTTTCACTGATGATATGGCGGTGGTTGATGCGGGAACATTTTATTTGCGCATCGCCGCATTTTTGACCTGGGCGTATGTCATTATGTTTACTAACACATCAACGCTGCAGGGAATGAAGCGCCCCATGTTTGCATTGTGGCTTGGTTTGTTTAGGCAAATAGCGGCTCCAATTATTGTGTTTACGCTTTTTGCAAAATTCTTTGGCGTGCATGGTATTTGGTGGGGTATCGCGGTTATTAACTGGACGGCAGCAGTTATTACTATTTTCTATCTTAGGAGAGTATTTGCTCATATTCGCTAATGTATTATCTCTACCTTCTCGAGTGTCAGGATAAGACCCTGTATACAGGGATTACGACAGATCTTATACGGAGGGTAGAAGAGCATAATTTTTCAAATCGCGGTGCAAAGTATACTCGTGCTCGACGTCCAGTAAGGCTTATTTTTTCAAAGAAATTTCGCACACGTTCCAAGGCTTCAAAAGAGGAAGCTCGGATAAAAAAGTTTTCTCGCGATGAAAAGTTACTTTTTGTGAAGAAGGTCAAAACGTAATAGTGATGGGGTTGTGGTTTTGTTTTCAAATATAAAAAAGAGTGTTACTGTATATACCCTTGCGCCTACCAGATGGCGCATTATATATGTCTTCGGAAGAAATCATCGTTCGATTTAATGAAGTGTCGTTTGAGCACGGGCACAACAAACCCATTTTAGATGAGGTCAGTTTTTCGTTGCGTCGTGGTGCAAAAGTGACGCTCATGGGTCAAAATGGCGCTGGTAAAAGTACGTTGTTTGGGCTTATTACAGGAACCAATCATCCAGAAAATGGCGATATTCATCTTGCTCAAGGGCTTACGATTGCAACTGCAAAACAGGTTATCCCTCGAGACCAATTAACACTTTCTGTTCGAGAGTTTTTTCAAAAATGTTTCAAAAAGCCGGTGTATGACATTGATCCAAAGATTGATGCTGTCCTTGAGGCGGTAAATCTTCATGCTCCTCACGATAAGATAATTAAAACGTTTTCGGGTGGTCAGCAGGCGCGCCTTTTGTTGGCATCGGCCCTTATTCAGAATCCTGATTTGTTACTTTTGGATGAGCCAACAAATAATTTAGATAAGGCTGGTATTGCGCATCTCACAAAGTTTTTAATTGAGTACAAAAAGACAGTGATTGTGATTTCACACGATGCCGATTTCTTGAATGCGTTTACTGAGGGTGTGTTGTATTTGGATATTTTTACGCGCAAAATTGAACAGTATGTTGGTAACTATTTTGATGTGATTGAACAGATTAAAGTTCGTATCGAAAAAGAGCAGAGAAAGAATGCTCAGTTTGATAAAAAGATTCAAGAAAATAAAGATAAATCAAACTTTTTTGCTCACAAAGGGGGAAAGATGCGTTTACTCGCAAAGCGTATGCGTGAAGAAGCTGCAGAAATGGAAGAATCAAAAGTTGATGTGCGTCGAGAAGATAAAAAGATTCGTCATTTTGTTATTCCTGCACAGCCTGATTTGGCAAAAGAAATTTTGACTATTCGTTCCTTTTCAATCATGAACAAAAAACATGTCGTTGTTGAACGAAAAGCACATGTGACGCTCAAAAAGAATATGCACTTGTTGTTGGCTGGTCCTAATGGAATCGGTAAAAGTACATTACTTGAGTCTTTGGCTAAAGGAACAGCAAAGGGTGCACATATTGGAGAGGGAATTAAAGTTGGGTATTATCGACAGGATTTTTCGACGCTTAATTTCGAGGATACTGTCTATGAATCACTTATGTCTGTTATGGAGCGAAAGATTGAGCAAGATATGCGTTCTGTGGCGGCAGGTTTTCTTATTACGGGCGAAATGATTCACACAAAAATTGGAAGTCTTTCAGAGGGACAGAAAGGATTAGTTGCTTTTGCACGTCTTGTACTTGAACGTCCCGGACTTCTCATTCTTGATGAGCCGACAAATCATATAAATTTTCGTCACTTACCAGTTATTGCGGAAGCGTTAAGTAAATATGAGGGAGCGATGGTTCTTGTTTCTCACGTACCAGAATTTGTCTCGCAGATCCGTATTGATGAAGTCTTAGATTTGGAGAAGTAAAAAAGAAAGCGACACTGTATCCACTGCGATGGAATAGAGCGTCGCGCGTAAAAGCAGTCCTTAGCTAGTCTAAGGCTGTGTACTGTTGGAAGCATTCTTCCGAACAGAATGGATGACCGTTGGCACTAATGAACGTTGTGCCGACGGTTTGGTTGCAAAAAGCTCCTCGTACAGAATTCCCGCACATAATGTATGTCGGGAGTGTAATAACTGAACGGTTTCGACAGGAGTCGTTGCCACATGACACGGTGACTCCTTGATGTGATTGCCTAGTTCCGATGAGGCAATCACCGTCTGAATGTGCGGCAAGCGTAGTGGTATTCACAAGTCAGATCTCCAAGACCTTAGTGTAGCTGATTTTCACGTTTTTGCAAGCAGTTTTTTGTATGGGTTAGGGATGCTACACTTGTCTTTGTTGGTTTATAAAGGAGTTAGTTTTTTCAGAAAAAATGAAAAATCCAATTGTTCATTTTGAAATTCATGCTTCGGATCCGAAACGTGCCACAAAATTTTATCAGGATGTGTTTGGATGGGAAATTAAACAGTGGAGTGATTGGGAATATTGGATGGTGATGACTGGTGCGCCGGGAATGACAGACACGAAAAGTACTGATAAGGGAATTAATGGTGGTATGCTTATTCGAAAAGGAGATGCGCCAAAAGAGGGACAGGCGGTAAATGCATTTGTGTGTACGGCACTTGTTTCTAATATTGATGAGACAATCAAAAAAATAGAAAAAGCAGGGGGTGTTGTTGCTATGCCAAAGCATGCACTAGCTGGTATGGCTTGGCAGGCGTATTACAAAGATACCGAGGGTAATATTTTTGGTATTCACCAACCAGACGAAAACGCTAAATAAGCTTTATGTAGAGTGGTGTGGTGTAGTCCACATGAGCGAGGTATTTTTTGGCTGTCTTTTTATAAGGGGTGGTACACTGTAGGTAATTAATTACACTCTAAAAAAGTAGTCAAAGTATGCCAAAATTTAAAGCAACTGCGGTAATAAAAGATTCGTGGGTCATTGCAAAAGAGAAGGTTATTTTTTTGGCAGGATTAACTGTTGTTCTTTTTGTGGCTCAGATGCTTGTAAGTTTTATTTTAGGAGCACTGCAAGAGGGCGGATATAATCTTATTTTTATTATTCTCCAGGTTCTCGTTTCTGTTGCGAGTGTCATTATCGGGATGGGTGTTTTATGGATAACGATTAAAATTGTTCGCAAAGAACCGTTTCAAATTTCTGACATTATGGTTCCTTTGCCTCATTTTTTCAGATATATCGGGGTTAACATTCTGTACGGGCTTATTATTTTTGCAGGAATGATTCTTTTGATTGTTCCAGGTATTATTTGGGCACTTAAATATAGCCAGGTAAGATTTCTTATTCTCGATGGGCAAATGGGCATCATGGAAGTTTTTTCTAAAAGTGCTCGCATGACCAATGGGTCAAAGATGGAGCTTTTTATTCTCTACATTCTTTTGGGTCTTTTAAACTTCGCCGGAGCTCTTTTGTTTGGAATCGGTCTTTTGTTTACTGTCCCTCTTACTATGATTGTTGTCGCTTTTGTCTATAACTTGTTATTAAAAACAGATAGTGCCACTCCAGTTTCTTCTCCTGAACAAAACGCCACTATTCCTTCTTCGTCGGTAACTGTTTGATATAGTGCCGTAGTTATAATTTCTCAGAGTTCACAAAAGATACACAAAGATGAGGTGTAGTATTATGGGGTAACTCTCTTTATAGAGGATTTTCTTTATTTTTTCTCTTGCTATATGAATACACAAATACGTTCGTTGATTTTGTTTCTCGTTGCGACGGCCTTGATTATTGGTGGGGTTGTGTTTGCTATGCGTGATAAAACGTCAGTTCCGGATGAGGTTATTTCTTCTTCGCCAACGTCAGGTTCACAAAACGACCAAGATCAGTCTATGGACACGGTTGTAAATGAATATATAGATAAGGATTTGGATGGGGAAGGTGTTGATGACGAAAGCGATGTCATTGTTCCAAATCCTGGAACAACAGGCGGCAGCGCTACTGTTCAAGTTCCAAAAGCTGTTTCTCCTTACTCTATGGCAGATGTTGCTATTCACTCAACAAAGACAAGTTGTTGGACAACGGTCGGTTCCTCGGTGTATGACGTTACTGCGTGGATTAATCAACATCCAGGTGGAGCAGGGGCAATTTTAGGTCTTTGTGGTAAAGATGGTACAGAAGCGTTTACTCGTCAGCATGGTGGTCAAAAGCAGGCAGAAGCTGCACTTGCATCGTTTAAGATTGGAATTCTTAAATAAAAAATTTACGTACATTAAAATATGAACACAGTATCCTTGCGTATGCGTTTTATAGCCCCAGCCATTCTTCGCTGGGGTATGGCCGGTGTGTTTTTATGGTTTGGTACGCAGCAATTACTTCACACTGCAAATTGGGTGGGATTTGTACCTGCGTGGGTGATAGCTGTGTCACCTTTGAGCGCAACTGATTTGGTTCATGCGAATGGCGTATTTGAAATTATTTTCGGCCTTGCACTTTTGGTCGGTTTTCATGTGCGCTTTGTTTCTTTTTTTCTGACTCTGCATATGTTTCAAATCGCAGCATCTCTTGGATATAGCGCAATTGCTATTCGAGATTTTGGTCTCGCGATTGCATCACTCGCGATATTTCTTTTTGGTGCTGATTCCCTTACTCTGGATGGAAGAAATAAAACATCTTCAATAGAGAATCTATAACATTAATCCTCTTTTTGTTCGAGGGACGATATAGTTTCAATTTTTGATGCGTTTTTTGCAACACTGTTGGCAACGGTCGCTGGTCCAAACTGATTGATGGTGCTGCCGTTTGAGGCTGTTCCTAGAAGCGTTTCACTTACAAAAATATCTGCTTTCGAGCCATTGTTTATCTGAACAGTCGCTTTTTTCGTGTTTAATTTTTCTCCTAGGAAAGAAGATCCATTTTCTGTGTTTACCGTAAGCTCTAAAGAGCTGCCGGAGGCTTCAATTTTTGAACCGTTCTCAATATGTACATCCAGGGCCGTACTTACTCCTAAGTAATTGATGCGGCTAGCGTTTACGGCAGTAAGTGAAAGAGAGGTGGTTGATGAATATTTAAAATCAACAATACTTCCGTTTTCGGCGGTAATCGAATCAAGAGAGGGGACTGTCACAGTCGCATAAAGTGGGCGGTGGGAACAAAAAATACAGAAACGTTCCTTTGAATTTTTTTGTAACAAAAGTGTGCCGTTTGAATTTTCTATTATTACGTTGGTAACACTTTTTTCGTTGCCACGTATGGTTGCGCTCGTTGTTGTTCCTACTACAACAGTGATTTGAACATTATTTTGCGCGTGAAGCTTTGAAAAAGGTTCAAGGGTTATTGTTCGTGTTTTATTTTCGTATGCTTGCTGAGTTTTTTGCAGTTGTTCGAATTGGCTTGCATGTGTAGCTACAGTAACAATGCCTCCTACAACCGCAATCATCCAAAAACCAATAAGGATTCCTCCAAATGTTCCAAAAAGTGATGAACGTTTTCCCATGAGAAGCGAACCTAATGCTCCTATGCATAGAATAGGAATTGTTACGATAAGAAATGAAAGAATAGCAAAGAGATAGTAGCTGCTATAAGAAAATATTTCGATAAGGGGAAAATCAAATAGAGGTATTGCAGGATTGATTGTCACGATAAGAAGTAGGGATATAAGAATGATCGAAGCGATTCCGGCCGCAAGGCTTAAAAGCGCACCGAGAATTTTTCCGACAACCGGAATAATACGAGTTGTCAATAGAAGGATAAGTGATTTGAGGATGGTGAGAGGGATTTCTATAATTTTTCGGATAGTCCCTTTATGAGTTTTTACTTCGTCGACTTTTTTTTTAACAACATTACTTACGGTTTCGAGGGTTACTGGGTCGCCGCGCATTTCTAATTTTTGAGTTGTTGTTTTTGCTTCAGGAATAATGAGCCATAGAATGAGATAAATAATTATTCCTCCACCTCCAAAGAAAATACTTACTACAAAAAGAATGCGTGGAATAATTGGATCGATTCCAAAATAGGCAGCAAGCCCAGATGAAACGCCAGCAATAATGGCATTTTCAGTGTCACGATAGAGCTTTTTAGTCGTAGGTTCTTTTGTATCAGAAGATGTTTCTGTGTCTGCTGTATAGGTTTCGTCGCCAAAATCACTTGGTGACCCCATTGAGATAATTAATTTTTTAATATGTTCGAGGCTTACAATACGGTCAGTTGTTTTTAGTTGACCACCTGTAAATTCGATGAATTTTTCGGCAATTCGACTTTCAATATCCTCGATGATTTCTTTACTGTCTGGGTAGGAATTAAAATGTGCACGAATTGAAGATAGGTAAGTTTCAAGTTCCTTGTAAGCGTCTTCTTCAATGTGAAAAAGGGTACGAGCGATACTGGTGGGAATAGTTTTTTTCATGAACTTTAGTTTATAAGATGGTTAATTGATTCTTTGAGTGTTGTCCAGGTTGTTTTTAATCCTGATAGGGTCTCCTGTCCTTTTTTTGTTAGTTCGTAGTATTTTCGTGGTGGCCCTAAGTCAGATTCTTCCCAGCTATGGGAAAGGAGTCCTGCCTGGCGTAAACGACTTAAAAGAGGGTAGAGGGTTCCTTCAACGACGATAAGATCGGCACTTTTTAATTCATTAATGATTGCGCTAGCGTATTTTCTTTCGCGTGAAATGATAAGAAGGATACAAAATTCGAGTAAACCTTTTCGCATTTGGGCTTTTTGACTCTCGTCTTCTGTTTTCATAGAAGCACATTAGCACATAGTACCTTGCAATACAAGGTACTATGTTGATAAGTACAGTGTCCTTTATCGTTGCTAATGTTGTTAACAGTTCTCAGTTTTTTATTACTTTTTTATTGCTACTCTTAAGTTTGAGAAAGTTAGTCTCTATTAGTAAGATTTTTATAATTTGTTTTAATGAAAATATCAGAACGTTTGTCTCGTCAGGTTGTATACGGAGTTTTTGTTTTAGTTTCGGTTGTGTCTTTTTACGGGCTTTTGGTTCAACCAACGTCGGCACAATCTTCAACGCCGTATGTTACAAATATTGGTCCGACACCTAATAGTACTATTGGTTCTTCGCAAAGATTTGTATGGACACATCCTAGTGGTGTTATAAATACTGCGGCTATTGAATATCAAGTTTATCTCGGTACAAGTCTTGGCCAGAGTGATCTTTTTAATAAGGTTTTACCGTTAGGGTCTGTTGAGGTGACAATTCCAAATATTCCACAGACGGGTCAAAAAGTGTATCTCCGTATATTGTCGAAAATCAATGATTCTGTGAGTTACAATAATTTTGTTTACACTACGGGTGGTGGTAATAGTCCTATAACAATACTCACTCCAGCTAAAGCGTCTTATCCCGGAGGCTCAGTTCCCCTTCCGTCCACTCAAACATTTTCTTGGACTCCAGTTTCTGGGGCTACTGAGTATTGGGTAGTTTTGAAAAGAGAAGAAGGGGTAAAACTATATGATAAAAGCACTGGGGCAAACACATCAGTGACTATTACCAATATTCCTCAAGATGATAAGGTTGTAGTTTTACAAATTTGGTATAAAGCGGGTGGCAAATGGTATGCCTCAGGTACTGTGCCGGCCAAAGAGGAAGGTTACAGGACAAACATTGATTGGAATCAAGCTCCAGATTCCATTACTTTTGTTCATCCCTCCTCTAGTACCACGATACCCACCTCTCAGTTGTTTAGTTGGAACAATGTTAATGGAGCTACTGAGTATTGGGTAATCTTAAAAAAAGGTGCTGTGACTTTGTATGACAAAACCACTGGCACTAACACCCAAGTCACAATCAATAATATTCCTCAAGATGGTTCTGCTCTTACCTTCCAGATTTTTTATAAAGCAGGAGGTAGGTGGTATATGTCAAACACTACTCCAGCTAAAGAGGTTATGTATAAGAGTGGTGTTATAAATCAGGGTCCTGGTGGTGGTGGTGAGGCGACCACTATTACAACGATTACCCCTGAAAGCAGCAAGATTTTAGGATCTTCGCAATCATTTAGTTGGAATTCTGTCATTGGAGCGACTGAATATTGGGTTGCATTGAAGCAGGGTACAAAAACTTTGTACGATAAAACTGCAGGAAGAAATACTTCTGTAATTCTCCAAAATATTCCTGAAGATGGTAGTACTGTAACTTTTCAAGTATGGTATAAAGCTGGTGGAGTATGGTTTTCTTCGGCGGGTGTCCCGGCCAAACAGGTTACTTATAAAACATACAATCCGGGTGGACAAACAGGCCTCCCTTATGTTGATAAGCTTACGCCTGTTCCTGGTTCAACAATACAATCAACAACTAAGTTCACCTGGGATCCTGTTGTAGGTAATATTTCTTATCTTGCTTGTTTAAGTAATGGTTCAGATGCAACGACAAATCTTTGTAATTTTGGTTTCCAAATAGTTGCAGAACCATCAGTAACTTTCACAAATATTCCAAGTGGTAGAAAAGTCTCATTGAGAATCTTCTACATTAAAGAGGGGATGATTAGGAACCAAAACTTTAACTATGAGACATTTTAGTAAAATATAATGTCGTATAACATAACACCCGCGAAAGCGGGTGTTATGTTATAAATTAAGGATGTCGTTAGGGGCTTTATATAAAAGATATGAGCACCACATAAATACCGCTGCTTTTTTGTGTGGTTTTATTTTTGATAGCTTTGCGTTTGCTCATGTGGATCATGCGATTATTCGTGGTGTCCTCTTGATGTGGTTATGTGTTGCGGGCGTTGGAATCATTATCCATGCGAAAGTAAAAGTTGATTTTGAAAGAGAGTCTTTTTTTGGCCAGATCGCTGATTGGTTTGCCGGATTTTTGCCGTTTGTTATCCAGTTTGCTTTTGGTTCGGTTTTAAGTGGTACGCTTATTTTCTTTTCTCATAGTGGGTCATTTTCGGTTAGTTGGCCATTTTTGCTTATTATTATTGCCTTTATTGTTGGTAATGAAATTTTTCGTGGACGATATAGTGAGTTAGCGTTTCAGATGGTGTCTTTTTTTGTCGCGGTTTTTTTGTATTCGACATTGGTAGTTCCGCTTCTTTTAAATGATGTTGGTTCAACATCATTTATTGTTTCTGGAGCGGTTAGCCTCTTTGCTTACTTTGTGCTGTCGAGAATTATTGGACGATTTGCACCAGAAAAATATGTAGTTAGTCGTTGGGTTGGTCGTATGGGTGTTCTTGGGTTTTATCTTTTGTTTAATATTCTCTATTTTAATAATCTCGTTCCTCCGCTTCCTTTAGCTCTCGAAGAAATTGGTATCTACCATCAGCTTCTAAAAAAACCTAATGGCGAATATCTTTTGGGTTATGAGCCTGCAGGAATGTTTTCCTGGGGGACAATCAACAACACGTTTCATATAGAGGAAGGTAAGCCGGCGTATGCGTTTAGTGCGGTTTATGCACCTGAAGGTATTAAAACCACTATTTCTCATCGGTGGTTGTATTACAACGAAAGTACAAAATCATGGATTCTGTATTACACCAGTAGTTTTCCGATTCTTGGTGGACGGATTGGAGGATATCGCGGGTATTCGGTTAAGGAAAATATCATTCCAGGGAAATGGCGTGTTGAAGTGACAACCGAAGGTGGTCGTTTGATTGGTGAAACAAATTTTATTGCGGCGCCGCTAGAGAAAAAATTAAAACTTGAAACTCTGGTTCGATAAGAGGTTGTTGTGTGTAAGTTGTGCTACCTCATACTTGAGTCTTTTGTGGGGAGTGTTCATTCTTTATTAAAAATTCATAAAATCCTAACAAAGAAAAGTCATACTTGAGGGAGTTTTATCTTTCACTTCTTTTCTTTTTATGCTTACGACAATTGCGATTATTTTACTTATTTTGTGGTTTTTGGGAGTTATTCAGGTGTATACGATTGGTTGGTTTATTCATATTCTCCTTGTTATTGCTATCGTTATGATTCTTATTCGAATTATCCGAGGTCAAAATCCTCTTAAGTAATGCAACTCTTAAAGAGGTTTTTGCATTAGTATATACAGTATAGGTATGTATTTTATTGTAGATAATTGTATATGAACAAAAATAGAAAAGCTCCAGTTTTGGTTGTTGTAAGTATATTTGTCCTTATTGTTGTTTTTGCAGTGGTTGCTTTTTCTGTTTTTAAAAATATTTCTATAGGAGGTGATACTGTCCCTTTGAATCCTGTTGATGAATCTTCGCAAGAATTAAAACTTTCGTTTAATCAAAAGGGAAGTATTTTAGCTGTAAGTATTACTCCAACAGCCCTTATTGAAGATAGTCGTTGTCCTTCAAATGTTGTTTGTGTGTGGGCTGGTACGGTTAAGGTTCGGGCTTTGTTAGAGAGTGGTCTTGGAAAAGCAAATCAAATTTTTGAACTGAATATGCCGATTACAACTGAAGCAGAAGAAATTACACTTATTGATGTATTACCAGGAACGGTGGTAGGTGAGACAATTGCAACTTCTTCTTATCGATTTGTGTTTCGTGTGAAAGATCGAAAAGAGAATAGTTCAGTCTCTATGGCAGGCATTACATTTTCGTATCCAGATGATTTTGGTCTTGCGGTAACAAGGGGGCAGGTACTGGTCATGTCATATATTCCAACGTGTGAAGATGATTTTGATTACTGTCTGTACTATGACGGTACTGAATACGAAGGAACAAATTTTGATTCTGCAGGAGTTCGTATTAAAAAAAGGACAGATATAACCTATGAAAATGCTTGTTTGAATATGCCACCAGTAGGATACACCTCGCTTGTTCCTCGTATGGATAAAAAACCATCGTATGCGACAAGTGTTTTTTCTCCTGTTGGTGATGCTGGTCTTGGACACTACGCGAAGGGTTCTGTTTACAGACTATTTATGGCGACAACAACGTGTTTGGAATTTGAGACACGTATTGGCGAAAGTCAGTTTGCTAACTATGAACCGGGAACAATTGAAGAATTTACAGAAGCTAAACGTTCTCACATTGAAAACAAATTGAAAACAATTCTTGGAGGAATAACCATAGTAAGAACGGGCGAAAAAGTTGTGTTTCCAAGGTAGTTTGGTGGGATGGGTATATTTTTCAAACAAAAGAGGGGACAGACATGATACTCTGATCTACAGAAACATTCAGTAGATCTTTGTTATGAAAAAACAACACGCAGAGCGGACTGAGCCGCCCTTTTCACCTGTTCGATTTATCACAACCATTGTTCTTACAATGTCTGTGTATATGCTCGGTGCCTATTTTTTGGTACCGGAAACGTTCAAAGCAAATCTCGATGCTCCGTGGTGGAGCTTTATTGTGGTCTTTCTTATTGCTCACTTAGTGAACGCTTTTGTGGAGCATCCGTTTCATCGCTACGTGCTTCATATGCCCGTTATTCCGGGCCTCCGGTATTTTTATAAACAGCACACACTGCATCATGGGTTGACTAGTGTTCGGGCAATAAAAAAGGAAGGCGATATGGCCTATGTGACAAACCGTTATCCGATTGTTGAGCCGAAACAGCACGAAGCTTCGTTTTTCCCTTGGTACACGTGTGGGGCGTTTACGATTCTTTCGCTTGGCGTCATTGCGTTTTTTCAGTGGGTTTTTCCAAGCTTTCCAATCTTGATTACGGTACCGTTTGCACTCGCATGGTCACTCTCGTTGTATGAATTTGCCCATGCGGTCGAACATTGGTCGTATGAAACGTTTTGGAAACCAAAGGTGAGTCACCCGCGATTTGGTCGCTTTTGGACCAAGGTGTATTGCTTTCATCTGAAGCATCATGCGGATATTCATTGCAATGAGGGAATAAGTGCATTCTTTCTTATTCCAATCCCAGATCTTGTTTTTGGGACATACTCGTCATGGACCATGGTGTATGAAGATGGTAAGACAGTTTCCCTTTCTGAGTTTAAGGGACCGGAACGAAAACCATATTGGTTAATAAGAACGCTAGATTGTTTAGCTGAAAAACGTTTAAAAAAAAGACGTTGAGGCTTACATAAAACAATTCACCTGCCAGGTTACACAAACTGGCAGGTGTTTTTTATTTTATGAATAAAATATGAACAAGGGGTTGTCAAAAATTGATGGGCACGTAGACTTAAATAGGTAAGGTGTGGTTTACAGCCTTACTTCTTGATTGAAAGATTATACATATTAAAAAATATGAAAAATTATACAAAAGACGCAATTAGGATGGTTGGTGTGTTGTCGGTACTTTTTGTGCCGATGGTTTTTGTTTTTGCGGCAGACATAACACAAACATCAGTAATAAAAGTTGATACTGGCCTTTCTGTTGAGGCGCGGAGTGGTTTATCGGGTGCAACGTCAACGGAGTCTCGTGAAGGGATTAAGGTTAATGCTGGCTCTGTAAAAGAGGTGACCTCTTCTCGTGATGTAAGCTCAGGTCAGTCTAGTGGAAAAAATACTATTGCTACGACAACTATTGATGTTGATGGCGATGGTGTCTTGGATGTTGCGGTGATTGTTCGTGGTTGGGACGCAATGGAAAAGAAAGAAATTGTGGTTCGTCCGACAGAAGCTCGAGTGAATGCACAAGCTTCTGTGCGAGCAAGTGCCCAGGCTCGTTTGCATGCAGCAGAACAATCAGCGGTTCATTCAGTTGATGAGCTTTCAGTGCTTGCTCAAGCCGCTGTTGATTCTGATGTGAATATTGAAGCTGTTGAGTTTGAGCCAGAAACTACAGAAATTAGGTATCGTTACCCTGGAAAGTTTTTTGGTTTTATTCCAGTTCGTCCCGTTCTTCGTGCCACAGTAGATTCTAAGGGTGATGTTCAAGTTCAGTATCCATGGTATGAGATATTTGTTCGTCGACCAGTCGCTTCGGTTGAGTCTGATATTTCTTCTGAAACAAAAGCAAAGTTAATTACGTTAGCAGCGCAGGGTGAGATTGATGCTCAAGCGAAAGCTTTTGTCTCTCTTTCAAACGTCTTAAAAGCAAAACACGAAGTTGTTGCGGATGTTGATGTAGAGGTAGATGCCAACTAATTAGATTATGTAAACCTACACAAAACAATCCTCATTACTGAGGATTGTTTTGTGTAGGTTTGGGGTTCGTCGTATGTTTTGTGATACAGTTTTTATATGACTCAGGACGAAGCTTTACGAATAATGAAAACAGGGGCCAATGTTTTTTTGACTGGTGAGCCAGGAAGTGGAAAAACTCACACTATCAATCGATATGTTAGGTATTTGCATTCGTGCGGAATTGAGCCCGCTATTACCGCTTCAACAGGAATTGCAGCGACTCACATCGGGGGTATGACCATTCATTCATGGAGCGGAATTGGTATTAAGCAACAATTAAGCGAATATGATCTTGATGCTCTTTCTCAAAATGAACGACTTGTTCGTCGTATAAGAAAAGCGCATGTTTTAATTATTGATGAAGTTTCAATGCTTTCAGCTGCAACGCTTTCCATGGTTGACCAGGTTTGTCGGACGGTGCGACATTCTCATGAAGCGTTCGGAGGTTTGCAGGTTATTTTAGTGGGAGATTTTTTTCAGTTGCCGCCGGTTGTGCGAAGAAATGAAACAGATAGTAGTATGCAGTTGGATTTTGAAAACAGTGAAGATGATCTTGGTGCTCAATTTGCGTATCGTTCGCCTGTATGGAATGAGTCACGTATGGTTATTTGCTATCTTTCTGAACAACATCGACAAGAAGATGCTGCTTTTTTGAACGTTCTTTCTGCAATTCGGTCGGCGGACGTAACCCTAGAACACCGAGCTCTTTTAAAAAAAAGACACATTAGTTCAACAAGCACTCTTCCAAATAAAATAACGACGCTTTTTCCTCATAATGCGAATGTTGATCGAATTAACGAGAAGGAGCTTACTAAGCTTAATGGTGATTCTCAAGTCTTTGAGATGTATGGAACAGGTTCACATGTGGTTGTTACGAGTTTGACTCGAAGTTGCTTATCTCCAGAACATCTTATGTTGAAAGTTGGTGCCAAGGTACTTTTTACAAAAAATAACCCAGAGCATGGTTTTGTAAACGGCACGATGGGTGAAGTTGTTAGTTTTGAAGGACCAGAAAATGTTCCCGTTGTGAAAACGGTACAAGGAAAATTTATTGAGGCAAAGCCTATGGAGTGGGCTGTTGAGGTCGAGGGAAGGGTTCTTGGAAAAATTGTTCAGGTGCCACTTCGTTTGGCTTGGGCGATTACTGTTCATAAAAGCCAAGGAATGTCTTTGGATGCGGCCGTGATCGATTTATCTCAATCATTTGAATATGGGCAAGGTTATGTTGCGCTTTCGCGCGTTCGAACATTAGAAGGGTTATATCTTTTAGGTATGAATGAACGTTCGTTGGAAGTTCATCCTGATACTTTAGAAAGAGATAAATGTTTTCGTGAAGAATCAGAGGCGGCCAATGAAACGTTTGGAAAAATTTCTGAAAAGGATATTCAAATAATGCATAATGATTTTGTTGTGGCGTCTGGTGGTGAGCTAAAACCAGACTATGTAGAAAGTAAGGATGATGGCGTGTTCGAAAAATCGCGAACAGAAATTAAAGGTTTTAAAAAAGAAAAAACGATTGATCAAACATGCTCGCTTGTTAAAGAGAAGAAAACTATATCGGAAATCGCTAACCTTCGTAAGGTGACCGAGCAAACTATTTTAAGTCATATTGAAGAATTATTGGAGTTAAAAAAGATTCAGTCGGAAGAATTGGAGTATTTAAAAAGGGGAATTGAGATAGATATTCTTGAAATTAAGAAAGCTTTTACTAAGACAGGTGTTAAAAAACTTCGACCAGTGTACGATTTTTTGGGCGAAAAATATTCGTTTAATACTATTCGTATTGCTCGGTTTTTCTACAAAGCAGACTAAGGTTTTTTAAAGAGGGTGTTGACGTGGTCGATCTCGGCGATAATGCGAGCAAGAACTTCCTTGTGTTCTTCTGGTGAAAGTGAACTAAGAAGCGCAACCTCAGCATCCATACGGATAACAGCAAGGCCGTTTTTTACATCGTGAATTAAATCACGATCCATTTCTTTTTTATGAGTGTCTTCCATTGTCGTTGAGGCGATATCCGAAACCCCAGACTGTTTCAATGATTGGTTCATTTCGGTTTGATTTTAGTTTTCGTCGAAGATTTTTCATATGAACGTCGACAACGTTTGAGAATGAATTGAAATCAAATCCCCAAATATGATCCATGATTTGTTCACGATTGATTACTTGATTTGGATTTCTCATGAGATATTCAAGCATTGAAAACTCCTTCAGTGTGAGATTTATTTCTTTGCTACTTCTATAGACTTTTTTTGTATTGGAGTGAAGTTCAACGGGGCCTGCTTTAAGAATTGGTGAAAGTGTTTGTTCTGGTCGTCGGGTGAGGGCGCGAATTCGTGCAAGTAATTCCTCAAGTGAGAAGGGTTTTATAAGGTAGTCATCAGCTCCGGCATCAAGTGCTTTTATTTTATCAGTAACTTCTTGTTTTGCGGTAAGAATAATGACTGGTGTTTTTACACCAAGACCTCGAATTTCGGAACAAATTTCAAAACCGTCTTTTCCTGGCAACATGAGATCAAGAATAATGGTGCTGTATTCGTTTCGATACAAACTGATTCGTGATACAGCTTTTGCTCCGTCGTCTATAACATCAACAGCAAAACCCTTTGTTTCAAGGCCGTTTTTGAGTCGGTCAGATAGTTTTTTGTCGTCTTCCACGATAAGTATGCGCATATTTTTGAATCAATATATAAAGTATATAGAACCTCTGTGGGCTATAAAGTTGACCACTGTGCTTTCTTGTCGCACATGCCTTTACGTCCACATTCATCTTAATGAAGAAACGTGAACAAAAGATGAAGATTTTTAGGTAAGAAAGATGAAATTGTTAAAAAGAGCTTGTGCCAAGACTTTCCATCAAGCGATAGAGCACGTAGTGCCATACTGTTTCGTCTTTATACGTCTCATATTCAGTTGTAAATGTTTTTTTATCAGTGTTAGACCAGGTTGTTTCAAAATAATTTTTTGCATCATTAAAAGCGGTAAATGGTTGTGCAGATGTGACGAGGATATTTGTTTCCAGGTTGTAATCTCCGATGTTTCGACGAGTGAAGTATGCAGAACCAAGGGTCAGAGAAAAAGAATCCTTTGTTTGAACAAGGAGAAGCTTTGAGTGACACTGTTCACCGTGTGTATCACACCAACGGATTTTTATTTTTCCATCTGATTTTTTGATTAGTTCTGCGGCGACCGGGCGATTTGGTATACCATTTTTCTCATGACCAAATGCGTCTTTGTTGGGGTCTAGCACGAGCCTAAGGGTGGCACCTCTTTGAGCGGCATTAATTAATTCAGCAATAATATCGCGATCAGAAAGATAAAACATACTAAGAGAAATAGAATCTCCTTCTGTGGTTTTTGTGATTAATTCGAGAATTGTCTCTTTTATTTTTCCTTCAGTAATAAGTCGAGCTTGTATTGCTCCTGTCTCAGGTAAGATTTTTTCTCCGCTGGCTGGTGAGGGTATAGTTGTTTTGGAAAAACGTGCCACAGCGTATTCGCTTTCAAAAGCACTTTGCCAAATCGAATCATCAACTCGCAGTGCTACGTTTGTGTGTGCG
>CAZNMD010000013.1:0-22022 GCA_964574355.1 uncultured Candidatus Saccharibacteria bacterium
TAAATACATCCAGTGCAGGAAGAACATTAACCGTTTCGAGAGGTTCAAGATATACCGCGTACTCATCACGAGACAGTCGATAATTGTTAGTGGAATCTCGTAAAATAATTTTTGTATCTTTTCTTCCTCCTCCTGTATTAAAAATAGAAGCAACAGGAATAAAAGCTTCGGCTAATTGAAAATCACTGCCACAGTTTTTATTTTCAACACGCTTCAATGCATACGCCCCGATGTCTACATAAAACGTATCCTTCACAAAGTAAGAATTTACAACAAGAGGAGATACCCGATCACAACGTGCCCCTGTCTCAGCTTCAAGCAACAACGCTGGCTCAACCGATCCACCAGGCAAGGGATTCATCCGTAGAGCAACTTTAACAATGCCCGGCTCAACAACTTGCATCGAATACGCATTCGAACTTATTTTTCCATTAAAATCAGTACTACCTTTTACCGCAACACCTAAAACAAGCCCGAGCGTTATTACGCCAAGTGTTAATAAAACAATCCTCTCTCCCTGAGACACCGTCATGGTAGTTCTATTGTATATCGAGTTTCATTTTTGTGTCTCTGTTGAAAGTGGATAGCTTTCTTTATTTAGAAACTATCAGTAGACAGATTTTCGACTCCCCGACGAAAATAACGTAGGTTACTTTCTTAGGTCCACAAAAATCGCGACTCATTTTGTGGACCTAGGGGGAATTGAACCCCCGCTTCGTCAATGCGAATGACGCGTCGTACCACTAGACTATAGGCCCATCTTGTCGGGGCGCCGGGATTTGAACCCGGAGTCACACGTACCCGAAACGTGCATGTTACCGTTACACTACGCCCCGATATCTATCAATCTTACGCTCTATAAAGTTAATCTAGCTGGCCGAATAGTAACGTAAAAAAATAAAATCAACAATTATATTTGTAGGCATTTACATACTGTGGATAGATATCTCCATACTTATTTTTGGAGGTGTATGATTTATAGAGTTTTTATAAGTCTCATTACTTTAATTTTATATGAAAGCACTTCATAGTATTGCGTTTATTCTTGTTATTATTGGAGGCCTTAATTGGTTGCTCTATGTCCTTGGATGGGGGATTGGCTCGTTTATTCCAAGTGTCTTAGCTGACACTATTTATGTCTTGGTTGGACTCTCATCAATTTATCTTATTATCGAACACAAAAAAGTTTGTAAATATTGCGAATCAAAAAATACATCCGACTCAATCGGGATGTAATAATCAAAATAAAAACTGCTCCACCATATTATGGTGGAGCATTTTTTAAAACCTAATTACGCCGGCCTCTCTGTACACTTACAATCAGTGTGAGAACAGCTTTTGTCGGGGTTTGTGTGTTCATGGTGACATTTAACACATTCTTTATTATCAGTCATAGTTTTTTTGATCTTATCTTTTCTTTTTTGTAATCGACCCCCGAAAGAGCATCTTACCGTATTAGCCATGAAGAGATGATGAAGTCACAATTTTATATGCAGTTTGTTTCAGTTATTACAGTCATGCTAGGATGATGACCACTTGGGGCCTATAGTTCAGCGGTAGAATGCGTCCATGGCATGGACGAGGTCGGGGTTCGACTCCCCGTAGGTCCACCGAACGTAGTGAGGGGACATAAGCGAGCAAATCGCTTTGCTCGCGTCGGGAGAGTCGAACGCCGGAGTTATGTTTTGCTAGCAAGCAAAACAAACGAGGCGGTGCCCAGACAAAACTTTTTGACGAAAAAGTTTTAGTCGAGGGAGACATTCCCCGTAGGTCCACAAAACGAGTCCACGAGTTTTGTGGACCTAAGAAAGTAACGCAGGTTACTTTCGTCGGGGAGTCGAAAAGGTTCTCCCATATTTTTGAACCATTCTGAATAGTGAGAAAATGGGAAACCTGTACTGAAGCTGTAAGCTTCGACAAACATTCTGAAAACTACATAAAATCTGCTAAAATAGAGTTATGGCAATTAAAGTAAACCCAAAACGTGTGCTTTTCTTTCTGCTCTCGCCTATATATGTTCCCATGGCGCTTTTTCTCAATCTCACCTTTGATTGGTGGCAAGATTTGAACAGTTAAGAAAAACCAGCGATTCGTGTTACCGAATCGCTGGCGTACTGCACCGACGGCCGATATATTTACTTTTCAGGACTCGAATCGGCCAAGGCCAGCAGACGAGGTGAGGAACCTCTTAGGCGGGAGCGCCGACCTTCTTTTGTAACTCTATTCTTTTACCCACAAAAAGCAAGCGTATCAAGGGATTGAGCGTCTTTAACTGAACATGTTCCAATGGAGACCCTATGCAACTTAGACAATGTTGTGGGTAGACCTATCCGCCGACCAAATTCCTCAACAAGTGACCGAACATACACCCCGCTCGCAACAGTAACCACAACGTTCACATATGTTTTACCGTCTTTTTTTGCAAAACCTTGGTAGGTTGATTTATACACATTCATTTTCCGTACTGGCGGGACAATATTTTCCGGATTCCCCCGATAGGCATGCTTATACAGACGTGTACCATCTTTTTTAATCGCAGAAAAAAGAGGAACGGGCAACTCAAGCACTCCAACCATTTCTTCTACGCTTTTTTTTATTTTTTCTTCATCAATAGAAGAAACAACCACCTCCTTTAAAAGCTTCCCGTCTATATCTCCTGTTTCTGTTTGAACACCGAGAAGTATAGTAGCTTCATATTGTTTATCTTGTTTCAAAAACTGAGGCAACATTTTTGTCCCCTTCCCGACTCCAATAATAAGTAAACCAGTAGCCATCGGATCAAGTGTTCCTGCGTGACCAACTTTTTTTATCTTCAGTCTTTTTCGAATTTCTCGAACAACAGCAAAAGAAGTGACTCCCGCTGGCTTATCAACGAGAATAATTCTGTCTTTTATTTCGATTCCAGTATCCATAAAACGAAATATAACATAAAAATAACAGGCTCCTCACAGAACCTGTTTACCCCTTCCACCTGTTCAAAAAGGAACCTGCACCGGCTCCCCATACTTCTTTGCCTTTTTCTTTCGATTATTCCTTTCAAACTTCCACTCTCGGGCGGGTCTATTGGGCCGAGAACGATTGTAGACAGAAAAACACAACTCACGTTGATCTCGACAATCGACTAATCGACTCACCTGTTCGTGACCATCCATAAGCCACATACCCCGACGGACTCCATCGGAGCAGAACACTTCACCGTATTCAAGCGTCGGCCATGTTTCCGAAATTGCCCGATTCGTATTGGCATCAAGTGGCATAACAAACCATTGATAAAAACTCACATATCACCTCTCTTTCTAAAGTAGAAATAACACACTTTAAATTAAATGACAATAAGACTGCCACTAAAAAATCTTTAATTTAAGGAATATACACCTCTTCTATACGGACAATATCTTCTTTTGTTGTAGTAATCGTGTACGGTAGCTGTTTCCAATGGGCTTTTTGATCATTAATAAGTAACGCAAAATCTGTAAGACTAATTTTTTTATCCATAATTCCTCGCTCCCCCGCTTCCCATGTCTTCATAAAAATTTGAATCTTTGAATCAAGGATAAGGGGTACATCACTCTTTATTTCATTCAAAATAAAGTAGTCGTTCGGTAAACATTCCGCACGAGTTGTTTCTGTACACAGACCAGCTCTTATTGCGGCATCTTCACCCTCTTTTCCTGACAACCAGACCGCATCATCAAAACTTATAACCATTAACCCGTCTCGTTCATAGAGAGCACGAATAAACCCAAGGTGCGCACCTTCCGCCAATCCACCACTCGGCACTTCTGTCACATTTTGTTTTTCTACATAAAACAAAAGTGTCCCTGCCAAAAAGAGACCGCACAGAAGAACACCGTAAAAAACATTTATCCTCATGTGTCTCTATTGTAACAATAATCGCCGCCTTACTAGGTGAACAATTCAATGGGGTTTATTTTTTTTGAGTTTTAAGTTACAGTAATGAACGTTCTCCTAAATGCCCAGCGGGCCCTTAGCTCATCTGGTAGAGCGCCTCATTTGCAATGAGGAGGCAAGCGGTTCGAGTCCGCTAGGGTCCACAAATTAAAAACGCCGAAAGGCGTTTTTAATTTGTGGACCCTAAGTAAGCCAACTGCTTGGCTTATGGCGGACGAGAAAGACTTTTCCTTATCGAGTCTGCGAGATGGAAAAGTACCCGCCACGATAGGTGGAGAGTCCTCTAAAACCCTCCTTACTCATTCCTCGCAATTTCGATAATATGACGCAAAAAGTCAGAGAGAGTAACTCCTTCAGCTTTCAGAGCTTTTGGCAAAAGTGAATGCTCAGTTAACCCAGGCAACGTGTTTGTTTCAAGAAAGAAAATGCCACGACGAGGATGAATAATAAAATCACTTCGAGAATAGTGTCGTAAATTTAAAGCTCGGTGTGCTGCTTCTGCCAATCGTCCTAGTTCGGCATGTTCTTCTTTTGTAAAATTGCCCGGACAAATTTCTTCCGTCTTTCCTCCATATTTTGCCTCATAATCAAACAATTCAGACTCTGAAGGAAGACGAATTTCAATCGCAGGAAGGGCGTGAACATCTTTGTTGTGCATCAAATCAACAACCGCAACAGTTGCCTCTCTACCCGCAATATATTCTTCAACAACCACCGCGGGAGCGAGCGCAAGTGCACTTTTTAATGCTGTTTCTAATTGTTCAAACGATTTAACCAACGTCAGACCAACTGAAGAACCTAAACCCGCCGGCTTAACCACACATGGCTGAGGAAATGTTCGCCATAATTCAAGAGCCTTTTTTTCTAAATCATCTCCTCTCATAACCACCACATGAGCAGGAGATTTAAAACCGTGTGGAGTTAATTGCTCTTTTGTTAAAACTTTATTCATCGCGACCGCCGAAGCAAGCGCCTTCGAGCCGGTATAGCGCATGCCGAGTGTATCTAAAATACGCTGAATCTTTCCATCTTCTCCATATTCACCATGAAGCGCATTGAAAGCAACATCAAAATAATTTGAAACATCAACTGGTTCAATAGGAAGACCTGCATAGTGCCATACACCAGCTTTATCAATAAATACATCGTGCGGTTCATATTCTTCTGGAAGATTTTTCAAAACAGAAGATCCGCTCTTTAAAGAGACCTCATACTCAGAAGAAGGCCCGCCACGTAGTACTGCAACTTTAATTCGATATGCCATTTACCCATTATACGCTTGGAAGTAAATTTCCGTCTTGTGCAAAAAGAAATAAAAAAAGACCACCTGAACCTCTCAGGTGGTCTCGCTTCTGTATCAGGATACGGACAAACTGTCGACAAGGGTCCGCACCGCAACAAAGGACTATCGACTTCAGAACCGCTTCAATAATAACTCACAAAAGAAAGTTCGGTCAAGAAAAAACCTCGCCTTCCGCAGGAACGGAGACGAGGACCAGACAGAGACACACGAGTTAAATGTGCACACACGGAAAAAAGTGTATTCCTGTCTAAGTTTTAACATAATACCATATAATAAACTATTTGACAATATAGCTACAAAATTCCAAAAACAGCCTTTGCTCGTGAGCGTTTATGTCGAGCTAAGCTAAAACGATGAGCTTCGGCGTTTGCCAACACAAGAGAAGCTTCGTACGCAGCAACAATAGACCGATCACCGTTAATTTTTTGAACACGATGTTTATCATTTTTAGTTATCGTCACTACCGGAACAGAATCTAGCCCAAAACGAGCAAGCGTAGCTTTAGCGGCACGCTCGTGAGCAACACCACCATCCACCACAACACAATCAGGTATTCCCCATTCTTCGTGAGTAAGCCTGCGTGACAAAATCTCTTTCAAGCCTCCAACATCATCTCCGGCAATTGTTTGTCTCAATTTGAAAGTGCGATATTTACTTTTTGCTGGCTCTCCATCAACAAGCACAACCATCACTCCAACCGCATTTTTTCCACCAGTGTGGGCAACATCAAATGCCTCAATCCTAGGAAGACTTGGAACATGCACCTTTCCACCTGATGCATCTATGGCACTTCCAGATTGTTTCAAAAGTGAAATATCGGAAATATGAGAAAGAGCATAAAGAGTGCGCTTTAAAGCCGAAGCGTGTTCAAATTTCTCAGCTTTTGCCGCTTCTTTCATTTCTTTCTCAAGTGTTCCTCGAAGCTCCTTCACATTGCCCCCGAGAAACAAGCCGAGTCTTCGTACTGTTTTTCCATATTCCTTTTTGGTTATTGCACCTACACACATACCGGGGCACAACCCAAGTTGGTAATTAAAACAAGGGCGTGGAACCCCTTTTTCTTCCATTGGAATGCATTTTTCATCACGATACGGAAAAATCTTTCGCAACAATTTTAACGCCTCACGAACAAGTGCCCCACTTTGAAATGGTCCATATGTACGCTTTATCGAAAAGCCTAATTTTTTTATCCCTTGTTCGGCAAGTGCAAGTTCACGGCCACGAACCATACGAATAGCAGGAAATTCTTCATCGGTTATAGCAAGCCACAGAAAACTTTTATTATCTTTTTCATCAACGTTGTATTTTGGTTGATGCTCTTTAATGAGTGCTGCCTCAATAAAAATAGCTTCAAGTACATTTATGGTTTCTCTGTATTCAACCGTATCGGCAAGCGCCACCATATCAACCAATCGAGGTCCACGTGTCTCAATTAAATCATCGGAAAAATAACTCCGTACTCGATCACGAAGCGACGTTGCTCGGCCGATATACAAAATAGTTTCACCTTTTTTAAAGGTATAAATACCAGGACCGTCTGGTAATGCAAATTGTGTAAGATCAGAAATTTTCATTTATTTAATCTTGACCCTGTGAAATTCGCTGTAAGCGAAAGAGTAAAGCTCTTTTTCACAGGGTTGACTTTTCACAAATCTAGTATATAGTATACCCAGATTGAAGTAAACATGAACACCCTACCTTTACACAATCAAAAAGAAACTACACTCACCCCTGAGCAATCGATTTTTCAACAAAGAGTTCTCGGAGTTCAAGGGGCCATCAAAATCACGGAGGATAAAATTACTGAAGAAAACTCTCGCCTGAAAGAACTCCAAGGAGAACTTGGTACTCTCCGACGTACTTGCCCTTACCCGCACCAAAAGCTCGAAGATTGGATGTGGAAAACAAAGGCGTGCAAATGGACATGTCCTGTCTGCTTTGCCGAACGATGGGATCCTACTTTGTAGAAAAAACCAAGAGAAAAAATGTCTGCGTCGCAAGGTGTTCCGGCCTAAGGCCCCATACCCCGCCCCACTTGTTGTGTGGCGGGGTTTTATCTTCCTTTCAAATATTTCTTCAAATACTTTCCTGTGTGACTTTTTTCAACTTTAGCCACCTGCTCTGGTGTACCCGAAGCCACAATGTGTCCACCCCCCGCCCCGCCATCTGGACCAAAATCAATAAGATAGTCGGAACACTTAATGACTTCCATATTATGCTCTATCACAAGAACACTGTTCCCTTTTTCTACTAAACGATTCAAAATTTCAATAAGTTTACGAACATCTTCATAGTGTAAGCCAATCGTTGGCTCATCGAGAAGATAGATTGTTTTCTCAACATGTGGACGATATAACTCTGAAGCAATTTTGACACGTTGAGCTTCACCGCCAGAAAGTGTGGTTGCAGATTGTCCAAGAGTTAAATACGTTAGCCCCACATCAGCTAAGGTTCGAACACGGTCATGAATAGCTGGGATGTCCGCAAAAAAGGTAAGTGCTTCCTCAATTGTCATATTAAGCACATCATAAATACTCTTACCTTTATATTTCACATCAAGCGTCTCTTTCATAAATCGCTTACCGTCGCACACATCACACGTCACATAGACTGTCGGTAAGAAATGCATTTCAACCGCAATTTCACCGTTACCTTCACACGCCTCACATCGCCCACCGCCACGAGCAGTTGGTACGTTAAATGAGAAACGGTTCGCCTTCCAACCACGAGCACGAGCCTCTTCAGAAGCGGCAAATAATTCACGGATAAAAGTAAACGCGCCTGTATATGTGGCAGGATTTGAGCGCGGCGTACGCCCAATTGCTCCCTGATCAATTAAAACAACACGTGACACATATTCTGTTCCTGAAAAACTCTTCAGATGAAATAGTTGCGCTGTTCGATGTTTACGTTCTAATCGTCCCAGTAAATTCTTGTGCAAAATATCATACATAAAGGTCGACTTTCCCGAACCAGACACACCGGTAATAGTTACCAAACGACCAAGAGGAATATCGGCATCAAGATTAGAAATGTTATGTAATCCTGCCCCACGGACGCGAAGATGTCCTTTATCTTGTGCTCGGCGCTCATCAGGTATCGGAATAACCACATCGCCTCGTAAATAATCAAGCGTGAGTGATTTTGAAGTATTTTTCTTTGCAGTGAGTAATTTTTCTAAATCATCAGCAACGACAATATTTCCTCCGTGTACCCCTGCACCCGGACCAATATCAATAAGATAATCTGAGGCAAAAATAGTATCCTCATCATGTTCAACAACAATAATAGTGTTTCCAAGATCACGAAGTCTCGTTAATGTACTTATCAAACGATCGTTATCGCGAGCATGAAGACCAATCGTTGGTTCATCAAGAACATACAAAGCACCCACCAAGCCACTCCCTAGCTGAGAGGCAAGACGAATTCGTTGTGCTTCACCACCAGAAAGTGTGTGGGCTCGACGATCAAGCGTTAGATAATCAAGGCCAACATTTAACATAAACTGCAAACGTGCCCCGACTTCACGAATAACGACTGCACTAATTTCTTTTTCTTTTGGTGTTAAGGTAAGGGATTCAAAGAAAGTAGCGGCATCAGCAACAGAAAGTGATGTCGTATCAATAATACTTTTTCCACCAATCAATACGCGTCGCGCTTCAGCACGAAGACGAGCACCACCACAATCATCACACGGCTCCTCTCCAAAAAAGATTTTAGAGCCAAGACCGTTACACGTTGGACATGCTCCATGCGGTGAATTAAACGAAAAAAGACGTGGCTCAATTTCTGGATATGAAAAACCATCATACGGACACATAAATTTTGCCGATATAAACTGTTCTTCTTCACCGACACGAAGCTTCAAAAGCCCTCCTGATTCAGATAACGCACGTTCAACTGATTCAGAAAGTCTTTCGTTGATCCCAGCCTTCTTTTCGGTTAGTTCTGAACGAAAAAATTCGTCTACCAACACATCAATGTGATGTTGTTTATTTTTATCCAACACCACACGCTCGCGTAATTTTTTACGTTCACCATCAATCAATACATCGCTGTACCCTTTTCCAAGTAGATCGTATAAAAGCTGATAGTACTCACCTTTACGGCCAACAACAACCGGTGCAAAAATTGAAACTTTTTGCTTATCAAGAGCAACACCAAGAACTTTTGAGCCTTTTTCTGGAGTCTTTTTTACCGTAGCCAAAATAGTCGACAAAATCTCTTCATTCGATAATCGTTTAATGGGGCGATTACACACCAAACAATGAGGAATTCCTACACGTGCATACAAAACACGAAGATAATCATAAATTTCAGTAACTGTGGCAACCGTTGAGCGTGGATTATTTGATCGTGATTTTTGATCAATCGAAATAGCCGGAGATAGGCCAGTAATTTCATCAACATCTGGTTTTCCCATCTGCCTTAAAAACTGTCGCGCATAGGAAGAAAGCGATTCAACATATCGTCGTTGACCTTCTGCAAAAATAGTGTCAAACGCCAAAGAAGACTTTCCTGAGCCAGATAAGCCTGTAAACACCACCATTTTATTACGCGGCATCTCAACCGTCACATTTTTTAAATTATGAGTTCGGGCGCCTTTTACCACAATTTTTTCTTGTTCTTTTGACATATACGCGACGACGCCCAGGGATGAGGCCCTGGGTTATGCTGTCGGTAACAGACTATCATAATTCACGAAAAATACGAACTGGAAGAACGTTGCACATTGGCGTAAAAGTATCTAATCTGTATAACTAGAAATCAACAGAGAGGGGCGTATGAAAAAGAAAAAGCTCCCTTATGTTTGCTTAAAGCACCCAGTAAGAATCACGTTTCCAGACGGGACACACTGTACAGCAATGAAAGGAACCCTGGTCACCCTTATCGCCCATCAATTCGTATTTGAATCACTAAGCAAAAAAGATTGGCGCGACCTACAGAACGGAATATGTCGGGACATGCCCGTGCCAGGATCTCTTTTTTCAAAGAACGGCGGGATTCGCATTAAAATTGGCAAGAATATTGTTGCCGATATTGATCTACGGGCATTGTACGACATAGCAACCTTGTTTGAATAACGTTCAAGCAACCGAACCTCAAGTTACAACCTTGAGGTTTTTATTTTTTGAACTAAAAAATTTATTTTGTCTCAGGAAGCGTATTCTTTATTTCTCCTACGATTTCATCAAGTGTCACCGTTGCCTTAACTAAGAACTTTACCGCACCCAAGTCTTTTCCTTTATCAATATCTTCTCGTTGACCAAGATTCGAGAAAAGAATAACTGGAATACTTCGTGTTTTTTCACTTTTTTTGAGTTGGCGCAAAATTTCAAAACCATCCATTCCAGGAAGTAAAATATCAAGAAGAATAATATCTGGCATCTCTTTTTCGGCCAAAGGAAAAGCTTCTTCACCGTTTGCAGTGTGAACGAGCTGAGCTTTCTCAGCGGCCAATTTTTTTGCAATCACATCCGAGAGGAAGGCGTCGTCCTCTACCCACATCACTTTCTTGCCTTCAATAGTTGCGCTCATAGTTTTAAAATTATTCTGATAGAACTAGTATACTCCCACACCAACTTTTAGAGAACCCATAGAAATAAAAAACTGATTTGGAAGCATGCCACGCACTAGATTTATACTCAACCATCCCCTACCTCTTCTTTCTTGGTTTTACTCTGGCTGTTTTTTCTCCAGTTAATCGTTTAATTTCATCACGAATAATTGCAGCCGTTTCAAAATCCATTTCTTTAACAGCTTCTTCCATTTGTTCACGTTTGTCAGCTACAAGCTTGTCTAAATCTTCGCCATACAAAGCTTTATCAAGCCTTGTAATAGATGCAATTGTTTTTTCTCGATTACGCTCAATTCCTTCGGTAATATCATGAATCGCTTTCGTTACACTCTTTGGCGTAATCCCATGCTCTTCGTTATATGCAATTTGAATTTTACGTCGACGAGCAGTCTCGCTTATCGCACGCTCCATTGAGCCGGTCATTGAATCAGCATAGAGAATGACTCGACCGTTCACGTTTCGTGCAGCACGACCAATTGTTTGAATAAGAGAAGTTTCTGAACGCAAAAAGCCTTCTTTATCAGCGTCCAAAATACCAATAAAAGAAACTTCTGGAAGATCAAGGCCCTCACGGAGCAAGTTCACACCAACTAAAATGTCATACTTCCCTTTTCGTAAATCAGTGAGAATTGTAATGCGATCAAGCGTTTCAACATCGCTGTGTAAATAAGCTGTTTTTATTTTTTTCTCACTCAAATACGTGGCTAAATCTTCAGCCATTCTTTTTGTCAGTGTTGTTGCGAGAACTCGTTCACCTCGCTGTACCACACTTTCCGCTTCTTTTATAAAATCCTGTACCTGACCACCATAGCTACCATCTTTTGATTCAATAACAGGGCGAATAATAACCTCAGGATCAATCAAACCTGTCGGACGAATAATTTGCTCGACAACACGTGTAGAAACCTGTTTTTCATACGCCGCGGGAGTGGCAGAAGTAAAAACAACCTGCCCAACACGTTCCTCAAACTCTTCATACGAAAGCGGACGATTATCAACAGCTGAAGGTAATCGAAACCCGTGTTCAACCAACGTATCTTTACGCGACTTGTCACCCGCCCTCATGCCACCAATTTGAGAGACAGTGACGTGTGATTCATCAATGACCGTTAAAAAATCAGGTTTTCCTTCCTTTGTTTTTGGAAAATAGGCCAATAGCGAATCCGGCGGTTCACCAGGAGCTTTACCTGAAAAATGTCGTGAATAATTTTCAATACCGGAGCAATACCCGATCTCTTTAATCATTGCAAGGTCATAACTTGTTCGACGCTTCAGGCGTTCATATTCAAGAACTCGACCTTGTCGTTCTAACACTTTTAATTGCTCCTCTAACTCCTTACTGATAGATTTCAAGGCTTTCTCGGCCGCCGCTTTATCTGTAATAAAATGTTTCGCAGGAAAAACAAACACATGATCCATATCTCCTTCTACCTTTCTTGAGACAGGATCAATTTTTACAATAGCGCCAATCTTTTCACCATCAGACTCAATACGATAAATAACACGCTCGTTAACCGGCATAATTTCTAGATTCATACCAACCGCCCGAAACATACCCGGAGCAAGGTCTGCATTTGTTCGTTCAAAATGAATACCCACCAACTTTCGAACAAGTGCCGCACGATCAAATACGTCACCGACAGACAACCTCATATTGACCGCCTCATATTCAGCAGGACTTCCTAAACCATAAATACACGAAACAGACGCTACAATAATGACATCCTTGCGTGTTAGTAATGCCTGCGTCGCAGCATGACGAAGGCGATCAATCTCTTCATTAATCTGCGCTTCTTTTTCAATATACGTATCAGTTGTCGGCATATATGCCTCTGGCTGATAATAATCGTAATAGGAAACAAAATAATGAACTGCCGCATCAGGAAAAAATGTAGCGTACTCTTGAGCCAGCTGAGCTGCTAATGTTTTATTATGTGCAATAACCAAAGTGGGCTTTCCAAAATCCGCAATAACATTTGCCATCGTAAACGTCTTACCAGAACCGGTAACACCTAAAAGGGTCTGAAAACGTTCACCTTTCTTTAAGCCATCAACAAGGCCTTTAATTGCTTGGGGTTGATCTCCGGCAGGAGCATAACCCGACTTTAATTTGAATGGATTATTAGAGCGGTTTGACATGACATCGATACTATATCCTTTTTTTAACCGACCGGCCATATACAAAAAATGTGTGCTTTGAAGCTTTTTTAAACACAAAATAAAACCAACAAATCCACAAGAGATTTGTTGGTATAAAACGCATTACGCGTTTAAAGAAATACGTGGCTCTTCTTCAAGACAGTCCGGCCACTCATCATAATACGACAACCACCCAATACCCACTGTATAAATCATCCTAACCCATCCAAACAGTGGAACTTTCATCCAGCCAATTTGACCACAGGTTTCTGGAGCCGGTTTTTGCCACTCCTGATGAACATATACAGGAGTTTTGTCCAAACGAGCTTTCGCAACGGCCCGCAAAAAAGTTTGATCCCCAATTGGAACAAGACCACCATCATTAGCCATATGATTTCTCCAATAGTTTTTATTGTGTGAGGTGTGCTATCCAAAGAACTACTAACAAAACGAGCTCCAGCCTATCTGGAGCTCGTTTCTAGGATTTTGTGAACTATTCCCTATATCACAACATCACACAAACAAACTCCCGACATCTCACGAAGAAACGCCTGGTGAACTTGCTTATTAGTGATGACACGATATGAAAAACTCATTGCGAATAAATATACTAAAATGACCAGTCTCTGACAAGGAGGTTTTATGTGAATAACTGCTAATTATTAGTATTTCAAAAAAGTATCTTTCCGAGCAATAAATGATCCGTCTAGGATAGAAATTCTCATTTCATAAACAAGTCGAATCAAAAATCGAAGATTGTGTATAGATGCTAATGTTGCGGCAAACATTTCTTCGGCCCGAAAGAGGTGTGAAAGATACGCGCGCGTATAATTTTTGCAAGTATAACAATCACAGTCTTTTTCAATCGAAGAAAAATCTCTTATGAATTCGGCATTCCTGATATTCAGTCGCCCAGCTTTTGTATAAAGCGATCCTGTTCGCCCCTGCCTCGTCGGAGCAACACAATCAAACGTATCACACCCATTTGCCACCGCTTCTACTAAGTCTTTAGGATCGCCGATACCGAGCAAATGTCTCGGCTTATCTAAAGGTAATTCTTCATTCACCCATCGAACCGCCTTTCCCATATCTTCTTTATCAAACGAACCTCCAATACCAAATCCATCAAAATGTTGTGAGCCGATAATTTTTGCACTCTCTTTCCGTAAATCTTCATAACGCCCACCTTGAACAATACCGAAAAGTAATTGATCGCCACCTAATTTTTTATGGGCATCCAAAGAACGAGTAGCCCATCGGTGAGTTCTCTCCATTGCTTCTTTTTGATATTCTTTAGATGCATCCGGTGCCGGACATTCATCAAAGGCAAAAATAATATCAGCACCAAGCGCATGCTGGATTTCTAGTGAACTTTCTGGAGTAAATCGATGTTCACTGCCATCAGTATGCGACCTGAAAATTACCCCCTCCTCATCTACTTTTGCTAACCGAGCTACCACTTCTTCTAGATTTTCATTCTTATTTTGATTTTGACCTACAATCCCTTTGCTTTTTTCTACCTTACTTTGGCGTTTTCCAAATGCTGCACCTAATGAAAAAACCTGAAACCCTCCAGAATCACTAAATGTTGGGCCTTCCCAATTCATAAACCGAGAAAGGCCGCCCGAAGCTTTGACCACCTCATACCCTGGTTGTAGATACAAATGATACGTATTAGATAAAACCGCCTCCGCCCCAAGAGTTTTTACCTGTTCAGGAGAAAGTGACTTTACTGTTGCTTTTGTAGCAACAGGAATAAATGCCGGCGTGTGTATATCGCCATGCGGTGTATGAATAACTCCAGCCCGCGCAAGACATCCCTCAATTTCTTTTTCTATCGTAAAAGTCTTTTTCACATATCGAATATAACTTCAATAATGACAAAAGTAAAAGCCCTCGCGCATGTGAGAGGGCTTCGTGTACAACAATCTAGTCAAGATCTTCGAACCGTAACGGTTTACGAAAATGATGGGCGTGCGCAGGATTTTCCACCTTACCACGTCGAGTACTTAAATTAAGTCTCGCTGAAACGTCAATGCGACTTTGTTTGTCCTCACCAAATGGCAGAGCCACATCAAAATCAAAAAATTCGTTGCGAGGACCACCACGCTGACCGTAGAAATTTCCGCCGCACACCGAGACACTGACACCTTGTGGGTATATCTTTTCCCACTCCTTGATGTGAAGCGTAATGGGCTTCCCATCAAAAACGGCGAGCATCATGTCCCAACGACCCGGTCCATTGACGATGGTGAGCACTTTCGGAATGTCCATACAGACTCCTTTTTCATCTACTTGGTCATTTTTGAGGAACAACCACACCTCCTTATTCTCCATCTTTCGATGCAGAGAACGACTTAGCCATACAGCTAAGAATCCAAAAATATTGTAACATTAAACACCTTTTTGTCAATCAAAACCAAAAAACGCCAGCTTCGAGGCGTTTTTACTTGTTTTCTCTTCCTAAAAACTGAAAGCTCTTTCTTTTTACTTCACTTCCACTAATTCAACTTCAAAGAAAAGAGTTGAATTAGCTGGTATAGGACCAACCGGACTTGAACCATAACCAAGCGCTGGAGGAATCGTTACTTTTCGCTTTCCCCCAACTTTCATACCAAGCACAGCTTGATCAAAGCCAGGAATAACCTGACCTGTCCCAATAGTGAAAGGAAGTGGCTGACCACGATCGTATGAACTATCAACCTTATTTCCATCAGCTAGCGTAAGGCTGTAGTGTACAGAGACCGACGAACCAGAAACCGCCTCTTTACCCGTGCCGATTTTGAGATCTTCTTTTATTAATTCATCTTGCGAAGCTGTATTTGAAGGAGTTGTTGATGTCATATCATTTGTAGATGCGGTACTTTCACTAGAACCCGAAAACGGCATAACACCGCCAAAAAAGAAAACGAGCACAATAATGCCGATTCCGGCAGCAACGGCAACATATTCTTTGAGTCCAAGAGTTTTCATTCGCATCAAATTAATTAACTATATAAAAAGAGTCACGAAATATTATAGCGCATGTTACAATGTTGGCCATGAATCCCGTTAGAGATAGGTCGTGCGGCACAACCGTAGTTTTAAGGGTAGAAGAAACAAAAAAATAACGACAGAAATTATTTACAAATCAAGCCATTATATAATTAAATGATCTCTAACGGGATGAAATTAGAAAAACCATCTGGAAAAGGCTCAACTGAATCGCTTTGGAAGACTCTTACCCGAGAAGAAATTGTTAAAGCGGACGATGCACGAGTAGCTCACATGTCAGAAGAAATTCGACAAGGATTTCGTACGATAGAAAAATATCCAAAATCAGTCACTTTTTTTGGTTCAGCTCGTTTCCGCGAAGGTGATAAAGCATATGATGTTGCGCGAAGTTTAGGCTACAAACTAGCAAAAGAAGGTTACGCCATTGTTACCGGCGGAGGCCCAGGAATTATGGAAGCTGGGAATCGTGGCGCAAAAGAAGCAGGGGGTCAATCAATCGGCCTTAATATCAAACTGCCCTCTGAACAAAAAATAAATCCTTACGTAACCGACAGTGCCGAATTTTCTTACTTTTTTGCACGAAGAATCGCACTGGCATTTGCAGCTGAAGCATATATCTTTTTTCCTGGCGGCTATGGAACCCTCGATGAATTTTACGAAATTGTAACCATGGTACAAACACGCCGAGTCGAACCTGTCCCACTTATCTGTGTTGGTAGTGAATTCTGGAACTCTTTTGATTCCATACACAAAGACCTCCTTAAAAATAACCTCGAAACTATTTCGGAGGGCGATGAGCAATTGTATAAAATTACTGATAACGAAGAAGAAATTATCCGTATTGTAAAAGCGGAACCTATCAGAAACGGCATTGAATATCCTCATGAAAAATAAAAAATGCCTCCGAAAGGAGGCATTTTTTATTTAGTACCGATTACCACCTTCAATCTCACGTGATGTTCTTTTCTCTTGAGGACGAGCTTCGTTTACAATCAATTTTCGACCATCCAATTCTTTCCCATTCCACATGGTAATTGCATTTTGAGCGGCATCATCTGCCATAGTCACAAAACCAAAACCTCGAGAACGGTCAGTCATTCTATCCACAACAACAACTGCGTCCTCAACCATTCCCGCCTCAGCGAAAGCGTCCTTTAACTTTGCATCAGTGGTGCCATAATGCAAATTTCCAACATATAATTTTTTCGACATCGTAATCGCAAATTTTTTTAAAGAAAATACCCAAAAATTCTAACACGCAACCAAACAAACAAAAAATCGCCGAGATGGCGATTTTTTGTTTGGACAACTAGTAGCGGTTGCCACCACTTCGTGGTGCACGCTCAGCCTTTGGACGTGCCTCGTTGACGATCAACGCTCGGCCATCAAGGTCCTTGTTGTGCAATTGCTCGATTGCTTTGAGAGCCTCGTCGTCACCCATGACAACGAAACCGAAACCGCGAGAACGACCTGTCATGCGATCCATGACAATTGATGCCTCCTCGACAGCTCCGATCTGCTCAAAAGCTGCTTTCAAGCCTTCATTTGTCGTATTGTACGACAAATTTCCAACATAAAGTCTTTTCGACATGTGGGAGTAGAATGTGTGTTTCTCTTAACTATCGCGCCGACCTCTCCTTACACGTTTCGCGCAATAGTTACCTACGCACGCCCGACTGACTGGAGAAACTGCGACAGCGCCATCCTACCATGCATATTGCAATTGCGCAAGATGCTTTCTCTTTGATTTAGATATTACTACCCACCACTTTCTTGTCCTAATTCGATGGCTAAACTACAATGTAAGAGACTCATGGATACAGAAACGAACGAAAAAAGAATTGAAACCGAACCATACAAAGGAGTTCGGGATTTTTTGCCTGAAGATATGGCAATACAAAAATATATTTTTGGCGTTATGCGAAAAGTCGTCGAATCGTATGGCTACAATGAATATGGAGCATCAATTCTAGAACCATCAAACCTCTATAAAGCAAAATCGAGTCAGGAAATTGTAAACGAACAAACGTATACATTTACCGACCGTGGTGATCGAGAAGTAACACTCCGTCCTGAGATGACGCCAACAGTTGCCCGTATGGTCGCAGCACATCGTCACAACCTCTCCGTTCCTATACGTTGGTATTCAATTCCGAACCTTTTTAGATACGAACGTCCACAACGAGGCCGTCTTCGTGAACACTGGCAATTAAACGTTGACATGTTTGGAGCTTCTGGAATTGAAGCCGACACTGAAATTATTTCTGTTGCACACGACATCATGAATGCTTTTGGTGTAAAAGATGACCAATTTGAGATCCGCATTAATAGCCGAGCACTACTCTCAAAAGAACTCACTGGAAAATTAAAAAATGAGTCTGATTTTGAAAGCGCCTTATCTCTTTTAGATAAAAAAGACAAGCTTGAAACTTCCGTATTTGAGACTGAATGGAAAAAACTTTCCGACCAAGCATTCACCCTTTCTTTATCTGGAGGAGAAGAGGTAGATGCCGTCATTCAAAAATTAAAACAAGAAGGAATTTCAAACGTTGTCTTTGATCCTTCTTTAATTCGAGGTTTTTCTTACTATACAGGTGTCATCTTCGAAGTTTTTGATAAAAATGAAAATAACAAGCGAGCTCTTTTTGGTGGCGGACGCTATGACAACCTCATGGAAATCTTTGGTAAAGAAAAAGTTCCAGCGGTTGGATTTGGTATGGGCGACGTCACTATGCGAGACGTTTTGGAAACGTACAACCTCCTACCTGCATACACCCCGAGCGCGAAACTGTATCTCTGTCACGTTGGTAATGCAACAATTAGCGATATTACAAAACTAGCAAAAAAACTTCGCGCACAAGGCGTATCCGTCGCCGTTGATGTCACTGAACGTAAGCTTGGCGACCAAATCAAAGCAGCAGACAAACAAAAAATTCCTTTCGTGACCGTTATTGGAGACGAAGAATTAACTTCAAAAACATACAAAATTAAACGTCTTTCTTCTGGCGAAGAAACATCCGTTTTGGAATCAGATATTACTGAAGCGACTTTTCGCTAACATTGTATGAGAACCATTGTCTTTGATACAGAAACAAAGAATATTTTTACCGACGTTGCTTCAAACGATCCAGCGGCGCTTGATTTGTCTGTTGTTTGCATTTGGGACTCAAAGACAGATACCTACTCTTCTTACTTTGAGGAAGACTTACCAAAACTCTGGCCAATCATTGAAAGCGCAGACGCCCTTGTTGGTTTTAATTCTGACCATTTTGACATTCCTTTATTGAATAAATATTACCCAAACGACCTCACTAAAATTTATTCAATTGACATCATGAAAGCGGTTAAGGAATCACTTGGTCGGCGTATTAAACTTGATTCAATTGCTGAAGCCACACTTGGTACTAAAAAAATTGGTCACGGTTTAGATGCAATTGTTTGGTGGCGAAATAAAGAATTAGATAAGCTCGTGAAATACTGCATCGAGGATGTCAAAATAACGAAAGACGTCTACGAGTACGCCCTTAAACACAAGGAACTAAAATTTATTGATAAAATAACGGGCGCAATTCGTTCGATTCCTATTGATACTTCCAAATGGAAACCAAAAAAGAACGAAAGTTTAGGAACAGGAAGTCTATTTTAATACTTTTTTTACAGAATACTTTATGTAGACTCCACCCAATGCGTGGAGTCATACAAGTGTTATTAAAAATTTATTTGACTAAATTATATATTATGTTAATATATTTCTAGATCAGATCTTTAAAACTATAAACAAATTCCGCAGGAGGTTTCGATGCCTTTCCACAAAAGGATGATCACAGACCTACTTTTCTTGATCCAGATCATTGGTGCAGTGGTATTTTGCGGAACATATGCATTTCGATCCCTAACAGACGTTCGTGGTTCAAGCGTTGCACAATTTTGCCTTGTGGCAGCATTCTTGTTGTTTCACTTGACACTAGGCATTGGTGCACACCGCCATCACTACGGCGTGGACTAATCCAGCGTATCGCTGGAACGAAAAGGACACAACAACTCTTGTCACGGCCTTGGTCCTTACAGTCATAGTGCTCGTTGTAAGCTACGTCCGACATCTCACCATCAGTGACCCTATGGTAAAGGCATTCTTTGCCATAGCCTACAAATCAGTACCTCAAGTACTTCTCGCGTGGAAATTTCTCGCGGAGGGTGCATCGGGCACTCCGGGACTTTCGATTATTGTGGGTCATGCCACAATCTTAGTCCGGCTCGGTCAGATTTACTTCATGGTCCGCGAAGCTGGCCTTGATCGAAATCGAGTCTGGCTCGCGGTAAGCGAAACAGCGAACGAATTGAGTTGGGTAATAGCAACCATTGCCTGGCTCATCGTCAGATAAGACCTTTGTCCAAAAGACATAGGTTTTTTTTATACCAAAAAAATAATTATAAAAACAGCGAGCACAAGTCGATACCACACAAACGGCATAAGAGAATGAGTTTTTACAAAAGAAAGAAGAAAGCTAACCGCCATATAACCAACAACAAAAGAAACCAGAGAACCGATAATAAGAGGTACCACTAACCCCGCAAGAGCCCCCATTGTGACAAGTTCAAATAATTTTAACGACCCTGCCCCAAGAATAATTGGAATTGCAAGAAGAAAAGAAAAACGTGTTGCCTGTGCACGATCTAATCCTGCAAATAAACCACCACTCATTGTAGCCCCAGAACGAGAAATACCTGGAAAAAGTGCGAGGGATTGATATATACCAATAAGAAAACCTCGACCAACACTAATCTCTGTTTGTGGTGATCGCTTGAATGAAATATGCTCAGCAAAAGCTATTATGGCACTTCCAACCAATAACCCAATAACAACCGGCAACGCTCCTCGAAAAACAGTATCCATGTATGACTCAAGAAAAAGACCAAGAACAACAGCGGGAATTGAGCCAACAACAAGCGCAACAACTATTTTTTTATCGTTCGGTAACACTAAACGAGGGGCCATGATCATATTTCGAGCTGTTTTTAACATTTTCAAAATATCAGCTCGGCAAACAATTATCACGGCAAAAATTGAAGCAAGTTGAAGTACTGCGTCAAAGGCCAACGCAGTCTCACTCTCTAATCCAAGTAGCTCTCTAGCGATTATTAAATGTCCCGTCGAAGACACGGGAATAAATTCTGTCGCACCCTGAATAATGCCAAGAATAATAGCGCTTACAATTGTCATCGCTATTCAACTAACGTCAGTAGAAACATCAATCCAAAACCAAGACCAACAAAAAAGACCTGAGAGATAATGGCCTTGGCTCCTGTCTTTTCATGTAATTCAGGAACAAGATCAGAACCAGCAATATAAATAAACCCTCCTGCAGCAAATGCACTAAAAAGTGCCAGAGTTGATTCTGGAAACACAAACTGAAACAAAAGAACTGTAAGCGCTCCTATAACGGAAGTAACGGCTGATAGAAAATTCATAATAAGGGCTTTTTTTGCTGTCCAACCGGAATGAAGTAGAAGGCCAAAATCACCAATCTCTTGAGGAATCTCGTGCAAAATAACCGCAATCGTTGTTGCAACACCAACCGTTGGATCAACTAAAAATCCAGCGGCAATAATGACACCATCCACAAAATTATGTAAACCATCACCAAAAAACACAAGCCACCCAATGTGTTTTTTATCGTGAGTATGCGTTGCAATTGTATCAGCTGATTCCTCATGAACACCATGACTATGTCGCCAACGAAGTACTTTCTCCATAAGAAAGAAAACGAGAACACCAAAAGAAAGGGCGAGAGAAACTACCAACTCACTTGTTCCTGTTTCAAACGCTTCAGGAATAAGATGAACAAAAGCATCACCAAATAACGCTCCAACCGACAGAGCTACCAAAAAAGCGATTATGTTACGTAAAAATGATTGCTTTAAAACAAGTGTAAACACCCCCACAAAAGAAAGGAGGCTAACAAAAAGTACTGCAATAATGGCCTGAACTGAAGAATCCATACTATTAGCCTACCATGTCTTCCAAAAGGCTTGTACCAGGTAAATAGAGCCTGGTATACTGCTCCCATATTCTAATCATTAAACATATTCATGGAC
>CAZNMD010000014.1:0-21470 GCA_964574355.1 uncultured Candidatus Saccharibacteria bacterium
AAAAGCACTTTGCCAAATCGAATCATCAACTCGCAGTGCTACGTTTGTGTGTGCGCTTGAGGCATCATGGGGGTTTGCTGAAGTTACAAGTGTGGCAATTTTTGTTTTGTTGTCGGCTTTAAAATCAGCCACAATTAATTTTCGATGATTAGCTTTGAAATTAAGGAGTGTTAAGTAGGAGCGAATTGTTGTTGGCGTTCCGTTATTTGAGAAAGGGTTCGGCGCTTTTCGGAAGGAATAGTCGACTCCAGTAACCAATCGATGAAGAGGAGTCCACCAACTAATGAGTGTTCGCCAGAAAGCTGAATAGATCGGGTTTGAATCACGAAGCACACTTAAGTTTGTCTCGATAACAGTAATACCAGCTTCGCGTAGTTTTTCAAAATGAATTGATTTGTTGCCGCCATAGACTGTGTTTATTGGGTCACTGATGACAGTAATTGAAATGTTGGGGATGGCTTTTTTCTTTGCAATCAAGGCATTTGTTAACTCATCCGAAAGTCCTCGTGAGTCTTCGCTTCCTGCGCCTTTCCATGAATTAAATAAAAACATGTCGATGAGAATGTATTCATTTGCTTCGTTAATCATTTTGAATACCTCATTAAAAATTGTCTGCTCGCTTTTTCGTGTCCCGGTTGTATCAGTGTAGGTGAGATCAGCAAAAAATTTCACCGACGAGGCAGGTACGGTCGCAATATTTCCTTTTATGGAAACCCCAGAGGGTAGGGGTTTCCACACGTTGTATATCCCAACAGTAATGACGATGATGAGAAGGTAAGTGATCATGCGTCGAAATTTATGTTGTTTTTTCGGGTAAACATTTTCTGGCGCCGAATAATCCATATGTTCTATGGTACTACAGATTTTTGCGATTAAGATAAAGGCATAGTCGTATGATATTTTTGTTTTCTTTAACTTTGTGGTATAGTTGTTTCTCATCGGGCCGACAGGCCTTTTTTGTTCAAAAACCAATGAATACTGAAATACGAAATATCGCCATTATTGCTCACGTTGACCATGGTAAGACGACTCTCACTGATGCGCTTATGCAGCAGTGTCATGCTGCAAAAGTGGGTGTGACTATGGATAGTAACGCGCTTGAACAAGAGCGTGGTATTACGATTTATGCCAAAAATACCTCAATTACATATAAAGGAACGAAAATAAACATCGTTGATACGCCAGGTCACGCTGACTTCGGGTCTGAAGTTGAGCGCGTGCTACGTTCTATCGATTGCGTTCTTTTGGTTGTTGATGCTCAAGAAGGTCCTATGCCACAAACACGTTTTGTACTCAAAAAATCACTTGAGCTTGGTTTGAAACCGATTGTTGTCATAAATAAAATTGATAAGCCGGCCGCAAATCCTCATCATGCTGAAGAGCAGGTATTAGAACTGTTTATGGAGCTTGGTGCATCAAACGAGCAGAGTAATTTTCCGGTTGTGTATGCTATTGGTCGTGACGGTGTGGCTAAAAAGAAGCTCACTGATGAATCAAAAAATTTGGACCCACTTTTAGATACTGTGCTTGCTCATGTTCCACCAGCATCGTCTGCTGAAAAATTAGCGAAGCCTGCATTGTTGCAACCTTTCAATCTTGCGTACGACAACTTTTTGGGTCGTATGGCTGTATGTCGCGTCTATGAAGGTGTTATCAAAGCTGGTGATGCGGTTTTTGTAAAAACACGTGATGGTAAGACGGTTCCTGCAAAAATTACTAAGTTGTTTACGTTTGAAGGTCTTGAGCGAAAAGACGTACCTGAGGCTGTTACCGGAGATATTGTGATTGTTGCCGGTATTGCAACAATTGAAATCGGCGAGACAATTACGACCGATGAAAATGCAACGCCACTTCCTGCGATTGCGGTTGATGAACCAACAATTTCTTTGTATTTTTTGGTGAATAATTCTCCATTTGCTGGACGAGAAGGAAAGTTTGTCACCTCTCGACAGATCCGTGATTATTTGGAGCGTGAGATTGAGGTGAATGTTGGTCTAAAAGTTGATTTTAGTGATATGGATCGCTTTAAAGTGTACGGTCGTGGCGAATTGCACATTGCGATTTTGCTCGAAAATATGCGTCGTGCTGGGTATGAAGTTCAAGTGTCTCAACCACAGGCAATCATCAAAGAAATTGACGGTAAAGAACACGAGCCATTTGAAGAAGTGGTTGTTGATGTGCCTTCAGAATTTCAAGGTGTTGTTATTGAACGACTTGGTATGCGAGGCTTTATTATCAAAGATATTCATACGCACGAGGTATCGGTACGGCTCTTATTTGAAGGACCAACTCGTGGGTTGCTTGGATATCGAAATCAGTTTGTTGTTGATACAAAAGGTGAAGGAATTCTCGCTTCTCACTTTATTGGATTTAAACCACACGCAGGAGAAATTCGTCGTCGAGCCGCAGGTTCCATGATTTCAATGGTGACGGGTAAGGCACTTGGATATTCACTTTGGAATCTTCAGGAGCGCGGCGAATTGTATATTGGTCCGGCTACAGAAGTATATGAAGGTATGGTTATCGGTAATACTTCAAAAGGTGAAGAGCTTTCAGTGAACCCAACGAAAAACAAACAGCTTACAAATATGCGCGCCTCTGGTTCTGACGAGGCGATTGATTTGGTTCCACCGCTTGTTGTAACAATCGAGCGCGGCCTTGAAATTATGATGGAAGATGAGTTTCTTGAAGTTACTCCAAAGAGTGTTCGTTTGCGAAAACAGAATCTTACAGAGCAGGCCAGGGCGAAAGCGAAACGTACGGAATAAATCACAATGTAAAACACCAGTCGTCTGATTGGTGTTTTACATTGTGAAAATTTGCATAAATTAAAGACTTGTGCTACTATTAGTTTACCTAGATTGCTCTATACGATTTTTGTAGCGTGCTACATTCGAGTCGATACAGCGATTCGAAGTAGTGCGCGTTTTATTTTACGCGACGGTCGCACGGTCGCATTGTATAGATTCATATGTATAACTCTCGTTTTAGTAAGCCGGGTGGCTCTCGCCGACCCGGGTCTGGTGCGTCGCATAGTCGACCAGGTGGTTTCGTTCATAAGCCTCGCTCTGGAAGTGGTCCTTCAAGGCCTGCTTTCCGTTCGGCAGATTCTTCTCATTCGTCAGCTCCTTCATCTGGCGGTTTTAATGGTGCTAAACGCCCTTTCTCATCTGCGTCATCTTTTTCATCTCCTAGTAAGTTTGGAGGTGCGAAGCGTTCATTTTCTCCATCTCGCGGCGGAGGTTTTGGTGGACGTGGTGGTTTTCGCGGTGGACGTGGCGGAGGTTTCGGTGGTCGCCAAGGTGGCCGTCGATCATTTGGAGGTAGTGTTGATGTATCACTTTTTGTAAAAAAAGCAGTTCATAGTCCAACAGTAGAACCAAAAATTATTAAACACACATTTGCTGATTTTGGTTTCGGTCCAGAAGTAAATAAAAATCTTGCGAGAAAGCAGTATGTTATTCCAACACCTATCCAAGATGAGGCGATTCCATACATCAAAGATGGTCGTGATTTAATCGGTCTTGCGAATACGGGAACTGGAAAAACTGCAGCTTTTCTTTTGCCGTTGATTGAAAAAATGATTAAGAATCCAAAAGAGCGGGTTCTTGTTATGGCGCCAACGCGTGAGCTTGCGTTTCAGATTGACACTGAGTTTCGTGAGTTTGCGGCTGGTGTTCGATTATATTCAGCGGTCTGTGTGGGCGGAATGCCAATTTATCGACAAATTCAAGAACTTCGTCGCGGAGTAAATATTGTTATTGGCACACCAGGACGTCTTGAAGATCTTGAGCGCCGTGCAGCGATTTCTTTTGGTGCATTCACGAATGTTGTGCTTGATGAAGTTGATCATATGCTTGATCTTGGTTTTATTGAGCCAATTCGCACGATTCTTTCTAAGCTTCCTAAAGAGCGTCACTCTCTTTTCTTTTCAGCGACCATGCCTCCAAAAATTCGTTCTCTTGCCACTTCGTTTCTAAAAAATCCTGTTACTGTTGATGTGGTTGAAGGACGAACGACTGATAATGTCGATCAGGACGTTATTCGTGTGAAGGATAAGACAATGAAGTTTACTGAATTAAAACGACTTCTTGATCAGCCAGGTGTTTTGAAGGTTCTTATTTTTTGTGAGACGAAGCGTGGAGTACAAGATCTTGCTGATAATCTCATTCGAGAAAAGTTCAAAGCAGAATCAATCCATGGTGATAAGCGTCAGCGTGAGCGAGCTCGTGTTCTCTCGCAATTTCGTAATAATCAAATTTCAATTTTGGTTGCAACTGACGTGGCAGCACGAGGGCTTGATATCAAAGATATTACGCACGTAATTAATTACACTATTCCACAAACAACGGATGATTATATTCATCGTATCGGCCGCACTGGCCGTGGTGGAAAGAAAGGTAATGCCTTGACCTTCATTTAGTCGCTTCAAGATTTCAAAAAACAAAGCCAACTCATTGAGTTGGCTTTGTTTTTATGGTACGGTTTTGAGCGGGTCAGAGGTGTATGGGTGTCGTTTTGTAAACTATCAACGGAAGGTTAAAAAATGAGAGGCGATAAAGTCGGAGAAGAACATGAAGAGCTGTTCAGTGTGATCAATCAAAGTCCCTGTAGTGAGGAACCGTTGCGAGAGGCGGTTACATGGGCGGTGGCCGAAGAGTATCTTAAGGGTCAGGGGTTTGTTGCTCGGGCAGGAGGCAGGTTTTGGAGTCGTTCGGCTGATCGTCAATATCGACAAATTGTTCCGTACCGTAAGCCTGCTGCTGGTCCGGTTAGGGTTTTTGCTCAGGGTGCCGATTGATTTTGTTTCTTCATGTTTGTATACTGCAGAAAGCAGTCCTGTTCTTTTCCGTTCCTCTAAGACAGTCTCATCCCCCCACACGGATGAATGTCGGAGCCGCGTCACCTCGCAATGAGGACGCGGCTCTTTTTCTTAATACCGAATATTCTTTTTGATTTGGTATGATAACGGTATGGTTGAAACCAACACCTCGCAATCTGTTTTAGAAATATCAAAAAAAGTACCATGGCACAGTCTTTCAATTGTTTCTGTTTTTGAAAAAGTAAAAAGTGGTTCTTCTGGTCTTACTAAGGAGGAAGCAAAACGGCGTTTTTTAACCGATGGTCCAAATGAGCTTACTGATCGTGGTGCGGAAAATCCCGTTGTTGTTTTTTTGCGTCAGTTTAAAAGCGTTCTCGTGTGGATTTTGGCGGGAGCCGGTTTTATTTCCTATCTGTATGGTCATTACATTGATGTCTATGTTATTGCTGGAATTCTTCTTTTAAATGCCTGTATTGGTTTTGTTCAAGAATATCGTGCTGAACAGTCGGTTCGGGCACTTAAAAAGACCATTGTTCAAAAAGCAAAGGTTCTTCGTAATGATGAGCTAACAGAGATTGATTCACGAGAACTTGTTCGTGGGGATGTTGTTGTTTTTGCTGACGGTGATCGAGTTCCTGCGGATTGTCGACTTATTGAAGCCCATAGTTTGCGTGCAGTTGAGGCTGCGCTTACGGGAGAATCTGTGCCCTCTGATAAGAATGTTTCGGAATCAAAAGTAGATGATTCAATTGGTGATCGTCATGGCATGGTCTTTATGGGTACGTTTATTGTTGCAGGTCGAGGAAAAGGGGTTGTTGTGGCGATTGGAAATGAAACCACTGTTGGTGAAATTGCGACAGCGCTTGGGAATATTAAACGAGTAAAAAGTCATTTTTCAGAAAAATCTGACGCGCTTGCTTTTCAGATGGGAGCGATTGCTATTGTATTATCTGCCGTTGTTTTTCTTATCGGGTTTTTCTATCGAGGTTTTCCTTTCTCGGAAATTTTTCTTTTCACCATAGCGTCGCTTGTTTCGGGTATTCCTGAAGGATTACCGGCAATTTTTGCTGTCGTACTTGCAGTTGGTGCATTTCGAATGTCAAAGCGCAAAGCGTTGGTTCGGTCGTTACCAGTTACAGAGACGGTAGGAGTGGTTGATACTATTATTACTGATAAGACAGGTACGCTTACAGAAAATGTCATGATGGTTGAGGCTGTTCGTTTACCTGAGGGGGATGAAATTTCAGTTTCTGGCACCGGGTATGAACCGATTGGTGAATTTAAACAAAATGAGACACTCATTTCTCCTTTGGAGCATACTGTATTGGCTAAGTTGCTTCACGTTGCTGGTCGAACAGTTTCCGCTGAGTTAATTAAAGAAGAGGGTGATGGATACAGGATTCGAGGTGAACCGACCGAAGGTGCGATGATTGTTCTTGCTGAAAAAGGCGGAATGAAACAAGGAGTACTTGATGCTGAGGATGTGGTGATTGATAATGTTCCATTTCAATCTGAGCGCCGATATCATGCGGTCATTGTGGAACATCCACGATCTGGTGAGTCTGAACAGTTTCGCGAATTGTACATTGTTGGTGCTCCTGAGATTGTTCTTGATGTCTGTGACCGGTATGAAGATGATAAGGCACACAAAGAATTAACAACCGCTAAAAGGGAGATGGTAAAGTCTCACATTGAAGCATTGGCTAAACGGTCGCTTCGGGTTGTTGGATGTGCCTATAAGAAAGTGTCGCTTACGCATGATCGTTTTGAAGACGCGATGGCAACCGGCATGGTGTATGTTGGTAGTGTTGGTATGAAGGATCCAGTTCGTAAAGATGTTCCGCAAGCTGTCAGGGAAGCTCGGTCTGCAGGTATTCGAGTCATTATGGCAACGGGTGATCATCAAGAGACTGCCTTGTCTGTTGCCAAAGAGGTTGGGTTGGTAATGAAGGGAGAATCTTCGCGAGTTGTTACTGAACGTGAACTCTTGTCCTTTTCTGAAAAAGAGTTTGAGTCAACCATTAAGACGGTTTCATTATTTGCGCGACTTTCTCCTCAGATGAAACTTCGTATTGCTGAAGTGTTACAAAAGGAAGGTCATGTTGTTGCAATGACAGGTGACGGGGTAAATGATGCTCCGGCGCTGAAGCGTGCTGATGTCGGGGTTGCGATGGGGATGAGCGGTACTGATGTTGCTCGCGAGGCAGCCGGAATTGTTTTAACTGACGATAATTTTGCAACGATTGTTTCGGCGGTTGAAGAGGGTAGGCGAGTATTTGAAAATACGCGACAAGCAAGTACCTATTTAGTAACGACAAATTTTGCTGAACACGCAACAATTCTTGCCACATTATTTTTGGGTATGCCACTTCCGTTAATCGCAACTCAAATTTTGTGGCTGAATGTGGTAACTGATGGTGTTGCTGGGGTGCCGCTCGCTCTTGAACCTTCACATAGTGATTTAATGCGTCGTCGTCCACGATCTCGCAAAGAAAACATTCTTTCGTTAGAGATGGTCCCGTTTCTTCTTATTATTGTCATTGTTATGGTTGTTGCAACACTACTTGTTTTCTCGGCACTGTTGCCAAAAGGTCTTGATGTTGCTCGTACGGGGGCATTTGCGGTAATGACTTTCACTCAGATTTTTAATGTGTTTAACATGCGTTCTCTGCGTCAGTCGGTATTTTCAATCGGTTTGTTTTCAAATCGAGCCGTGATTTGGGCACTTGCTGTAACCCTTTCGCTTCAAGTTGCTATTTTCACTATCCCTTTACTGCGTAGTATTTTCCACTTTGCGTCACTTTCAATGAGTGAGTGGGTAATTATTATTATCCTGTCTTCGTTTGTTCTTTGGTTTGGTGAATTGTATAAGAGTGTTCGTTATAAAAAGCAGTAATACACATATGAACTATTGGTTTCGCCCAAAACGGTTCTGGAAATGGTTTGCATTTTACGTCCCGACTTCAATTGCGGGATATCTTATAACGATGGTTTTGCTTGTTTTAGCTACGTATGCTTTTGTGACAATTGATCAGTCGTCTCATTCTGGAACTGATACCCTTATTAGGTTTGCTCCATGGGCTATCGGGCTTATGCTTTTCTTTGATTTGTTGTGTTTTCGTTTCGGTGAGTATCCTTCGTGGTGGAGGAAGAAATAATACGTTGGTAAAATAAAAGTTCGGCGAAATCGTCGTGCGTTTTGAGGCAAAATTGCGCCGGTATGTGACACGGTCTTTGTTATGCAACTTTTTTTGTTGTTTTGTATTATGCTTTGTATATGCATAATTTCATGGTGCTAGGAAGCAAACAGAAGATTATCATAGGAATTGTTTTTTCATTTTTCATTGTTGTGGGGCTAGGTATCCTTGTTGTTTTTGTAAATGATAAGTTGGCTTTTTCAAGGTCTTCTAGTATTCCGCACGGTGGTTTGGAGTATGTTATTGATGAGAGACCGACTGATTTTGTGAAAGCTGGGACTATTACTGTGAACAATCCTGGGTTAAGCCAAGGTGAGTTATATTTTATTTACGAAGAACCAGGAAAGCCTGCTTTGAAAAAAGAAATTGTAATGGACGCACTTTCTGTTTGTGGTAGTTTGCCGTGTGTGGCAATGAGTATTTCGTTTGATATTGCCTTTCATGGAAAACGAGTTGTTGTTGAAGGGGTTAAAGAGGGAGAAAATTCAATTATTGCAAGAAAGATAACGGTCGTTCCAGACGGTGGGGAAGTTCGTTTACCTGGGCTGGGAAGTATTTTTGTTCCGTGGATGTATGTACGATCACTTATTACTGAATGTGAAGTTTCTTCAATTATGCAAACTCATTCACTTGATGTGTATGTCACTATAAAAGAAAATAATCGTCGCGTGAGAACTGTTGAACCCGGTATCGACGAAGTATTTCGAGCTTTGGATGAAGTAACGGGTAGTTGCCCGTCTATTTCTGTTGCAACTGAGTAATTTTCTACATTAGACCACGGTTTAGTATTGGGTAAATACTTGTGAATATAAAGTATTTGCTATAATGGCCGAATTATGAAGAAAATTCTTATTGCCCTTGCTGTGGTTATACTCGCTGCAGCTGGTTTCTGGGGTTATAACAAGAGTAAAATTGATGCGGCTCGTTCGATAACAACGTACGAAGCTTGCGTTGAGTCAGGATATCCGGTTATTGAAGGTACACCAGATCGATGTTTGACTCCCGATGGTCGAAGTTTAGAGTCTGCAACCGTTGTTCTTGCAACAGTTCTTGTGGATGGTTCGTATGTAGTTAATTCAGATAAGACAAAGGTGTATTGGGAAGGAAGAAAGAAATTTGTCGATAATTATGTTGATCGAGGTACAATTATGATTGCCACATCAAGCATGATTGATGTTTCGTTTGGTGCACCTGCGACTTCAACCCTCGTGTTTGATATGGGTTCAATAAAAACCGACAGTACTGGAAAAGGTACTGGAGAGACAATGTTGACTACTCATTTGAAGTCAGATGATTTTTTCAATGTAGCAAAGTTTCCAACGTCAAAATTTACTCTCAAGTCTGTTGAGACAAGTACATCAACACCGGGAGATTATGTCCTTGTTGGTACATTAACAATTCGTGATGTAACAAAGGAAATTCGTATTCCTGCCCGAATCTCTATGGTAGAAGGTGCACTTTCTGTCACGGGCGAAGCGATTGTGAACAGAGCACAATTTAATGTTAAGTTTGGCTCGACTTCATTCTTTAAAGAGCTTGTCGGAGATAAAGTTATTGAAGATGAGTTTAAGTTGATTTTTACGGTTATTGCGGATAAGAAATAGTCTTTCCAAAAACAGCCTCATTACTTTATTGCTGTATGGTAAAAAAGTGATGAGGCTGTTTTATTATGTTTGTGTAGTACTTTTTTCGAAAGTTGGTTATCTAGTCGTATACTATAAAAATGGATAAGAGATTGTATGTAGTAGCGGGCATTGTGGTACTACTTGGATGGATGTTCATAAAAAAAGAAGATCCTATTACAAACTATCCTCCAAAAGGAGATACGGTTCTTGTGTTTGGTGACAGTCTAGTTTCCGGTGTGGGCGCCTCTGAGGGTAAAGATTTTGTTTCGCTTCTTAGTCGTTCTTTACAAAAGCCCGTATTAAATTTTGGTGTTCCTGGTGATACGACAGAACGTGGACTTGTTCGAATTAACGAAGCGGTAAAACAAAAACCCGATATTGTTTTGATTTTACTGGGAGGTAATGATGCGCTAAAGAAAATTTCCAAAGAAGAAACCGAACGTAACTTGATGTCTATTGTGCACACATTTCAAGCGGGAGGTGCTGTAACAGTTGTTATTGGTGTGCGAGGGGGGCTCCTTGGTGATCCGTATGACGCTATGTATAAGCGAGTGGCGAAGAAGACTGGTTCTGTTTTGGTGGAAGATGTACTTGACGGATTGTTTGGTGATATGCGATATATGAGTGACGTTGTGCATCCAAACGATGCCGGATATGAGCTTATTTCTCAAAGGATTACCTCTGTTGTAATGCAAATACTCAAAGGTCGTTAAGTGTGCTAGGGTTGGTTTACTAGTAGACAAAGTGTTTGTGTTTTTTGTAAGCTTTATTACACAAGTTAGTTTGGTTGCTATTTACGTGTACACAAATTTTTTTAAATGAAAAATTGTTTTTATACAGGAATCATTGCTTTTGTTCTTGGTTTTTCTTTTAGTTTTTTATTTATCGATGATGACTCTGTTACGTGTCAAAGTAATTTTAAATATACATCTTCAGAATTAGACTGTTTTTCTTCGGATACCGAGAGGTTAAAAGAATTGGAGTCTTCTATTTTTTCGCATGTCCAAAAAATGAAGAAAGACGAACCGTCGATTTTACGTACGTCTGTTTTTTATCGAAATTTAAAAACAAAACGTTGGTTTGGGGTTAATGAAAGAGAACTTTTTACTCCTGGTAGTTTATTAAAAATACCACTTGCCATTGCGTATCATAAATATCGAGAAATAAATCCGGACGTATTTGAGGAAAGTTTAGTGTTCAAAGAGCTACCTGGGGGTGTTTCTGATAACGTGTCTCAGCATATTCAGCCGCTCGATATGTTGGTTCCCGGAAAGTCATATGTTGTGGATGATTTATTGGCACGTCTATTGATTTATTCTGACAACGATGCAATTCGGCCGCTGTTTGAAGCGATTAATCCGGTATTTTATGACAAGGTTTTAAAAGATTTTGACATCAGACTTCCTAAGGATGTTGGGATTGAACGTGATTTTGTTACCGTAAAAACATATGGAGCGTTGTTTCGGTCTTTGTATAATGCTTCATATTTAAACAGAGAAGAGTCTGAAAATCTTCTTGCTACGATGAGTCAGACCGTGTTTAAAGATGGTTTGGTGGCGGGCATACCAAAAGGTGTTCAGGTTGCACATAAATTTGGTGAAAGGTCATATCAAAATTCAACGTCTTCTCAATCAACACTTGAATTTCATGATTGCGGTATTGTTTATCATGAAGTTTCTCCTTATATCTTGTGTGTTATGACTGAAGGAACTAATTTTGAAAAACAAAAAGAAATGATCAAAACGATTTCCAAGCAAGTCTACGATAGTCATTAAAGGGGTTAAAAGGTAGGAAGGTGTACAGAAGTAGGTAGTGGAAAACTGAAAGCAAACGTTCAGTAATCACGGTACAATGGTTTTATGGTAGGGAACCAGCAATTTTTGACATGTTGACGCCAGACCTTCGAAAATATCTTGATGGTTTGAAAACCATGTCGGTTGCACCAACGGATGAAACTATCCGTGAGGTGCTTTTAGGTGTTGGTTGGAATGATGAATCTATTGGTGATGCGATTCGTTTTTTTCATGAAACAAAAGTGTCGCCACCCACAATTTCATCTCCAAGTGGTTTTATAACTGATAGTACGATCCCTCAAAAAAATCCTGGATCACAAATTTCTATCCCCATAAACGTTGCAGGTATTGATTTTATTGATGAAGGGGACAGTGTTCTATCAAATGAGGACGAGAGAGGGGAGGTTGTTAAGCAAAAAGCTGTGCCACCGCCTGTGTCATTGCAATCTACGGCAGATGCTGGGCGGTCTTCTCAGTCGGTTTTGTATCCCGATAATTCTTCTCGTCTTGGTATGGGTGGGCAAAGTATGATTCAATCTCCTGTTTTTTCTCCTGCCGAAGAAAAAAAACGAGAACCAGAAAATAAGCCAAAGGAAGGTCCTCCTCTTATGGATTTAGATACATTGGCAAGTCAGGTTCCAGACAAAGAAACTATAGAAAAAACAATTGAGGGAGTTTCAGGTAAGGACAACTCAAGAGAGGATAGCCCCTTAACCTCTTTTCAAGTTCAAAAACCATTTTCTGCTAAATCGGAACAGCCTGTACAAACCAAGGTGATCAATCGTCTTTCTCCTTCACTAAAGGCGGTTTCGTCTGTGGATGGAGTGCGACCTTCTTTTGCCCGTCAGCAAATTCAAAATCCAACCCGTCCCGTTTCCATACCTCAAGCGCAAAAGAATATTCCAGTTCCTCAAAGAATGCCGGATGTGCGGCCTCCAGAACTTGTGGCACCAAAAAAAATAAATAGTGAAGAGCCAAGAGTTTCAGCGCCTGTGCTGGTGAAAGAGCGTTCCTCTCGTCGGTTTGTGACTAGGGTCGGGTTTTTTGCAGTTGTACTGGGTGTCCTTGCCGCTACGGTGTATGCATACATGACAGGTCTTGGACCATTTGCCTCTGCTGGGCCATATCAACAGATATCCTTTGCTTCTGATTTTGCGAAAGGTTTAACATCAATTAAGACGGCTGTAGTTACCGCTTCTTACGATCTTTCTTTTGTTGAGCGGGGTAAAAAAACGAAACCTGTTCCAATACTAGCTTCTGGAGCAACAACAACCCTTTCATATTTTTTTCCTGGACTTTCTTTGCCTGTTTTTAAAGAAGGAGATGCACAGTTTGGTTTATCGTTGAGTGGTAATGTTAAGAAAGATGAAGTACGGGGAGTTGATTTTTCAGTAGGTTTGGAAGGTGTATATGGAGGTGGTGGTCAAAAAATTGACGGTGAAATTGAATTGATTCGAATTGGAACATCCACATATTTCCAGATTAAAAAAACTCCAGAATTAGCTTTTCTAAAAACTCTTTTTGGAGATCTTTCTAAGATTGAGGGGATCTGGGTAGACGCACATCCTACATCTTCGAGTGAATCTATTATTGAAACGTGGGCAAAAAAATTGAGTGACACTGTTGATAGTGTTGGAAAGGTTAAGCTTTTAAATGCTTTTGCTCGGGCGCTAGATCAAGAGAAGGTCATTTCTTTTGCGAAACCCCCATCATCTATTGATAGTTGGAAGGGTCCGGCCACGCGCTATACACTCGCGTTTGATTTTACCCGTTTTGCGGCTTTCATGAGGCGTATGGCTAATGATTCGCTTACATCAGATGGTGCATACTCGTCTTTTGCTGATAATTTTGGAAAAATTGCTTCTGCTTTGGAGCGATCTGATGCGACACCGCTTTTGGCGTATTTATCTGATAACGCTCTCATGACTGTTGATGTTGGTGAAGACGGAATACCTCTTGCTGTTGCCTTTACTTCTCGCATGGCGCCCTCATCAGAAACAGGGATTTTTGCAGATAAAGAATTAAAGGCTGTGGCAGCTGTTACTTTGACTGACATGAGTCAGGGTGTAGATATTAAAGTACCAGCAGAAGTTATTTCTCTCGAAGGTGCCGCTCAAAAAATGATGGGCTTAAGTTCTGATGAATATTTGTTAAGTTTGCAGTTGCAACGTGTATCAGCTATTGCGCAAGCTATTGATACATTTAGCGAGGTTGTTGGACGATTACCAAAATCACTCGATGAGCTACTTAAAACAGGTGGTGATTTTAAAACAGAAGGAAGTGTTGCGGAGAATACTTCTTCTGTGTTGCGCGATCAATATGAAACTCGTCCATTTTTGCCATTTGTTCCTGTTGATGTTTCCACAGGAGAGTCGTTCTTTTATGGTGTAGGTGTTAAGGGTGATGATTATAATTTGGCATATGAGGTGTCATTGCCTCCTATTCGTGAAGGCGCCCTTCCGTATATGAGTCCGTGGGCATATCAATTTTTAACAGTTGAAACAAAACCAAAAGGAAATGGGTATGCGTGGAGAATTGTAGATGGGGAAAATACTGTCACAAAAACAATGTTCTCCCTTGAAGGAAAGGTATATAGGTAGTTTTGTTAGAAAGATAAGTTATACGATACATGCGTGGTGGGGTTTTTCCGTGTAAAATAGATGGGTTGTGATTGAACCTCGTACTGTTTCGCCAAAACCTGAAAAGCCATTTGTGGTTGCAAAAAATGTTAGAGCACTTGGCTTCACGAGTCTTTTTAATGATTTTTCGTCAGAAATGATTTTGTCGGTTTTGCCGGCATTTTTAACATCGGTGCTAGGGGCTGGTGCTGCCGCTTTGGGTGCTGTTGAAGGTATTGCAGATGCAGCAGCAAATGTAACCAAAATTTTTTCTGGTCGCCTTTCTGATCGTTTAGGAAAGCATAAAGGTATTGCGGTTGTTGGGTATATTGTTGCGGTGTGCTCAAGACCTTTTTATCTTCTTGCGAATTCTGTTGGCGCAGTAATTATGCTTCGATTTTTTGATCGCGTTGGCAAAGGGTTTCGAGAGCCCCCACGAGACGCATTGATTTCGCTTTCAATTGAACGCTCTGAATCTGGAAGATCGTTTGGTTTTCATCGAATGATGGATCAAATTGGTGGACTGCTTGGCCCCTTAGCAGCGTTTGCTATTTTGTCTGTACTTCCAGAGTCATACAATACCGTCTTTATTGTTGCATTTTTTGTAGGTCTCTTTGCAATTGTTCCGTTTATTTTTGTTAAGGATATTGAAACTAAAAAGCGACCTGAAGAGAAAGGTGTTGTTGTTCCTATAAAAAAATTGTCCCGCAAATTTAAACTCTTTTTGCTTTCAATGACCATCCTTTCGGCTGGTTCATTGCCACTTGCTGTATTGCTTTTGATGGTACCGGCATCAGGAATGGGTCTTGCTTTAATTCCGCTTGTGTATGCGTCGTATAGTCTTTCGGTAACATTTTTTAGTATGAAAGCGGGGCAGGTGGCAGATAAAATTGGTCCAGAAAAAGTTATTGTTGCGGGGTACATTGTTCTTTTGATTTCTTATCTCATTATTGGAGTACTTGAAACTCCTGGGGCTGTATTTGCAGGTTTTGTTGTTCTTGGTTTCTTTTCAGCGCTAACAGCTGGAGTTCAGCGTGCGTATACATCAATGCATACTGATGCAGATCATCGCGGCACGGCGTTTGGATACTTCAACGCTTCGATTGGTTTTGGTTCTATGCTTGCCGGTATTGTTGGAGGTTCTATTTGGCAGTTTGCTGGCCCTTCTTTTGCTCTGTTATCGGCTTCATTAGTTATCCTTGTTGGTCTTTTTGTGTTTACGATTGGAACAGGGTATTTGAACGGGAAGAGAATAAGTTAAAGAACAGAGAAAAGAGAGTGAAGGCTAGAGTAAGAATGAAAAATAAGCCTAAATAAGGCCATTTCACAAGTATTGACGTATTAGCATTATTATGTTAATATTGGGGTGTAAGTTCTTCACAATCAACCAACTGTACGAATCATGAATCCTCAAACTGCTCGCAAACAAATACAAACAATCAACACCGCTGTCCTGGTCACTATGTTGTTTGGCGGAATCCTTCTGGCCTCATTCAGTCTCTTGTGGCTGGTCGCATTTCACCTCATCGCCGGAGTGATGGCGTACGGCATCTGGTTCGGTCGATGTCGTTTGCTGAATCCAGTAAAGTGGACTTTGGCGAAGACGGCGACTCTTACAGGTTTCGTCGTTCTCGGTTTCATCAGTCTGGCAATGATTACGTTCGAGGACTGATCAAGTTCTCGTTCAAAACTGCACGGTCGCATTCATTTGCGCCGTGCGGTTTTTCTTTTATGTAACATTGCTTAAAAACTCTTATGGTGTTATTTTTTTGCTTGTACGTTCTTTACATTGAAACCATGGGATAAAACCCCAAGAAAGGAGTTCTTGTGAAAACGAAGCTTCTGTTCATTGTTTTTGCCGGTGTGGCCATGTTTTTTGGCGCACTCTACTCGTGGTGGTTGGTTGGTGCAATCCATTGTCTTGCAGGAGTTCTCACTTTTCGGCTTAATGGTGGACCAGGTGCGTTTCGTCATTGGAATCTGGGCAAGACAGGTACGTTTGTTGGTCTTATGATTGGAGGACTTCTTAGTCTTGGAATATTGGCTGCGGAAGATTAATTCCGTGCACAAAACTCTCGTTCCATGAATGAGAGTTTTTTTATATAAAAATTATGACGTTTGTGTCACTAAACACACAACACTCTTTTGATCAGCATACACAAAACCACTTTCAATAAAAAATTCGCGACCGCCGTCATTAGTATGGGCGTGAATTTTTCCGTTTTTCAATGCCGTAACGATTGGAGTATGAGTCGGGAGTATCGTAAGTTCACCGTCTTCGCCTGGGACAGTTACGCCGGAAACATCGCCCTCAAAGAGGGTTCCGGTAAGCGCATAAATAAAAAGTGAGGTTGATTTCATTTCACAAGGCTAATCCTTTTTTGTGCGGGCTTCCTCGATGCCACCAATCAAATAGAAGTTTGATTCTGGAACATCATCATATTCACCGGAGAGAATAGCTGCAAAACTCTTAACTGTATCGGCACGGCTGACATATTTACCAGATTTTCCTGTAAAGGCTTCGGCGACGAAAAACGGTTGTGAGAGGAATTTTTGAACTTTACGAGCGCGCTCAACGAGAAGCTTGTCTTCATCTGATAATTCTTCGATACCTAAAATGGCGATGATGTCTTGGAGGTCTTTGTAACGCTGAAGAATTTTTTGAACATCGCGAGCAACTTTGTAGTGCTCTTCGCCAACGATTGCAGGGGTGAGGGCGGTTGAAGCGGAATCGAGTGGATCAACAGCAGGGTAAATACCAAGTTCTGAAAGTGCTCGTGAAAGCACAATCGTAGAGTCGAGGTGGGCGAAGGTTGTTGCTGGCGCCGGATCAGTAATGTCATCAGCGGGCACGAAGACCGCTTGAACCGAGGTAATAGAGCCGTCACCGGTTGAGGTGATACGTTCCTGAAGTTCACCCATCTCTGAAGCAAGGGTTGGCTGATAGCCTGTTTCAGAAGGTACACGACCCAAAAGAGCTGATACTTCAGAGCCTGCTTGGGTGAAGCGGAAAATGTTGTCGATGAAAAGAAGCACGTCGGCATTTTTCTTTTCACGGTAGTATTCAGCCATGGTGAGGGCTGAAAGTGCAACACGAAGGCGTGCGCCAGGAACCTCATTCATTTGACCGAACACAAGTGCTGTTTGTTTCAAGACGCCTGAATCTTTCATTTCATTGTACAAATCGTTTCCTTCGCGGGTTCGCTCTCCGACACCAGCAAAAACAGAATAGCCTTTATGGACGGCAGCAACGTTTCGAATGAGCTCTTGAAGGAGAACTGTTTTACCAACGCCCGCACCTCCGAACAGTCCAACTTTTCCGCCTTTAATAAATGGGGCAATAAGGTCAATAACTTTGATACCGGTTTCAAATATTTCAACTTTTGTTTGTTGATCGGTAAATTTTGGCGCGTCGCGGTGAATCGGCCAGCGCTCGATATTTCCTTTAAGCTCACCAAGGCCATCGATTGGATTTCCAAGCAGGTCGAACATTCGGCCAAGTGCCTCGACACCTACGGGAACTGAAATTGGTGCACCGGTATTTTTTACAGGTAATCCACGTGACAACCCTTCTGTTGGACCCATAGCAACTGCGCGTACCCGGCCGCCTCCAAGATGACTGGCAACTTCAAGGGTGATTGATTCACCCTTGTCTTTGGCTTGTTCAATTGTAAGAGCAGTGTTTACAAGTGGAACTTTATTTTCCCCAAAATCAACATCAACAACCGGTCCGATGATCTGCGCGATCACGCCAGGGTGCAGATTTTTTGCGTCAGTTTTTTCTATGGTTGGTGGTGTCATGTTGGTGGTGTTAGCTGTTTAATGTTTCACTTCCGGCGGTTATTTCTAGTAATTCTTTTGTGATTTTTCCTTGACGTGCCTTGTTGTAAAGAATGGTCAGGTCTTGGGTTAGTTCGGCGGCGTTTTCTGAGGCGCTTTTCATTGCCATCATTCGGCTGGAGTGTTCCGAAGCGTTTGCCTCAAGAATTGCTTGATGAATTTCTACGGTAAGTAAGTCAAGTAGTAAACGATCAAGGAGTAGAGATGCCGATGGTTCGATCGAAAGTGTTGAGGGTGTTGTTGTCTTTAGTTCAAAAATTTTTGGAGTGTTTGCATATCGGCCACGTTCAGGAATAATGCCACCGATAAAAGAGTGAAGTGTTTCTGTTGTAAAAGGAAGAAGTTCTTTGGTTACCACCTCCTGTCGCAAAGCCGAAACAAAATTTGTATAGCATACAACAACCGAATCTGTTTTTTTGTTGATGAATTGTTCAGCAAGAAGTGCTGCGATTGGGCGTGTTTCATTGATTGCTCCAAAATCTCCGGCACCAATAAATTTAGCAATAAGGTTGTTGGTTTTTTGAAAATGGTCACAACCCTTTTTACCAACAGCAATGACATCGACTGGTATTGGTGATTCTTTTATAAAATGATCCGCGGCTCGTAATACTTGAGTATTAAATGCGCCGGCAAGTCCGCGATCACTTGTTACGACAAGAAGTGTGGTTCTATTTTTTGAACGCACCGTCATTAGTTTCGCGGTGATTTCTTCATGTGAAAGGCCAGCGTTAACATTTTCAAGTATTTTTAAGGCGGCAAGGGCATATGGTCGTGAGGCTAAAGCAAGCCCAACCGATCGGCGCATTTTTACAGCAGAAACCGCTTCCATTGCACGTGTAATTTGGCGAATGTTTTTTGTCGACTTTATTCGGTTTTTAAGCATTCGTGAGCCGGCCATAAAAGATAGAGTTAAGAAGAAACTTTGTTGAAATAATTTTCTCCATAATCGGCAATAGCCTTGTTTAAACCCTCAACAATTTCGGGAGCCAATTCTCCCTTATCTTTAATACCGTCAATGACGTTGGTGTATCGCTTTTTAATGAACTCAACAAGGCCTTCGGCGAAAGGTCGAACGTTTTCAACGTCATAGCTATCAAGATGTCCGTTAATAGCGGCAAAGAACATAATGACTTGTTCTTCAAAAGGTACCGGAGCTTGTTCGTCTTGTTTAAGAAGTTCAGTTAAGCGTTTACCGCGATCAAGTTTCTTTTTGGTTGCAGGATCAAGATCTTGGCCAAATTGCGCGAATGCGGCGAGTTCGCGAAATTGTGCTAATTCAAGGCGCATGGTTCCCGCCACTTTTTTCATGGCTTTTGTTTGAGCTGCTGAACCAACGCGTGAGACCGAAAGGCCAACAGAGACAGCGGGACGGGTTCCTTGGTGGAAAAGTTCAGGTTCAAGATAAATTTGTCCGTCGGTGATAGAAATGACGTTTGTTGGAATATACGCTGAAACATCTGAGAGTTGTGTTTCAATAATCGGAAGTGCGGTTACTGATCCGCCACCGTGTTCTTTGTTTCGTCTTGCGGCGCGTTCGAGTAAACGTGAATGTAAGTAAAAAATATCTCCCGGGTATGCTTCACGGCCCGGTGGTCGCCGAAGGAGAAGTGAAATTTCGCGATATGCACGGGCGTGTTTTGAGAGATCATCGTAAACCACAACAGCATCTTTTCCTTGGTCCATAAAATATTCACCAATAGCTGCGCCCGCGTATGGAGCTAAATATTGCAAAGGGGCAGGGTCAGATGAAGAAGCTGAAACAATGATTGTATATTCCATTGCCCCCGCTTCTTTCAATTTTTCTACAATTTGTGCAACTTTCGATTCTTTTTGTCCGATGGCAACATAAATACAAATAGGGGTTGGGTTTCGTGTGTCTTTTTTTTGGTTGATGATGGTGTCGATTGCTATCGCTGTTTTTCCTGTTTGTCGATCTCCAATAATTAATTCACGTTGTCCGCGGCCAATAGGGATCATGCCGTCAATTGCTTTGATTCCAGTGTGAAGGGGGACAGAAACTGATTGGCGAGTAATAACCCCAGGTGCGATTTTTTCAAGTGGGTAGCGTTTTGATTTTTCGACAGTAAATGCACGTTTGCCATCTTTTGGAATACCTAATGGATCAACAACGCGTCCGATAATTTCATCAGAAATGGGAATTGAAAGAACTTGCCCTGTTCGGCGAACTGTTTGACCTTCGGCTACCAATGACGATTCACCAAGTACCACGGCTTTTACCCCATCCTCTTCAAGGTTCAATGCCATGCCCAAAATCTCTTCTTTGCCTGTTTCAAAAATAATAAGTTCTGTTGCAAGAACTCCATCGAGGCCACGAATTTCTGCGACACCATCGCCTGCACGAACAACTTCGCCGACTTCGTCACGGCGAGTGCCTTTTGCAAGGCCAGCAATCTCGGCGGTCAATTCAGAAAGAATGGTGTTTTTGGACATGATTTTCTATTTACTTGGTTACTGTTTTTTGTAAATCATTAAATCTTCTGCGTAGGGTGTTATCAAATCGGATACCGTCAACAGTGATTGAAATTCCACCTACAATATTTTTTTCTATCGTCGTTTGAATATCGTCTTTTTCGGAAAAGGGCTTAGCAGCTTTTTGAATTGCAGATTCATCTGCTGCGGTGATAGAAATTTTTTGACCGCCCCGTGAGAGCCTTTCAAATGTTTTTGCTGTTTCTAAAATTTCCGGAAGCCGTTTTAATGTTTTATGACGTCGCAATACTGAAATAAAACGGAGAGCCGTTGCTCTTGTATCTTTTGTGGCCGAAATCGCATTGAGAAGGGCGGTAGCGTATTGTTTCGTGGTGTAGCGCATATTATCTTAGAGAATCCTTTTCGTGTGTCTTTACATACGAAAGTGCCTCAGAAATCATTTTTTCTTCCACAGACTTTGTATAGGCACCAGAAACAGTTTTCTCCACTGCTTCTGCTACAAGTTCACCAATCTCCGCTTTGACTTCGCGGACAAGTTTTGTTCGCTCATCGGCTAAAACTTTTTTTCCAGACTCAATTATTTTTTGAGCTTCTGTTCGTGCATCCGCTCCTATTTTCTCCGCAAGTTTTTTACCGTCAGCGATTCCTTCTTGGATTATGGTTTCAGATTTTGTTCGGGCGGTATGTAGTACTTCAGCTTCACGTATCTCAATGGCACCCAAACGCTCTTCAAGTTCTTTCGCGCGAAGTTCGTCTTCTTGAATCTTTTCGCGGCGTGCGTCTATCGCCTTAAGAAGGGGTTTAAAGGCGAAACGTTGTAGGACATACACCAAAATTCCCACGTTCACAATTTGGACGATGAGAACGCGCCATTCTACTCCGAAAGCGTGGAGAAGGTCGGCCATTTTCTATAGGAGCTAGTCTATCTAGACGAATTTAATAATGAGAGCAACAACGAGTGCATAAATTGCAATAGCTTCAGTAAAAGCGATAGCAAGAATCATTGCAGTTTGAATTTTCGGTGCCGCTTCTGGGTTTCTGCCTATTGCTTCCATTGCTTTGCCAGCAAGAATACCGATACCAATAGCAGGACCAATTGAGCCTAAACCGATTGCTAATGCGGG
>CAZNMD010000015.1:0-19352 GCA_964574355.1 uncultured Candidatus Saccharibacteria bacterium
AAACCCTCCTTCCCTTCTGAAAGATCAACAAAACGAATAGTACGATCTGAAACATCAAGACCGACTGCTGGCATACGTAAATACGCTGGTGTTGGAAAAAATTTATAAAAACGTGAACGTCGCATAAGAAAAGCTTTGTGCTTTCCCTTTGATTATACCTCCTTAGGCAATCTTACTTGTTTTGGTTGTCCACGGAAGTCTTCTCTAAACTATTTTCACGCTTTTTGTACAAATAACGCACCTGCCCAACAATAGTTGGCAAAAGAGAAACTCCAATAATTCCAAAAATAACAAGAGAAAAGTTTTCTTTAACAAAAGAAACATTAGCAAAAAAATAACCTGCGGGTAGAAAAATACATACCCACAAAACTGCACCAAGAATATTAAAATACATAAATCGCCTATACGTCATCGCCCCTGCACCAGCCACGAATGGAGCTATAGTTCGAACAAAAGGAACAAATCGAGCAAACACAATAGTTTTACCACCATACTTTTCAAAAAAAGAATTTGTACGAGCAAGATATACTGGTTGTATGATTCTTGGAAAACGAGTGAGGATTCTTTCTCCAATAAGCCTACCGATCCAATAATTAACCGTGTCCCCCACAATAGCCGCTAACAACAAAACTCCTATAAGGATCCATATATCAAGCCCTCCCCGGGCCGCAATAGCTCCCGCCGCAAACAAAAGAGAATCGCCGGGTAGTAATGGTGCAATAACCAAACCCGTTTCAGCAAAAACAATTGCAAATAAAATAACATAACTCCATACGCCAAAAGAAAGAACAATCGCATCGAGATGAACGTCGATGTGAATAATGAAATCAATAAGAAAACGAAGATATTCCATAAGTGACACTACCGAACAGTAGAGCCCGGAACAGTTTCTGAGCTCGTATACAAAAGAGTAAAGGGTTCGGTTCCTCCTCCGGCGGCAAGAATCATGCCATTACTTTGAAATCCACGAATCGTGCGCGGCTCAAGATTTGTAATAAAAGCACATTTCAAACCAACAAGCTTGAGAGGGTCAGGAAATTGAAGCGCAATACCAGAAATAACTTGCCTAATATCCTTTTCAATCTCCTTTTTAGGGATATCAGAAACAGCTTCACCCGCGACCTCCAAAACAGGCGCCCCTAAAGAGATCTTTTCTCCAAAATTAACAAGGAGTTTTAATAACTTATCTGCTCCCTCAATTTTTTCTGCGGAGACAATTTCACCCACTTTAATTTCTACCTGTTTTAATTGATCAATTGTAATCATTGTATTATTGTGTTTCTTCGTATCGTTTTTTCTCAATAAAACTTCTAAGAAGTACCGCCGCCGCAGACGCATCAATCATTTCATTTTCTCCCGTCTCTCGTGAGGCTTCTTTCGAAGAAAAATGTTCTGGTTCAAAGTAAACAGGTAGTTCCGTCTTTTTTTCAACCGTTTCAGCAAATGAAGCGATACTTTTTTGAATTGGATTATCCTTTCCGGAAAGATCTTTTGACTCACCAAAAACAATAGCTACAACCTCGTGAGCTTTTGCAATTTTTTGAATCGCCTCAAGAGCGTCTTCCCTTTTTACCACCGTATGAGGAAAAGCAAATTCACGTCGCGCATCTGAAAGCGCGATACCAACCTTTCTTGAACCAAAATCAATTGCCATTAATCGCACGGGGTTATTGTACACGATTTAATCAAACCCGTTGGCATAAAATGATTTTTCGGGTACGATGGCGCCTAGGGAGGGGTGGCAGAGCGGTTTAATGCACCGGTCTTGAAAACCGGAATATCCGAAAGGGTATCGCGAGTTCAAATCTCGCCCCCTCCGCACTCAAAAGATAACTCAAATGTTGAGTCATCTTTTGTACCTGTAGCAAGATACGAACTTTTTGTAAAAAACTCGCCACAACTTGTGACGAGCTTTTGGGTTTCGGCCCGAACGAATTCAGGCAAAAACCCATGACTTCTTTTGATTCCACTTGTACCGAATATAGTGACGACGCTGACTCCAAACAGGATGAGTGTCAGCGCCGAGGTTGAGCAGTTGTGACCGAATCCATCCGAAGATGAAATAGGTTCGGTCAAAGTGAATTCCGTTGTTAAATTGCCGACAAATCCGCCAATAGATGCACCAGACGATGAACGAGATCATCCATCCGATTCGAGTACTCCCAATTCGTTGAGCAACAGTTAGTCTTTTGATCATTTCAAACCTCTTCTCTTATTTAATCATATTATATAGAAAATAGCAAGTTTTTAATTCTTCCTAAATATCCTTCCGATTAACAGCTCTAAACGCATCTAAACCATTCCCACCAAAAATTGGAAGTAAGGAAAAAGCATAGAGACGAGCGCGTGTTACAATTTCTCTGTGGACAATCTTCCCGAACACAACACCCTCTCTTGGCGAGCGCCAGAGTATGAACAACGAACCAGAACACGCGAATGGTTTTTGACACTCTGGATTATTGCACTAGCAACAGCCGTAGCATCATCCATTCTTAAAAATTTCACCTTTGGAATTTTAATTGTTCTTGCGGCTGGAGTACTCACCCTAATTGCAAAACGCCCACCGCGAATACTTGATATCTCTCTTGATCATGAAGCGCTCCGTTTCGGACCAAATCGTTATTATTTCGATCAAATAGACGCCTTCACGGTCGAAGACTTCGGAGAGAATCAAGGAAGAATTCTCATCAAATTAAAACACTCTTTTATGCCTCTTATAACTATCCCAATAGTAGAGATAAAACCAGAAACGGTTGATACTACTCTTGCCCTTTTTGTTTCAAGAAAAAAACTCGAAGAATCTCTTCTTGAAAAAATCGTCCACCATTTTGGCATTTAAGTACTTCATGCTAAAGTGACTCGCGTCAAGGTGTATATCTCCCCGTCGTTCAATGGATAGGACACATCCCTGCGAAGGATGAAATGTAGGTTCGATTCCCACCGGGGAGACACGCGAATCAAAATAAAGCTGCTTTGTAAATAAAAATCTCGCTTTATGCGAGATTTTTATTTTGCGACCGCTTTATTTACAAACAGAGTCAATCTTGATTTCATCCGATCTCCGGTATTCTTCTTAATAAGCTTTGTTTTTACAGCCTTATCAATAGCTTGATATGCCAAAGGGAGCGCAGCAAGAGCGCCCTTCAAATCACCACTGAGGGCAAACTTTCGGACATTTTTCTCTTCACGAACAACTGCCCGCTTGCGGCGCGCGTTAAAAAGCTCCTTTTTTCCAGAAGATCGAATCGCTTTTTTTGCTGAAGAAGTGATTGCCATACGTGCGGGCTATCCTACCAGGAAGTTGTAGGAAGTGCAACTTTTGAACTAACCTAGTATGAAGACGCTAGTCGCTGTAGTATTGATTCATGATTAGCCACCTTACAGGTCAGATCATTCACTCCGAGAAAAACTACATCGTCCTCGAAACCGGAGGTGTTGGTTATAAAGTCTTTATAACTGAAGAAACGCGCGAAACATTTCAAACTGAAACAGTAAAACTCTGGATTCATAGCGCGATTCGAGAAGACGCATTTGATCTTTTTGGATTTCCAACCCGAGAAGCTATTAATTTTTTCCAAATGCTCATAACAGTCCCCGGAATTGGGCCTAAAACTGCCCTTGGTATTTTAAACCTTGCAGATATAGCAACCATTCGAAAAGCAGTTATATCGAGAGACACTTCATACTTAACAAAAGTTTCCGGTATTGGTAAAAAAACTGCCGATAAAATTGTTCTTGAGTTTGAAAATAAAATTGAACTCATCGGAAAAGAAACTGAGGGAGAAAACGTATCTGGAGACATTGATGTCATTGAAGCCCTTAAAACATTGGGTTATCAAGAACGTGAAGCAAGACAAACGGTGCAAAAAATTCCAAAAACAATCACAGACACTGGAGAACGTGTAAAAGCCGCGCTTAAACTATTGGGAAAATAAAAACTTTTTACCAATAACCACTTTTTAAAAGGAGTGTTATGATAACGCAATGCAAGGACTGAAGCGCCTCATCCCAAAGTCACTTCTTTCAAACCTCCTTCCCTTATACCACCTCTCCCTGGCATATATTGGAGCCTTTATATATGGCTTCCCTTCCCGTAAACTGCGGGTTATTGGAGTTACCGGAACAAAAGGAAAAAGTACAACCGTTGAACTTATCTCGGCAATTTTAGAGGAGGCTGGCGAGAAAACTGCACTTACTAGTACTGTGCGCTTTAAAACAGGAGAAGAAACATTTCCAAACCTTTTTAAAATGACAACTCCTGGGCGTTTTTTTCTACAAAAATTTTTAAAAGATGCGGTCAATAAACGTTGTACCTATGCAATCCTGGAACTTTCCAGTGAAGGAGCAAAACAATTTCGTCACAGAGGAATTGATCTTGATGCTCTTGTTTTTACCAATCTCCAACCTGAACACCTCGAATCACACGGATCTTTTGAAAAATATCGCGATGCAAAACTTTCACTTGCCTCTTATATGGCGCGTCGTGGCAACAAAAAAAGACCTCGTATAATTGTTTCAAATAGCGACGATGCTGTGGGACACCTTTTTCTTCAAACGCCTGTTGAGAAAAAAATTTCTTACTCAACTAATGAAGCAGAAACACTTGTCCTTGGCCAACAAGGGATAGACTTCACTATTGGAGATCAGCGTTTTTCTTCATCGTTACGAGGAAAATTCAATCTTTCAAACCTTCTCGCAGCAATACATACCACACAAGCTTTTGACGTTCCTCTTTCGGCGACACGAAGAGCCATCCGAGCCTTCCCTGGTGTTCCGGGACGACTCGAAGAAATACAAGAGGGTCAAAATTTTCGTGTGTTTGTTGATTATGCTCACACCCCAGATTCGCTCAAAGCGATATACGAAACATTTCCAAACGAAAAGAAGATCTGTGTCCTTGGCTCAACAGGAGGAGGAAGAGATACTTGGAAACGTCCTGAGATGGGAAAAATTGCAGGAGAATTTTGTGAAATTGTTATCCTTACCAACGAAGATCCTTACGATGAGGACCAGCAAAAAATTATAAACGAGGTGGCAGCGGGCGTAGAAAATGCAGGGAAAAAACCAGAAATTATTATCGATCGCCGAGAAGCGATTCGTGCCGCCCTTTCATACGCAAGAGCTAGTCGTGTTGTATTAGTAACCGGTAAAGGAACCGACCCATACATTATGGGACCAAAAGGAACAAAAACTCCCTGGAGCGATGCGTCGGTGGTACGCGAGGAACTGAAACATCTTTTACACACAAAAACTGAACACCCAACAGCGCGCGAAAATCCTATCGAAGAAAACCCTATCACAAAATAAAAAATCGCGTTCCGCTGAAACGAAACGCGATCATTGCTGTCAGCACACCCGGCACCGACGCATAAAAGAAAGAACACCTATTATTCCAAAACTTCCAAGAAGGAACGTGTTTCCTGACTCAGAAACCTTGTACCCACCTTGAATACTGTCGTTTAAACACTGCAAGGTTTGATAGGCTTCAAAATCCCTACCCGCCAAGGCTGGAACATTGAAACCTAGCAAATAATTCAGACCGTTATTACCAACATCTGCCCCATATTGGGACAAAACATCGAGGCTCGACAGCGTGGAAACCGGAGAAACACCGGACCCAATGAGCTTTTCTCCGTTTGGCAAAAAAGCCCACGGATCAGCCAAGCCAAATTGATGGTAGTAACCAGTTTCGACCATGGAACCAGCATCAAGTTCGTAGATGTCGTACTCAACACCTCCTCCCTGAACGGGACCAAGATGAATGACATACTCGAATCCCGGGTTAGGCCGAGAGAAGTAGCCATTCACCGCGGGCCGACCAACCTGCCCCACATCACCATTCAGATCGATGAAAATATCCCCTATCCTGAAACCTTGATTGACGGTAAGGGGATTGAATCCACCAATTGAAGTGATCTTGGTCGTCGAAGGATCAAAGGTTAATGCCCTTAGATCCCATGTCGCATTCGCAACGGCACCAGGCGAAACGGAACCCGACTCATCCACCCCTGCTCGCGGATCAACTCCGTAGTAGGAATGGGTCGAAAAACGATCACGGACCGTAATGTCGACCGCCTGAATATCGATACAAGCAAAGATTGCCAGTATCGTAAACCAAACAATTTGCAACGTTTTCACACTTTCCTCCTATTTTTTTCGATGAACACAACCTTTACGTAAGGTTAACGATTGATCGTTATAACCAACGAAACATAAGATAACACATTAATTAAACACTCGTCAAATAAAACAAAAAGTCTTGTGGACGAACAACAAACCTTGTACCCTTTTTGCATGCCAGAACTACCGGAAGTTCACACCACAGCCACAATGCTTAATCGTTTGCTAAAAAACAAACGAATATCTGCTGTTTGGACCGATTATGGAGGAGCCTATCACAAAGGAAAATCAACCATAAAAGACGCTTCTTTTTTTAATATATTCAAAACTACCGTTCTTAAACAAAAAATTACTTCTGTAACACGAGTAGGAAAAAATGTTCTGATTCACCTCTCCTGTAATCAAACAATTATTGTACACATGAAGATGACAGGGCATCTTCTTGTAGGTACCTATCAGAAAAAAGAGGGGTTATGGAAAGCAAAAACCAAAGGCGAACTTCAAAAACCTATTAATCAATTCATTCACTTTGTTATTTCTTTTTCTGACGGCACGCACCTTGCCCTTTCAGACGTTCGAAAATTTGCAAAAGTAACCATTGAAAAAACTTCAACACTAAATCACTCATCGAACATTTCACTTCTTGGTCCAGATCCCACCTCGAATACTTTTTCTTTCCACGATTTTAAAAAAGCTCTCCTTAAAAGACCCTCTGGAAAAATAAAGGCGGTTCTCCTTGATCAAACGATACTGGCTGGCATTGGAAATATTTATTCCGACGAAATTTTATTCGCAGCAGCAATTCATCCAGAATCAATCATTTCAAAAATTCCAGAAGAAAACCTAAAAAAACTTTTTACTTCAACTAAAAAACTTTTAGCAAAAGGAGTTCTTTTAGGGGGCGATTCAACCAGCGACTACAGAAATCCCTTAGGAGAACCTGGTAATTTTCACTACCATCATCAAGTGTACCGAAATACCAATAAACCCTGTTCAAGAAAAGACTGTTCTGGGACAATTCAACGAATTATTATAGGAAGTCGGAGCAGCCATTTTTGCAATATCTGCCAAAAACTGTACACGTAACCAGTCGCGTTCCTTTGCTACGTGCGATACTATTAACCCCATGAACAGAGGACTTATCACACTATCCCTCTTTTGTTTTTTTGTCGGTATATCCTTTAACACACTTCCTGCGTATGCAGCCGGGGAAAACATTGTTTTTGTATGCGCCGGAACTTCAACAAAACCAACTCTGCCTCAACCAGCAAAAGAAAAACCCGGATTCTTTGCTCGCCTTTTTGGTTTTGGTTCAGATTCTCCAACTGTTATTGTTATTGAATGTTCACAAGGAAAACTTCCAGAACCCGTAGCTCCTCCAACTAAACCAACAGCGGCAAAAAAAGAAACTGGCGTTACTGCGGCAATTCGACGTGTTCTTGCACCACAAACTAATTTGAAAACCGCAACCACAACAAAAATAGGAGCAAAAAACGCAACAATTTCTAAACCTATAAGTCGAGAAGAGCAATTAATCCAAATTGAAAAAGAGTTACGTAAAACAAAAATTGAAGTAGATAAACTAAACAAACAAGTTGCTCTTTTTAAGGAAAAAGAAAAACAATCTTTGTATTGGGGAACGGTGCGTGTAACGTTGCGTACTTCAAGAAGTCAAAAACCGGAAGATGAGATCATAACCATCACGGTAAATAGAAATGCACCAAAAGGTACACGCGTACCCCTTTCAACGTTTCGTCTCGCTGACGGACATGGTGAAATTTTTACTATTCCAGGGGGAACAAAATTACCCATTCCTGGTTTAGCAAATGAAAAAGAAGATATTGTTCTTGAACCCGGGCAAACGGCAATTATCTCAACGGGCTCCTCTCCAAACGGCCTATCCTTTATGACCAATCTTTGTACTGGCTACTTCAATAAGGGTTATCGCTTTAACCCCGGTCTCCCAACAGCATGCCCTATCCCTTTTAACGAAAAATGGGTATCTCCACTACCTCCACAATGTTGGGATTACATAAAAACAATTCGCCGTTGCCAAATTCCCTACCCCCTACCTCTTAACCTCAAACCTGAGTGCCAAGAAGCAGTTGCTCAAAACTCAACGTATAACGCCTGCATCAATACCCACAAAGGCGACAAAGATTTTTACAAAAATGAATGGCGCCTTTTTCTTGGACGCCGAACACCTATTTTTGAAAATCGCTACGATTCAGCCTCCCTTTTAGATGCAGAGGGGAAAGTTGTGTGGTATCAAGTTTGGTATTAAGTTCATACAAAGCAATTCCTGCCGCCACGCCAACATTCAGTGACTCTTTTTTCCCCAACATTGGAAGCTCCATTATCTGATCACACTTTTCCATAACAGAGACCGGAATACCCCCAACTTCATTACCGACAATCAGCGCAATTTTTTTACTCTTTGGTACAAAAGAACGGTAATCAATTGAATCACAGGATTGTTCCAGGGCAACAATTTCGTATCCATCTTCTTTTAATTTTTTTATAAGTGGAGACAACGTTTTGTGGTGTTCCCATAAAACACTTATTTCTGCCCCCAAAGAGACCTTTGTTATATCCTTTCGAGGTCTTTTAAATTCATCAATGGGGGCCGGCGTATATCCAACCAAATACACGACAGACACTCCTGTACCATCAGCTGTACGAAACAAGGAACCCACATTGTGAGCACTTCTCACATCTAAAACAACAAGTCGAATATCTCCCTCTTTTTTAAACATACTAAAGAAGGTACGCTGCCTATCAACAAAAAACAAGCTACTTACCCATTAAAAATGTTTTACTGGTTCGCCCGGCAGGAGTATCCCTCCTTACAGGAGCAGTATCCGTTTCCGATTTGTTTGGCATCAGAATACCTCACAAATAACGGAGAACGGCTTCGATTTCTGTACAGCAGGATAATCTTCCCCTACGGGGACGGTACAGGCCTCACATCTCGTTTCGCTCGGAAGCTCACTACGATATGTTCGACCTCTTCGATTCCTGACGTGAGCAAAGCAGTTTGCTCACTCCGGGCGAGAAAAAACTCACTTCGTTTGTTTTTGTCCGCCCGGCAGGAATCGAACCTGCGACCATCTCCTTAAAAGGGAGCTGCTCTACCGACTGAGCTACGGGCGGATATCCTTTTTTGTACCACTTCCCTATTCCTGTCTCATGCAAGCTAACGACCTACCAAAACAGCATACGGACGGATATTCATTCACCCTCTTTTATCTAGGGTGTAGGGAAAATGTACAACAACTGACGAATTGGAGCAAACTTCTAAATCATCGCCAGTATGAGTTTCTCGAACCCTAACGCAAAATCTCTCTTGCCACGATGAGCGTCGTGGTAGAGCGTCACTAATTCCTTTGAGATTTTTTCCAAATCTTTTTCACTCCATTTCGAAAGGCCGCCTTTGGCTTTTTGAAATGGATATGGCTTCATGTCCGCATCAGCCGCAGTTTTTACTCTTGCAGCAATCCTCATTCCTCGAATACTCGAAAAAAGCATGCCTGAAATCTCCTCATTTGGTAATTCATGACGAAACGCATCATGAAGGAGAGAAAAAAGTTTTTGTTTATCACGAACAATCAAGGCATCGCCCAGTGCAAAAGGATTAAATTCACGCGTAGTACTAACAGTTTTTTTCCCTAAATTAAATAGTCTTCCTTCTTCTTTGTCGTGAAAAACAATTTTTGCCGCCAAAGATTCAACTTTCTTTTTCGTTGCGGCATCAAGCTTTTCTTCAAGAAGGATAAAAACATTTTTTGAACGAGCTATATATTCAATATTTTTAACAAAAAATTCTTTAGCTTCGCTGTTCCCTAACACCCCGTCTGTATATACAATCGAAGCCGCATTAAATAACCCTTGATCACTAATATGGGACTCAAAGTCTGAAACATTAAACTTATCAGGGGAAAACGTCACAATGGTCGCATCTGGTTTTCTCTTCAATAATCCCTCTCGAAGAGCAGAAGCTTCCTTTCTCGTTTTTTCTCGATCTGTGCCAACAAAGAAATAAAACATTTTTTAATACAAATACTCTTCTTGGATACCTTAACCAGAAAACTCCTCTAAATCTTCCCAATTCTTTCCAACACTTGCCTCCACAACTAAAGAAATGCCATGTGTTTTTTCTAAAGGGACAACTGACTCCATTACATTTTTAAGTACCACAACAATTTCCTTAACAAAATTTTCGTCAACCTCATACACAAGTTCATCGTGAACTTGAAGGATAAGCGCCGCCTTCAAATCAAGCTTACGCTCTTTCAAGACTGTATCAGCTTGAATAATTGCCATTTTAACAATATCCGCTCCACTTCCTTGAACTGGCGCATTTAAAGCCATGCGTTCGGCAGCAGCTCGAATATACGGGATACGCGAAGCCATTCCATCAAGGTAACGACGACGCCCAAACATCGTCTCTGTAAAACCTTTGCGTGCTGCATTAGCTTTCGTTTCATCTAGAAACCTGGCTAGCCCAGAAAAATTCTTAAAATATTCTTCGAGATATCGTGAAGCATCTGCCTGAGTAACAAGCTGTCCTCCTTGTGACAAGCTGGCACGTAAAGCATTCGCTCCCATACCATACAGAATACCGAAGTTAATCGCTTTAGCAGCCCGACGCTCATCACCTGTCACCTCTTTTGGTGACTTCATGAACACGCTTGCAGCGACTTCGGTATGGACATCTTTATTTTTTTTAAAAATTTCAAGAAGCTTGTCGTCTTTTGAAAGAATCGCGGCAAGGCGTAATTCCATTTGAGAATAATCAAGCGCCAACAAAACTTTTCCTTTGGGTGCAATAAATGCCCGGCGAACATTTTTTCCATGCTCAGAAGTAACTGGGATATTTTGCATGTTCGGATTTTCCGACGCCATTCTTCCCGTAGCAGCTCCCGCCTGAATAAAGCGCGTATGAACCCGACCCTCTGTATCAGCAAGTGTTGGAAGGGGTTCAATATAAGTCGAGAGTAATTTTGAAAGCTCTCGATAGTTTAAAATAGCTGGAATAATCGCGTGCTCATCAGCAAGTTTTACGAGTTCTGACTCTTTAGTTGAACGTGCTCCACCCTCTGTTTTTTTAATCCTCTTCCCTGCCCCAAGTTGCAATTTGTCATATAAAATTTCTCCCAACTGTTTTGGGGAAGAAACATTAAACTCTTGCCCTGCGAGTTCATAAATTTTTTTCTCCTCTTTTGCAAGTTCAATCTTGTAGGTTTTTCCAAGTTTTTTTAAGTACTCAACATCAACTAAGATACCTTTTTTGTGCACCGCCTCTAAGATAGGAATGAGTGGTAACTCAATATCTCGATAGACACTTTCACTGTTTCGTTTTTTGAGTTCCTCAAAAATTATTTTTTTAGCTTCAGTAAAATTTTCTGTTTTTGCGAATGAAAAAATATCTTCCTGTTTTGGATTTGTCATCGTACTGTCAACGACCCAAAGTGCAAGAGCTGTTTCTTCGAGTTCTTTTGCATCAATTACCTCAGGATTTTTAATCTTTTCTTCTTCAATCATCCCTGGCAAAAAGGTTTGCTGAAGACCAAACACCTGTTTTGCCCGCGCAAGCAGCGTACGAAATTCAAATCGTGTACATAATGCGGAAATTTTCAATAAATCAATAGTATCTTTATACGATACTTCGGGTAACGTAAAAGAAACAGGTGCGTCACGACGAATTGTTGCTAACATTTTAGAAAACCGCGCCTCCTCTTCATGTTCAACAAGCAACCTTCCAATACGTGGTGTGATTCCCGCCTTTTTTGCAAATTTTTCTTCACCCTCTTTTGCTAAAGCTTCATATATTTTTTCAATGGTGCCAAATTCTTTCAAAAGAATCGTTGCTGTTTTGTCACCAATACCAGGAACACCGGTGATATTATCAGATGGATCACCAGCAAGGCCTTTGTAATCGGGAATCTGTAGGGGAGAAAATCCAAAACGGTCAAAAACTTTTTCCTCATCATATAAAACAGTATCTGATATGCCTTTTTTTAAAGTAAACACAGAAACCTGCTTTCCTTTCACAAGTTGAAGCGTATCCATATCACCTGAAGCAATAACAATTTCAACCAAAGGATTCTTCGTAAACTGTTCAACGAGTGTTCCTAAAACATCATCGGCCTCAAACCCTTCTGCCGACAATTGAGGAATCGAAAAAGCCTCAAAAACCTCCTTTGCTTTTTGTAATTGCTCAACCAAAGCATCATCGGTTTTCGCACGACCAGCCTTATATCCTTCATAGGCCTGATGTCGATATGTTGGCTTTGGCAAATCAAAACAAGCTACCATTACATCTGGTTTTAAATCAGTGGTGATTTTAATGAGCATAGTCGAAAGCCCATACAAAGCTCCAGTTGCCTCACCTTTTGAAGAAGAAAAATCTGGGAGAGCGTGATACGCACGATGAATAATAGCGTGCGCATCAAGGAGCACCACACGTCTTTTCTTTTCTCCTGATTTTTTATTTTTTGTCGGCATAATCTGGCAAGGTTATATCTCGTGTAACATCATCCACAAAACTAAAGAATACACATAGGGCATCTTTCGGAATCGAATTTTTAATCCGTTCAGGCCATTCGATAACAATTAAATTTTTTTGATCAGAAAGTATTTCTTTAAAATCAAGCGGTTCTAATTCTTTTTCGTTTTCAATGCGATACGCATCAACATGAATCAAATTTTTAAATGGTGCCGCAATCGAAAATCTTTTCATTAAAACAAACGTTGGACTTTGTATTGTTTCTTTAATAGCAAGCGCACGAGCAAACCCTTGAACAAAAGTCGTCTTACCTGCACCTAAATCACCAAAAAGACAAACAACGGTTGCTCCTTCTTTTTGTGGCTTAAGAGTGGAAACAAAATCTTCCCCGGCTTTCTTGGTTTCCTCGGCGTTTTTTGTAACAACTTTCATATAGGCATTGTAGCCTTTTCCAGATGGAAAAGAAAAAGCTGCGTTCCTATTAGAGAGCGCAGCTTTGAAATTTCCTATTTGACCGTATCACCACGATCGACCGATCATAACGGGTGTGGGCTCAAAGAGTCCTACACCTGCGTACATTGGTGGCGAATAGGCCTGTCGGTATCGCCAAGAAACCGTTCTTGGTGCATACGTAACAACCGTATAACTTGGACCAGAACTTACCCTCTGCCACCAACGCCCAAACCCAGTCTTCTTTTCTGGAGGTTGTGCAAAAACAGGGGGTTGCAAAGAATCGAATCCGTGAGGTTGCACAGCCTGACCTTGGCTCAAAACCACCCTTCCCTCATGTTGAACCTGACCTAGACCACTCGGTCTCGAAAAGGGAGGGAGTCCTGCTTCTTTTTGGATAATGGATCTTCCTGCAATCATACCCCTACGGGAACCTTCCCGTTCGTTTTGCCGAAGCCGACGAATTTCTGCCTCAACATACGCCGTATCTTCGTTTTGGGTGATAGCTGCCCTATTCGTAGCCACAGGCAGCGAAGTCTTAACCCGAGGAAGCACATCCCTCCAACTGGCAACAAAGGCAATGAGGTCTCCAACGTTTTCGAACATTTTATCAACGTCGAGAGTGTCACCTTTTGCAATAAGTCTGATCGATTGATTGATTGGCAACCGCTTCGCCGTCCCCACAACCCACTGAAACGCATCGTGGCTAGTTATGAAGGGATGATCCATCACATTAGTTCCACAAACGATGACAACCCGACCATGCGACAAAGAAGATTCAAACACTTCCAGGGTACGGACGTTGTTTGAGTTCACATTAGGAAACGTCATCGCTTTTGTTGGTTGTTTTTCTTTCGCCCAACACCCGCCGAACGAAAGAAACGTAAACACCAACAACAAGGGGGCCGCGACCACACAAATTGCTTTCCAGTGTTTTCTGATCAAGTCAATGACTTTTTTCATACTCAAAGATCGTTTTGGGTTTTGAGATTTTTAGCTGAATTCCAATTCAACCAAAACCTCTATTTCTAACTATGATAATAGCAGTTTATTTATGATTTGTCAATAAAGGTAGCGTGCCCTCGAAAAGAGCTCACTTTCAAGCTAATATAGAAGCATGCTCCAATTTGACGAAGAAAAACAAAATAAAAAAGTTCGTGACCTTCGACGCGAAGAAGAAGAAGCGTACGTACGCTCAGTTGCCGCGGTTCAAAACTTGGAATACGTTGAGCTCAACAGGGTTCAGATTAGCCTCGACGCCTTACGCTTAGTTCGAGAGGAAGACGCCCGAAAAGCAAACTTGATTGTTTTTGATGTTCGTAACAAATCTCTTTCTATTGCCGTTTCTCCCGACGAAAATGAACATACGAAATCTATCTTCGAAGATTTAACCAATCGAGGTTTTACCATTGTTCGTTTTCTAACATCCAACTCTTCGCTTGAAAACGCATACAAAAGTTACCTCGACCTATCTTTTGCCGTTGAAGCAAAAGCAGGGTCAGTCGAGATTAGCAACGAAACAATTATTGAACTCCTTTCTGTTTTAAAAACCGTTCAAGATATTGGAAATCGTATCTCTTCTATTCTTGCCGAGAAAAAAAGTTACACGATATCACGCGTTATTGAGGTTATTTTGGCCGGAGCTCTTGCAGTAAATGCATCCGACGTTCACATAGAACCTGAACAAGAAGGTGCTGTCATGCGCTACCGCCTTGATGGTGTTTTGAATATTATCCTTCACTTCAACCATGAAACCTACAACCTCATCATTAACCGTCTTAAACTATTATCTGGTTTGCGTATAAATGTACGCAACGTTCCCCAAGACGGACGCTTCTCTGTTGTTATTAAAGACAACAATATTGATTTGCGTGTTTCAACCCTGCCCGGCTCATATGGTGAATCTGTTGTTATGCGTGTTCTAAACTCTCACTCTGTTCTTGCTTCAGTTGGAGAGCTTGGCATTGAACCAAAACTACTTGCGGCACTCGAAGAAGAGATAAAAAGACCAAACGGAATGATTCTCACAACCGGCCCAACAGGAAGTGGTAAAACAACAACTCTCTACGCCTTTCTTCGACAAATCTACTCACCTGAAATGAAAATTATTACGATTGAAAACCCAGTTGAATACCGTCTGCCAGGCATTGTTCAAAGCCAAATAGACGCGGAGCGTGGTTTTACTTTTATTCATGGACTCCGTGCCGCGGTTCGACAAGACCCCGACATTATTATGGTTGGTGAAATTCGAGACGAAGAGACTGCTCAAACAGCCATTGATGCAGCCTTGACTGGTCACCTTGTATTTTCAACTCTCCACACAAACAACGCCGCCGGTGCATACACTCGCCTTATCGACCTTAGAGTAAACCCAAAAATTATAACCTCCGCACTTACCGTCTCAATCGGCCAACGTCTTGCTCGTCGCCTATGTGATAAATGTAAAAAAGAAACAGCCCCATCTGAAAAAGATAAAGCTCTCATGGAAACCATCCTCTCTTCAATTAAAGACAGGGAACATCCAACGGTCGTGGATCATGTGTGGACTGCGCCTGGTTGCCCAGAGTGTAGTGGTACGGGTTTCCGCGGAAGAATTGGTATTTACGAAGCGATCCTCTCTACCGCAGCAATCGAAGCGATTGTTATTAGTAATCCGTCTGAACGAGAAATCAGAAAAGCTGCAGAAGGCCAAGGTATTCTCACCTTAAAACAAGATGGTGTTATGAAAATATTAGAAGGAGTTACTTCTGTTGATGAAGTTAACCGTGTTGTTGATCTCTCCTCAATCAACTAGCCCTTATTTTTATTTCTTAAAACAGAACTAGTTTTCTGGGAAGTTCACCAGATAGGCAGCTTCTGTATACTTAACTACAGGAAGCTAGTCGAGAATATAAATCTCTAAGCAATGCTTTCGATGGGGGACCCATGTGAAAGTTAGACGCGCTACCAAGGGGTGCACCAGTCGTTCACGCAAGGTGAAAACCAGGGCATCCTCGTAAACGAACCTCAAATCGCATAAATGCGACTTATTGCTTAGAGATTTATAGCCTTGACGAAAAACGGTTTTCCAAAAGAAAAACCCCCAAAGTGGGAGTGCGTCTAGTAAAAGACTAGCATAGCCTGTTTTTTTTGTCAACTTTGTGGGCTAGTTCAAATTGTAAACAAGGAGCAGGCTTACCACTGGGCATATTTTAGTAGATAGCAACAAACGAAGCCTTGAACCCTTCATTGAGTAGTCGGTCAAAAAAGAGTACGATGATGACGCGCCATGAAACACAAAAAAACACTACCTGGAGACTCAACAATGGGAGGAGGGGGGATTGAAACGGGTGTTCTTGATCAAACCCTGCGCCCTTCCCGTTTTGACGAGTATGTTGGCCAAGAATCAATAAAAGAAAACTTAAAAATCCTCCTTTCTGCTGCTGCCGCACGAAATCATCCACCTGAACATCTTTTATTTTATGGACCTCCTGGACTTGGAAAAACAACCTTAGCACACCTTATTGCCAAAGAACTTAATGCTCAACTAAAAATAACCAGCGGACCAGCTATTGAAAGGGTTGCGGACCTTGCATCAATTCTCACGAACCTCTCTCCTGGAGATATTCTTTTTATTGATGAAATTCATCGTCTTGGAAAACAACTTGAAGAGGTTCTCTATCCTGCAATGGAATCAGGAATGCTCCATATCATTATCGGCAAAGGACCCTCTGCCCGAACCGTAGAATTAACCTTACCCCCATTCACTCTAATTGCGGCAACTACACGAGTTGCCCTTATTTCCTCCCCTTTGCGTTCACGTTTCTCTGGAGGAGTTTTTCGTCTTGAATTTTACACCAATGACGAAATTGAACGTATTGTAAATCGCTCAGCCAAAATCCTTGCCATAGAGACCCCACCTAAAGCTGCGCGAGTAATAGCAGAGCGATCACGAAGCACACCAAGAACTGCAAATTATATTCTTAAGCGCTGCAGAGATTTTGCCGAAGTTAAACAAAAACCCCTTTCTGAAGCAGTTATTAATGAAGCTCTTGCTCTTTTAGGCATTGATGAACGTGGGCTAACCGTTGCAGACAGAGCAATCTTAATGGCTCTTGGTAAAAAATATGGAGGAGGGCCAGTTGGTTTAAACACTCTTGCGGTGGCACTTTCTGAAGAAGAAGCTACCCTTGAGGACTTTAACGAACCTTATCTCGTTCAGCTTGGCTTTATTGAAAGAACTCCGCGAGGACGCATTTTAACAGAAGAGGGTTTCAACCACATACACCTCCCTTTCCCCCATGCTCAAAAAAAACTTATATAACGTGGATACTTTTCAAAATAATAAGATACACGTAAGCTACTACACATATGGCAGGACACAATAAATGGGCCCAAATAAAAAGACAGAAGGGTAAAACCGACGCAGCAAAGAGTAAAATTTTTGGCAAACTTGCCAAAAGTATTACCGAAGAAGCTCGAAAAGCAAAAGGTAATTTAACCTCTCCGGGTTTAAAACTGGCAATAGAAAAGGCAAAAGCTGAAAACATGCCGAATGACAATATCGACAGAGCAATAAAACGAGCTCTCGGTAATGATGCAGAAGCCTTGGAACACATCACATACGAAGCTTACGGACCTGGAGGAGCGGCCCTCATCATCGAAGCTTTAACTGGAAACAGAAACAAAGCCGCACAAGAAGTTAAATTTGCACTTTCAAAGCACGGTTTTTCACTAGGAGCCATAGGAAGCGTAACGTGGGCATTCGAAAAAACACACGAAGGGTGGGTACCAACATCGTCAATTACCCTTTCCGAACCCGACCTGGAAATACTCTCAACCCTTATTGAAGAAATAGAGTCTTCTGATGAAGTCCACGAAGTCTACACCAACGCTGAATAGTTTCTTGATAGCCGGAATCGACCCAGGCTACGATCGCATGGGAATGGCAGCTATTACAGGAAACACAACATCTTCGGAACTTGTGTATAGCACTTGTATAGAAAGTGATCGTTCTTTATCTTTCGCCGAACGTCTTCTCACAATCGGAACAGCTGCTCATAATTTTTTTTTGAAATTCAAACCAGCCATGGTTGCCGTTGAACATTTATATTTTAGTAAAAATGTAAAAACAGCAATCGCTGTTGCTGGGGCTCGTGGTGTCATTCTTTATGAGGCCGCACGGTTACACATCCCTGTTTTTGAATACAGCCCGGCTGAGGTAAAAATTGCTATAACAGGACACGGCAAAAGCGACAAAAAACAAGTAGAAATAATGGTAAAAAGACTTATTTTAGTAAAAAAAGAAACCCTCCTCGATGATGAATATGATGCAATCGCCCTTTGCCTTACCCATAAAGCAATGGCAAAACATGTATATACACACGCCTCCCCCTTGCGCAGAATGTAACTTCTGGTAAAAGTATTGCATCGATCTGGTAATGCACGAGTCGAATTCAAACTATTGGTATTAAAAAATAAGCGATGCTTGAGGAAAATAACCTTGCGGAATTAATCGATGAAGAAACTGATTCTGACGACTTAGATATTCCATTATCCGAAGAAGAATTCTAGTTCCAAAAAAATAAACCCAATAGGGTTTATTTTTTTGAACATTTTACAAAATAATTTTTACAAATGTTTTTTTGCCAATTTTCAGAGTAAGCGGCGCGCTGATAATAAAATCTGGATCAGTGATTTTTTCTTCGGTTTCAAGATTTCGAACGGCCCCTTCTTCGAATAATCTACGAGCTTGTGTTTTTGATACAGAAAAAGCCTGAGAAACCAACACGTCAATCAACTTGGCACCAGAAACACTTTTCACCTCCTGCATACGTTCAGGAATCTGTTTCTCACTGAATGTTTTTTCCCAATGTTCCCTTGCGTGTTTTGCAAGATCTACATTGTGATACATAGAAACAACCTCTTCAGCCAACTCTAATTTTAATTGTTTTGGATTTTCTCCCGACACCAACCTTTGTTTTTTATTTGAAATTTCAAACAAAGAAAGCCGCGTGCAATCAATAAAAACTTGAATAATCGCCTCGTCAGCAAGAGCCATAACCTTACCAAACATTTCTTCAGGAACCTCATTGAGGGCAATACCTGTTCCCAAACTCTTACTCATGAGTTTTTCTTTTGTAACGGGGTGCTCAAGAAGGGTTGTTGTTATTACAAATTTTTCACGATTTTGATACCGTTTAACCAATGTTCGCCCAGCCAACATGTTGAAAGTTTGATCGGTTCCACCAATCTCAAGATCAACACCTAAAGCAACAGAGTCATACCCTTGAAG
>CAZNMD010000016.1:0-18135 GCA_964574355.1 uncultured Candidatus Saccharibacteria bacterium
TTTAGCCCCCTTACCATCAAATGCGCACTCGACAGTATGGCCTTTTATTTTTAACAGCGCTGCAATACCTTTTGCGGCCATAACATTATCATCAACAACCACAATTCGAAGCGAAGAAGTAGCTGGAGTCGCTTGCGAAAAAGCAACCGGAACAGAACGAAGCTCTCCTTCTCTTGCAGAAAGATACGGAAGCTCAACAACAAACTCACTTCCTTTACCCAAACCATCACTTTTCGCCTCAATTGTTCCGCCATGCATCTCAACTAACGTTTTTGTGAGCGATAAGCCAATACCTAAACCATCATTTGAAGCTCTCCCTAATTCAACTTGAAGAAACGGTTCAAATATTTTTGAAATAACATCAGACTCGATACCCATCCCCGTATCTTTTACGTGTACAAAAACACGTTTTTTATTTCGCTTTACAAAAACAGAAATAGAACCGCCAGTATCAGTAAATTTAGAAGCGTTGTTTAAAAGATTAATAAACACCTGCTCAAGACGCATTTCATCAGCTTCAAGTAAAATTTGTTCATTCGATACATCAACAGTAAGTATCTGATTTTTTCTTGCAATAAACGGCTCAGCTGTCGAAACAGAATGATGGAGTATCTTTGAAAGATACACAGACCCTTTTCTTAAGGTTAATTTTTGTCGAGAAATTCGAGAAATATCTAACAAATCTTCAAGAAGCCGCTTCATTCTTTGAACCTGATCATCCATAACTAAGAGCGTTTCTTTATTTTCCGGAAGAATTGATTCTTTTGTTTTTAAGAGCTCAATTGAACTTAAGAGGGGTGCGAGCGGGTTTCGAAGTTCGTGCGCCAATACGGCGATAAATTGATTTTTTGCCCGATCATCGTTACTCAACTTATTAAGTGCCTGCTCCAAATTATAAACGTGAGACTTTGTTACTTTCATGGTTTCTTTTCTTTCCTCCTCAATAACAACAAGAACTAAAAAAATCACCGATATAATATTGAGAAATATTTCCATCTGAAACACCCTACCCGCCAATTGTTCCAATGAAGGTGCTGTCGGACCAAAAAAGAGGCCGAAGATTCCAAAAATGGCCACCGTAAACAGGGCCAGTGTCATAAACCGAGGATCAATACGAAGCGCAATCCAAAACAAAGGAATCAACAATATGTACACCATTGAAACATGCACAATACTTGAAATACCTACCAAAAAGAGAGCGCTTGAAATTGTAATGAGAAGAATAAACGCCGCGAACGTTTCAAGAGGATGCGTACGATCCCACACTAAGGTTCTCCTGGAATACCAAGAAACCACAAGTGGAGTAACTATAAAAAGACTCGCAATCATACCCGTAAAAGATGAACCCCATGTTTGAGCAACAGGAAACCCAAACACAAACGCATCTATATACTCTGCCACCATGCCAAACGTAGGAACAATGACTGAAATAAGAAAAGCCACCACCATGAAGACAATAGTATCCTGGAGGTGTTTGAATTTTGGATCAAACTGAAGTTTTTTTAGAAAAAAACATCCAAGGACAACCTGAAGTGTTTGAGCTATGGGTAACAATAATAAAGAGAACGGTGATGCATTATTGAAATAGAGACTCACCACAGAACCCAAAAAAATTGCCGGCCACAAAGAAGTTCCCCTTATAAGAAGCATAGCAAGGGCAAGACCCGTAGCCGGAAAAATAACCGCAGGCGGAACAAAAAATCTCACCCCGATCTGAGAAGCAAGAACGTATAAGACGAAAAACAGGCTAAACCAAAAAAGTGTTCCCTTCTCAATCTTTTTATGCCGAAACCACGATGAAGAATAGGGAATTTTCGGCATTTTCATTGAGAACTATAAATAACACGCATTGATGAAGAAAATATGAATTCTGTAACAAAAACACAATACCACTTACACAAATAAAAAACACCCCGACTTGCGGGGTGTTTTTTATTTAGGCCTTGTTGACGTTGACCGCCTTTGGTCCCTTTGCGTCACCTTCCAAAATATCGAAAGTAACTGTGTCACCTTCTTGAAGGTCAGCAAATGAAGTGTTCTTAACTTCAGAACTGTGGAAGAACAAATCTTTCGACTGTCCTTCAGCAGCAATGAAACCAAAACCCTTATCCATGATCTTCTTAACTGTTCCTGTTGCCATTGATGTAAGAGAATATTTCTTGATTAATGTATCAACCCAAGCAAACTGAAGACCGAAACTCGATCCGTATTTCTCTTACAGTGCTGGCTTGATAGTTCCATCATACAACACAACTACCTTGCCGTCGACCTTAGAGATCCACAGATTGACCTTTTTAGCTAAAAATGGCCACTACTAAGGCTGAAATAGGTTTTCATTCATAAACACAACCGAATTAATTCCGGAAAATTGACGAGCCGTTGCTTCAATTTGAGATCGTAAAATCGAAACTCGACATGATCCTCCTGTCGTCCGATTATTCGGGTCAGAAACATTTAACGTTAACACTTCATTGGTAAGAGCTGCCCCTATAAGTTCAACTCCCAAAAGCGGGTACTCGGTCGAAAGACCACTCATTCGCTCGCTCTCTGTAAGACCGCCTTTCAACAGTAAACGAATAGTATCCTGAATAGGAGTTGAGGTAAAAGGTATGGCTCTCTCAACAGGAACCAATCCTTTTGGTGAACACAACATATTTCCATCTCCATCTGTATCTTTTGAAGGATTGTAGTAATACACTTTTACGCTACGAGTTGCTCCTTTATTTGTTTCAAAACGGACAGGAATTTGAATTGCGTCATCATGCTCCGCCAAACCAGATGGATTATCTTTTTCTAAAACCAAGAGACCTTTTTGTGTCGTTGTTGGAGGTGTGAATTGAAGCGAAGCAATAAAAGGGACAAAATTTTCAGTCATCCAATCACTCTGCGCTTGTGCAACAGCTACGCCCAATAACACACCATTTGAGTCATAAAGCTTCACTGGAAATGATGCCTCAAAATACCAATACCCTCGCGCCTTTCCTGAAATGATAAGTGGACTTGTAGCGGTCGCATTCGAAAGGGGCGCAGTGACAATAATTACATCACTTTTATCCAAAACAACAGGAACAACGGGTTCGGTATTCACCGGAACTGTACCAAGAGCCTGATCTGTGTCTCCACGAAACACTACCAAAAAACCAACGAAAATGGCGACAATGACAGAAACAACAATAACGACAACTAATTTCTTATTCATGTTTTTTATGTAAAGGTAACAAAAGTGTAACGTGATATACGATTAAAATACAATGATGAAAAAAATATATCGTTGCAGATAACTTACCTAGAGTAAAAAACGAAACGGCCTAATCAAATATTCAGGAACTCGAACGTGCCACGAACGCTTTTGCCACTCTTGTATATCTAACCTTTTTGACTTTGATTCATCCATTAAAAACTGAGTATTTAGCTCCGATACAAATCCACCATCGAGGGTCACAATATTTGCTTCAAAGTTATATCGCAAACTAACATAATCAAGATTCAAACTTCCTATCGTTCCCCACTCCCCATCAATCGTTCCTGCTTTAGTGTGATTAAAAGGTTCAGAAGTTAAAAAGATTTTTACCCCAGCCTTAAGAAGAGTTTCAAAATATGTTGAAGTCGCTAAGTCAACAAGCGGATGATCACTCTTTTGTGGAACCAAAAGAGACACATCAACTCCTCGACGAGCCGCCGAACGAAGCGCTCGGAGCAAACGATGGTTTGGAACAAAGTAGGGCGTCGTCAACTTCACCTCCCTTTTCGCTCGTTTCAACCTTTTTATCAATTCATAATACATATGCCTCTTTCGAGGAAACGGCGAATTTGTCATAAAACCATATGGCTTCTCAAAAGATATCTCCGCTCTTTTTTCTCTTTTGTGAGTCTTCAACTGTGCTCGTCGCCACATAATTTCAAAAGCTTTTTCCATATCGGCAATAATAGAGCCTTCTATTCTTACTGATGTATCTCGCCAATCTCGCATATATGCCTCAAAACACACACCTCCAGTAAAAGCGACCTTCGAATCAATCACGATGAGCTTTCGATGATCACGAAAAAAGACTGTTGCTTGATAGCGTTTTGTCCACGGAATAAGGGTATTAAAAAAGATAAATTCAATACCTGCATCAAAAAATTCTTTTTCAAGGTGAGCCTGGAAAAGATGCGAACTCCCGACCGCATCTAACAAAACCCTAATTTTTACACCCTCTTTAGATTTTTGTTTCAACAAATTTATAAGAGGTCGACCATACGCATCATCAACCAAAATAAAATGTTCAAACAAAATTGATGTCGTTGCCTTACTACACGCATCAAAAAGACTGCTCCACATTTCATGGGCGTAAAGAAAAAACGTATAGGAATGATTATGAGAAACCATCATATCGTTCGAATAATACTACACCAAAAAAGCTATTAAAATTGTGCGCAGAAACTGAGTATGATATACCAATCAAGGAACACGCACCTCAAACATCAAAGAGAAAATTCTATGAGAGTGGAAATTGACGTAGAAATAGAGGGCCAAACCTTTCAATTCATTGGATTGGTTTACCGAGCTGAAACGGAAGATGCATTTCAGCTTGATCAAGATTTTTATCAAACACACGGAGAGCCTCCTCCGCCCATTGAAGGAACTCATTTTGAGATACAGATTCTTGGCCCAGACGAAGCAATAAAAGAAGCGAGTAAGTTACATATTCGCCGCCGAATTTGTGACAATGCTCCATTTATGTGCTGGCCCAATCATGTTCCAAGTCTCGAAAAACTTGTGCACGTTTTTAAAACCTGGTGTATCTTGACCGCGTATCAACTAAAAACAGGTACCGCCCAAGCCGCCAATGAATTGTTCAACTCATGCTCTCGTAACCATGAACGATTTCACCAACAAGCACAAGAGAAACTATCGGTTGTTTTGAAGGAAGAACTCATCACCCCATAGAAAGTACACGTAACAGCTTACCTGTCGTAAGCTGTTTTTATTTTCTAAAACAATGACAAGAGTACACCTATCGGCTACTATGGCTAGGTGAAAATTCAAACCGCCATCTTCAAAAAGGGCATTCGCGGAAGCGATGCTATTTTGTACGAACAGAAGCCCCAAATTGCTTTTATTGGCCGTTCAAATGTTGGCAAATCGAGCCTGATTAATTGTTTAGTGAACCAAAACGAGCTCGTAAAATCAGGTAAAACTCCCGGTAAAACAAAAGAAATAAATTTTTTTCTTATCAACAACGATTTCTATTTTGTTGATCTGCCAGGCTATGGCTATGCCAAAGTTTCGATCGAAGACCGTGAACAACTCGCGAAAATGATTGAGTGGTACTTCATGGAAAAAGTGTTCAACCGAAAAACCGTACTTGTTTTGGATATAAAAGTCGGCCCGAGCGACCTTGACCTTGAATTAATTCAAATCCTAAAAGAACAACAGGAGGATTTTATTATTGTTGCCAACAAAGCTGATTCTTTAAACCAAAAAGAAACTGTCGCCCAAATGAGAATGATTGCTGAAAAAATTCCCGGAGTCGAAATCATTCCCTGCTCCGCCAAAACAAAAGATGGCCGTAGTGAAATTCTAAATAGGTTGTTTTGATAAATCAAAAAAAATCACTCGACTATATTCATTCAATCTTTAATTTTACCTGCTAGACTTCGCTAGTTGGGATTATTAGAAATAATCAAAAAACATGACCTACACAGAAGATATAAAGAAAAAGGGCGATACGTTTGTCGAAAATCAAAAAGATCATGCAAAATCACAAAAAGAAGATGCTGAAAAGCAAACCGAAGAAAATGCAAAAGCTGCCAGAAAAATTGGCGAAACCTTAGAGGGTCGCTAAATGCCCCTTTTGTCTTGCCTATAAAAAATGATGTTCACATTATTTTCACGCAGCAATTATATTATCTAAACCTACTACGTTAACCTTCAAAAACATATGGACCTAAATAAAGATCAAAAAGCGCATGGGGATCGTTTTGTCGAATCCCAAAAGAAACTAGGCGATAAATTTAAAAATGATCAAGAAAATAGTGGTAGGGCCGAGCGTTTTAACGAATCAAACAAACGCCTTGGTGACGCCTTCAATAAATCAGTTCGCGCCCACTAATCAAATTCTTCAGTAACGTTCAAACCCCAGCATCAGCTGGGGTTTGAACGTTACTCTAAACTATTTACAGCCCCGTCTGCCAAGCTTTTACTGCCTCAAACGGATGAATGAACATAAGTATATTAAGCGTCAGATTATCGCGAATAACATACGCCGCAAGAAGTTCAAAGAAAATGGCAAGTGTCACTGTTGCCACAATTGGAAACTTTTTTGCAATAAAAAATCCACCCACCATCCACACAACATCAAAAACCGAATTGATAATACTATCGCCAATATACCCGAGCGAAACCGTATTATTTCTGTAATACTCAATAACCCATGATGAATTTTCTACAATCTCCCACCCAACCTCAAGTACAACCGCCCCAATAAGCCACCAGCCAAACGGCAAACCACCGCTCTTTTTAAAAACCGTACGAGAAATAACATACATCAACGCATAAAACACAAAGCCGTGGATAATGTGCGAAAGTGTATACCAATCAGCAATATGTTGAGAATTTTCTGAACTCATAACTTCACCGTGACACACCTTCACATATACACATTCACATATTCTCAACCTAACCATTCCAAACAACAAAAGTGCGTTAGCAATAATAATTGCAACAATAGTAAAAATATAGGTTCTTTTAGAAATAGTTTTATACCAAGGCATTTGTAAAGTATATCCTGGAATTTGATTAAACCGATGAACTTTTTCATATAAAAAAATTCATACCACTTATGTGGAAAATCTTGAATCAAAAAGTTAAAAGTTGCCCCATAAGTACGCTATACTATACACGTCTATATACTAATAAACACAAAACTAAAAACTATGAAAACAATGACTTGTAAGGATATGGGCGGCATGTGCGACGCTACAATGACCGCAAATACCGCAGAAGAAATGATTGCGACAGGAATGAAACACGTTGAAGAGGCCCACCCCGAAATGGCGGCAAGTATCAAAGCTATGTCAAAAGACGCTCCTGAAATGGTTCAATGGTACGACGACTTTATGAAAAGTTGGACAGCTGCACCAGAAACAAAATAAATAACTTATTTTAGATTAAAAAAATCGCCTCAATCAAAGAGGCGACTTTTTTAATCTAAAGCAGGAAGAGCTTTGGTCAATATACACCCCCAAACTCTACGGACGATGAACACACCCTGCCCAACAGCACGGTCTACGCATTCCACCTTTAAGTTTTGAAAGAGCCTTCTCGATGCGGATATTTCTTGTTTCTGCTCTTTTACCAGACGTCACCCAGCAAATCCATTCGTTGCGAGCTAAAGGCGTGATGTCTTCCCATAATGTCCGCACCGCCGGTATCGAAATAATCGCCTTTCGTAAATCCTCTGGTATTTTGTGCACTGTTCCAGAAGCAAGCGTGTTTTTACTCATACGTTTATTGTATCAGGCTGCCCTTAATCCAGGATTTTTTGCAGCAGCCAGGAGAACTTTTTTGAGGGCGGGTAAATGAACATCATCCAATTTTTTGAAACGAATACAACTTTTACCTACGCTAACTTTTCCGAGTTCTTTTTTATATTTCTCAGCAACATATTGTCCAGCATCAACAGAACAAACATATAAACTGACATAATTTTTCTGATTGGCAAGCGCGATGACAGGCCAACTAATTAATTCTTTTTTGTAATTTTTATATGGAAACGAGCCATATCCCAACATGTTGGAAGCAAAATGTGACTTCAATTTTGGTACAGTCTTTCGAATAAACGTATGCAATTTTTGTATTGTATCTTTCCTCTCGGCAGGCACTGCCGCAATGTATTCGGTCACCGTCTTTACTTTTATCGGTTTGAACATATTCATAGACCGATTATAACCTACTTCACTATAGATTTTTGGCAAAAAATTATAGTTTTTAAAAAATAAAAAACCCGCCTAGTTGCCTAAGCGGGAGTGTATGCGATTTTTATCGCCCAAACAGAAAGATAATCAGGGTCGCCGACGTTTCAGAAAGCCGATGATGCCCGCCCCCAAAAAGAGGGCCGGAAACATTCCGAGGCTGTCGGGAACCCTTGTTCCACCTCGCCCCACTTCGACTTGGATTTTCGTCCCCGCCAATTTGTCTCCGGTCAATCCGGCGCCCTTCAGTACCGCAAAGAGTTCGTAATTGTAGGTGGCATCGAGGTTCGGATCACCGCCGACAAACACGAGATTTTGCGACTGCTGAGCAATCGTACTGCTCCCAAACAAACCGAAGGGGCCCTCGAGACCCGCACCGTTTGCGGTCCCCGACGTGCCGTAGGAATTGTCGTTCCAGAAGGTCAACGGATCCACATAGGAAAACGCGATGGCGGCGGAAGGGTCGGTGTCGATTCCCAAGAAGTAGTCATACGTCCCTAGGGTTGCGGTCCCCGTGTCGATGTTCCATTCCCAATTCCAGACGGCCCGATTGTTCGCCGGAGGAACCGTACCCGTCGGGTAGGAATATACTCCGTTGACATTCGCCGTTGAACCAGAGACTCGGTCTTTCCCGCGTAAACTGAGTTCAACACCTCCACCGTTTGATGTCGTCCACCCCGTGTCGGGATTTCCGGAACCGAAAATGGCCACCTGCGTGTCATTGAAGGTCAGCGTGGCCGCATGAGCGACCAACCCAACCAAGGAAACCAACACAATTGAAACAATCCTCTTCATGTGTAACCTATTTGTTTTGTTTTTGTTTGATGTACAAACGCTCACCACTCGCCAATCTCGACGAGAATCTAAATGAACGCTCCATCGAAACACTAACCTGTTTATTATAAAAAGTCAAATTACAAACTTACATACACAAAACCACTAAACTGTGCCACCTAACTAAATAATCAAACAAAAATACCCTGCGTATAAAACGCAGGGTAGTAAACCGCCACAAAAGATCAACCACCTTGTGTGAATGACTTCAATCTTGCCAGAAAATAAGAATCTCCCATGAGTTCACGACAAATCCGTCTGAGATTTCTCATGCGATGAAGATAAAACCACGGCTTCCTCACCCAATAAATAATGTTATTGAGATTCAAAACCAACGAACGAACTTCTGGCATACCATCCTTCTTGAGGTCTTCAATTTGACCTTTCAGAAGGCTAATTCGTTCCCTCTCAGATTGAAGCCTCTCCTCGAGTTCACGAATTCTCTTCGTGGCAGTCAAAAGATCGGTCTGCGGATCACCACTACTCGTGATCTCAGACGTTCCTTCTGCCGAAGCAGACGCAGAGGCCACGGCATCCGCTTCCTCCAAACCTTTTTTGAATTGAGAAAGCGATCGAACACCGACCGAAAACTGACACAAAAGATCGGGCGGAGAAATTTTCACCTCGTCCGGATCCTCCCCCCCAAAAGAATGGGTCGAATACGTCACAAGGGATTTTCCCTTACCAACGACCACCCGAAGGCAATACCCACCACCCCTTCGAGGGAGCGGCTGGACAGAGTGCTGACGATCCCCAGGCACCCAAGACTTTGCCAAATCGATGTAAGGGCAACCGGCCCCTTTCCATGTAACCTGCAGTAGGTGCACCATGGATTCAGCCCCGAGCCGAGTTTCAACGATAATCAAGTCATTGAGCTTTCTTTCACAATCAACTTCAACCGACACAGCCGACAAAGGTCGATCACGCAATCGTTCAGGAACAGATGTACGGGCCGATGTTCCGATAAGGAACAAAGAGACACCGGGGGTCTTCGGATTTGGAGACAATGTGATTGTGCCGGGTTTATCGGACGTAATCACAACTTTAATATACAACTGAGCGGCAGTGGTCATAACAACCATTTCAAGGAACTCAACGATCACTCCTCGTTGTTGGAGGTTAACCGCATTATGTAGCTAACTCGAGCATAATAAAACTAAAAAACTATTTTGTCAAAAAATATACTAAAAAATAAGGGCCGAACGCAATGCGTTCGGCCCTGACCAACCACAAGACACTTACTTGTCCAACCTCAACAACTTTTGAGAAACATACCCCACTTAACCGGTATCACGTGCGACTCAACCTCCGTAATGGAAGGAATCACGTAAGACATGCGCATTGCATCGTCCTTTGATACTGATTGTTTCATCCGCATTGGATAGAAACGTATGTTTTTTGTGTCCAACCGTAATGGCTGCAACACCTCTGAAAGGGGTGTCATGGTACATGACAAGAAAACTGGTATCGAGCATGTGTGCTCAAACTTCGCTTACCGTAAATCTCCCTTGTGAGGAAACTTACAGGAACAACTCGTATCGAGTCGCTCAGAAGTTTTCATCTCACCCGCAATGGGTCAAGATACATGATTGATGTGCGGTCGCAATGACCCACGCGGGTTTTCTATTCAAAATAATAGCACACTTTTAAAAAATGTACACTAATTACTACTAGACAACTTAATATGGAATATTGTCAATGGTAACATAATCTTACAAAAAACACCTTAACAACGAAACCTATTCGCCAGCCTTTTTAATTGTTTCAAGATCAATTTTCTTCATTGGCATAAAAGCAGCGGTTACCGCATCAGCTTTTTGAGGATCTCGCATCATTTCATCCAAAATTCTCGGGACCACTTGCCATGTAACACCGAATTTATCTTTACACCATCCGCACTGTTCAGCTTCAGGAACAGCTGAAAGTTTCTCCCAGAAGAAATCAATTTCTTCTTGCGTTTCGCACTCAATAATAAAAGAGGTTGACCCATTAAGTTTAAATTGCTCATAAGGTCCACCGTTTAAAGCCATAAAACTACTTCCATCAAGGTCGCATTCAGCCGTCAGAACGGACCCACCTGGCCTACCAGAAACTTCTTTAAACTCAGGAGCTTTAGGCGCTCTTGTAATATCTCCAAGTTTTGCATCGTGACTGCCCGGTGCTGATTTAAAAGTATCTACGTAATATCGCACCGCTTCTTCTCCGTCATTATTAACAAACCAGATGCATGTAATTAGTTTACTCATTTTATTTATTCTAACACATTGAGAGTAATTTATTTAAAATTGGAAAGTTTTTACGTAAAGTGAAAGCCCTTTGATATTATCTCTGGGCTTGGTTCGATTTAGTATACAAAATTGGCAAATCTTAATCGCAGGAAAGCTTGGGAATGGGTGTGGCTTCCAGGTTCATTTTCTCCCCATTGCACCGAGTCATCCAGCCTCGTTCCGCCCTTTGATGTTCGGGGTCCGCCTTATTCACAGCGTCCTCCCTGTTCAAAGCGAAGAGTTCCGTGCCGAATCCACAATTTCTGCAGAACACCTTGAAAGCAGTCTCTGTTACATGAAGACACATGGTCGTCCTTTCTGGTTGATTATTGAAAAAACATTTCTCCAAAACCATATTAACACGATAATACTATCTCGTCAATCACTAGCTCCGAGCCTTGAGTACGAACTGGCTCGCTACGCTGCGCTCACAAAACCCCTCGGTTTTGTGAAATTCCGCCACGGAAAACGTCCCTGTTTTCCAACCCTTTCCTCTGGTTCGAGTCCGACCATCAAAAATAAAATCCCCAAATAGGGGATTTTATTTTTGCTGCTCCGTACAGTGGACGCATTTAGAACTTTGAATTGGAAAAAGATTAAAATGGATTTAGAAATTATGAAATTAAGTTTTATGTAAAAACAGAAACTGCCCGACAAGAGCGGACAGCTCTGCGGGCAGTTATACAACTTTCTTTTCTTTCACGAACACAGTGATGAGTTCTGAACCTTCCTTCATCACAATTCGCACAACCTCACCAATGCCAGTTGCGTGGCTTCGGCAAGTGAGAACTTGTTCGATGATGAGAACCGACCCGAGCTGAGGAGTGTCTGGGAACATCACATTAAATAAGTGAGTTCCATCACCTTCAGTTTTGGTGAAGTAGTGAACTTCGAACTTTTTCATCTATGAAACCTCCTAATCAAAATTATAGAACACTTGATACTTTGTGTCAAGTAAATGCTCCGCGGCCTGGACCATGAGTACATTTCTCGACCTCGACTAAAATCTCGCCGTCGCTCGATTTTGTCTGGTCACCGCCTCGCTCCCGTATCTACTGATACGGGTCTCGCTCCGGCGTTCGAGTCCAGACGGAAGCAAAATTGTTTGCTTCCTGCCGCGGAGCACCAACAACAGAAAAACACCCTTTCGGGTGATTTTCATGTTGGGTGCTCCGCGGCCTGGACTCGAACCAGGGACCCTCCCGTTAACAGCGGGACGCTCTACCAGCTGAGCTACCGCGGAATCGTTAACTTTTCTGCCACATTCCACATCAGTAGTTATCTTGGAACTTCAGACCTACCAAAACAGCTACCGCGGAATAAATAAACTACTTAAAATACCAACCAAGCTATAGTAGCAAAAACTTGGGGAAAAATGAAATCCCCTTTCTTTTTCTGGTGTGCTAGAATACCTTTCCAGTACAGTGGAGTGTCTGTGCTGGTACGCAACTGTAGTGAAAACTACCGAGTGCAGCTAGGCCACCACTCCACCGCTCATAGATTGTGACTTACGCAATAAGCGGCCACGATAAGCCCTTATTATCTCTTTTCTCCTCAGTGCACCGGGAGCGCAATCGTTCTGTCGTGCTTTGGCAGATGAGCGGTTTTTATACCTCATAAAACAAATCACCACCCGAGGCCTCGGGTGGTGATTTGTTTATTTTTTAGAAAAACTAATTAAAATCTTTGAAAATAATCGCAGCAATAATACCGACCGCAAGGGCGAGCCCTCCAATAACACACATACGGAAAGCGCTCTTAATCATACTGACACCCGAAAGACGCGCGTTACCGATACCTAAAAAGAGAAGTGCCAAAAGAGAAGCTCCGATGGATAACCAAAAAGCCTGATCAACAGGAAACAAAAAGTACGGTGAAATCACAAAACATCCGGCCACAAAATATGAAAAAAACATAATGATGCCTTGTAGTATTGCACCCGAATGAAAAGTACCTTTTTTATGCTCAAAATCTTCGGCGGATGATTCAGAAAGAAACTGCCCTGCCCCCATTGAAAAAGCTTCGACAAAAATCAAAACAACACCAGCTAAAATAATTGAACTTCTTGGCATGTTGCCGACCGCCACACCAGACAAAAGCCCAACGGTTGAAACAACACTATCTTCAACACCAAACACAAACGCCCGAACAAGCGAAGCGTTTGCAAGACGAGAAGATTTAGATCGAAACATATTCGTCTTTTTATTATACTCCTAAACCAATCAAACAATAAAAAAACCCGGCTCCAAAGAACAGGGTTTTATGCTTCTTACTACCGAAGACCGCACGCCTGAGGATCCTCAGGGATATTGCTCAGCTTGGAAACAAGAAGGTCATACAACACACCCTCTGGTCTCCTTCTGTTACCGTAGAGATTAACTTCATGGGCACGCCACACTCGTTTAAGATGGCGAATTGACCGATACCTTTCTGCTGCCGCCTCCAAACGCGGACCATGATTGTCGCTTTTCCACTTTTCAAACGGTGTCGAGCCGTTTGCCCGTCGTGCTGCAGCTCGGCGAGCTGCAGCATGATGAGAAACATGGAGATGCACAACAGTGATAGAAAAAGAGCTAGCGTTACTTCTCAAAAAGCGAAGCAAACGCTGATCCTCTCTGGTAAACAAAATTCCGCCGGTAAAAATCATTCCTTTAGGAAAGGATGTAACCCAATCGCGACACGCATTAAGCGCAAAACGATTCATCTGCTCAAGCGTAAGAACCCCAGAGGATTCAAAAACTCCCCGCTCAGAATCACTCGTAAAAAAATCACCAGGACGCTCTCGAACACCTTCAAGATGATGATCGACATCGATGATTAATACGTTTTGAGCAATTTCCGACCGTACCCCTCGTAAGAAACAACTGATACCTGCGCACGGCAAACCGAAAATAGACACAAGTGTCATAGGCTCCTTCTCCTGTAGTTTTTGTTTTCCGATGTAGTGAACGTAAAACAACCCATACTGGTTGTACCCGAGGAATATAAAACACCCAAACGTTATCTTGGTCAACCCACCTCTACCTGTACTCTATTCGCGACGACGAGTTTCAGTGTAACGAAAAAAGATAGTTCCCATATACCCAACAAAAAAACCAATGAGCGCTCCCCCTATTATGTCTGTCGGATAATGTACTCCAGCAACCACTCGACCGATACACACAATCAAAGAAAGTAATGCGAGTATTGCGGCGGCACTACGATTGAAACGATAAGCTGCACCAACTAACGCAAAAAGCACCGTAGCGTGACCAGAGGGAAAAGACCATTGTGATACAACAAATAAATGTGGTGTTCCAAGTTCAACATACGGACGAACACGATAAAATATGTTTTGTAATACAAGAGCGATCAACCGAGCCAAAATGACGGTAATAAAAGCAATTTTTATTGTTTCAACTTCTGCAAGACGAATAGTCATTACCTCAAATCCGTGAGTTTTTCTGTACAAAGAAGCGCAAAGCAAAATGACAAACAACACAGCAATCAATACCGGCAAAAATGACGCACAGAAAAAAACAAAAATATCAAAACTGGGCGATATGCCAAGATAGCCATTCAGATAGGAAAAAATAAGAAGATCAAAAGCCTCAATCATTACCTACTAGTATACCCTCTCCTTACACACTAATCTTTTTACTCTTCCCCACCCTTACACCCTACATAATGTTTTAAAACCTAAACCTTTTTAAATACGCCTTAAAATCTTTCGCGGTTTCAGGATGAGAAAGCCCAAACACTACCGTCGCCTCAAGAAGGCCCAGCTTAGACCCGCAATCGTACCGCACACCTTCAAATTGATGTGCGTACACAAAACCACCCTTTACAACATAATTTTCAAACGCGTTTGCGAGACGAATTTCCCCTTTTGTTTTTACTTTTCGTAATTCATCGACAATCTCGGGAGTAACAATATATTTACCTACCACAGCTAAATTTGAAGGAGCTTTATCAGCTGGAGGTTTTTCAACAAATTTTGAAATCTTTATTGTTCGTGAATCAACTTTTTTACCAGCCATAATACCGTACTGGCTAACATCTTTTTTTGGTACTGGCCACGCAGCAATGACTGAAGAGTCGTATGTTTCGTGTACATCCATCAGCTGTTTTAAACATGGCGTCTTCGATACCACAAGATCATCACCAAACATAACAGCAAATGGTTCATCGCCTATTAAATGCACGGCTGAAAGAATCGCATCACCATCACCCCGAGGCTCTTTTTGTCGAACGTAACTAAATTTTGCCGCATCGCTCAAATCGCGAATCTTTTTTACTTCTACATGTTTTCCCTTAGCGCGAAGCGCCGCTTCAAGTTCAGGGGCATAATCAAAATGATCTTCAAGGGCTCGTTTTGTTTTCCCTGTAACAAAAATAATCTCTTCAATACCTGAAGCAATGGCTTCTTCAACTAAAAGCTGAATTACCGGCTTGTCTACCACACAAAGCATTTCTTTCGGCTGAGCTTTTGTTGCAGGCAAAAAACGCGTACCTAAACCGGCGACAGGGAAAATGGCTTTGCGAATTTTCATCGCATCAAAAACCAACTATGCAACTTTCTTTTCTGATGTCTTCTTTTCAACCTTTGGGGCCTTCTCTGCTTTTGGACCTGTTGAATGAGTAGGGTGAGCCGGAGCTTTTTCACGAACAACTCTCTTTGGAGGAGTAATTCCAAGAAAATCGTTACGGTTCATATTACGATTCTTATTCAATGCCTTAAGAAGAATTGCCTCTTTTGCAGATTCACCGCTTGCTGCCTGATACAGTGCGCGCATTTTTTTCATCTTTGCTTGCATGCGCTTCCTTTTACCAATAGCCATTGAACGTTTTGTGTCGCTGATTTTTCCCATAGTGGTATTTTGTTAGTTATGTTCACATTGTACTGCTTTTTTAAAAACAGAGGAGATTGACCCCGGTCCAAATAGGTAGCAAAGAATTATTACTCAAAACCTTTCACATTACCTAACAAAACCAAAAATGATAAACTTCTGAACATGGCTCATAAAAATCACACTACTATCGGTTATTTTGCAAGAAATTTTAGTATCGTGCTCGGCCTTGTATTGATATGGAGAGGTATCTGGTATGTACTCGACTGGATCGACCTTACATTCTTTATGAACAACCATACATGGACAGCTCTCGGCGGTATCATCATCGGTTTTCTAATTCTCTACTTACCTGACAAGGATCTAAAAGAAATAAGTAAACTGTAGAAAACTGCTTCGCGCGTATATGTAAACAACTTAAACTTTAAAAAACAAAAAATGGCTTTTTATAGCCATTTTTTGTTGAAAACTAACTCAATAAAGAAATTTTTGCTTGACAAAGAATTGAATGTCTGCTAAGGTTAACAGTGGAAATGCAGGCGGACTGGCAGTCGTATCGCCAACTCGGCTTGCATGACTGAAAAAATACCCGCATACTCCCCCTGATTGGGAAGCGGGCTTAAAGGACAAAAAGCTGCCTCGTTACGGCAGCCGCACCCCGAGGCGGTCTCGGGAATACACAAGACGTAAAGGGTATGGTGCCCTTGCGAGTGTGAAGCAAAAACTTCACCAAAGTGGTTTAGGACCTACGGTAAAACCACAGTTTAACTCGGTCTCAGTTCCTTCCTTGATAGACCGATATAACAGGGAAAAACAAAATCCCAACCAAACCTTCAGTGGTGTGCGCACACCACTGGATACGGAGCCCGACTGGCGATTCATTTCGCTGGCCGGGCTCTTTTTTTATTTTTTATACAAAAAAATAAATGTGATATCGTAACAAAGACGGGATATAGTATAGTGGCAGTATATGCCCATGGGGTGGGTAAGGCCCGGGTTCGATTCCCGGTATCCCGACATGACCGAAACCAATCACATAAATAAAAAACCTTCTCCTCCTTTTTCCGCTTTGTCGCTCGCCTTAAAACTCGGCTATATTATTGCCATTCCAGCAGTTCTGTTTGTTCTTTTAGGTCGCTTTGGAGATACCTATTTTGGAACCTCGCCACTCCTCCTTATTGCCGGGCTTTTACTTGCCTTAACTACTTCCTCACTCGCAGTCTTTCGAAAAATACGTAAAATAAACTTCTAAGCTACACTTATCACATGGAATCCATACATGTTGCCATCGCTCCAGAGACCCTCTTTCATCTCGGCAATTTACCTGTAACTAACACACTTTTGACTTCGTGGGTGGTAGCACTCGGCCTTATCGTTGGTTCATTTTTAATCTCACAACATATACGACATGTCCCAGGAAGAATTCAAGCCTTATCAGAAATGATCGTTGATGCTCTGCTCTCCTTTATGACAACAGTTGCCGGAAGCCGCGAAATGGCAAGAAAGTTCTTCCCCTTTGTGGCAACTATTTTCTTTTTCGTTCTTTTCAGTAATTGGGCAGGATTAATTCCAGGAGTTGGATCAATTGGTTTTTTTGAACCTTCAGTCGATGGTCACGGCGAAACTTCTTTTATTCCACTCTTTCGATCAGTTCATTCTGATCTCACCATGACACTTGCACTTGCCCTTATGACTGTTACCCTTTCACACATTATTGGCTTTATGATTGTCGGAACAAAAGGTCATCTTGGAAAATTTATAAATTTCCACGGACCGATCGATTTTTTCCAGGGTGCGCTTGAAATTATTGGCGAAATCTCAAAAATAATTTCACTCGCTTTCCGTCTTTTTGGAAACGTCTTTGCTGGTGAAGTTCTTCTTGTTATCGTTGGATCACTTGTTCCCTATATCGTACCCGTTCCTTTCTACGGAATGGAACTATTCGTTGGATTCATCCAAGCGCTCGTCTTTGCCGTTCTTGCTATGGTCGCCCTCTCGTCAATGTCGATTGGACATGAGCACTCAATAAAACACTCATAATAAAATCCTGCCAAATGTACTGGCAGGATTGCTGAGGAAGCTAACGCTTACCTCGTGCACGAAATGCAATTCACACACATAACGAACCATAGCACGTACCCATGTCAACACTCCTTACCCCTTAATTCATGCTACGATTTGGGTATAGAAACACATTTAGTGTTTTATTTTCTATCAGTTAATAGAGAACCTCATGGAATCACTCGCCC
>CAZNMD010000017.1:0-17633 GCA_964574355.1 uncultured Candidatus Saccharibacteria bacterium
GGTTCACGAGAGCTTCCTGTTGGTACTATTCAAGCGGGCGAGATTGTAAAACGTGCAGAACTCGTTTCTGCTCTTTCGTCTCTTAAAGATGAACTTGGTTTGTATCATGTTCAGGTTCCGTTACCCGAAGAAAAAGCATATCTCTTTACCACAGAAATACCTCGAGTTTCTAAAAAAGAAATTAGAGGAGCGATCGAGTTATTACTTGAAGAAAATGTTCCTATTAAGCCAACCGAGGCAATCTTTGATTATGAGATTGTAAAAACAGAATCTCTTGATCATTATGATGTGTCCGTTTCTGTGTTACCTGACACTGTTGTTCATAGTTATCTTTCGGTATACGAAGAGGCCGGATTAAATCCATTAGTTTTTGTGGTTGATGCACAAGCAACGGCAGAGGCGGTGATAAAAGAGAATGATATGAAAACGTATTTTATTGTGCATGTCGGTTCTGGAAGAACAACTCTTTCGGTTGTAGGACAGGGGGTTGTGTATTTTACATCAACGGTTGCTTTGGGGGGAGATTCATTGGCGTTAGCTTTTGAAAAACAATTACATATTGATCCAAAAGAAGCCAATAATCTCAAAAAGAGAGATGGGCTTATTGGGTCAAAATCAAACATGGAACTTTTTTTCTCTCTCATGAGCTCTCTTTCTGTTTTAAGAGATGAGATGAACCGATTAACAGGATATTGGAATAATTTAAGGCGTTCAAAGCCGCAATTACCCGATATTGCTGAGATCGTTTTTTCTGGCTCAGACGCTTCTATTCCTGGTTTTGTTGATTATTTTTCTTTGGTTATGGAATATCGGGTGAGGTTGGCAAATGTTTGGTCAAATATTTATGAAAGCACTGAAGTTTCGGTGCCGCCTATTCCGTTTGAGGAATCTCTTGATTATGCAACAGCGATCGGTCTTTCGTTGCCAAAAACAGACTAATCTTATTTGAATTCAAATGTTTAATCTCTTACCGTTTGAGGAAAAAAAGAAACTTCGTAAGGAATATAAACGTCGTCTTTTTGTTGTTTTTCTTCTTATGCTCCTTCTTGCGGAAGGAATTATGGTGGTGTTGCTTGTTCCAACCTTTATCCTTATGCGGTCACACGAACAAGATTTAAATGCTCAATTGCTTGAGTATAGTGTTTTGGCAGCGGAGGGTGAGGGCAGCTCTTTTAATGTTCTTCTTAAACAAACAACAGAGAAGTTGAACGAACTCTCTCCTCTTCGGAATAAGGCACGTACTTCAGAGGCTGTTATAAAAATCGTAAGTATAAAACCCGCAGGTGTTCATCTTGAGCGTTTTACCTATAAAGCGGGCAAGGATTTTGTTACGGGAGATATTGTTATTGATGGAAAATCAGATACGCGAGATGCACTGCTGCTTTTCAGGAAAGCTCTTGAAGCTGAACCTTCATTTAGTGCCATTCGTTTGCCTGTTTCAAATTTTGCACTCGAGAAGGATATTCCATTTTCTGTGGGGCTGACCATTTCTTTTGATCCAAAAACAAATAAATAAATATGAAACACGGCTTTTCTGCAAAAACAATCACTCTTCTTATAACCCTAGGCGCTGTTGTGGGGGGTGTGTATGTCTATGGTCTTATGTATCTAAATGAGGGCAAGGCCCGAATTGAAATTTTGGCTAAGGATGTCAATAAAGCAAAAGTAAAATCAGAAGAAGTGGCCGCTATTCGCCAGGCCCTTGATGAATTTAAGTCATATCAAGAGGTGGTGGAAACACACCTTGTTTCTCCCGATGGTATTGTTTCTTTTGTTGAGGAAATTGAGAGGGTTGCAAAGGAGGCGGGTGTGGTTGTAAAGATTGATTCTCTTGATGAGGGAGAGGCGGAGCCAAAATCAACAACGGTTGGGCGGTTACGCCTAGGTTTTACTGTTCGAGGAACGTGGGAAGAAGTTGTCCGTTTTTCAGCTCTGCTTGATGGAACGCCATATCAAGTTTTTGTGCTTGGGGCAACGTTTGCTACCGATAAGACCTCTGGCGAGGAAACAAAAAAACGACTATGGGTTGCGGGTTGGAGTGTTTCGGTTCCTAAATTAAAAGAGGTTAAAGGGACAGTCCAATGAGAAAACTTTCTTTTTTAAATTTTAAAGTCGCACGACAGGTTATTTCCTCTGGAGCAGGAAGGAAGCCAAACTTGCATTGGAAGATTCTTTTCATGATAGGCGTTTTGTTTATCACAGGCTCCCTTTTAGTAAGTGGTTTTGTGTTTTGGTGGGGTATTGAAGGACAAACAGAGGTTTTTATTGAAAACGAACAAAATCATTCGTTTAACAAAAAACACTTTGAGAGTGTTATTGAGTATTTTAAAGTTCGTGCTGAACGTTTTGAAGAATCGAAAAAAATAGTTGTGCCAGTTGACCCCTCGTAGGCAAAAACGTAACATCAATGAATTGCCCCTGTAGTTAAATGGATATAACTGCGGACTTCTAAGCCGCTATTGTTGGTTCGATTCCAACCGGGGGCACAAAAACAATGAGTGCAAGGTGTAACCTTGAGCGACTATGTTTTTGTAGCCTTCTGGTTGGAATCGAAAGACGGAGCGGACACCTTGCCAGCAGGCAAGGTTGCGAGTCGGGGTAGCGGAAATTTCCAAGCGACGGCGAGGAAATTATCCGTGACCGAAAGCGGTAATCCGCGTTTTCAACCGGGGGCACAAAAATCATGAGCAAGATGCGGAGCGTTTTGTGACTATGTTTGTGTCAGCTTCATTTTTTCAGGAAATAAGAAGGTGCGTGATACTATATGGGGTACCTTTTTTATGGAACCAACGAGTTTTGATACCCGAGCCTTCTTTTTTACTGTAAAAGTTTTTGTTTTTGTAGGCTTGTTTATCACTAGTGTTCGTTTTGGTGCAGAGGTATTTTTTGAACAACTGTATGTACGAACTGTTGAAGCGTCGATGAGTGCCGAAATTGATCAACATGAAAAACTTTTCCAAAACGGAAAGAAAGATCAACAAAAAGAAGAAAGTGAAAAAAAAATTATTGTAGATCGCAACAAAATTCTTGAGTCCCGTAGTATTGAGGGTGTGCCGGTAAGTGAAATGGCAAAAGGGGAAGAGAGATTTATTGCCGCTGATTTGAAATTAATGCAAATATTTCTTTATGAGCAAGGGGTGCTTTTAGAAACAATCCCCATTGTTTCTAAAGGAAAGCCTGGTTCATATTGGGAGACTCCGACGGGCAGATATGACGTAATAACAAAAGAAGAATCACATTTTTCTTCTTTTGGAGAAGTGTATATGCCGTACAGTATGCAGTTTTTTGGAAACTTCTTTATTCATGGATGGCCCTATTATCCGGATGGTTCACCTGTCAGTGCTGGATATTCTGGAGGTTGTATTCGTCTTTCAACGATTGATGCAAAAAAAGTGTATGATTTTGCCGAGCGAAAAACTCCTATTTTTGTTTACAATGAGTCAAATAAAGATGATTTTCTGGAAACTGTTCGGGTAAAAAATGAACCACTCCCAAAGGTTTCGGCTGAGGCGTTTATTGTTGCTGATGTGTATACGGGAAAAGTATATGCGGAGCGTAATAGTGATAAGCAATTACCCATCGCTTCGATTACTAAATTAATGACCGCTATTGTTGCAAGTGAAACAATTAATTTTGAAAGGTTTGTTTCTGTTGATATGTCTATTCCTAATGAGACAAAAAGTGATTATGGCTCAATAGAGAAAGGGGATTCATTAACGGCACTCTCTTTGGTGTACCCGCTTTTAATGGAATCAAACAATGCGGTCGCTCACTCTTTTGCTGATATGTATGGTAGCCGCGCTTTTGTTGAGTGGATGAATAAGAAAGCAAAAGCGATTGGAGCCAAAGAGACATTTTTTGCGGATCCATCAGGAATATCTGTCAATAATCGCTCAACGGTGTCTGATTTGTTCCTTTTGTCCCAATATTTAGTAGAAAATCGATCGTTTATTCTTTCTGTTTCAAAAACTGAAAGAAAAATTTTTACAGCGGAAGATGGTTCGGTTTATTCTTTTGTAAACCATAATCCTTTTGCTAAGGAATCTTTTTTTAAGGGGGGTAAAACTGGATATACAAATGAGGCAAAGGAAACAATGCTCTCTTTGTTTGCTGTTCCACTTAAGCAAGGAACAAGTACCATATCGGTCATTGTTCTTGGTTCAGTCGACAGAGAGGGGGATACTCTAAAATTACGTGATTGGTTTTCTCGTGCGGCGGTTGAGTAAGGTTTTTTATAACGAAAACGTTGACAGTCTTCTGGGGGTGACCTATTCTCTCGGGAGACTAGAGAAAGGGGGTTTATCTGAAACAACAAAAAAGTGCCGTTGTTGCGTTTGCTTTTGGTGCACCGTTCGCTCTTCCTTCAAATAAGGAGATTGCCCGGGTTGCATCAGAGATTGCTGAAGATGTTGGGTGTCCGGTTTTTACACAGGAATTGGTTCCTGTAACTCCTGGGCGAGATATCAGGCATGTCATAGAGCCAGAAAATGACTGTTTTGCTTCAACGTTCAGTATTGCACAACAGGCGATTTCTTGGGTGGAAGGGGAAGATGTGAAACGTCTCTACGTGGTTGCTGCCCATGTTCATATATGGCGATGTGTGCGGGACCTTCGGTGGGTTGCCCTGAGAAAGTGGTCAAATATTGTTTTCTTGTCACGTCCAGTGAAAGTTTCGTGGCAAGAAGGTTCTTGGCAAAAGAGGGTCCGATCTCCTTGGCAGTGGTATCCTCGCGAGTATTTGCTTCGAGTTCTTCCAATGTGGCTCTATGAGCGTGTCACAAGCATTGAATAAGTTCAAAAAACCGAATGAGGATAATCCCATTCGGTTTTTATTATGGAGAAGGTGGGCGGAGTATTGATTCGCGGTGGACGATGCAGGACTTGAAGCCTACAGCTTCAGTACAGGTTTCCCATTTTCTCTCCATCAGAATGGTTCGAAAATAGGGGAGAACCTTTTCAAGTCCTTACGCAAAGCAAGCAGTTGCTTTGCCATCGTCCCTGTCTATAGTTTTTGGTGGACGATGCAGGACTTGAACCTGCGACCTTCCCAGTGTAAATGGGTTGCTCTACCAACTGAGCTAATCGTCCAATTTTTGTATTACCAGAAGAAAGTAACCTTTATTCTAGGTATGTCCATTACAATACGTTACTTCTATTAGTTTTTCAATCTCGTTTGTTTTTATTGACAATAAAGACGGCTCTCCGTAATATCGACCGCGAATAAGTAAGGCGACAGAATGGACGCTAGATCAACTCGAGTAATCGAGCCGTTTCCCGATCCGGCGTCCATTCTGTCGCTTTTCTCTTTGAGAATACCATTTCTTTGTCGCTATTGTTTCTCGTACTTTTTTGTGTGATTATTGTAAATAAATGAAACGTTTCAAAAATTGGTTTATTCCTCATGCGGGTAATGGCCACACCCCTCATATGTTTGGTTCAACAGGCGCTTTGGTGACTGTTTTTGTTGTTTTTTTATTAGGTGCAGGAGCCTTGCTTGGAAAATCTTTTTTATTGGGAGGAGTTTCTTCTTTGTCTGCTGTTCTTCCTTCGGTTTTGGTTGATTTGGCTAATCAGGATCGTACTGAGCGATCATTGAAAAATCTCACGGTTAATTCGCTTTTAACGGAGGCTGCCGAAAAAAAAGCGGCTGATATGGCCGCTAAGGGTTATTTTGCCCACGTATCTCCCGAGGGGCGTGAACCGTGGTTTTGGTTACAAGAGGTTGGGTATAGGTATCGTGCGGCCGGTGAAAATCTTGCGGTTCATTTTGACGATTCAGGCGCGGTTAATAAAGCATGGATGGCCTCACCTTCACATAGAGCAAATATTGTGAATTCTGAATTTACCGAAATTGGTATTGGTACGGCAACCGGAATATTTGAGGGAAGACAAACAGTATTTGTTGCTCAGTTTTTTGGTCGGCCAGCTGATCTTCGTGTTTCTTCAGTAGAAACTGATGTAAAAAATGTTGGAGTTTCTTCTGAAGTAAAAGTGAATGCTAATCCGGGCACTTCAGCTGTTGAAGGTGCTCAAATAAAAAAAGAAATATCCCTGATTCAAGGAGAGTCGGATGATACTTTTTTACGTCAGGAAGAGGTTCCTGCAACTCAAGTATTAAATGCGATTGAACAAGGAGATCAAAAAAAACCAGTAACCCAACGTGTTTCTCTTTCTCGCCGTTTAGTAACTGATCCACTTTCCATGTTTTCAACTGTCGTTTCTATTATCGCTGTTTTGGTTTCACTTTCTCTTGTTATGACAGCTCATCATCATGTTCCTCGGCGCCGTTTTGCACACATAGGTTCAGGTTTTCTTGTTCTGTTGGCCGTTGTCGGTACATACGCTGTTGTCCAAAGGCTTTCTCTCCAAGGAGGAAAAACGACTGAGGTTGCGGCTGTTATATTTCTTTCTGATGGAAATTAAACCAATTATTTTATTTGAGAACGACGAAGTAGTGGCTATTGATAAGCCTGCTGGGGTTGTTGTGCATCCTGATGGACGAGGAAAAGGAGAAACGTTGATTGATTGGATTCTTGCCACGTATCCTTCTATTCGAAATGTTGGCGAACCCCTTAAGCTTACCAATGGCAGTATTGTTGATCGGCCTGGAATTGTTCATCGTTTAGATAAGGACACGTCAGGAGTTTTATTAATTGCAAAGACTCAGGACTCGTATTTGTTCTTGAAGAGGCAATTTTTAAAGCATGAGATTAAAAAAAGGTATCATGCGTTTGTGTACGGTTCCTTAAAAGATGTTCGCGGAACGATTGATCGACCTATTGGACGTAGTGCAAATGATTTTCGAAAAAAATCCGCAGCAAGAGAATTAGGAGAGGACGCTCGGCCTGCAACAACTCGTTGGTATACTCTTTGGTCTGGGGAAGGGGCAACATTTATAGAGGCTCAGCCAATTACGGGTCGTACCCATCAAATTCGTGTCCATTTTCATGCGATTGGGCACCCGGTTTTGTGTGACCCTCTCTATGCAACAGGTAGAAAACCAATGTATGGAATGAAGCGTTTAGCTCTTCATGCTCGAAGTGTTATGTTTCGAGCTCCTGGCGGAGCAGAGTATGAGGTTATTGCTCCGTATCCTGCAGATTTTGTTGAGGCCATTCGGCTTTTTAAGGAGGCTGGGGCAAAAGAGGCACCTTTGTTGCGTCGGGAGTAGGCGTGTGCTAAAGTACTCGCTACTATGGATTCAGCATTCCCCGTTTCCCCAGTTGATATAAAAGCTCGAAAATCGCTCGACATGAGTTCGGGTGATACTGTTCGTATTCATCAGAAAATTAAAGAAAAAGGCAAGGTTCGTCTTCAGGTGTTTGAGGGGTTGGTTTTAAGTCGAAAACACGGTTCTGAGGCGGGTGCAACCTTTACTGTTCGCAAAGTTGCTTCAGGTGTTGGTGTTGAAAAGATTTTTCCTTTGTATTCGCCGATGATTGATAAGATTGAAGTTACCAAAAGATCAAAAACTCGCCGTTCGAAGCTTTATCATGTTCGTCACAAGGCAACCAAAGAGGTTGCTCGAGAAATGCGACGCTTGCGTTCTGTTAAGGAGGAAGTTGGAACTGATGAGGCAACACCAGAAGAGGTTGCAAAGCAGACACAAGAAGCAGTTAAAGAATAAAATTTCATTCAACAAAAAAACCGCGAAAGCGGTTTTTTTGTTGAAAAGAAGTCCGCATTCCGATATGATTGGTCGGTTAGATAAAAATCACGCGCGGGTGGCGAAATTGGCAGACGCACTACCTTGAGGTGGTAGCGCCGCAAGGCATGGAGGTTCAAGTCCTCTCCCGCGCACCAAAAACAAAGGAGCCCAATGCGAAAGCATTGGGCGACTATTGTTTTATGTGTAGGAGAGGACTTGAAAGACGGAGGTCGTGAAGCCGCTTTGGTCTGCCAAAGCGAGGCCGAGTCGGGGTCGAGAGTACTTAGATTTTTGTGAGTGAAACGAAACAAAAAGCTTAGTAACTCGTGACAAAGTTCTCTCCCTTATATTCACGAACAGAAAACAGAAAAGGCGTACCCGCCCGAACGTATGGTTCGGTACGGGCGGGCCGAAACTGCTTGCCCGTCCGTAGTTGTAAACGAAGGAGGGTAAGTTTCAAGATTCCTCTCCCGCGCACTTTAACTTTCCTAATAACTAAGAGTAAAATAGAGGCACTTATCATTTACCCACTATTCCTATGGTTGTAAAAAAGAAAGCAAAGAAAGCTGTGAAAAAAGTTGTTAAAAAGACGAAGAAAGTGGTAAAGAAGGTCACAAAAAAAACGGTTAAGAAAGTTGTAAAGAAAACTAAAAAAGTTTCAAAGAAGGTTGTTGCGAAAGCTGTTACTTTGAAACCGAAAAAAATTGATGGTAAAAAAGTTGGCGTTGTTACTCATTGGTTTGGAAATATTAATGTTGCGATATTTAAATTGTCAGCACCGCTAAATGTTGGTGATAAGATTAAAATTGTCCGCAATGAAAGTGAGTTGGATGACGTGGTTAATTCGATGCAGATGAATCATGAAGCTATCACTTCCGCAAAAAAAGGAATGGAAGTTGGGGTGAAAATAAAAAAGGAGGTACATGAAGGGGCAGAAGTATACGTTATATAAAATGTGATGGCACTCTACACACGAAAAGGTGATACTGGTACAACCAAAACATTTGGCTGTAATCAACGTATTTCAAAATCAACCGCTATAGCAGAAGCGCTAGGCTCTCTTGATGAAACAAATTCATTTTTAGGTTTGTGTCGATCTGGTGCAAAAGCTAAAAAACTTTTATTCAAAAAACGTTCTGTTGCTGACATCGTTTTTGATGCTCAGCAAGCTTTATTTATAGTTCAGGCTGAATTAGCTGGCGCGCCAAAGACGATGCCCGAGGCACGTGTAAAAGATGTCGAAGCGATTGTGGATGAAATAGAAAAAATGTTACCTCCTATCAAATCTTTTTTTATTCCTGGAGCCGCAGAATTATCAGCGCGTTTTGATGCTGCTCGAACAATTGCTCGTCGTGCTGAAAGGCGTGTTGTAGCTGTTGTCGAAGAGGGAAGTGCAAAAATGGGAGCACATTCAATGGCATATTTAAATCGTCTTTCTTCTTTGTTGTATGCGCTTGCACGTTATGCAAATCACAAGGATAAAATCAAAGAGACTCCACCGAGCTATACTTAATGGCCGTTCACTGATATAAAAGAGTAGCCGCATATGCGGTGTTTCAATGGTGCCTATGGTGTAACGGTTAACACTGAGGTTTGTGGAACCTTCGATTCGGGTTCGATTCCCGATAGGCACCCTAAAATAATGAGAACAAAGCAAAGCTTTGGCCGATTATATTTTTGGCGTGCCTATCGGGAATCGAAAGACGGAGGCGGTATACAAGACGAGGAGTCTGCGACGAGTGCTTGTCGCCGAGTCCGGGGAGGAAGTTCTTAATAAAATTGAGTCTTCCTGACGAAAATTTTATTTAGAAACTTGACCCCGATTCCCTAACCGAAGTGTAACTTCGGTTAGGGAATCGAAGAGGTTGAGTATATCGCAGCGAGCTGCTGAGCGAAGCGAGATACGAAACCTGTACAGATCCTGTAAGGATCGATACGCGAAGCGGTCCCGATAGGTACTCATTATTTTTTTTCTGGCTTTCGCTAAAGAGTTTGTTGGGCCACGTTTATTTTTCTAAGTTGTATTACAATAGTGCCATGAGCATTCAAATAATTGATATAAAACTTATTACTCTTTGTCGGAAATTGTCTTTGCCTGTTGCCCGTATCGGTTTATTTATTGTTTTTTTCTGGTTTGGAATACTTAAAGTTATAGGACTTAGTCCTGCGAGTGAACTTGTTCAGCGGTTATTTGAACAGACGGTGCCGTTTATGAAATTTCCTACGTTTATTGTTCTCTTTGGGCTTTTTGAATGTTTAATCGGAGTATTGTTTCTAATTAAAGGGGCAGAGCGGATTGTGCTTCCTCTTCTTGCTTTCCATATGGTGACCACGTTTATGCCTCTCGTTTTTCTTTCCTCAGAAACATGGAGTGGTTTTTTTGTTCCAACATTAGAGGGTCAATACATTATTAAAAATGTGTTGATTATTGCCGCGGCTATTGGTATTGCGGCCCATCTTCACCCCCTTATTGATAAAAAGTAGCAGAGTCAGTTTGTTTTGGTATACTTTCTTGTATGAAGAATGAGGGAATTATTGTTGAGACTCATACTAAAGCAGAGGAGGCGTTTGCTGAGATTATGGCAATCGCTTCTGAGCTTAGTACGTGGGGTCACAATGATAGTGAGATCCCTCGATTAAACGAATTGGCCGCCCGAGTGCACAACGGTGGAATTTCACCTGAAGACGCTCTCAAGGAGGCTCATTCAATACGGGAAACGAAACAAGATTATCACTAGTTCTCTTGTCCTTGCCCCGGGAAGCACACCGGGGTTTTTTTATTTATTCACACTTGACCTATACCCCCAGGGGGTATAGTATGTGCGTTATGAATACAGAAAAGCAAAAACTTGTACGTCGTTTAAAAATAATTGAAGGACAGATTCGAGGGCTTCAAGAGATGCTTCTCCGTGATACGTATTGTATCGATGTTATTACTCAAACATCTGCTGTGAAGCAGGCTCTTTCTGGTATTGAAAATGCTCTTATGGAGGATCATCTTTCTCATTGTGTCGTGAATCAAATCAAGGAAGGGAAGGAGAAAAAAGCGGTTGGAGAAATTTTAAAAGTGTATGGATTGAAAAGAAAATAATATGAAAATATCACTCTATGTAGCATCAGGTCTTATTGTGGTTGGAGTAATGTTTGGTATTGGCATTGGATATTATCTTACTCCCCAATACCAAGTATCCATGTATGATAAAAACTCGATGAGTCTTGGTCGGGCTGATAGAACTTTTGATTTGCGATATATAAACGCCATGATAGCCCACCATCGTGGCGCAATGCTTTTAGCAGAGCAGCTTGGAAAAAATACTACTCGGGGAGAGATGAAAACTCTTTCTCAAAATATTTTAAACGATGAGCCAAAAGCTATAGCCGAATTGTATGCATGGAAGAAAGACTGGTATGGTGACTCAAAAAGTGTAAAGGATCCTATAGTAGAAAATCTTGGACCTGCCGGGGATACGTTTGATCTGCGTTTTCTTAACGCTATTATTGCCCATCATGAGGCCGGTATTCTCATGACGAAAGAAACAAGAACAAAATCAAGTCGAGCTTTAATATTGGATAACGCTTATGCGGTCGAGGCGTTTCTCTCAAATGGTTTAGAGACGCTTAAAGGTCTTAGACGTACTTGGTACAACATCTAATAATTATGGCTACACAAATCTTAAAAGTTAAAGGAATGCATTGTGCCAGCTGCGCTTCGGTTATTACGAAGAAACTCTCAGCCTTGCCGCATATTCACTCTGTCTTTGTAAATTATGCCAACGAAAAGGCAAAAATTGATTATGACGATAGTCAGGTCTCAATTGATTCAATGAATGAGGAGATGCGTAAGCTCGGGTACTCTTTTGTGTCTGAAAAAGGTCAAACCAAAAGCGAGCATGATCATAGTGCGATGGAGGAAAACGATCTAGATGAACTCAAAAATAAAACTGAGTTTATTATTCCTGTTGCGCTAGTGGTATTTGGTTTCATGATGTGGGACATCTTTGCCCGAACGATTACATGGATGCCCAATTTGCCGATTCCGATGGATCTTTTTAATACCCTTTTGATGGTTTTGGCAACGGTTGCGTTGTTTTGGATTGGTCAGCCGTATTTACGTGGAGTGATAAGGTTTATAAGGCATGGAGTGGCCAACATGGATACGCTTATTGGTCTTGGTACTTTAGTTGCTTATACATACAGTGTTCTTGTAACTCTTCTACCTTCTGTTGGTGAATTATTAAATGTTCCCGAGTATACCTATTTTGATGTCACCATTGTGGTTATTGGTTTTATAACGTTGGGTAAATATCTCGAGGCGCGATCAAAAAAGAAGACAGGCGATGCTATAGAAAAACTTATAAATTTGCAGGCGAAAACCGCACTTGTTGTTCGTGGTGGTAAAGAGATTGAGATTCCGATTACTGAAGTTATTCATGATGATCTAGTTATTGTGAAGCCGGCCGGAAAAATTCCGGTAGACGGTGCTGTTGTTGAAGGTGCATCATATGTTGATGAGTCTATGATCACTGGTGAGCCTGTTCCTGTATCTAAAAAGTCGGGCGACACGGTTGTGGCAGGAACAATTAATACAACAGGCGCGTTTACTTTTAAAGCAACGAAAGTTGGAGCTGAAACGATGCTTGCTCGCATCGTAAAAATGGTTGAGGAAGCGCAAGGTTCAAAGGCACCGATTCAAGCATTGGCGGATAAAATTTCTGGTGTGTTTGTTCCGGTTGTACTAATACTCTCGTTTATCTCTTTAGGGGCGTGGCTTTTCATTGGTTCATTTTATTTTGGTTTTTCGCAAGCGCTTTCATACGGTCTTGTTTCATTTGTCAGTATTCTTGTTATTGCTTGCCCCTGTGCTCTTGGTTTAGCAACCCCAACTGCAATTATTGTTGGAGTTGGCAAAGGTGCACGGGAAGGAATTTTAATTAAAGATGCCGCTTCTCTCGAAAAATTACATAAGGTGAATGTGGTGGTTGTTGATAAGACGGGGACAATCACAAAGGGTAAACCAGAGCTTGTTTCGATTGAAAATACGTCTGATAAAGCAGATGATGAACTGGTATCAATACTCTCTTCGCTTGAAAATAAATCAGAGCACCCAATAGCTCATGCGATCGTGAGTTATGCTAAAGATAAAAATAGTGACGTATTGTCCGTTGATAAATTTGAAGCGATTAAAGGGAAGGGTGTTAGGGGAGTTGTTGGGGGTGTAACGTATTTTGCTGGTAGTCCAAAATTACTTGAAGATTTGAAATTGTCGTTTAACGTGCAATTGCTGGAAAAAGAGACAAGTGAAGGCAAAACTCCCATCATACTTGCTCGACAAGAAAAAATTCTTGCTGTGTTTTTGGTCGCAGACGCGATAAAACCGGGAGCTATGGAGGCCGTGTCACGTCTTCATTCTTTAGGTATTAAGACAGTCATGTTAACGGGCGATAATCGAAATACTGCACTGTATATTGCAAAAGAGGTTGGTATTGATGAGGTGGTCGCTGAAGTGCTTCCGGAAGATAAGTTGAATAAAATAAAAGAATTACAAAAGGCTGGTCACATTGTGGCCATGGCAGGGGATGGGGTAAATGATGCGCCAGCCCTTGCACAGGCCGATGTGGGTATTGCAATGGCGACCGGTACGGACGTTGCCATTGAAAGTGCAGGTATAACATTGTTACATGGAGATATTGGAAAATTGGTTAAAGCTATCAATCTCTCGAAAGTAACAATGCGTGGAATAAAACAAAATTTATTTTGGGCTTTTGCGTATAATGTTGCAGGCATTCCCCTTGCTGGAGGCCTTTTTTATCCAATCTTTGGTTGGTTGCTTTCTCCAGTGTTTGCAGGATTTGCGATGGCAATGTCTTCGGTTTCTGTTGTTGGTAATTCGCTTCGTTTAAAATCAAAAAAAATATGATATCTAAATCCGACCAAACATATACGTTTCATGTAAACGGTATGCACTGCAAAGCGTGTGTTCTTTTGACCGAGAGCGAGCTTCTTGAAGTTCCTGGAGTATCCCGAGCTATTTCTACACTTGAAACAACCTCTGTTGAAATCGTTGGCAATTTTGGTGATAAATCAGCCGAAGAGATAGCGGCGCTATTAAGTGAACCAATGAAGAAGCACGGTTACAGTCTTTCGGTAGAAAAGAAAAATAAAGTTGTAAACTGGGGTGACTTCAAATTTGCAATTCCGATTGCGCTTTTGTTTGCGGTGTTTTTTGTCTTGTTACAGAAGATGGGGATTGTGAATTTGGTTGATGCAAGTTCGGTTTCATTTGGAACAGCTTTTTTTGTCGGTATTATCGCTTCACTTTCAACGTGTATGGCGGTAGTTGGAGGCTTGGTTCTTTCTATGTCCGCAACCTTTGCAAAAAGTGGAGACCGTTTTAAACCACAATTTTTGTTTCATGGCGGAAGACTTATATCGTTCTTTATTTTTGGTGGTGTTATTGGTCTTATTGGTTCTGCTTTTACATTAAGTAGTACGGCGACGTTCGTACTTAATGTCGTAATAGGAATAGTTATGATTATTCTTGGTATCAATCTTCTTGATATATTTTCCTCAACAAAGAAGTTAAGTATTGGTATGCCGAAATTTGTTTCGAGGCATGCTCTTGGTATTACAAAGCTAAATCATTCAGCGACACCAATTTTGGTTGGTATTGCAACCTTTTTTCTTCCTTGTGGATTTACACAAGCAATGCAGGTATATACCTTAGGTACGGGTAGTTTTTTAACAGGTGCTCTTACGATGTTTTCATTTGCTTTGGGTACACTTCCTATTCTTGCTCTTGTTAGTTTCAGTTCATTTAGTATGAAAGAAAGTACAAAAGCGGGTATATTTTTCAAAACAGCCGGATTAATTGTTATTATGTTTGCGCTCTTCAATATTGTTAATGGGTTAGTTGTTGTTGGTTTTATTTCACCAGTCTTTAATTTTTAGTAGTCATATTTATGAACAGAATTGTTTTAGCAACTATAGTGGCGGTCGTTCTTGTGGGAGGAGCTTTTGCTATAACAAGAAACGGTTCGGTAAAAATAGATGAAAGTGGAAGCGCTCCTTCTGCTTCAAACGTGAGTATTGTTAATGGTGTTCAAATTATTGATGTCACGGCAAAAGGTGGATATCAACCAAGAAAGAGTACTGCAAAGGCTGGAGTGCCGACGATTTTACGCTTTAACACAAAAGGTACATTTGATTGTTCATCCTCAGTTCGTATTCCGAGTATGGATATAACTAAAAGTTTGCCCATTTCAGGGGCCACAGATATTGATCTTGGAAGCCCGGTTGCTGGCGTCCTTAAAGGCTCGTGTGGAATGGGTATGTATCCTTTCGAAATTGATTTTCAAGGTTAATGTTAAAAAAATTGCAGAAGCTTTTTTCTTATCGTAAACTGAGACATGGCGAAGATAACTATTTTTGGATTAGCGGGAACGGGAACGACTACTGTTGGCAAGTTGCTTGCGGCGCGCTTAGGCGCGCCTTTTATGTCTTCGGGGGCAATGTTTCGCTCTAAAGCAGATGAGCTCGGTCTTTCTTTGTATGAATTTGTTGAATTGTGTAATAAAGATGATTCATATAACCGAACGCTTGACGCTGAAGTTACTAACTATGGAAAAGAACATGATCATTTTGTTTTTGAAAGTCGTTTAGCGTGGCACTTTATTCCTGATTCGTTTAAGGTCAAAATGGTTTGTGATTTAGATACTCGTATTAAAAGGGTTGCTGGTCGTGACAGGGAGCCGTTTTTAGAAAAAAAAGAAAAAACTCTTTTTCGTGAAGAGGCAGGGAAGCGTCAGTATGAAGCATGTTACGGTATCACTGATTTTGCTCCTGATAGTGCATTTGATTTGGTGTTGGATTCATCTAAGGTTACTCCTCAAGCATTAATGCTCGAGATTTTAAAACACGTTTCGTAAGCTTGGTTCTAAATGTGAGGGTATAATAAACATGACCACGCGGTTGTGGTTCTCTTTAAAATGAAAGAGAAAGATGGGTATGTCAGACGTACAAGCTGAAATTAATTCAAAATCAATCAACACTCTTTTTCGTGGAGCGGTTGCTTTTTGTGCGATGCTCTATTTTTTTGGTGCCGCATCGGCTCGTACGTTTAATGGGTTTTTTGATTCGCTCAATCTTACGTTTCATGAAGCGGGTCACACGCTAACCTTTTTATTTCCTGAGCCGGTAATAGTTTTTGCTGGCTCGGTATTTCAAGTTCTTGTGCCGCTTGTGCTCTCTTTTTATTTTTATATACGTGGTGCAAAGTATTCAGGGTCACTTCTCCTTTTTTGGGTCGGGCAAAGTATTGTCAGTGTTTCTTTGTATGCGCATGATGCTGTTGCTATGAGCCTCCCTCTTTTGGGGGGAGAAAATTCAATCCACGATTGGAATTATATTTTTTCCATGCTTGGCGTTCTCCCAAAAACGGAAATTATTTCGATGGGTATATATTCTGTAGGAATTATGACTCTTATTGTTGCCTCCGCCTTATCTTTTTTCTACGCACGCCCTCCTCGGCGACACGATTTAATTATGTATGCAGGCGCAGTGATCACTCATGAAAACAAGGTTCTGGTTGTACAGGAGGCCTATGAGGAAGCTCTTGGTTTGTGGTCTCTTCCGGTAACACCTTTATTAAAAAAAGAAGAAGTCGCCGATGCTGCCAAACGAGTAGTTGCGGAAGAAGCGGGGTATACGGCTGGTTTATTTAGTGTGCCGACGGTTGTTTTAACTTCAGGAATAAATATGAGAGCTCCTCATGAGGAAGCCCTCTGTTCAATTAAGTTGTATCTTTTTAATGGGACAGTTGTTGGAGAGTGTCGACCTAAGGAAGGTTTGGTACAGGGTGTGCGTTGGGTTTTACCGAAAGATATTGATGAACTTTCTTTTCGAGCAGAGTGGATGAGGTTGTTTATACGGTCGGCTTTTGCAAACGAAGTTGTAAAATCGTCGTCACAATGAAAGATATCATGAAACAAAGAAGATACATCACGGTTTTTTTTGTAGCCGTCAGTATTTTTTTAGCTTGGGTGTTTGTAAAGACGGGAGCTGTTTCTGTTTTGGTTAATGTGTTTTCTCCGGTGCCCGGACTTGCGGCATTTTTGGCGGGGATCGGTTTTTCTTCTTTGTTCACTACTGCTCCGGCAGTGGTTGCACTTGGAACAGTGGCGTCTTCTTTTGGTGTATGGCAAACAGCATTTTTTGGCGGAGCGGGGGCCTTGATTGGTGATTTGGCGCTTTTGAAAGCTATGACATCGGTTGCAAAGGCTGTAAAAAAACCAATAGGAAAGGTTATACACTCTCCTCGTTTTGTAAGGTTGCATCGGTTACGAGAAATTCTTTCACACGGTCCTTTTAAGCTTATTTTATGGGCAACGGGTGCAATTATTATTGCGTCACCTTTTCCTGATGAGCTCGGTTTGGCAATTATGGGAGCAAGCAAAATCCCTTTTTGGTTGTTGGTTTGTATTTCGTATACGTTTAATACACTCGGTATTGCGGCAATTGGAGCGGTCGCTTCGGCTCTCTAGGGTGTGTTGTGGTTTATGGTAGAGTTTTTGCTATGCCACAAAGAGATTTTTCACTGTTATCTGAATATTCGTACGAATTGCCGGAAGGGCTATTAGCGAGTACTCCTCTGGAGCCCCGAGATAGTGCGCGGTTGTTTGTGTATGATACAAAAAAAGACGAAGTCATTTTTGATATTTTTTCCAATGTTGGGAAACATCTTCCGGTATCTTCGCTTCTTGTATTGAATGAAACAAAAGTGGTGCCCGCGCGAGTTTCTTTGAAAAAGAAAACTGGCGGAATCGTTGAAATTTTATTGTTAGTTAATGAAAGAAGCACAAACAATTTTCTTATTCGCGGATTGCCAGATAGAAAGATTGAAGATGGTGAGGTGTTAGCATTTCCAAACGGTCAGACAATTACCATGCTTTCGCATGATGCGCAGTATTTTTCTTTCAAGATGAATTTT
>CAZNMD010000018.1:0-11674 GCA_964574355.1 uncultured Candidatus Saccharibacteria bacterium
TATTTCTTCTTCTAAAAAAGTTCTCACTGAGTAATGAGAAAAACTGTACTTTTTTACAAGATATTCAACAAGAGAACCCTTTCCAGCACCAATCGTGCCAGTTATACCGATAATAATCATGTTGTTCGTATTGTACCAAGAAAAAATTGAATATAAAAAAACCCGACGGCTCCAAAGGAGACGTCGGGCGTGTTTCAACAACTAACGAAGAAGAGCTGGGGTCGCAAAAGCTGACCGATTACGAGCCTGATCAATTGCACGCACATAGTATGTGTGTGTCGCTTGTATCACTCCAGCATCAAGCGCCGATGTTGTCGTTGAGAAAAACGGCGCACCATCAGTGGTATCCCGAAATATTTCGTACAACAGAACACCGACATTATCCGTCGCCGGTTTCCAGGTTATGGAAACCGTATTGTTGGTAGAGCCAGGAACCCATACCGCCTTAACCTCAAACGGAGCCGAAGGAGGAATGGGGTCAAGGATTGTACTTAACATTGAAGATGCAGAGATGTTACCCGCGGCATCTTTCACGTAGGCATACAACCTCTTTGCTCCCGCTGTAGAGCTCGTATACGAAGTTTGTGGTATCGCTTCCCATCGCGAATCAGCGAGACTGGGCTTGGTGGCACTTTCTTGTACCAAATACCCCGTCACACCAACATCGTCATAACCAGAAAGACGACCAATGGGAATGGTGAGTGACGAAACAGCAGAAGGAATCTGAAACGAATTCACCCAAGGAACTTGGGTGTCTTTGCTTGGAAACGCCGCTGTCCATACAACCATCGGACCAATCGATTCGGATCGTCTTCCAAACTTATCGACTGCCTGAACGCTGTATGTGTACTCGGTATCACGAAGAGGAGGACGATCTCGATATCCAAGAGCTCGAGGACGTTCTCTCAGTTCTTCACCGTTTCGAGTCACAACGTACTCAACAACCCCAACGTCATCTACTGCAGCGTCCCATTCAAGGAAAACACTACCATCTGAAAACGCTTGCGCGCGTATCCAGGCCGAGCTCTCTGGTATTTCAAGATCAATTGAAAAACCAATTGTGACACCACCACCAACATTACCAGCAGCGTCTTTCACAAAGAGCACGAGTGTTTTTGGTCCTCCAGACGAAAAAACATACTTCGTCGGGGGACTTATTTGCCACAGCGCGTTAGTACGATGAGGAGTCATAAACTCCTCGGTAAGCAAGTATCCTGTCACCGCAACATTATCTGTTGCAGCAACTACCAGTGAAACTTCGTTCGTGAATGAAGTTGTTGTAACCGCCTCAAATTCCGTTACTTCAGGAACTTCGTTGTCACCGTTGTTTTCCGGAGGATCATCGTCCGGCGGAGGATCCACAGGTGGATCATCAGGCGGAGGAATAATAATTTTTTCAAGCGTAGTAAACGACACCAGCGAAGAAATCGAAGAACGTTTCCCCGAAATATCGATGACTCGCATTGAAACAAAATACGTCGTATTCGGCTCAACCGAAAGAACTAAACGTTGCCTGTGACCAGACACTGGTCGAGAAATACCAGGAAGCGCAAACGCACTATCCCAGGTTTCTTCGGTGAACACCGTCGTACTGATACGAACATCATTCGTTGCCAATCCAATCCTTGAAAAAGGCGTGGTCCATTCAAGTACCGCTTCCTGATCAGTGACATTCGTCACGATAAGATCAGAAACCGTCGCCGGTCGATTTACCGTCGAGGATATGACCCTCAACTCCATCACCGGCTTTGGTGCCGCAGCCCCAAATGAAACCAACGCAACGAAAACAAGGACGACATACCTACATACACTCATGCATACACACTTTCTTTATGTTGTTTTTTGTTGAAACTATCAAAGTACCAAACACTAAATCTATGTATGTTTATAACACAAAAATTACTTTAATGCAATATCTCCGCTCCCCTAAAAATAAAAAACGCTCCTGTGTGAACACAAAAAGCGTTTTTACGAAACTAAACTGTTGCTAATCTCGAAAATGGCACTAAACCGTGCCGCGCAAGAAAAGGAGCTCCGAGCTCGGAAAACAGCTGACCTTGTCGAACATTGTTAATTGCCTCAAAAACATGAGGGGTCATTGGACTTGGCAACTCAGCCGGATGGGCCCAACATACCTCGGAACATTTATTTGGTTCAGCATTATAAGGAACACCGTTCCAAACATTAGTCCGAAAAAAGAGGTCAAGCCTATTCCCTGTCTGGTCATGCGCCGGACGATACGAAATATGAACCAAACTAACTGCCACAGAATTAACCCGCACCCCCGTTTCTTCACGACCTTCCCTAATAACTGACTGAATAGGAATTTCTTCCGGTTCCATATGACCCGAAGGCAAGTGCCACTTACCGTCCATATATCCCGTGTTGGCGCGACGAATAAAAAAGATTTTTCCATCGCGTTGTTGCAAAATCAAATACACCGCAATCACCGCAGAGCTACGTTCATACACAACATTCCTTTTGTTGATTCCACCGCAACTCTACAATAAATAAATTCACCTGTCTAGAAATACAACTCTACCCACAACAACAGCCTTAAACGCTGGATAACACCCAAATCACATTTAGCGGAATATCACTGATCCACTATCAAATTTCAAATCAAGAATTAACTCTCCCTTACTTGTGAAGTGATACCCTGTAGAATTTTCGAGCATCTTTGTAAATTCACTTTCTTGTGACCCCTCACAAAACATTTTTGTTGACATCATCTCACTAAAAGTAATTTTTTCTTTGTCAGTCACATATTTCCCACCTACCCCATTACAATCAGTACTAGCAGAAAACGTACCGTCTGTTCTAAAGGTTAACGTAAATGCATCTTTTCGTTTTGGTGTAATTATTCGTTCATCGTTATATAGCGCTGAAATCCATGTCCATTTTTTCATACCAAGAGTCATTCTATTTGGATCCGCTTCACCTTCGAAATTCTGTGCAACTTCACCAAACTGCATAGCAGCAGAATCAAATTTTATCCAAATACTTTTTCCAACTGACGGAGCATCTGCAAAACTATCTTCTGCCTTCCTGTCAGCATAATTAACAACAATAACATTTACATGTCCTGGTTTTTTGCTTATCTCTGTAGTTTGAGGGGCAATGCGATCACCTAAAAAGAGCCCTTGTGAACCAACATACCCACCCTCTTTATTAAGAGCTGCTACCACATAATAGAACGTTCCTGTGCCTCCAGATTGTTGAGTTAAGAGAAAAACTTCATCTTCTCGCCCGTCATTATCAATATCCAGTTTTATCTCATTACCAAAATACCTAGTAATTATTTTAGTAGCAGAACCAGGCTCAAGCTCAATTTCCGAAACACCATTTACAAGCGTAATTGGCATACCATCAATGACATACGTCGCATCTTTCGGACTCATTGCTCTAGTTTGAGTGCCCTGTTTTTGATTATAGATATAGCTATTAAGAGCAAAAAAACCACCAACGACAATTACAAATCCGATAAAAACATATAGAAGTGTCTTTTTCATAAAAAATAGATTATTTACTTAAGTATAACGTCAATCTCTCATTTTGGTTGCATAAAAACATATCCATAATTGTTGTATACTAAACATCATCACTAATAAAAATTACTAATGAAAAAAATTCTCCACGTAGTAGCCCTCTCGTTTGTCATCGTTGTTAATATTTTTATTTCAGGAAAATATCTTCTCGAGCAAACACAAACTACTCTCATCGTTCAAGCACCTCAAACAATCCTGAAAAATGATTCGAGGCTTGCGACTGTTATTGAAACAGCCCAACCACAAACAAAAGGGCATTCAAATACAGATGAAGAAACAGGAGAAACTTTTGCAACAGGAGAACTACGACCGACTGATGAGCAACTAAACTGGGCTGAAAAAAATGTCATAAAGACAAAAAAGGTAAAGCTGAACGAAATTGGACTCGCTCGTGTTAATGAAGAAAGAGAAAAAAGAGGCAAAATACCTCTTAAAAAAGATGAGGTTGAATTTGCGCCCATAGGACAAGAAGTAGTTGGTGCCGCAAACGACAATACCCAACCATCAGCTACAGGCGCAACTGAATTAGCCTCAAGTGTTGACAATAGTGCGCTTAAATATTTTCCACCCATTCGAAGTCAAGGTTCTCTTAACTCTTGTGCTCAATTTTCAGCAGTCTACTACACCATGAGTCACATGAACGCCTTAGCAAACAATTTTGATGCAAAAACTGGAGGAGATGCATTTCGCTTTTCTCCAAAGTGGACTTACAACTTCATAAACGGTGGCTCCAACATCGGCAGTTGGCACTACGAGGCTTATATCATTGCGCAAAAACACGGCTTGGCCACATGGGAACAATTTCCTTACGACAGCAACTATCGTGCATGGAGTACCAACCCTGACACATGGAGAAATGCTCTTTCTGTAAGAGCAAACACTGTCGGAAAAGTAGTGGACGTTGATACAGACACTGGACTATCACAACTCAAACAATTACTTAACAATGGATATGTTTTAAACCACGCAACATATATTAATTCATGGGTTTGGGGAACAATTGGAAATGACCCCTCAACATCGGCAGATGACACCATCGCAGGTAAGAAAATTGTGACTGGCGTAAATGGTACAAACGGTGGACATTCAATGACTATCGTTGGTTACAACGACACAATTTGGATTGACCTAAACACAAACGGCGTAGTCGAAACAAATGAAAAAGGAGCCCTTCGAATCGCTAATTCATGGGGTACAAGTTGGGGCGAGGCTGGATTCACTTGGGTCTCTTATCAAGCACTTAAAACACGAAATCCTGCCAGAACCAACGAAGGTCTCTTTTGGTACGACGAAGCAACATGGGTAACCATGCGCTCCAACTACTCGCCTAAAATGATTGCGGAATTTACTCTTAGCCATCTGAGGCGCAGTGAAATAACAATGAGCCTTGGACTTGGAGCAACTACCGCATCAAAACCTTCAATTGTTTGGAAAACAAATCGCATTCTCGCAGGATCGGGGGGCCCATATGCGTTTGACGGAACGACCATTGAAAAAAGTGGAACTTTCTATCTAGATTTTACAGACCTTATACCAACGACCAACGGTACCCATCGATATTTCCTCGATACATTCGATACAACGTTATCAAATCCAACAAAACTACTTTCATTTAATCTGATTGATCTTGTAAACGAAAAAACTCTTTCCTACAATACACTTCCTAAAAACATAGACGCGACCGAAGATTATTCCTATATCGATTATGACTTTAGCTCAGGTAACATTGCGCCGGTTGCAACATTCACAACAAACACCACAAACGGCTTCATACCGCTTAGTGTGTTTTTTGACAGCACAGGCTCACAAGACCTTGATGGAACTATCACGAGTTATTCCTGGAATTTTGGCGACAATACAACAGCAACTACTCCAATCGTCGAGCATAGATATACAAAAGCAGGAATATTTACAGCCACACTAACAATAACCGACAACAAAGGTTCATCAGTAAGTACCAGCAAACAAATCACCGTCATTGACCCAAACGTAATTAATCCTCCTGGCTCATTAAGCGCTACAGTCTCGCAAAAAACAGTAACACTTCGTTGGGCAGACCTCTCGTTAAATGAGACTCACTTCACCATTGAACGCGCAACAAAAACAAAAAATGGCGTAAGCGCTTATACCCCTGTTGGTACAGTAGCCGCAAATGCCACCACCTTCATCGATATCGCAAATAGTGGTACTCACTATTACAGAGTAAAGGCAATTAATAGCACTACAGGGAGTGAATCAGCCTACTCGAACATACTATCGGTAAGAGTTCGGTAAAAAAATAAAATAACGCTGCCCACAATATACGGGCAGCGTTATTTTTTTATAAAATTCTTGAAATTTTTTGAAGGTGCTCAAAATGTCTTTTTGAGACAGGTTGCACAGAAAGACGCGACCCTCGCTTTAAAAGAAGCATTCCGGTAAATGCAGAATCAATTTTCATACGGGAAAGCAAAACCGGTTCCTTGAATTTCTCAACAAACGTAACCTCCGGACAAAACCAAATTGGCTTTTCGTGTGTTGCTTTTGGATCAAAATGCTCATCTTTTTTATCAAACTGTGTTTCGTCCGGATAAGCCTTTTTTGAAACCTTTGCGATTCCATACACACCGTTAGCCTCACCACTTGAGTGATAAAAGAGAATCAAATCGCCAACCCGCATATCGTTCATAAAATTCCGCGCCTGATAATTACGCACCCCGCCCCACTGCGTCTTTTTGTCACGCCTCAGATCATCAATTGAATAGCAAGACCCTTCTGTTTTTAAAAGCCAATAGTTCATACACATCTACACTTAGCATATTACCGTACCATTTTTTCTTAATGAACTTCGCCGCTCTTTGTAATCTGGGATCGTTCTTCTGACCAAATCCCAAAACCGAAAGGAATGATTAAACTCTCCAAGGTGGCACAGCTCATGAACAATAATGTAATCAGCTAAATGAGCTGGGAGTAATGCAATTTTGTAATTAAAATTAAGATTCCCTTTTTCTGAACAACTACCCCAACGAGTCTTTTGATTTTTAATTCGTACATCGTGTATCAAAAAACCATAAAACTGATTGAAGTATTCAAGTCTTTCTTTAGCAATCACTCGCGCATTTTCTTTATATTTCTTATACAAACCACGCGGACGTCGAACAGTTAACCGCGATGAAAACTGCTTAAAATAAGCAATTTTCGAAAGTAACCACTTCGCCCTCTCTTTCATAAACTGCAAAAACACAGACTCATTCACATGAGCCGGCGCAGAGACAACAAGTTCCCCACCCGGATAAACGGTAAGCCTTACCCTTTTTCCTTTTACACTTTTTCGTAAAGTGTAATTAATATTTTGATTTTCAAGTGTAATTTGTCGCTGCATATTCCCATTGTATCAAAACAACAAAAATGTGACGGGGAGAGATCCCCGTCACATTTTGCACTAACCTTTCCGACGATTGTTCAGGAATTGTCGAACCCTTTCAGCAAGCGCGGAGCGCTCCTCTGGGGTCATCTTCGACACCTGACGACGCGACTCACGAGCAGCCTCGGCAAGACCTTTCAGGTACTCCTCCCGATCTGGCGGAGACCCGAAGAATTCATGACTCTACGCGGTCTCCGCATCGGCTTATTAGAAGCATTCATGCCGTCTCACCTCCTTTCTGGAACAACGTTCCAGAAAAAGCTTACCATTACTCTAGAAAAAACACGACGTTCGGAAAAATATATCTACTTGAGCTTTTATAACACAAAATCAAACGGGCACTCTAAGTATGAAGTATTACCGCACTGCCACAAGTAACCATATGCGGGCATATCACCAAAAAGAACCCCCGCTTCAAGTCCACCACTTGAATAATACGAAGCTACTCCAACATGAACAACTTGGCCAGAAAGTGCCGTTACTGGAAGAGTAAACGGTGTCCCACACGAAACCTCTGGATACAAAACAGCCGAATCATCACTACCAACATCAACAGGAGAAAAAATATACAAACTCTCACCGCCTTCAACACACTCTGATGAATATACTGTGTTATCAGAAAAAGTTACCACCGTTGCCGAAGCAAGTGAAGGAAAAAGAAGTGCAAACGCTCCAATACTAACAAGAAGATATTTTTTCATATGTATTTTATTTACTTATTGTTTCCCTTAATAAATAAACTTACGACAATTGGCTGATAATCGACCTCGCCAAAAACTCACCTACAAACAAATTTTACACCATATATATTTATAGAAGACAAAGAAACCTAACACCCTTGTGTATAAAAAGTGACCACCCTACGCAACGGGCAAATCAAATAAAAGAAAGGTATTCACACTCACAGCTGGGGGACTTGGGCTCGAACCAAGATTCACGGCTCCAAAGGCCGCTGTCCTACCATTAGACGATCCCCCAGATGTAAGTACGAAGAAACACTTATGTAGTATATACGTATACGGTATGTCGTAGAAGAACATACTATATACCATACACAAAACACTTCAGGCTAGCACATAAAATACTTACCTATGTTTTTCACCACCCAACACCTGAATAAGTGCCAGTTCAATAGGAAGCTCGGAGACATAGGTAAAACCGTTTGATTCAATAGCATCAATAAAAATAACTAAGGTTGAGGCGTTAATTGTCCCATTCCCACCTGCCAATTTTGTATACAGCGTATAGTCTTCAGTGGACAACTCTTCTTTAAGCCACACTGCTGCCTCTTTTGAAACACGAATCAAAAGTACCGAGCGCATAGCGCGCAAAACACGTTTCAAAAATAATTTCATATCAATATCTTGAGAAGCAGCCTGGCGGGCAGCAGCAAGAGCTTTATCCATGTCACGTGAATCAAGAGCAACAACAAAATCATTTACCAATGTCGTTGGTGGCGCGCCAGTGATAGTTTCAACTTCTCTCACACTAATTTTTTTATCGCTCGATGATGCAATAACTTTCTGTAAAATCCCGTACGCATCACGAAAAGATCCATCAGCCAAAAGTGCAACTAAATCGGCAGACTCAGTTTCAAGCAAAAACCCTTCGACTTTTGCTGCTTTTTCGATTGCTGTTTTTATAACACTGTGCCCAGGCCGACGAAATGTAAACGCCTGACAACGAGAAATAATTGTTGGGGGAACCTTTTCAATTTCAGTTGTACAAAGAATAAAAATAACGTATGAAGGTGGTTCTTCAAGTGTTTTTAAAAGCGCATTCCAGGCAGATTTTGAAAGCATATGTGCTTCATCCAAAATATACACTTTGTATTTTGATTCAAAAGGCAACGTTGAAACTGACTCGGTAAGCGCACGAACATCATCAACACCAGTATTTGAAGCGGCGTCTATTTCAAAAAGATCAGTTTTTCCTGTCCCAAGCTCTTTTGCCAAAATACGCGCAACAGAAGTCTTCCCTGTTCCGCGAGACCCAGAAAAAAGATATGCATGAGCAATTGAACCTTGGAGAAGCGCCCCCTTGAGCGCAGCAACTATATGTTCCTGACCCAACACTTCAGAAAATACTCCTGGACGAAACTTTCGGTATAAAGCTAATTCAGTGCTACCAGAAACAGTTTTTTTGACATCCTTATCTTTCGACATAGAAATAGTTTAACACCTAAAACAAAAGACGCAGCAATTTACATAGAAAAAATCGATACAACTCCCAAGTTAGCTGTATCGATTTATTGCGTTCACGGGGGATCCTTATTCATGACGCCCTATCCTGGGCCAGGCCTTTCTTGTGGGGTACTGTCGCGGCGAACGTTGGACAACCTACAACGAATCAGGAAGTCAAACGATCTGCGAGATACTTTATCGTAAATAAAAAAAGTGTCAATACCTGCACACATACGTAATAAAAAGACCGTCTCGACACTAGTCGAGACGGCTTCAGGTGAAACGCCGAGCACTCTTTAGCCTTATCAGGCGGCAGGCCACGCTAAACACGAAGTGCCGACTGACAGAATTCGGGCGTGGATTACACGCCGTACTCGGGGCAAGCCAACAAATGGCCAGTTATCATTGATCATTAATAACAGCACCACACGTTGTTGTACGGGGCGACCATTACTCCCCAATGCAACCATTTCTGCATTAAGAGCGTCATCAAACCCTTTTGTGTACACCTCCCCAACCACTCCTGGGCCCTGTTCCCAGTTTGGGCTGTTCCCCTACACGCGTGTCGTGGGAATCACATGGATTTTTTGTTTTCTTTAAGCGCCGGAACGTTCCGTATTTTATAGTACATTGAACCAACATATACACCAGTTCACACCAACCAAGAGTTATGCTTCTTTTTTAAGAAATGAAAAAAGCCGCACACCTCTCGATGTGCGGCCATGTATGCAGATCCTGATGATCTCTATTTAGCCTTATCGGTGTCACTCTTACGAGCAATCTCTTGGGATAGAGACCGATAGAATTCTGAATGATCGTTGCCGATGATTCATACTTGGGATACACGCGATGTCTCACGTACCATTTTGCCGTTCCTCGCATGTGAGCTACGTACAAAGCACGATGACACTTTTTACAAACGTGCGTATTCCCACAACCCTCCGCCAATGACGAAGTTTAGGCTTTTCCCATGTTGTACACTCTGGGAATCACTATTGTTTTCTATTGGGAAACCACCAGGTCCACTAAAGAGAGTATCAAAACCAAAAAAACAAACAAGTTCACAGTTATTCCTGAATATGTTGTGTTATCCCGTTAGAAATAGGTCATGGGACGCGACCTATTTTGAGCGAGGTGTTAAAATAATCCCATGAGTCAAAAAATTGATTTCCTCGCCATTGGCGACATTGTCACGGATGCATTTATTTTATTGAAAGAAGCAAAAGTTAATTGTGATTCGAATGGCGAAAATTGCATGCTCTCCATGCGATTTGGCGATAAACTGCCCTATGATTCGGTTGAGGTTGTTCGAGCCGTAGGAAATAGTCCAAATGCGGCAGTTTCTGCTTCACGACTTGGATTAACATCTGCCCTTGTTGCTAATTTAGGTGACGATCAAAATGGCAAAGAATGTTTGGAAGTGCTGATTAAAGACCGCGTCATCACTGAATATGTAACATCACACCCTGGAATGGAAACAAACTACCATTACGTGCTTCGTTTTGGTCCTGAGCGTACTATTCTCGTAAAACACCACGAATATCAATACGAATTTCCTAACGTACAACCCGCACCACAATGGATTTACCTTTCATCACTTGCTGAAAGCACTCTTCCTTATCACAATCAAATTGCTGACTACATTGAAAAAAATCCAGAAGTGAAATTAGCATTTCAACCGGGCACCTTCCAGATGAAGTTTGGAACTGACGCACTCGAGCGCATTTACAAACGCACCGATATTTTCTTCTGTAACAAAGAAGAAGCTCAAAGAATTTTGAAAACTGAAGAAACCGATATAAAAAAACTTTTGACCATGATGCATACTCTTGGTCCAAAACTTGTAGTTATTACTGATGGCCCAAAAGGTGCCTATGTTTACGATCCGTCACAACAAAAAACCTGGCATATCGGAATGTATCCTGATCCCAATCCACCTGTCTCACGAACTGGCGCTGGTGATGCTTTTTCTTCAACGTTCACCTCTGCAATTCTACTCGGTAAATCCATACCTGAAGCACTAGCCTGGGGCCCAATAAACTCCATGGCCGTCGTTCAACAAATTGGTGCTCAGAAAGGACTGCTTACGCGCGAACAACTTGAAGACTACCTAAAAAAAGCCCCCGCTGAATACGCCGCAAAAGAAATATAAGAAAAATGCTTCGTCGCATGAAAATGACGAAGCATTTTTCTTACTTTTTTCGCTTTACACTCCGTTTATAATTTAGCCAAGCAGGTCCAAAAAACAGAACGTCTTCAATTTCAGTCGGTCCTAATTTCATGAGCTTCATCAAACGGTTATAACAGGCGCGACAAACATGAAGACGCTTCATTTCCCCACCCTTTAATGGGGGTGAAAATAATTGCCCACCATAGGTCTGCAATTCCTTATCACAAAACCCACATTTTGGTTTAACCATATTATCTTTTCTTGAGAGCTTCCACTCGCATCACCTCCTCCAACTGTGCCACCAACTTGGCAACCAGTGCCTGAAGTTCAATGAGTTGTTTCTGGAGAGCTTCAATCTTTTGTTGTTCCG
>CAZNMD010000019.1:0-11547 GCA_964574355.1 uncultured Candidatus Saccharibacteria bacterium
CCTGTGACTGGTGAGGTGATTGAAACCACTGGTGCGGTTGTGTCAGGAGCGGGAGCTGTTTGTGTCGTCGCCGGTACACCCGCACTCAAAGCTGATTGATTCCCTGCAGCATCAAGTGCTCGAAGGTAATAGGTATAGGTAGTACCAGCTGATAAGCCAGTATCGTTATAGGTAAGAGAAGATACAGTTGTAATTGGTGTTGTTGTACTGTTTCGATAGACACGATATTCCGTTACTCCAACAGCATCAGTTGATGCAGACCATGAGAGATTGATTGCTGTTTGTGATTGTACAGAAGCAGTGAGGTTGGTGGGGATAGAAGGAGGGGTGGTGTCAGGAGCAGGAGCAACAACACTTGAAACAACATTTGAAAGCCCTGAAACATTGCCGTGATAATCAGCAGTCTTTACTGCAAAGTAATATGTTGTTTCAGGATTGAGCTCATGGACATATGCCAAAGTCGTTAACCCAGGAGCACTTGGCGTAGGGCCACCAACAGCAACCGTTGCACTTGGCCATGTCGAATCATTAATGGGTGTCGTTGAATAACGAATCTGATACGAATAAGCCGTACCAAACTGACCATCATCACCAGGAGCAGTCCACGATAACGTAACCGAAGCGCCGTCAGTTGTACGCTCATTAACCGCCAGATCAGTAATAGTCGCTGGTGCAGTTAAGTCGACATAAAGAGAACTCAAATCGAGTCGATAAAGGCCAGTCGAACTAAATGCATACACAACAGTACTGTCTGTAGGATTTGTTGAAACTCCAAGAATATTTACATCAGAAAGACCGCGCTGTATTGAAGACCATTGAGGAGTACCGAGTGCTTCGTTTGTTGTACGATATACACCATCACCCATAACAGCAGCATACGCAATTTGTGTATGACTATAGTCACTCTCCACCATGTGAACAGCAAGAACCGAAAGACCTTGATTCTTTAATGAAAAATTTGCTCCATCTGTATCACTTTTTTGAATACCCTGACTTGATGAAAGCCACAAAACCCCACCAAGACCCCTTAGAAGAGAAATGTCCTTAGCGCCTGTATAATTACCGACCAGTGTCCACGAATCATTAGAAGGAGTTGAGGCAAGCGAAATTTGATAGAGCTCATTACCGGCAAGAGCGTAGAGTATTCCATTGGCAAAATCTGAAACTAACTTTGTAACTGTTTTTCCTGAAATTCCTGAATTGAATATATTCCACGTAGCTCCCGCATCAGAGCTTACCCACACACCACCTTGACCAGCAACATACACATGAGAAATTAACCCACTCGTTGCATCCAATTGATCAATTTCAATATCATAAATTGGTGTGGTCGTAAGCGTTGAAGGAACAGGGGTATACGTCGAGCCTCCGACCGTTCCTACATACAAACCATTAGTCGTACCAACAAACACGGGAGCCGCATTTAATAGCTCATAAGAGCTTACTTCGGCGTTATACGTAGTACCCAATGCGACAGAAGTAACCGAAACTGGCCCTCCCATAGTAAGCGGTGACCACGAAATACCTCGGTTCGTACTTTTATAAAAACCATTAGTCGTACCAACAAACACAGTATCTCCCACTGTTTGAACAGAAACATATGTTGGTGACCCAGAAATAGGTACCGCCTGCCACACATCAGCAGCAAGTGCCGCGAGAGGAACAAACGTAAAAATCACACCAGCAAAGGAAGTGGCGGCGGCATACACCAGGATCGACTTAAAAATGAATGTATATCGTTTCATAAATGGATACAAACTAACTATGAGTAAGCGAAGCAGAAAGAAATAAGTTAAAAAGTAAGCCATCAATCCCATAAAAAAACTACTGATGTACTTTGGGATTACCATCCCATTATACATCAGTAGTTTGAACTTGTCAATAGCTTTTCAGCGACCTACATCTTCACCGCTATCTCGTTAGATGGTTCACTTTCAAGCCCGACATCGTCGTAGGCCGTCACCGTAAAGTAGTACGTTTGACCGTACTCTAAACCATTGGACGCCACAACCGTGGAAAGACCGACATCTTGAACCGTATCAGGCTGACCAGGTTGTGTGCCTCGGTACAGTTTGTACCCAGCAAGATTAGCCTCCGAGTTTTGATTCCAAGTGAGCCCAATTGAGTAGGTCTCACTGGATAACCGTGTCTCAAACGAAAGAACGTTTGAAATCGGCGACCACACCCCAGACTTGTCCATCGTTTTCACGGCGACATAGTACTGCTTGTTCAGTGTGAGGCTGGAAATAACCATTTCTTCGGTTGATCCAGGAATTCGCGTCACCGCGCTGATAAGTTTGTACCAAATCCGCAAAAAGAGATCTCTCCCATCCTGAGGAATGTTACGAACATACATCGAAGTGTCGAGACCCGCTGATTTGTTCCAGAGGTCTCTTCCTCCAAGAGTACTTCCGAGCTCAACCCAGTACTCATCGGCACCGATAACCGGATTCCATGAAAAGATTGTCGGCGACATAACAAGTAGACCACTCGACGATTCCACGCCAACAATCTCACCAAAGGCTTCGGGTTCGAAATCGGCCCCGTAATCGAAACCCTGGGAATACCACGTAGTACCAACCTTCCACCACACCGTTAAGCGCAGCGGACGACCGTCTTGCGGGATATTCGGAATCGATACAAAATTGTCCTTTCTCGTGGACTTATTGTACAAATCACCTCCACCAACTCCGGAACCAAGCTCGACCCAGTACTCAACCGCATTCGCAACTAAATTCCAAGAAAACTTTCCTGGAGAAGTGATTGAGGAACCCGGCTCAGGACTCACAGAAACAATCGAGGTTGGCAGAGAGGCAGTACTTGGCGCCACATACGGAAAATCCGTGTAGTTCCAAACAGCTGCTACCCGATACCAAACACGGATCGTAATAACTGCGCCCGTCATGGGAATCGGCAACGAAGCGGCTGTATCAGTACCAACTTGATACTTTGCAACCACTCGAGCGTTACTGATAACGTCAATCGCGTACGCAGTCGCACCCTGAACAGGACTCCATGAGAAGGTGGCCCTGTTCTCCAAAACCGAACCAGGCTCAGGCAGCATATAGACGACATAGGTGTAACCATTTGTCACCAAATTTGCCTGATACTGAACATCGTTATACAACCACTGCGTCTCAGGGACGAGTGATGTTGTTGACGACCAATTGAGTGCGGTGATCGGCTTGTCGCTAATCCGAATATCATATCGGACGAGGGCAACCGAAGACGTAGGTGCGGTCCATTGAACCGTAGCGCTTTCGCCACGAATGACCGAGACCGAAAGATCTGTGATGCGAGCCGCCGCGGCGAAACCGCGAAGAGACATCGTACAGATAGTGATGACAATGAACAACCGAAGGAATGTATTCATTAGGCGATCTCCCTTTTCTTTAATGGTTTGTGTTACTGAAACATCTGAATCTACCGGATATTATAGAATATAATTGAATAAAAAGCAAGTGTATCGCCTAATTTTGAAACGGCTCTACAGAGCCATAAAAAAACCCTCTCACACGAGAGGGTTTTTTGAAACGTCACCTTCAGGCCTCAATAAGATAACTGATGGGCACAAAAATCTCACCTGCATCGTCCATTTCTACTGAACGAAAACCTCGACGAGGGGCCTCCAAAACATTCCCCGTTGCACCTTTTTGATATGAACGTTTTCGATCACCCGTCAAAAAATCTTTCGAAAGTGCGACACGGGCATGATCAGGAAATTTAGAATACTTTCCTGATTTACGCTTATTCTTTGAGGATTGTGACATATGCTACCTTTCATTGTTTCTGCCAAACCAAAGAACTATACCCAGTATCGTTTCTCCATGAAACGAAACAAGCCCCCACGCTGTGGGGGCTTGGTTAAACTATCGTTTAACCTCTTGGCTTAACAATAACTCAAACCAGCCCCCACTCGCGGGGACCATGTAAAGTAAAAAAATGTATTGTTTGAGTGATTCTTCATGTGATTCTCTTTAAGTCTACAGATGACTACCACCCGCTGTCAATTACGCTTCTTTCTGTAACTCTAGGCAGACAGAATTGATACAAAAACGTTTACCTGTCTTTGTCGGGCCATCATCAAATACGTGACCCAAGTGAGAACCGCATTTTTGACACGTTACTTCAACACGTTTCATTCCATGGCTTTCATCAACATGAAGCCTAATCGCGTCCGACGCTGCAATAGTATCAAACGAAGGCCATCCGGTACCTGAATCAAACTTGGCTTCCGAAGAAAACAAGACATTACCACATGCTTTACACGTATACATCCCCTTCTCCTTTGTGTGTACATACGTACCAGTGAAAGGAGCTTCTGTTCCCTTTTCACGTAACACTCGATACTCATCTGGTGTTAACTTTTGTTTAAAGTCTTGTTCATTCATAACCACCTCAATTAGTTTTCAATAATTCAGCAAATTTCTTTTGTACTTTCTCAAGTTTTGGATTTATAACCAATTGACAATACGGTGCAGTTTTATTTTGAGCATAATAATCATGATGGTAACTTTCAGCTTCAAAAAATTTTAGCAACGGCTCAATCGTTGTCACAATTGGTTTACCCAATTCATGTGACAGATTTATCTCATGAATGAACTTTTCAGAAATCACCCGCTGAGCATCATTGGTGTAAAAAATGACTGACCGATACTGCTCACCAATATCATTCCCTTGTCTATTAACAACGGTCGGATCGTGACTACCAAAAAAGACAGTAAGCAATGTCTCCAATGAAATGCGTGCGGGCTCATACACCACCCTGACAACCTCAACATGCCCCGTTGTTCCGCTTGAAACTTCTTCATAGGTTGGATCTTCCTTTCTTCCTCCAGCATATCCAGGCAACACGGAAACAACACCAGCAAGCATTTTAAACACAGCTTCGGTACACCAAAAACACCCACCTCCAAAAACAATTATGTCTTGCTCTCCTTTATTGTCCATAATTAAAAAATCAAAAACTATCGTTTCCGATCAGCGTACATTCGAGCAGTAGTTTTTGCTACGATCATGGAAACCAAAACAACAACAAGCCAGGGATCGAGTTTGCTCTGTGCCCCCTGAAACGCAATACCTACTGTTAAAAGCCCTGCACCAACATGAAAAGCTACTCGCCCTGCGAGCATTCGATGAACAGCGTCTCGTTCATCCATTACATGTTCACGGCTCACAAAAATAGCGTACACCCCAAGGGCAGCAATGATAAACGTCAGAGTAACAATCGTCATTGTACTTAGGTTCAACATTTTTCCTGGATCCAAAAACGCCAAAAGAAGTATAACTTGAATAATTGAAATAATGGTGAGTTTCATAGCAAGTTATGCTGTTAACGCAAAAATATCTTCCACTGAACGTTTAAAAAAACGTGAAATTTTAATGGCCAAAGAAACCGAAGGGGAGTAGTTACCCTTCTCCATAGCAATAATTGTTTGTCTGCTAACGTTAACAGCTGTAGCCAGCTCCTCTTGCGTCACTCCGTAACGGGTCCTCATTTCATACACCTTGTTTATTATTCGTTCTGTCATGTATGGAAACCATTATATAGATATCTAGAAAATAGGGAATGACACTAAAAAATCTGCACAAAACACTACAAAAGCCCAATCAGTCCAATAACAACCCCAACCATACCAATCCACACTTCATGAACCTTTAGTTTCCCAATAAATGTGTGAACTTTTGGAAACTTTTCAAACCATGTTGCAGACAAAATAAGACCAATTAAAAAACCAACTAACGCCTGAAGTGGCCCAGCACCAAAAAGGTAGTAATTAATATACACAAGGCCAACTGACTGAAGAAAAGATATAACAGCAGCAACAAGAACAACAAGTCCGATAATACCCCGGACAGGATTTAAACGAGCCTCAACCTGCTCGATGTGACCTTTTGCTCCCATCTCTTTAAGTTTTGGCGCCGCTAGTATAAAACCAGAAACAACATTACCAAGTTGAATTATCATAAAAGATCCTTTTATTCATAAACTCCCTATAATTGTAAACCCAACGTACCTTTATGAAAACAACAGCATCGTCTACTCAACCTACTCTTCTTTCAATTCCTGAAAAGCCTGATAGGTAGGCTTTGTGCGGAGTGAACCTAAAAAACGTTTTAGTGTATCAACCATAACGGGCACCTCAAGATAATCAATCGCGATAGCAAGTGCGGCAAAAGAAAGGGGTAAGATAGTTCCCGTACTGTTAAAGGAAAACTCAACAAACTCATCTGTAATCCAAAAAATATGGAGCCACTGCGCATTTAAAAAAATAAGATACACAACACTCTTTACCTCAACCTTCTGACGCAACTCATTTATGTAGACAAGAGAAACAGAAACAAGCGCCGGAATTTCTGTATAATCAACAAAAACTAAAATCTTTTCGGCAAGATCACTGAACTCAAACGGTGTTACCCCAAACAGGCGAGGTGCCACTACAGAAAAAGAAAGCCACACAAGATGGACAATTTGTAACAAGAATAATCCCGTAGCAATACTTATATTAAGTATATACGTGCGCTCATACCAATTCCAAAAAGCTCGCCACATAATGCTGCTAGGATTATTTTTCAATAGACTGTGTTATTTTTGAAGCAACAACGAGAAGAATAACAAGAACAAAAGCTGAAAATGCCATCAAAGGAATAGTGATATAACCGAAGTTCATGACAAAAACTTTTGAACACGAAACTGAGTAACCAAGTGCATCACAAGGAGCATATGACGTCACTCCAATCTGAAGAAGATAGTGATACCCAGCAATAAGGGCTCCTGGGATTGAAAGTCCAAGTGCATAATCTCCAGCACTTGCATCACGCTTCTTCCAAAGACCCATTGCTAAGATAATGACAAGCGGGTACATAAGAATTCTTTGAAACCAACAAAATTCACACGGTTCGTATCCAAGACCCCACGAGTACGTCAGGCTTCCAACCATTGCCGTAAGAGCAACAACAAGAGCAAGAAAAACACCATTCTTTGCAAAAAAATCACCGAAGCTTTTAATTTTTTTAGTAACAATAAGAAATAAAAGAACAACCGCAACAATCTGACCCACAACAGTAAGCGTACTTAGTATTTGATTAACAAGTTGGGCTGACATAATATGTGTTTAATGATGTGTGTCATAGTAACAAAACACACATAAAAAAGAAAATGCTAGAAATGAAAACATTTCGCGACTATCTCCTCCTTATATCTATCACGTTCATACTCCACCTTACGTGGGAAAATGCCCATATTGGTTTATACGGAGGATATGAAGCACTTCCCTTTTCCGATCACATTACAATTTTTGCAACTGTCGGAGATGTGGCTTACACACTCTTTGCTGTTTTACTTTTTGCTTTATTTAAAAAAAATTTAAATTGGCTTACCGAAGCGAAATTTCGTGATTATATTCTGCTTTCGGTGCTTGGTTTTCTTATTTCACTTTTTGTTGAATACAAAGCGTTGATTCTTGAAAAATGGTTTTATCTTGAAGCTATGCCAATAATTCCCTTTCTGAATGTTGGCCTTTCGCCAATTATTCAAATGACAATTCTACTTCCATTTTCCATTTTCGTTTCTACAAAAATACTAAAAAGATTGCTTCCAAAAACCAAACCACTTAGTTAAAGAAACATAACGACCAATCTTTTTACGATTGATTGAATACGCAAGACCAAATGTTCCTAATTTTTCAGCAATAAGTGGAGCTAGAGTTCGAATATACGTACCGGAACTAACAGTCGATTTAAATTTCAAAACGGTAAACAATTTTGACTCCCCACTCGAAAGCTCTCCCCACTTCTTTAAAATTTCACCTTTCCGAAAATCACTCCCCGTCCTTGTATCGGTCGGATCAACTTGGAGTTTATTTATTTTCTCATTTACTCGTTGTATCAACCCCGAAGCAGGAAGTGTGTAGAAACCTTCGTACACAATCCGATAAATAGTGCTTTTACGTTTTGGAATTTCTATTTCATTGAGCTTATTTTCGTGCGCATACATAAACAAAGGTTTTCCATTAACCGTTTTGGATGAAAAAATTGGATAAGGTACCACATGGGTACCGATAAATGTTTTAGCGACTTCCCTAATACGAGCATCACTTACAACACTATCAGCAAAAGAATCTTCAATGAGACCAAGAACATCACCGGTATCACTTTTTAACCCAAGTAAAATTTCAAATTCATACTCTTTATCAAGGTCATCATATTTTTTACGCTTTTTACATTCCTCCCCAATCAAAACCAAAACCTTACCTTCGGCCATCGGATCTAACCTTCCCGCATACGTCATAGGCACACCATTAAGAGACGGCTTCGTTTTTCGAAACCGCTCTATTGCCAAAAGCGGAGTTTCGCCGATTTCTTTTTGTATCACTACAAACCTTTCCAAACCATCCATTAATTAAAAATAGAAATCAAATACGAATTAATATCACGCTGATCCACGTCATAAAAATAGGCTTTATTTGTATACAGTTTTTCAGCTAAGGCCCTGCCCACAAATCGCCAGTGCCACGGTTCATACTCATAGTACGCATTATTTTTAGGATACGAAAGCGTAAAGCCGAAATGGTGAGCATTTTCTGTTAACCACTTAAAGGCTGTTGTCTTTTCAAATGTGACATACGTCCCCCCAACTTCTTTTGTTGTTAAATCAACAGTGGTCCCTAGTTGATGTTCTGAGTAACCTTGATCAGCCGAAAACTGATTCGCCCCTGAACCAAAAGTACTTTTGTATGCCGCCTTTAATCCTGTCTGTTCACCAAATGATCGATATCCAGATACAATTTTAATTTCAACACCAGCATTTTTTGCAGCAACAAGCATTCCTTTTAGGAACGGCCACACCGCGCTGTGTATTTTCATTTCTTTATCTGGTTGAAAAATTACATCCGTATCAACAACCGTTAACTCTTGTGGAACATAGTGTTCATTCAAAAAATAAACTTTCGAATACTTCTGTAATAATTCTGAATCTGTTTCTGATAGTTTCTTTAACGTACCCACTGTATTGGTAATTTGTTCAATCTGCTGCTCAAATGAACCTGTTTTTGCTATCTCAACCGCCAACCTCTGCGCAAGCGTATTTCGTTCATCTTGTGTTGAAGCAAACATACCCTGAAGTGTTTCTAACGATAGGCGTGAGCTCTCTAGTGCTTTCGTTGTTGAAGCATACTCAACTTGCAGCTTAGATATGGTTTCCTCCAATAGAGCCACCTTTTTGCTAAGCGTATAATCTTGGTAGCCTACATACATTAAAACAATCGTTAATACGACCACGGCACCAAGTGCGTACAAAGAGGGATTTGTTGGAAAATGGTGTTTTATATTCTTCATAGAATCCTGTCTATTATCTCACACATTATCAACCTACAACGATTTACAAAAACACCACTCCATTTTTGAACATGAAGTGATGTTTTTTATAAAAACGACAGCTTCGTCTTTATTGACCAAACTCAACACCCGAAGTCACTTGTGTTTTACCATCAGCAACTGCAAGATATGCCGCAAAAAGGCGCGAATCTTTCTTGGCAGTAATAACATTCATACCTGCCAACACGGTATTAGCCTCAATAATCCACCCGTTATCTTTCAAACCTTCTACATAATATTCGATTACCTGATCAAGCGGAGTCTCTGATGTATACACAACCGCTGATCCAGCTTTTCCTGTCGCGGGATTATTTGCCCCTGAGTACAAAAACGTCGCACCACTATATGCCTTTGGCGCATCTACCGGCCAATTTTGTGGCATATCGCCACCATTTAAAGTAACTGTTGCACCTTCAGCCTCATAGGTAATTGAACCATCACTATTCCTATCAACATCAAGTTCATTTGAAATGTTGGGCAATTCGACTTTGTTTTGAATTGTAGCCACCACCGCCCCACCGACAAGAACCAAAACAATAATTCCAATGAAAATCAAAATCATCTTTTTACTCCCACCCGTTTTTAGAGTTTCTCCCTGCATCCCCACCACCTCTTTTGCTTCGTCCATTTCAATTATTATTTACCTATAAGTCCAGCTAGTCTGACACGCAGGCAAACCAATAGCAACTTCACCCTACGTACTAAAACAATCACAAGGTTTTTTCTTAAGAATTTCTTTTTGCTCGGCAATCGTATGTATAAAAACATCCTGAAGGGCTTTACCCCGAGCATATTTCTTATCAAGTGGTGTATGGTGCTTATATCCTCGCCTTGCAAATTCTTGAACCAACTGTTCGTGTCGCTTATACAACGCCTTTGTTTTTCCAACCCAACGAAGGGTTTCTGGATGACGTGCGTACCCGCCCTTGGCTTTATGTTTCGTTAAAATATTCCAAAGACCGTGTAGTTCGCGGTGTTCCGCTAAGACATGCTTTCGACACAAGACAGATGGATTAACATCCCATATACGCATAGACCTACCAATTAAGATACGTAACTGTTAGCTGTAACACAGTAGCGAACGCGACCCACATTACATAAGGAATCTGAGCATAGGTAACCCACTTAGCGTAAGGGTAAATACCCTTCATTGCCCAGACGAGCGTACCAAAAACCAAAAGAATATCAATCGCTGCTAAAAAATTATTTTTTAACCCAAATTGCAGGGGCGTAAAAATCAAATTGAAAAAAATATTTAACACAAACGGAAGAGCTACCCTTTTGGGAATCTCTTTTTGTAAAACCAAATAAAATACTCTGCCAAAAGAAACCGCAATTAATACATACAGCACAGTCCACACTGGACCAAACAACCATGAAGGGGGTGCCCAGGTAGGTTTTATTAATTGTGAATACCAGGTATATGCATCCATCGGATACTAAAGCGATACTTTGTTTTTGTAGTGATCAAACAATGCTTGTACACCTCGCAAATTTTGCTGCCACTCAACAGTCTCATGTGTTTTTAGCTCAACAGTAATTGCCGGAATTCCAATCGACGCAAGCCACCCTTCAGCATCACCAGTAACTTCATAACTATCAAACGTATCAACTGCACCATACCCTGCAGCTTTCGCATAAACATTCATCAATGCAAGTGTCTCTGGAAGAATGCCATCTTCACACTCGGAAGCATACACTGTATTCGCTTGGCTGTGCCAAAAAATTGCCGCAGTTGGTTTTTGTACCACCACAAAATCTCGAATCGCCTGACTCTCTGGTTCAGAAAAAGCCTTTGTTCCAGCACTTACCTTTTTGTTTCGCCACGTACTTTCCGGCTTCCACTTACAATCAAAATTTCGATTAAGATCTACGTTGTTTGCGTTGAAGCGACCAGAAGAAGCGTCTTCATTAACCGGAACATCGCTCATACTAAATCTTCCTTCTTTGCCAACCACCTTATATACACCATCAGGATTCGCCGAAGGAATCACACTAATTGATACATTTAAAGGAATTACTTGAGGATTCGCTTCAAGGTAATCCATAAATTCATAGGCCAAAAGTACACTATTCCATTCATATCCACCATGAATACCTCCAACGAACAACAAACGAGTGGCACCCTTTCCGTACGTGAACGATTCAATAAGTCGCCCCTCAACAGATTTT
>CAZNMD010000020.1:0-5403 GCA_964574355.1 uncultured Candidatus Saccharibacteria bacterium
AATTTTCGAGAAGGTGAAAAAAGTATCCTCGCTGACGCCATAAAAGGTCTTGGAAACAACACCCCCGACCGTGGCTCCAACACAAACCACAACACAGAAAAAAGTTGAAACTTAATTTTTAAAAGGTATACTTCACAGTGGATGGAGTGATCCCGAAAGCCTTCTTAAAACGAAGACGAGAGGGTTACACCCAGACGGATAGCTAAGGTTTAGCGCGCACAACTGGTGTGATACAGAGAATCAAAATCTCCTACGGGAGATACCGAAGCTTCCGACGTTTGCGAACACCCCGTTAACTACCGCGGGTATGTTGGTTAATCAAATGTACAGACGGGATTCTTGTTTGCACTTTGCCTCAACGATTGAGGAACGTGGTAGGGACACTTCATCCACCTTAGACGCAAGCTCTGCTTGCGTCTTTTTTATGGTGTACAATAGATACACCTACCTTCGCACACGTGCATTTGTGCGACCGAGGGTTCCTCCAGCGGGACGACAGCAATGTCGTCCCGTTTTTTTATGTCTTCCGTAAGAATAAAAAAGGCGTTAGTATTTACCCATATTCGCGTAACTTTGTCCTAATGGAAAACACTGAAAAAAACGCAGCAATGAGACACTCATTAGCTCATTTGCTTGCCACCGCCGTCCTTGAGCTCTATCCCGGGACAAAAAATACCATCGGCCCAGCCATTGATACTGGTTTCTATTATGATTTTGAATTTCCCGAAGGTGCTGTTCCAACAGAAAAAGATCTCGGAAAAATCGAACAAAAAATGCGCGAAAAGCTTAAAGGCTGGGAGACATTCCTTGGTATTGAGCTGACCGCAAAAGAGGCGCGACATATTTTTGCAGGCAATCCATACAAAATTGAACTTATTAACGAGATTGAATCAAAAGGTGAAAGTATTACCCTTTACTACTCTGGGCCAAAAGAAAGTGCTCCTACTCTTGAAAGTTTAAGTAGCATAGAACTTCCTTTAAAGGCTGGTTTTCTTGATCTTTGTCGCGGTGGACATGTCGAGCACCCAAACAAAGATATTGTGAAAGATGGCTGGAAATTAGAACGCCTTGCCGGTGCTTATTGGCGAGGTGATGAAAAGAATAAAATGCTCACGCGTATCTACGGCTTAGCATTTGAATCAAAAGAGGCCCTGCTCTCCTACGAAACACAAATTGAAGAAGCTAGAAAACGAGACCACAAAAAAATTGGTAAAGATCTTGGTTTATTTGTTTTTTCTGAACTTGTTGGTTCCGGTCTGCCTCTTTGGACACCAAAAGGAACTGTCATGCGCGAACTCTTGAATGACTATGTATGGGAACTTAGAAAAATACGCGGTTTTCAAAAAGTAGCGATCCCTCATATTACAAAAAAAGACTTGTACGAAAAATCTGGTCATTGGGCAAAATTTGCCGAAGAACTCTTCAAAATCCAAACTCGTGAAGGACACCTCTTTGCCATGAAGCCCATGAACTGCCCCCACCATACGCAAATCTACGATGCGGAACCAAAAAGTTATCGTGATTTGCCCCAACGATATTGCGAAACAACTATGGTCTATCGAGACGAGCAATCGGGCGAACTTTCAGGTCTTTCGCGGGTGCGATCAATTACTCAAGACGATGCCCATGTCTTTTGTCGTGAAAATCAAATAGAAACAGAAATACTTTCTATTTGGGATATCATTGATACTTTTTACAAAACCTTCGGCTTTGACCTTCAGGTTCGTTTTTCTCGACATAACCCAGAAACATTTGATAAATACCTCGGCACACCAGAAATTTGGAAAAAAGCTGAGGATAAACTCAAAGCGGTCATTGAGAAACGTTACGGAAAGAACTACATCGACGGAATTGGTGAGGCGGCAATGTACGGCCCAAAAATAGATTTCCTTGCCAAAGACGCACTTGGAAGAATTCTTCAGGTTGCTACCATCCAACTCGATTTCAACATGCCGATCCGCTTTGAGCTTACCTGCACAAATGAAAGAGGAGAAAAAGAACCTATCGTCATGATTCATTGCGCAATTATGGGTTCAATTGAACGCTTTTTATCTACTCTCATTGAACACTACGCCGGGGCATTTCCTTTCTGGCTTTCTCCTGTACAAGTTTCAATCATTCCCATAGGCGACGCTCATATAGAAGAAGCAAAAAAAGTTCATACAAGCCTCTTGGAAGCTGGCATCCGATCAGAATTTGATGAATCAGGAAATGGTTTTGGTAAAAAAGTTCGCGCGGCTAAAGTTATGAAAATTCCTTACTTCATTATCATCGGGGACAAAGATATTGAAGCTAAAAAAATAACGCTCGAATCTCGCGACCATGGACAACTCGGACAACTTTCAACAGAAGATGTAGTTCAAAAACTTTCAAAAGAGATACAAGATAAAAAATAAGAATATTTATGAAATCACCTGAATTGGCAGAGCCCATAGACTCTAGTTCGCCAGAAACAGAGGAAACTTCTGTTTCTGAATCAAAAGAGCTCCACGAAGGGGGTGACATACAAAGGCTTTGGAAAAAATATCACTGGATGGGAGAACCTCCAATAGCCGGTACTCCCGTTGAAAGTCGGCTGAGAGATATATGTTATCGCTTCTTACAGTATAGGCTCGGAAAATTTAAGTCGCCAGATATTCTAAATATAAAGCGACCAGATCCAGAGAATTACTTTGCCCAATTTCGAAAACCCACTAAAAATCACTCTGAAGTTAGTCAACGCGAATTACACAATCAAATAGCACTTATGGTTACTGGAAAACAACGATCAGGAATGGAGCACGAGGAGGCAGAAAAAGTAACTCAATTTGCCTCTGAAGTAGCCTATAATTGTTCCCTTGAAGATGCGTTAGAAAAATATGGTAGATAAAAATCGCCCCGCACATTTCTGCGCGGGGCGTGTATCACAAGGTAGTAACGCTCGAAGTCTCAAACGTGTACCCTTGGTAAGTCACCTTCGTGTAGAAAGTGCCGTCACCGTTCGAACGATTTCGCTCAATACAGACAGTCATAGAATCTCGAAGGAGGACATTCATCTCATCCCCAGTAATGGGAAATTGTTTCCTGCTTTCGCCCCAAGAGACACGATGTTGATCAAGCAACGTTTGAGCTGTTAAACACATAAAGAACTACAGATTGTCTATAATAACACATAAATTTTATAAAAGCAAATACCTAAAAACCGCCCTATAGGGCGGTTTTTATTCCGTTTATTTATCGTCGTAGCTTTGAAAGTCGGAGGGCTACCAGTCTCAAGCCTGTTGATTCTGAATGATATTCCTTTTCAGCAACTGAGAACAAAATGGCAATTATTTCTTCAAGATCACGAACTCCCCAAGGAGCAACGATGCGAGAAATTTCTTGATCAGCAATAGATGAATCACCCTCAACTCGTGCACGATATGCACGATCCAGTTCTAAAATAAGATCAGAAGCAAAATGCTCAAGTGAAGCGCCTGATGATTTAATCGAACGAACAGTATCCATAACAGCTCGACTATCTCCTGACGAAATCGCCTTAAGGAAACTAATGGCGGTACCTATCGTTGCAACAACTTCCCCATTTCTATTTCCATTACCGCCCGTATCAACTGTTCGGTTGGTGGCAACACTCTCGGTTTCCAATTGACGATTGTTAATAATTTCACGAAGCTGAACTGGCATCTTGGGAGCAAATAATGGTGCGGCCGGAACTACTGGTTGTTTTTCTGGAACACGAACAGGCTCTTCGTGGGTAAACGATCGCATTGACGTTGGTCGCTCGGTGGTAGCTTCTTCAATCTTTACTCCGCGACTCTTAAGATACGATGAAACCTTATCTCGATTCAATAAAATCCAACCATCCTCTTTCAAATACTTTTCTTCCGTCCGAACAATAGCACCATCAAGAAGCTCAAGGGCGGCATCAATACTGTTATGAGCGGCGAGAGCAATAGCCTTCCCTGCCTCTTCAGACACCAACGCTTTTTTACTTCTTGCTCGGGCGAAAATGGCATCACGAACCGCCTGAGGAACAACAACAGTTGAGTTTCCTGTAGGAAGATTATTTGGAACGTCGTGATTAGTATTGTTCATGTGTGATACTACTTTATTTTTATTAATTGATTCTCCTAGTACTGTAATCGTGCCGACGGTATCAGAAACATCTTCGGCCTCAACATCACTGTAAGCTTGAATTGGAATTTCATCATTCACTGCCTCGGCCGAATTAATCGTCTCTGGATTAAAAGCTGATGATTCTCTTGATAAACTCTCTTTTTCTCCACCACTCTTTTTACGTCGCCAGCGAGCCAACAGCGCAGTAACATTGTAACGCTTTGACTCAACGGCAAATGTAACAAAGAGGCTCCAGATTATCACACCAACAAGGAACAAAACAACCGCCACTGTTCCAGTCACTCCTGTATACGGAATCGAAGAAAGATACACACCGGCAACCTTTGGAGTAAAGCTTTGCTGAGCGAGATACACAAATGAAGCAAGGCTTGATGAAGCAGGCTGTTTATAGAGAACAACCGTTGGCTGATCAAAACCACCACAACCAAACGCACACCCGGATGGACTATCAGGAATAATATTAAGAGAACAAAGATTTGAGGTTACCGTTTCTGAACCACTCGTTACCGTCACTGATGCTGTTTTTGTACCATTATTAAGATATGAAATAGTGGCAGACGAGCTTGTTCCCGACAATCCTTCAGTTCCAGACCAATTATATTCGTATGATCCCGTACCCCCAGAAACATTAGCTACATACGTTACCGGAGTATTAATTTTAGTTGCTCCAACAGAAACAACACAAGCAGCAGCAAGAGCCGTCGGTCCAGGAGGTGGAGTAGTTACTGACACATTGCAATCAACTGAAACTGATTCAACACCAGAAGAAACAAAAACTGTTGCTCCTTTTGTGCCAGCAGTTGCATATTGAACAGTAACAGTATCGCTACTTCCATTGAGACCATCATCTCCTGTCCACGAATAACTATACGACGATCCCGTACCTCCAGTTGCTATTACTTTCCAAGTCACAGGCTCTCCTACTCGAACCGATGAGGGTGTAGCAGAACAACTTGCGGTCAAAATTGGATCTGGTGGTGGTGTGTTCACGGTCACCGTGCCACATGGCTTCGTGATGACCTGACCTTGTGCATCAGCGATGGTAACGGTGCCGGTTTTTGATCCGGTGGTTGCGTATGTTTTTGAGACTGAGGCTGAGGAACCCGTAAGGGAGTCGGTGCCAGTCCATGAGTATGTATAGGGTGCGGCGCCACCTGCAGCAGAGGCACTCCAGGTTGCTGACTGGCCAGCGTAGATTGACGATGGAGTCACTGAACATGATGCCGTCAATGCTGGTGGTGGTGTGTTCACGGTCACCGTGCCACATGGCTTCGTGATGACCTGACC
>CAZNMD010000020.1:5503-11342 GCA_964574355.1 uncultured Candidatus Saccharibacteria bacterium
CGTAGATTGACGATGGAGTCACTGAACATGATGCCGTCAATGCTGGTGGTGGTGTACCAATTGAAACAGAACCGCATGAATGTGTAATTATTTGTCCAAAATCATCAAGAACCGTAACTGATGCTGTTTTAGTTCCAGTTGTTGTATAAACCTTAACAACACTACTATCAGAACCAGACAAATTATCCGTACCACTCCACGAATATGTATAAGGTTCTGAACCACCCGTAACTGCTGCAGTCCACGTAACAGATTGCCCGAGAGAAACAGCCACTTCAGATGGACTACAGAAAACTTCTAGACCTTCAGAAAATTCAGCTAAAACAGGACGGCCATTTCCAACCACGTCAACAATACCGGAGTTAACCAGGGTGACAACTAGGACCATTAAAAGGCCTAGATATTTCTCATATTTCTGTAAAAAAAGACGCATAGAAACAATAAAAAATCTGAGCTATAGAGGATTAAACGCCAAAGAATTTCACCCTGTACGAACAGGCAAGAAGCTACATTAAAAACAATATAATGTCAAACGATGACGCCTTATTTTAAGGTTTTTTAATTAAAAAACCCCACAACACATCAAATGTGACTGCGGGGTCAAGAGGGGTAATCTCCCTTCCACTATTATTCACTGAACCTGATACGCCCTCAAAAACAACTGAGACCGCTTTTTGGGATCGATCACGTATGTGATCTGATTTGGACCGAGACGGAACGATTCAAAAAATGGCTTGCGCATCGATTGCCACGGATCTTTTCCTGGCAATAAAACAGGCTGCTCGGTTGAAACCTGAATCTGCCACGTTTGGTCGGTGGGAAAGTAAAAGGTTACTTCCACCAACCCATTTGTACTCCATTGCCACCGAAACTGGGGAGCAAACGGCGGATGAGACGGAGCTCCGGCAAACACCGGCATGTTAATAAACACGCCGATAGCCAACAAAAGCAGCTTTGCTGCATATTTCATAGTGTATCCTTTCCTTGGAATGAACGAGAACTGAACTTTTCCAGGGTAAATAAATCACACTTACGTGTTATTTGTCAATCACCTACCCCCTTTTTTACCAAAAATAATTCTTTTTAAGAAGTGACAGGTGTTGAACCAACAAAAATTGCTTCTACAACAAAACGTTCAGCTTTTTTCCCAAAAGTATTGCAGGTAGAAAGGGTAATCATACGTCGAGATGTATCAAAAGAAATAAGTTCTTCTTCAGCTGTCGTTAAACGAACAGCGGAAATTCTATAATGAAAACGTGTATTGTTTGTGTAAATAAAAATATCATCCCCTAACCGAGCATACTCGAGGTTGTTGAGGGCTTTATAAGCTGGATTATTAACCACCGGTAAATGTGAACTATGTCCAAAGAAAAGCAAATTGTTACGCCCCCCTGGAGTACCCGACTCTGGATACAACACAACACCTTTGGTAAGAGCTTCATCAAGTGAATCAACATCAGTCTTCTTTGGAGTAATAACTGGTACATTTATTGATACAGCAGGCAAAGATAGACGAACGGGAGCTGCGGGATTAGTTTGTTTTTCTATATATGGCCAATCAACTCCTCGATCTTCACTAGATACAGACTGGCTTGTACTAGTACTTAACGTACGTCCTGGACCTTGTGAAAGATTATCTTCGGACACCGAATCACTCGAAGGAGGTAAGGCTGCAACAAAAGCAACCTCATCGAAAGAAAGAGCTGCTGCTACCCACACATATATCTTGTGAGGAGTCTCATACAAACCTTGAGGAACTTTATTTAAACCAAAAAGCACAACAAACGTTACAACAAAAGAAATAACAAACGTTCGTAAAAAACGCCACAAAAATGAGCTCCCGGTATAAACTGTATCGTGATTGGTTGACAACATTTTTTTTACGTGATAGATTGCGGTCGCAACGGTATATTCACTCTTTACGTATCGCCGTCGGACGTTGAGAGAAAATTACACTGTAATTTAGTAGTTGTCAATACCATAAAGAAAAACTCTGGGATACAATGCCGGAACCTACAGAGTCGGTTATCAAAAAACTATGTATACAAAAATTCCAAACAAAGAAGCCGAATCAAGCTTACCTCTTAAGTCATTAGAGGCACCAACCACAGGTAAAAATACCCTTATTTTGATCCTAGCTCTTCTTGTTGTTACCTTTGGAACTTTATCGACTCTTTCTTTTTATTTTTTCCCAAACACAGCAGATCGCCTCTCTGCCCTTTTAGTTACTCTCTTTGGAAGAGAGGAACGAATTGAACTAATAGCTGATAAGCAAAACGTCTTCACGAAAGAAGTATTTACCATTTCTTACGAACATATTGGACGTGAAGAAACCGGAAGTTACGTGCTTACATACCCTTGTTCAATAAATACAAACCTATCATTTGCAACCCTCAACGGAGCCTCAACCGAAACATCAACACTTACCTGTGACGAAAAAATTGCTATTGCTCCGAAAGCGGGAGAAAAATCTGGATCAGTTTCTCTTACTTCCGTTACTAGTTCTCATGCCATTAGCGAAGTTCCTATAACTATTGCTTTTCTTCCAGAAGGAACAACAACTCCACTTGTTAAAGGAACGGTGTTTATGGTAATTGAAAATAAAAACCCACTAGCAACTACTCCCAGTATTACCCCTACCACTCAAACACCATCCACTTCAACAACTCCAATAAAAAAACCGACAAATCAGCCATCTGGAAAACCAACAAATACTACACCAGCTCAAAATACCACTGTTACTAGCCCAATAAGTACAAGCACTCACAAAGTAACAGCGGACACTCCCACTTATTCTTATTATGGACGAGCAGATCTTGCTGTTCGAATTATTGAAACAGGTACCGTCGACAAAATAACAGGTGCATTTACTGCAACCTCATCATTTCGATCAAGTGACCGTATTGGTATAAAATTTGAAGTTCGAAATGACGGCGGACGAGAAGTAAATAGTTGGTACTTCAACGCAGTCCTCCCAAGTTTCCCTGCCCACATTTTCACCAGTCCTGGCCAATCACCCCTCATCCCAGGCGCTCGTATAGAATTTACTCTCGGCTTTGATAATGTGAACATGTCGACAGGAGCTGTGCGAGAATTCGTTGTAAACGCTGATCCTGCAGGTTCTATCGGTGAAGCAAACGAGATAAATAATATTGCAAAAATTATTATCGCCAACGTTACACCATAAAGAAACCACGCCCCTACTAAAAACCACTAAGCTAACGCTTAGTGGTTTTTAGTATTCCTTCAAACGTTAAATTTGTACGTTGGTTAAATACTATCTAAATATCCAACGTTGCATACTTCGCATTGGTCTGAATGAATGATTTTCGAGCTGGGACATCAGTGCCCATGAGCATATCAAAGACAGCGTCGGCATCTTGCGCATCTTCAATTTTTACCTGTTTGAGAATACGACGAGATGGATCCATGGTTGTCTCCCATAATTCTTCAGCGTTCATTTCACCAAGACCTTTATAACGCTGAATAGAAATTTTTGGTGACTTCTTTCCTTCTGTTGACTCCGCCTCAACCCCCTCAGCAACTTCTTCACCTTCAACGAGAACCTCATCAGAAGAAACTTCCTCAATAACTTTCTCATCCACCTTGTGTTCTTTCAAATATTTTTGTTTATCCTCATCAGAATAAATATAGGTAATTTCTTTTCCTCGCTTAATTTTGTACAAAGGCGATTGAGCAATATATACATACCCGCCATCAACAAGCGGTCTAAAGTGTCGATAGAAAAGCGTTAGTAAAAGCGTTCTGATGTGTTCGCCATCAACATCAGCATCTGTTGCAATAATTAATTTATGATAACGAAGTTTTGCGAGTTCAAATGTATCGCCAATCGCCGTACCACAAGCAACGACAAGATTTCGAATTTGCTCCGAAGCAAGCATCTTATCCAAACGAGCTCGTTCAATGTTTAGAATTTTTCCTCGAAGAGGAAGGACGGCCTGTGTTCGTCGGTCACGACCGGTTTTTGCTGTACCACCAGCAGAATCTCCCTCCACAATAAAGAGTTCTGATTCAGCAGGATCTTTTGTCTGACAATCAGCTAATTTCCCAGGAAGGGTCATGCCCTCAAGCGCACCTTTTCTAAGAACCGAATCCTTAGCCGCCTTAGCTGCCTTACGAGCCTTCATCGCCAAAACTGACTTGTTGATGATAGCCTTTGCATCTTCAGGATTTTCTTCCATGAACACGGCAAGGGCCTCATTCATGATACCCTCAACAATTCCACGAGCTTCAACGGTTCCAAGCTTGGCCTTAGTCTGGCCTTCAAATTGTGGGTCACGAATTTTTACAGAAATAACAGCTGTTAGACCCTCAAGAACATCATCACCAGTAAAGGTATCTGACTCATCTTTTGTCCACCCTTCTTTTTTTGCGTAGGCATTTATCGTACGTGTCAGTGCTGTCTTAAAGCCGGTCACGTGTGTTCCACCTTCAGGGTTATGAATATTGTTGGCAAAAGCCATCACACGAGATGTCACATCATCAACGTACTGCAAAGACACCTCTGCCCCTTCGTGTTCATTTGCCTTCTTCTCAATATAAAAAACGTTCTTATGAATCGGTTTTTGATACTGATTATAAAAACGAACCAACGAAGCTAATCCTCCTTCAAAATAAAAAGCGTACGAGGGAACTGACACGGCAAGCTCTCGGAAATAAAATACATCAGCCAAATCAATATCTTTGCCATCATTAAACTTCCGAGCATCAAAAAGAGCAATACGAAGACCTTTCACCAAGTAAGCCTGCTGACGCATGTGATTCACTATACGAGTCCAATCATATGTAACATCAGGAAAAATTTCTGGATCCGCATCAAACGTGGTGATTGTGCCGTGCAATTTTGAAGTGCCGAGTTTTTTAACTTTTGCTTTAGCTTTACCTCGAACATACTCTTGTTGAAAAACACCACCATCACGGTGAACAACAACTTCCATCCATCGTGAGAGAGCGTTTACCACTGAGGCTCCTACACCATGAAGACCTCCAGAAACTTTATATCCTTCCCCTCCAAACTTTCCACCAGCATGAAGGGTGGTCATAATTGTTTCAAGAGCAGAAACTTTTGTCTGTTTATGTGTATCGACTGGAATACCGCGACCATTGTCTACAACCCGCACTTTGTTACCAGGCAAAAGAGAAATTTCAATATCATTACAAAAGCCACCCATCGCCTCGTCGCGTGAGTTATCAAAAATTTCAGTGATAAGGTGATGCAATCCATCAGGACCGGTTGTCCCAATGTACATACCAGGACGCTTTCGTACGGGCTCTAAACCTTCAAGAACGGTAATAGACGATGCGTCATAATGGCCGCCTCCCTTTCCTTTCTGTTCATCTTTTTTTTCTGCCATAAATTTTTTGTTCAAAAGAAAAAGTGGTCACGGCGACCTCTCTTTTCATATACCTATTTTACCAATAAATGCTTGATATACAAAGCGAAATGCATGGGTTTGATAGCGTCTTCTTATACAAAATAGTCGCCTTGACCAAAAGCCTTAAAAGCTACCTTCAAACGGCTCTGACAAAGCACTCTTTTCGGGTAAAAGATGTACCATACTACTTATTGACAAGTACTGTAATTTTATACTTAATTTAAAACACTTCTGACCATATTCAAAAAACTGAAACGTATCATTCTTCTGACCCTTTTCCACAAAAGATACTTCCCAGGGGTTTACATTCTTACCAAGTACTATACGATACGCAACAGAAAAGGATTTTTAATGGGTACAAAAACCTCAACCGAACTAGCCAAGGGAGTTCCGACTGATAACGAAATTCTCACCAGACTAGCCCGCGCGCTCGGATATGATCC
>CAZNMD010000021.1:0-6501 GCA_964574355.1 uncultured Candidatus Saccharibacteria bacterium
CTCTTCCCAAGAAACATCTACTAATAAATTATCTCTTCCAATTGCAATTGTTGTTGCAGGAGCCTTAATTGCCGGAGCAATTTATCTTTCAAAGGGTAATACTGCCGTGGCACCAACATTAACAAATGATCAACCAGCGATAGCAATAACAATTGCTCCAGTAACCCCCGATGATCATTTTATTGGTAATCCAGAAGCCCCTATAACTCTTATTGAGTTTTCAGATCTTGAATGTCCTTACTGCAAAACATTCCACGCAACAATGAAGACGCTGATGGATGAATTTGGTAAAAATGGAAAACTTGCATGGGTCTACCGACATTTTCCACTAGTTCAACTACACCCAAAAGCTGTACGTGAATCATTTGCTGTCGAGTGTGTTAACGAGCTCTCAAACAAAACTGCGACATGGAATTTCATAAATAAATTATTTGAAATAACTCCATCCAACAACCAACTCGAAGAAGCTGCTCTTTTGAGTACCGCAGAAGCTCTGGGAGTAAATAAAACAGCTCTCCTTGCATGTATGGACTCTGAAAAATACAAGGAAAAAATTGATAGACAAATAAATGATGCAATAGCAGCCGGAGGACGAGGAACCCCTCATAGTGCACTCATTCTTCGTGAAGAAGTGAGTGAAGAAACCGAGCAAATTCTAAAACAAAAAGCTGCCCTTCTTGGAGCAACAGACCTCGTTCAAGTTGGCCCAACTCGAAAACTTGTTACCCTCTCAGGAGCACTTCCAATTGATTTTCTTCGAGACGTAATAAACACACTCGTTAAATAAAAATTGCTATCTAGTGCAGAAAAAAATGCCGCATACACGGCATTTTTTTCTGCACTAAAACAAAAGCATGCTTTTATCTCAATACCACGTGATACTTTCGCTGAAGCTGACCCTTTAAATCCTGCTTCTTTTCAAGAAGCACTCCTCCATTTGATTCAATAACCTTTCGCGAAGGAACATTCTCATCAGACACAACGATCATAACCTCCTGTAAACCAAGTCTCTTTGCCTCTTTTAAAAGCTCTTGTAAAGCTTCCGTTGCATACCCTTTTCGACGAAATTCTTCTTTGATTTCAAAGTATATATGACTTCCAAAACCCTCTGGCATATCCTTACTTTTACCCAAACGACGCCGAATCTGACACTCACCAACCTCCTCACCATCAACTAAAATACCGTATGTAGAGGTAGGAAGTGACCCTGTTGTGCCTTTGAGGTAAAGACTGAGCATATAAGCTCTATTCAAACACACAAGTACCTTTTAGTATATCTTCTTCAAAATCTATAACCCCTTTAAGATCAGGTGAATATTTTTTAATACTTGGGAATTTTAATTCAACAATCATAGAAAAAACTAAAGACACAAGGTCCTGTAATCGTTTTGTTTGCTCATTCTCTAAAGTAAGAGTTAGATCAATCAATGTTCCCTTCTCCGGCTCAATAAATTCAATCACCCCTTGCTTTGTTACCGCATTAGAAAAATCACGAGAATTTTTTAGCAACAGTTTATAAAAGAAAAGTTGTCGTTGATACGTGCGTAATTTCTGTCGTTCATCATCACTCCCTTTCTCCCATGAAGATAGAGGTCGACCAGTTTTATAATCTCGAACAATCAAGGAACCATCATCAGCTTTAGTAATGCGATCAATCTTACCCGTAATATGTGCTCCTCCAATAACCACGCCTTGTGATTTAAAATCAACTTCAACAAGGTCCTCGGGCGAAAAACTACTCTTCTTTGCCTCATAAAAAGTGGTAAGCGATTTCTTGCCCCGCTCACTTTGAACACGAATATCACGAAGAGGGAGTCTCTCTCGTGTAAGCGCCAACAAAAACCATTCCTCTACCTTTTTAACGGATGGTTTTTTCCCATCTTGTTTTTGAGCTACAACAATACGTGAAAGTGCTTCATGAACCGCTGAACCGTACGCACTTGATGCTGTTTTTGCTTGAGGAAAACGTAATAAGTTATTTTCAATAAATTTTTGTGGCCCTCCATGAGCAACATCAAGAAAATTATTAAGGTGCGTAACTGAAAGTTTATAATCTTTTAGTAAATTTTTTAACAAAGCTTCTTCTTCGCCTCTATACGGCGGAGTGTGAAACGAAAGCCATGATGCCTCCAAAACTTCACTGGTATCAGGCACATCCAAAGCAAAATGTACCGGCGTGAAAACTTTACCGAGAGAATTATTACCATCAGATAGTAAAAACCGTAATGGAGAAACATTGCCGCCCTCATCCTTGCTTTCATAAGAAGTTAAATACAAATGTCGCTTCGCACGCGTCAGCGCCACATAAAAAAGTCGTAACTTATCATCTTCATTATCACCAGCTGGCTCAATAGGAATATTGGCCGGTAGAATAAGTCTTTTTGGTTCACCCCGCCCCACCCAAATCGAATCGAGGCACGACAAAACAAAAACTGTATCAAACTCCAACCCTTTTGCTTTATGGGCCGACAATAGAGAAACGGCACTTTCGGCATTGGCAAAAGGCGAGAAATCATTAAGCGGTAAATCATTTTTTTCTCGAAACACTACAAACTCCACCAAGTCAGCCAAAGACAACGTCTTACCTCGCTTATATTCGCGAAGCGCATTAATGAACGTTCTAAGGCTCGACAAAAACGACAAATAGTCGGCCCTCGCGTGGAGAAATCGGTCTTTGCTGAAATAAAAAGATTTAAAAGGACTTAAAAATTCGTTATCTTTTATTTTAAGTTGAGTTATTTCATCTTCGTCAGAGTCTAGAACTATCGGCGCGTGAGCACCAATAGCTCGATCAATAATTTGTTCTAACGGTTCATTTTTTGCACGAAGCGACAAATCTATTAGAAATTCTGCAATTTCACGAATAGCTTTATTCTCAAATGAAAGCATGACCGCTAACCATGTCTCATGGTTTTTTGCAGCCAAAGTTCCAACTTTCCAAATATCAATTCGAGAAACTCCCCAGAAAGGAAAAGATAGGATTTCAGGAAGTAAATAATCTGCTTCATTTTTCCCAACATCAGCAACTGTCTGCAAAAATTTTCCAATAGTAATAATTTGCTTAATGTGCGGCTCAAGAAGAACATTTTGCTCTCGCTCATATCGAACAGGCACCGACACCGCTTTTAAATACGAAACCAGATCTTCAAGTTGACGATGTTTTCTTGCGATAACAGCAATCTCTTCGGGTTTAGTACCACCATCAATCAAACGACGAATCTCCTTGGCAACAAAATGGTACTCATGAGGCGACGTGGGCAGACAAATATGTTTAATCTCTCCGGGAGAAAGATTTTTATTTGCTGAAACCAATTTCTTTTCAATATTCGGCAGAATCTTTTCAAGCCTTTCGCTGCCGCGACCAATAATTGATGAAGCGGCATCAAGAATATCCTGTGTTGAACGATAATTATCAGTCATTGTCACAAAAGCAACATCTTTCCAAGAAGTAGCAAAAGATAAGATATTAGAAACATCTGCCCCTTGAAAACGGTAAATCGCCTGATCATCATCACCAACCACCATCAGATTTGGTTTTTGCTCATTAACTTCTGCGTCAGCAATAATTCGCACCAATCGCATCTGGGCATCATTTGTATCTTGAAATTCATCAACAAGCATGTACTGATACATTTCCTGAAGTTCTGACCGAAGTGCAGTATGAGTTAAAGCGGCTTCAATCACGTCCAAAATCATGTCGTCAAAATCAAAGTAACCCCTGGCAAAAAGTTCTTTCTGATAGTGGGCATAAATGGTTGCCACCTCTTTCATTCGAATCAACCTATCACCACCATCTTTCAAGTGTCTTTTTCCGTCATCACCCTTCTCTGACCAATCTGATTTCCAAGTCGAAAGTGGTGTTCCTGAGTCTTGGCTTTGCGCTTCCATAAGTGCCTTTTTTAATGAAGACGCAACAACAACCGAATATGGTTTCCAAAATACATGAGGAACTAAATCGGTTTTCGCCTTTTTTGCCAACACTTCAATTTTTAATAGCGCCTCGTGGATTTTCCCAAATTCTTTTTTTGAAATTCGGTCACCAAAATATTCAGCAATAATAGGATCAAGCGCTTCAATATCTTTTTCATTGGTTTCACTGATTAATCCCAACTCATCAGGCATTAATCCAGCTTTTTTGAAAAACCCAATTACTTTTAAAACAGGTTTTCGAAAAACGTAACCTTGCTCGGGATGTTCGCTTCGAAGCGGATGTCCGTGCGGTAAATCACGAAGCGCGTTTTCAATTATTTCCAAACGAATCAAATCATCAGCCGGACTCATGTAAGCTCCACCATAAAAATATTCTGGATAGCGACCAATGACTTCAGTCGCAAAACTATGGAACGTATGAATAGCGACGCGATATGCCTTCTCTCCAATAAGAGTAGCGAGACGCTGACGCATATTTGAGGCAGCTGATTCGGTAAAAGTCAGACACAAAATATTTCCCGGTGTGGCCTGAGTTTTTTGAAGAATATTTGCTACGCGCAAAGCCAAGATTTCGGTCTTTCCTGAGCCTGGACCCGCTATCACCATTACCGGCCCCTCAGTCGTGTCTACAGCCGCTTTTTGGGCCTTATTGAGCCTTTCATAGGCTTTAGTGAAGGTAGCTCCTGAGCGTTCCATCACCTAAGTATAAAGGATACCCGTGTTCTTTACTAAGAGAACGATTCTCTTTTTTAAAATCTAAAAGCTGAGAACTATAGGCTTCGTTAACCTAACTTCGGAAAACTAACCAAAAATGTTGTGCCCATATTTGGTCCAGGAGAATCAGCTTCAATCGTGCCACCGTGACGATCAACAATCGCCTTGATTAAGAAGAGTCCTACCCCAACACCTTCCGTATCAGCAGTACGAGCACGAGGTGAACGATAAAATTTAGTAAACAAACGCGGTAATTCTTCTTTTGCAATACCAATACCAGCGTCTTTCACACGCAGAGAAAGCGTTCTGCTTGAGGTTTCAACCGCAGCAACAACAGTTCCTCCAATTTGTGAATATGAAATTGCATTTTCAACCAAAGTTTGAGCAATAAATTTTATACGCTCACGGTCACCTCTCATCATTGCTCCACTATCCCAACGTTCAAGTGAAAAAGAAATTTTTCTTTCTTCTATGCGACTTTTTAAACCCAGAGCAACATCAGCTACTAAATCTCCAAGAACAAGATTTTCAAATTTATACAGCGAACTTTCCGGCCGATCGGCGTCAGCGACAGCAATAAGAGTTGACGTTAAATCAATTAATTTTGAATTTGATTCTCGAATATTTTCGATTTCATGTCGCTTCGAAGGATCTGACTCTTGAGATAAGAGAAGTTCTGTTGCCCACTTCACATGAGTAAGAGGCGTTCTAAATTTATGGGTTACAACAGTAATAAACTCGTATTTTAAAAGATCATTTTCACGCATCTTCTTCCACACAATAATTCCCACGATAACCGCGAGCGCTGATGTTGCAACCGGCATAAGCCAAATTGGAAAATCAGGAAACGCCTGATAAATATAAAGGTTCGAAAAACTACCAATCGCAATGACACTGGTTAAAATCGTGACAATCAATCCATACACAAACGCTTGACGCGCAATAATATTAATATCAACCAATTTATAACGAAACGTCGCATAACCAAGCGGAATAAGATACAAACTCATAAACACCGACATAATAGGATCGATTGTTACATCAAAAACAAGGAAGACGGCGGTAGAACCTGTAAAATACGCAAACAAGAGCGCCATAATAACGTAGCGCAAACGATTCTTAATCAATAAATCAGTAGTTGTAAAATAAACGTGAAGCGCGTGGAATGTAAAATAAATTGAAACTATAAAAATATAGAGCCGCATTATCCAATAGTGTGCGCCGGCATCATAGTAATTGGGAAAATACATTTTTGCCTTTGATGCAAGAAGGAACGAATCTGGGAAAACAAGGTAAAAAGCCAACAAAATAGCTCCGGCACCATAAAACAAAATCAGTGGTAACCGCTGTTCTTTTATTTTGCCTGTTATGGCGAAAATCCAATGAGCATTAAAACAGAGAAGCGGAATATTAATGAGATTAAACATGAACACCGCCCGAGAAACATTTGGATCAGTTAAATTTATTCCGATAACATGCGACAGCTGAAAAACACTCAAAGCAATTGAGGTAAGAAGAAATGTTACCGTAACAGTACTCTTGATTGAGCGCATATACACCAAAACGCCAGCACCCACGGTAAAGAGCACCGACAAAGACATGAGCACATTTGTAATAAGGAGCTCGTAACTCACTCAAAAAGTGTAACATGCAAAAAAATATTGACTGGGTTAATTGTCAACATGTCTTCCCTAAAAACGAAGCCCGATTAGGCTTCGTTTTTATTTTCTTTTTGGAAATATCACATCCCCACCCTTCTTTGTTTCACCACCTCCTCCAACTGTGCCACCAACTTGGCAACTAGTGCCTGAAGTTCAATGAGTTGTTTCTGGAGAGCTTCAATCTTTTGTTGTTCCG
>CAZNMD010000022.1:0-4949 GCA_964574355.1 uncultured Candidatus Saccharibacteria bacterium
GAGGAGCGTTTAAAGTCCCGATTTGCGGCAGGCATGGCAGTTGATATTCCCGCCCCAGACCATGAATCTCGTGTGGCTATTATTCAGGCAAAAGCAAGATTAAGTGGTGTTACACTTTCACCAGAAGTACTCGACTTTCTAGCATCAACGGTAGACGGAAATGTTCGAGATATTGAGGGTGTGATTAACTCAATTGGATGCCAGACCCAACTAAAAGGCCGGGATTTGAATGTTCTTGAGGTAAAAAACTTGATAAAAAACACTATCAAGCCAAAACGAACGGTTTCCGTGAAAGAACTAATTCATATGGTTTCAAATTTTTACAACATAAACGAAGAAAGTATCACGGAAAAAACAAGAAGAAAGGAAGTGGTGCGTCCAAGACAAATTATTATGTATGTATTACGAGAGGACTTTAACATCTCCTACCCTTCTATTGGAGACAAAATGGGAGGACGCGATCACACAACAGTTATTCACTCGTGTGAAAAAATTAAAAACGATCTTAAAACTGATGGGCTGTTAGTTAAGGAGCTCGCTCAAATACGCTCAATGTTATCGTAATGTGTATAACAATGTGAATAACCAGGTAGATCGCTGTTAATACTGTGTGGACGTGTGGGGATAAAAACAAACAATTTCTTACTCACTAAAAAGAAACTTACCTTATTAAAAACAACTCCTCGTTATACGCACTAAACATACCTGATTGGTACGGCTTAAAATAAAAAGAAAATGAGTATATCCACATATCAACAGTCCTAATTAGTAATAATAAACTTTATTTAAAGAATGAAAGTCGAGTGTGTAAAAGAAAGATTTGAAAAAGCTCTTACTGCAATTGAAAAGGTTGCTGCTAAGAACGCAACTCTCCCTGTTTTATCCTGTGTGCTTTTAGAAACCCGAGGAGGAACACTTCTTCTTAGAACCACAAACCTAGAGTTAGGTATAGAAATTTCTATACCTGTAAAAGTAGTGGAAGATGGTGTTGTTGCTGTTCCTATAGGAAACCTTCTTTCTTTTGTTTCAACAACACCGCAAGAAAAAAACCTTTCACTAGAAACAAAAGAGGGGGTTGTTGTGGTTAGTTTGGGTAAAAGTACCGCAACGTTTAATACGATGAATTATAACGATTTTCCAACGATTCCTTTGTTAGGAAATCAAAATATAATTACAGTACCAGTTGTAGATATTATTAATGGTGTTAAATCAGTTGTTTTTAGTTCGGCTGTAAACACTGTTAAACCAGAATATGCCAGTGTGATGATTACCATTGATGACAATACACTTCTTTTTGTTGCCACAGACTCTTTTCGGTTAGCTGAAAAAAAGATTTATTTAAAACACACAAAAGAACCCCAAACTGTTTTATTGCCGAGTAAAAACGCTCAGGAGATAGCGAGAATCCTAGGATTGTTACAAGAAAAAAATGTAGAAATTTGTGTTGAAGGTCAGCAAATTTCTTTCACAGCTGGAACGACGTATATAACATCACGTCTTGTTGGTGGAAATTTTCCTGATTATAAACAGATTATTCCAAAAACAACATCAACAGAGGTTGTTGTTTCAAAGCAAGATTTCATTAATACAATGAAAATTGCTAATGTTTTTTCTGACACTTTTTTACAGGTCAATATTCGGGTTCTTGTGAAGGAGAAAATTTTTGAAATAAAAACAAAAAATCAGACAATTGGTGAACAGACCACTAATATTCCTGCCGCCTTTCAGGGTGAAGATGTGGTTATGAGTTTTAATCATCGATATTTAGTCGATTGTTTGTCTTCTGTTGGGGCAGACACCCTTTCTTTTGTGTTTAGTGGTCCAAATAAACCCGTTATTATCCGAGGTGTTTCTGATAAAACATTTTTATACCTTGTTATGCCAATGAATAGGTAATACACATGAAACAAATTGGAACATATCTATTAAGCAAAAAAGGGCAGTTAGATAAAGTTCCCAACCCTCAAAGTGTTGAGGCGATAATTAAAGATTATTTTTCTAGCCAAAAACTTACTATTTCAGTAGTGATTCAAGGTGACACCGCGTTAATTAAAGGAACTGCGGCAACAAAAAACGAACTTTTTATTCACCAAAAAAAAATAAAAGAGGTTGTAGAAGCCCGTTATTCTAGAATAAAAAATATTCGTGTTGTTTAGTGTCTGTTTAATTTTCTAGCTGCACTTCAAATCGTAAATTTGTTTCAGTTTTGTTTTTTACACTATCGTGAGCAACAATCAAAAGCTCGTTTTTCTGTGTAATTCCTTCAACATAACGAGGAGTGAACGAGAAGATAAAAGGAGCTTTTGATACAGTTCCTATAAGTTTATTGTTGATGAAGTAGTCTACTCTACTTAGAGGATAAAAACCCTGACTTGTTACTGAAATAGAAATGCGGTTATTTTGATTAATTTGTTGATCAGGTATCAATCCACCCACTACTATTTTAGGGTTGAACTGTGGGCCGTGTACGTCGTCGTAGGCGGTTGGAATAGAGGAAGTTGCCTCATCAAAGAGTCCCCGTTCAAGTGCCCATAAACGAACTCCATATTCCCATAATGTGTATTGAGGGTCTTTCTCTGGGTTTTGGGGGATTGGTCCTCGTGGGTCTTTTTTATCAACCCAATGAAGGATCGAGTGGATACTTCGGACATACCTCTCCTCTTGTGTCTCTTTTGGGGTATATTCGGTTTTTAGTTTTCCACTTATTGTGTCGACAATATAACGGTCATTTCCTTGCCAAACACCTCGAATTTGCGGTTTAACCGAGTCCAGGTCAATACTCGGAGGTTGAGGGAAAGGCTCTTTTGGAAGTCTCTCAAGTGCGAATGTTGTAAATTCGTTCCATAAAGGTGCAATGATGAAGCCAGCAACTTTTTTTTCCATAGAGCTGTTGTCATTGTTTCCTGCCCATGCCCCAACAACAATATTTGGGGTATACCCAACAATCCAAGCATCTCGATAGTCGTTAGTCGTGCCTGTTTTTACAGCAACCTCATGGTTTGAAATATTAAGATATGAATTTTCACCAAATGCAGGCGCACGAGCAACGTTGTCAGAAAGGACGTCGGATATCATAAGTGCCACGGATTCATCTAAAACTCGTCGAGTGTTTTCAGGGGGTAAAACCTCATTTTCTCCTGTTGGTGTGGTGATAGAAACAATGCTTTGGTGGGGGTGTCGAATGCCGCCTGTAGCAAAAACTCCATACGCATTTGTTAATTCAAGAAGGCTTACTTCACCTCCACCAAGCACAAGGGTTAATCCATAGCGTCCAACATCAGAAAGAGAAGAAATTCCAAAATCTCTTGCTGTTTCCAGTGATTCAGGTAAACCAGCAAGATAAAGGGTTTTTATGGCTGGAACGTTGATTGATTGTGCGAGAGCGTTTCGTAAACTCACAGGGCCCCGGTATATGTGGTCGTAATTTTCCGGCATATAACATCGGTTTTCGTTTCCGGGAACGAGGGGAGTGCCGTCAGGATTACATTCGGTTGAAAATTCTGTTTTTACATCAAACAAAACTGTTTCTGGTAAGTAACCTTTTTTGAAAGCGGTGGCGTACACAAAAGGTTTAAAGGATGATCCAGGCTGACGCTTTGCGAGTGTTACGTTAAAGTTTCCATCAATTTCTTTGTCGAAGTAGTCTCGCGATCCGACCATGGCTAAAATATGGCCATTTTTTGGATCAATTGCCACCAGTCCCGCATTTTCAGCGTTAAACTTTTCTTTGTTTTCTAGGGCATTTTTTTTAACAATTTCCTCAGCTTTTTTTTGAAGGTCATAATCCAAAGTGCTGACGACCTTTAATCCACCATTTTCAACAGCTTCTTTGCCGTATCGCTCTTCAAGTTGTTCTTTCACAAAAAGAACAAAATGGGGGGCCTTGATTCCGTATTCTTCAGGAGGTTTAAATTCCACAACAGCTTTAACGGCTTCGTCATACTCCTCTTTTGAAATGAAAGAATTCTCAAGCATTTTCAGAAGCACTAAGTTTTTTCTGGCATCAAGTGCTGTTCGGTTGTTACCGTATGGTGAGTAATAGGTTGGTGCTTGGGGAAGGGCGGCAATATATGCAGCCTCGGCTAGTGTTACATCACTTGCGCGCTTTCCAAGAAAAGCTTGAGTGGCTTCTTCGACCCCGTATACGTTTCCTCCGTAAGGTGTTTCGTTTAAATAGTGCGAAAGGATTTCATCTTTTCCAATAATACGCTCTAGTTTTACTGCCAAAATCCATTCCTTTATTTTTCGTGATACACGCTTTTCTGTTGTGAGAAGACTGTTTTTAACAACTTGCTGAGTTATTGTTGATCCTCCTTGTCCAAAAGAGCCTGTTTGAAGATTGGCAATGACGGCACGGAGAAAAGAAAGGGGGCGAATACCAGAATGTTGATAAAATTCTGCGTCTTCAATAGCAACGGTCGCATTTTTTATATTTCGAGAAATATCCTCGAATGGAATGATGGTTCTTCGTATGCTGTTGTGTACGTCGTAAAGGAGGATGCTGCCTGTTCTGTCATAAATTTTTGTAGACTCTGTTACCCGGCGAACCTCAAAAGAGTTTAAGTCTGGTATGCGCATTGTTGCGACCCAAAGGGCAATAGAGCCAAGACCAAAAAGTCCACCAGCAAAAAGTACTAAAATAATGTTTAGTATAAACTTCGAACCTTTTCTTTTTGAAGTCATGGTACTCATGGTAGCATTTTGTTTCTGCCCTATATAGCGGTTTAAGGGGTACGTGGTAAAGTATAGTCGTCTTTCTTAACCCACAACAGGTATGAGTATAAACACAGAAACTGAGAAAATAGATGAACTTTTAAGTCGTTCGGTTGATACTATATACCCCTCAAAAGAGGCCCTAAAAGAGGTGCTTGTTTCTGGAAAAAAAATTAGTGCCTATGTAGGAATTGATCCTACTGCTGATTATGTCCACCTTGGACACTCAACAAATT
>CAZNMD010000023.1:0-3626 GCA_964574355.1 uncultured Candidatus Saccharibacteria bacterium
CCGGAAGAGCGAGTGAAATTATTATCGGGCGCAATCAAAGATGCCCAGGCGCGCGCGGAAGCTATAGCAAAAGAAACTGGAAGATCGGTTGGTGCACTTAAGTCGGCCACGGGAGGTGTTGTGCAGGTTCTTCCTCAGGGTGGAGTTGATATAAGCGATTACGGCATGTATGACACATCTAGTAAAAATAAAGATGTGATGGTTACAGTTCGCACTAAGTTTATTCTCCAGTAAAAGTTTTTTAACTCAAAAACCTGGTACGGTTCACAAAACAAAAACCGAAGCAGAAAAAGAGGAAAAGAATTCCGGCTAAGCAATATTATTTACTTTTATAATTTTAGATGTATTGTTGTTTGGGATCTTTTACAAAAGGATTATTATGGACTTTATAGGGCCGTACGGAGCTCTCGCTGTTGTTGTGTTAGCAATTTGTTTCCTTCTTTGGTTAATTTGGCCACGGTTGAAGCCTGATAAGTCAAACACGTTTTCTTCTAAAGAAGTTATCACTCATGATCCGGTAGAAACAGACTCTTCGGAAGAAAACGGGTTTCGTGGCCCCGGTCCTTTTTATTGCAGTGCTCAGCAGTCGGATGGATCATGCTTTTACAATGACTGCGTGAATTACAGTAGGTGTCACCGGTAAGGTGATGACTAAAAGAAAGACCGAAAGTGTTTTATCACAAGTCGGTCTTTTTCTTTTTTATCATCACTAAGTCAATAGACCATTTACCTTTCCAAACGCCATACTATACTGTGTCTGTTATGAAATATCAGGTTCTGCTTTTCTATAAATACGTGACCATTGAAGACCCACAAGCCTTAAAAGAGTGGGTAGTTACACGCGCGAAAGAGCTTGGTCTTATGGGGCGAGTTATTGTGGCGGAAGAGGGAATTAATGGCACGCTCGAAGGAACGCTAGAAAACACAAATATATTCAAAGACGAATTTTTAAAGGATTCGCGATTTTCTGATGTGCAGGTAAAAACAAGCGAAGGTACGGGTAAATCATTTCCAAAGCTCTCGGTTAAGGTTCGTGATGAAATAGTCGGTACTCGTTTTGATAAGCAAAAGGTGGATCCGCGCAAGCAGACAGCGCCTCATTTGCGACCCGAAGAATTACGCGCTTGGTATGAACAACAAAAAGATTTTGTGATTGTTGATATGCGAAATGATTATGAATTTCGATCAGGTCATTTTAAAAATTCAGTAAATCCAGAACTTGGAAATTCTCGCGATTTACCTCAAGTTATGTCAAAACTTGAGCCACTCAAAGATAAAACGGTGCTGACTGTGTGCACGGGTGGGGTACGATGTGAAAAAATGTCAGCGTATCTTCTTTCTGAAGGATTTAAAGATGTGTACCAGCTAGATAATGGTATTCACGGTTACATGGAAAAATATCCGGGCAAGGATTATTTAGGAACGCTCTATACATTTGATCAGCGTCTGACGATGGATTTTGGTGGTCCGCGAGAAATTATTGGGAAGTGTTATCTGTGTGATGCGAAGACTGAGTCATATGTGAACTGTGCGAATAATGCCTGTCACCTCCATTTTCTTGCATGCACTGATTGCCAAAAAGAAACCGGAACGTTTTGTTCCAAAAAATGCATAGATTCGGTTGCTCAATCAAAAGAAGTTTTACAGTAAGATGTAAAAATTTAAAAAGAGATGAAATCATTTAAAGATATTGATATTTATATAGCCAATCATTCAAAAGAGGTTCAGGTTCTTTTGAAAAAAATAAGGGTAGCTATTAAAAAGTCTGCACCAAAAGCTAAAGAAACAATCTCGTATGGAATCCCGACGTTTGTCTTGAATGGCAACCTTGTTCATTTCGGAGTTTTTAAAAAGCATCTTGGATTTTTTCCTGGCCCATCGGGGGTGAGTAGTTTCAAAAAAGAGTTATCCGATTACAAAACATCAAAAGGCACGATTCAATTTCCTTTTAATAAGCCTTTGCCTGTAGCTTTGATTCGAAAAATTGTTGCCTTTCGGGTGAAGGAGAATCAAAAAAAGTGATAAAGACACAATGAATAAAAAAATAACTATTGAGGCGGACGTTCATGCTGATATGCAAAAGGTGTGGGATGCTTGGAACAAACCGGAACATGTAACTGCTTGGATGCACGCGTCAGATGATTGGGAGTGTCAAAAGGCCACGAATGATCTTAGGGTTGGCGGTCGTTTTTCTTCTACACTTGCAGCAAAGGATGGTTCTACCTCTTTTGATTTTTCCGGGGTGTACACACAGATTGAAGAGAGGAAATTACTTTCATACACCTTGGATGATGGGCGAACAGTCGAGATTTCTTTTTTGGCGGAAGGTGGTGGTGTTCGAGTTGTTGAAATATTTGAAATGGAACACGAAAATACAGAAGAGCTTCAGCGGGCTGGTTGGCAATCAATTCTTAATAATTTTAAAGTGTACGTGGAAGGTTTATAAAAATGCATGATATTTTTTAGGCGGGAAATACCTTTTATTTCGAGGGTAAAATAACCCTTTGTTTGAAGGTTTTTTGCTTTTTATAGCAGCACCTTTTTAGGTACTTTCGTCCAGATGGTGTCTTTTTTATATGTGGTAAACTGAACGGGTATGAAAAAAACTATTATTGCTCTGATCGTCATTATTCTTATCGGTTTGGGGGCTTATTATTTTGTTAAAAAATCACCTGAAACTCCGCCGGTTACTTCAAATGAGGTTGTCAACACCGCACCAACAACTCCTGATGTTGTTGTCGATAAAACAAAGACCATTATTGGTAAATCGGTAGAGAATCGAGATATTGTTGCGTACCATTTTGGTACAGGAACGAAGGAAGTTCTCTTTGTTGGAGGTATTCATGGTGGATATGAATGGAACACCGCTCTTGTTGCCTACGATCTTATAGACTATTTGAAAGCAAATCCTTCGGCGGTTCCTTCAAATGTGAAAGTTACGGTTATCCCTGTATTGAATCCAGATGGTCTTAATAAGGTTGTTGGTACAACCTCGCGTTTCGCTCTCTCGGCTGTCCCAAAAAATGAAAGTGCGACGATTCCTGGTCGCTTCAACGCAAACAATGTAGATCTTAATCGAAATTTTGATTGTGATTGGCAGGCAACAGGCACGTGGCAGAGTAAATCAGTAAGTGGTGGAACAAAGGCTTTTTCTGAACCAGAGAGTCAAGCGATTCAGGCGTATGTAAATGCGTATAAGCCTGTTGCTGCAGTTGTTTGGTACAGTGCTGCTGGTGGTGTATTTTCTTCAAATTGTCACGAAGGTGTTTTGGCTGAAACAACCAAGCTTACTAAGTTGTATTCAGATGCTTCAAAGTATAAGGCGTACGAGGAATTTAATTTTTATGAGATTACCGGTGATATGGTAAATTGGCTCGCTAAAAATGATATTCCTGCAATTAGTGTTCTTCTTACAAATCATACCGATACTGAGTGGACAAAAAATAAGGCAGGAGTTGATGCTGTTCTCTCGTATTACGGAAAATAATTGAACGTACAAGGATAGTTTAATGAGTTCTAAGAATTGGATTGTTATTGGTGTTCTTTTTCTTCTGGCATTTGCAGGAGGGTTGTTCTTTTTCTTTGGGTTTAAAAAAGTACCAGGAGGAACAATTCCTGGCGAGCCG
>CAZNMD010000024.1:0-3202 GCA_964574355.1 uncultured Candidatus Saccharibacteria bacterium
GCTATGCATACAACGGCACAGATTATGTGTTTCATTTGATTGATACTCCTGGACACATTGATTTTGCGTATGAAGTTTCTCGAGCTATGCGTGCAGTTGAAGGAGCTGTTCTTTTGGTTGATGCGACGCAAGGTGTTCAGGCTCAAACACTTTCAACGCTTGAAAAGGCTAAAGAAGCAGGGCTTGTTATCATTCCTGCAATTTCAAAAATAGATTCACCTTTGGCTCGTATTCCCGAGACGAAACTTGAGGTTGCGACATTGCTTGGGTGTCCTATCGATACCATTCTTGAAGTTTCAGGAAAAACAGGTGAGGGCGTTCAAGAGCTTTTGGCGGCGATTATTGATCGTGTTCCTGCCCCAAAACCTGCAACAGGGGACGCATTTCAGGCTTTAGTATTTGATTTCGCCTATAGTAACCACGCGGGGGTTATTTTGTATATTCGTGTTACGGATGGAGCTGCGACAAAGAAAAATAAACTCCTCCTTCTTGCACCAAAAGCGCGTTTTTCACCGTTAGAACTTGGAACTTTTGCTCCCGAAAGGACTCCATCAGAAGTTCTTTCTGCTGGGGAAATTGGCTATCTTGTTACCGGTATTAAAGAACCTGGTATTGCAACCGTTGGTGATACGGTTGCGCTTGATGGTTCAAAAATCGAGGCGTTGCATGGGTATGAGCGACCTCGACCTGTCGTGTGGGCTTCTGTTTATCCTGAAGATCAAAACGATTTTGACACACTTCGTTTGTCTTTAGGGAAGCTTCGACTTTCTGATTCAGCTTTTGTTCACGAAGAGGAGTCGTCAGGTCTTTTGGGACGAGGTTTTCGTTGCGGTTTTTTGGGTATGCTTCACTTGGAAATTATTACCGAACGACTGCGTCGCGAATTTAATTTAAAATTAGTTGTTACAACCCCATCAATTACCTATGAGGTAGAGACAAAACGTGGCGAACGAAAGGTTGTTTATTCAGCGGTACATTTTCCTGAGTATGGTGATATTGAAAAAGTTTATGAACCGTGGGTAAAGGTTGTTATTATTTCGCCAGCAGATTATCTTGGTGGAATTATGCAACTGTTGCATGAGCACGAAGCGGTAGCGGGTGAGACAGAGTCATTTGGCGATCATCGGGTCTCTTTGCAGCTTGAAATCCCACTTCGCGAGCTTATGCGTAATTTTTTTGACGAATTAAAGAGCGTTTCTTCCGGCTATGCGTCACTCTCGTATGAGATTATTGGGCTGCGAGAGGCTGATGTTATTAAATTGGAGCTTTTGGTGGCCGATGAGCCGGTTCCAGCTTTTGCTCGTATCGTGTCTCGTCGTCGAGCCGAGGAAGAGGCTGAAAAAGCTGTTGAAAAGTTGTATGGAATTTTACCTCGCCAAATGTTTACGACAAAAATTCAAGGTAAAGCTCTTGGACGCATCATGTCTTCGCGTAGTTTGTCTGCTATGAAAAAAGATGTTACGCAGCATATGTATGGTGGTGATATAACAAGAAAGATGAAGCTTCGTGAGAAACAAAAGAAAGGCAAAAAAAAGATGAAAGAATTAGGGACAGTAAATATTCCTGAGGAAGTTTTCCTTAAGATGGTTAAACGAGACTAAAAAGGCCTACGATTTTGTTTATACGAAGAAAATAGGAACGTAGGAAGCGAGTAGTCCAAGAATAAGAAAAACCGAAACAACAACGAAAATCGAGTTCAGTATTTTTCGGGATTTTTTTGATACAAGCATGGTTCGCTTTATTGGTTGAGAGAGTTAGTATGCCCCAAGTTTTGTCTCCGTGCAACATTAAAGAGAGACGTTATAATGATAATGATATTCATATGCAACCTACCTTAAAACGTCGTCGGTATAGAAATATTATGATTTCATGGCCAGTTCTTATTTTTTTGTTGATTTTTTCTATCTGGATGTCGACGCGAGCCTTTGCTATGTATCAACGATATGTCGCTAATGTGCGTGAATTAGATGGGGTTGTGGGAAAACAAGAAGCGCTTACTGCCCGTGTTTCTTATCTTGAAGAATCAATTGATCGCCTTGGAACGAAGGAGGGCATTGAGGAGGAAATTCAAGCTAGGTTACCTTACGCCAAGGAGGGAGAACAGGTTATTTTTATAGTAAGTAACGCATCGGCGACAAAAGAAAGCCAAGATATTGAAGAGGAGACTCGTTGGTGGCAAATCTGGCGCCTTTGGAAGTAGATCGGTATAATAGTTTTTTATTAGGAGAGTGGTTGATGCGGGGGAATCGGGCGGGCCCCGTTAGAAGCGCGTGTGAGTGGGAAGTGGCGGGAAGTTTATTAAGTGAGGGTTGACGTTGGTGGCAGATTTTGAAATTAGGTTCGTTTCTAACGGGGCGGGTATGGTTTAGTGGTAGAATGCGACCTTCCCAAGGTTGAGACGCGGGTTCGATTCCCGCTACCCGCACAGGTTATCGGATTGACTGTTTGTGAGTATCACGAGTATAATTACTTTATTAAGTAAACTAAAGGAAGATTACAATGGCAAAAACAGCTAAGAAAGTTGAGATTTATTCGACACCAACGTGTGTGTACTGTAATTCTGCGAAGCAGTTCTTTACGGAACACGGCGTTTCGTATAGTGAGTATAATGTCGCAACGGATCTTCCAAAACGTCAGGAGATGGTAGAGAAATCAGGACAGTTGGGTGTTCCTGTTATTGCCATTGACGGTGAGATTACTGTTGGTTTTGATGAAGCTCGTTTGTCGAAACTCTTAGGAGTGTAAGATTAGGGTTTTTAGCCCAAAACAAAAACATCCTTATTTTTAAGGATGTTTTTGTTTTGGGCCGTATTCGGTTATAGTTTGAGTGTTCGCCCCCGTAGTTAAATGGATATAACAATTCCGTCCTAAGGAGTGGTTGTAGGTTCGATTCCTGCCGGGGGCACAAATATGCGGAGCATACTTTGTGTTTCCGGAGCGAGCAAACTAATTTGCTCGTTAGAAATTGAAACCCCGTTTCCTCTACTGTTTTTCTTTTTATAAAAAGAAAAACTCTCCGCAAAGGAGAGTGTGGGGAGTTGTCATTGTTACCAGTGACCTTTTGGTAAAATCTTTTGCGCTTGGACTACGCCGTTTCTGGTTTTGTGACCAGGTTTCAATTTGCCGTTTGTTCTGAGTAAACTGTTTCCGTTTGGATGAGCCTTTTCTCGTTTTCGGTTTGCAGCATGCCGCGCTGCGATTT
>CAZNMD010000025.1:0-2157 GCA_964574355.1 uncultured Candidatus Saccharibacteria bacterium
CGTCTCCCCCCGATGAGGTATGGTTTTGGATTTTCATCTAAATCCATGAAGTAGTCGCATGATTCAATGAGTTTGGTTGATGTTGATTTACCAAACGAAACAACTTCTACCTGACAACCATGAGTTGCTTTTAAGTATTCAACTGCAGGGACAAAGTCTCCGTCGCCGGAACAAATAATAACGGCATCAAGTTTTGGTGACATTTTAATTGCGTCAACGGCAAGCCCAACGTCCCAGTCTGCTTTTTTTGTGCCATCGGCAAAAATTTGCAGATCTTTCGTTTTGGTTTCAATTCCTGCCTTTGAAAGGGCGTCAAAGAAAGACTTTTCTTCCCCAGATTCGGTTGAAGCCGCATAGGCGATAGCTCGAATTAACTGGCGTCCGTCAACGGCGTCGTCAACGACTTTTTTAAAGTTTACTCGAGCGCGGTATAAATGTTTTGCGCTATGGTACATGTTTTGCGCGTCTATAAAGACACCGACGCGCTGGTTTTTGTGTTTAATAACTGACATAAAGAATGTGTATACCCCGTTCTCTCAAAATAAACGAGAGTGTGAGGATGCACTAGCAAATAGTGCTAGAGCTTTATAATAAAAAGAAACAATACTCTTTGGCAGAAAAAAAGTCTGCCACGTTCTTACGAAACGAAAACTCAAACTATAAAAAAGAGAACCTTCAACAAATTACTTCTTTTTGCTATCAATTTTCTTTGAGATAGCTGAGAAACGCTTAGCGTCCTTCTTTTTGAGGTAATTCATCATACTTTGACGATTTGCCACCATAGACAAAAGGCCGCGACGAGAATGGAAATCTTTCTTGTTTTTTTTGAGATGGTCGGTAAGTTCCTCAATTCTCTTTGTGAGAATTGAAACTTGTACCTCAGGAGAGCCTGTGTCGGTTTCATGGATGGCCGCCCCTTTGATAATCTTCTGTTTCTTGGTCTTCGTAAGCATGGGATAAGCGTAGCACATAAGCCATTTTTCGGCAATAGGCAGCAATTTTTCCTGGTTTTAGGCTCAGTATAGCTTTTTTGTGTTAAAATATTGTGCGACATGCATAAGAATCTTGAAGAACTTGTTAGTGAGTTTCTCCAATACATTGAAATAGAAAGAGGGAGAAGTGTGAAAACAGTTGAAAATTATGATCGTTATCTAAGGTCGTTTTTATCTTTTACCAAAGCCAAAAATCCGAAAGATATAACCGATGATTCCCTTCGTGAATATCGAATTGCCCTTAATCGCCGGTTGGCTGACCCTAAAGCTGCAGCAAAAGCGAGTGCTTCTGGCCGAAAAATGACAGGTGAGGGTGCCGGGGCGACTCTAAAGAAAAAAACTCAGAATTATTACCTTATCGCGCTCCGGGCTTTCTTGAAGTACTTGGCGCGCCGCGGTATCCCTGCCCTTGCGCCAGATCGTATTGAACTTGCAAAGGTTGGGGATCGTTCACTCGATTTAATTACAGAAGCAGAATTAAAACGCTTACTAGAGGCTCCTACGGGAAATACGTTGCAGGTGTTGCGCGATCGGGCAATTCTTGAACTTCTTTTTTCAACTGGACTTCGAGTTTCTGAGCTTTGTTCCCTACCCCGAGATATTGACCTGGCAAGTGATGAAATAGCTGTTCGTGGTAAGGGTGATAAGGTTCGGGTCGTTTTTCTCTCTAAGGAGGCTAAAAATGCCATAAAGACATATATTGATAATCGAGCTGATATTGACGAGGCTCTCTTTGTACAAATTGGTATAAAAGCTCTTAACGAAGCTAAAAAACAAGACTCGTTACGTTTGTCCCCGCGCTCCATTGAGAGAATGGTTAAAGGGTATGCAATAAAAGCGGGTATTAGTAAGAAGGTTACACCCCACGTCTTACGTCATACGTTTGCCACTGATTTATTATCAAACGGTGCTGATTTACGAAGTGTTCAAGCTCTTTTAGGTCATGCAAATATCGGAACTACTCAAATTTATACACACGTGACGGACAAACATCTTCGTGAGGTTCACGCTAAGTTTCACAATAAGAAACGTTAAATTTGATAAAAAAGTGTTATTTGACCGAAAGTAAATAGTCTCCCTGATTCTTTATTTCATATTGAAATATCGAAGGATTAGTGGGTTTTGTTTTTATGTATCCCTCTTTATATAAGGTTTCAATAAGGGC
>CAZNMD010000026.1:0-1527 GCA_964574355.1 uncultured Candidatus Saccharibacteria bacterium
GATACCACCATTTTCAGGATTTTGGGCGAAATTTACTCTCATACGAGGCGCTTTGGAAGGTCATGAGTATTTTCTTGCTGTCCTTGCTGTCCTTGCCCTAGTAGTAAGCCTGTTGACCTTGATTTCAATGGTCAAGATTTTTTCAGCACATATCGATCATTCTGCAACGGAAGCAGATCATGAGGTACATCATCGACACATAAAACTTCATCCCCGTTTGCTAGTGTCTATTGGGATAACAAGTGCTTTGATTCTGGGATTAACAGTGTTCCTTGGAACAATCCAAGAGTATTGCCAAGCTTCAGCGAAGGAATGTCTTTTTCATTTCAAATACATTGAAGCAGTGATGGATGCGAAACAGGCACTTGGGAGAGACAGGTAAATGTTTCTTTGGAATATCTTTCTTGCACTTGTGTGGGCAGCGATGAATGGATCGTTTACGTCACAAAATCTTATCGCCGGGTTTTTGCTTGGGTATGCGGTATTGTGGCTTCTTGCTACACGTGGGTTTATTACCACAACGCGGTATATGCGGCGTGTCAGAGTAACGGTTCTATTTTTGGGTTTCTTTTTCCAGGAATTGGTTATTTCTAATCTGAAGTTGGCGCGAACAATTTTTTCACGAAAGCTTGATCTTCGTCCGGCAATTGTTGCGATCCCCCTAGATGCAGAGACTGATGAAGAGATTTCAATCCTTGCCAATCTGTTGACAATTACGCCAGGTTCTTTGACCATTGATATTTCTGACCATAAAAAGTACATTTATGTCCATGTGCTCTATGCTCATGATGCAGGTCGAGACCAGACGATTCAGGAAATCAAAGAAGGCTTGGAGAAGCGTGTTTTGGAGGTCCTTCGTTAGATGGTTTGGTTCACTTCAGGGTTTATTTTAGGTGGTGCAATGGCTTTACTTGCATTGAGCATGTTGCTGGTGGTGATTCGGATGATTATTGGGCCGAGTCTTCCGGATCGGGTTGCAGCATTGGATCTCTTTTCCGTCCAGTTTGTGTGCATGATATTATGTTTTCAAACAAAGTATTCAGATTCGGTTTTTCTGGATGTCGTTTTGGCTTTGTCACTCATCACATTTTTGGGAACGGTTGCGTTCTCAAAATATATTGAAAAGGGGGTAGGCAGATGATGCAGTTGTCTGCTTCAATATTGATTTTTATTGGTGCACTCTTTTGTTTTTTTGCGGCTGTTGGAATACTTCGGATGCCTGATTTTTTTTCGAGGTTGCAAGTTGTGACGAAAGCCACGACCCTTGGAGTAGGCCTTTGTCTTTTAGGGGTGACGGCTTACTTCCAGGACATTGAAGTGGGCTCTAAATCGCTTATCTCATTTCTTTTTATTCTCTTGACGAACCCAGTATCAGCTCATCTTCTTGCAAGAGGTGCTTATATGACTGGGGTGGGCTTGAGTAAAGAAACTCTTTTTGACGATCTGGAGAAAAAGTACGACCTTGTTGGGCACCATTTAACGGATGAATAGGGTTCAGTACGTTTTTATTCCTGATTCTGGGAAAGC